>JBBINB010000001.1:0-225486 GCA_037444065.1 Draconibacterium sp.
AAAGGAGATAATTTTCCCGACCTGCACCGCGTGATTATGGGATTTAAGGGCTGGCTTCGGGGGATGCACCATCGAGTGGAGAACCTACAAGCCTATATTGATGAATACAGTTACCGTTTCAACCGAAGCAATATGAAGGATGGCATCTTTGACAACCTTCTACGCAGGATGGTAAAGGCAGATCCGTTACCTTACAAAGTTTATTGTTTAAATGCCTAATTCATTTAAAAAATATAACGGAATCGTTTTTTTTTTTTTGAATAGGTTAACATTCAGATAATCAGCAGAAAATAATGAAGTTCGAGTTCATGTGTTATTGAGCATAAAATTAATACCCCAGATTACTTTGCTGTGGGAAAATACTGATGGTGAAACAATGTGTTAAAAAGTTACAACCCCAAAACATCTGCAAGTTCAGATAAAATCATCGCCGTTGCACCCCAAATTATTTCGCCTTCAAACCAGATACAGGGAACATTTAATTTTCCGGTAAATGTTTCAAGTTCCACTTCATCAAAAGTATTTTTCATGCTTTTTAAGGGGAATGAAATTGTTTTCTCCACCTCGTTTTTATTGATTACAAACCCGGGTTTTTTATCGAGCCAGCCCACAAAAGGGTGGATTTGAAACCTGCTTACCTCAACATAAAGAGCAGAAAGTGAGCCGAGTATTTTAATTTGGTCGCGGTTTAACCCGATTTCCTCCCATGTTTCACGTAATGCAGTCTCGAGCGCTGTTTCTCCTTCTTCAATCTTCCCGCCCGGAAGCGCAATTTGCCCGGCATGATGTTTCATGTGAGCCGGGCGTTTTATCAGGATGGCATACAAATCATCGTTATCAAAATAAAGTAAAAGCAAAACACTACTGTGTTTAACAGACAAACGGTCTGCAGTTGGCGCTGTTAAAATCCGGCGCTTTGGGAGCATTTTTACATGCGATTCCGAACCGGGAAGCGTTCTATTCAAAGCAAGCCTTATATTTTCTGCGGTAAACTTCACATAGCAAAAATAGAAAATACCCTTCGGATTTCCATATTAACAGAATTCTACCTGAAAGCTGATTAGCTTAATAAACGTTGAGTTGTAAGCAAAAAATATTTTTGCGAACCTTGCTTAACTTTGTATTCTTTGCGGTTAAACTTTCTTATCGGACGGCATTTTTTAAGGTTTTAACAATTAATCGAAACGAATGGTTTTTTCGGGCGAAATTTTGCTTACCAGGTAACTCGGAATTACCAACATCAATGTTGTTACCACAATGCAACCCAAATTTAACAGTAAAATATGCAAAAGATTAAAATTAACCGGAACCACATCGACATAATAGGTTGTAGGGTTTAATTTTATGAGATGAAAGTATTTCTGCAGTAAAATTATCGAAATCCCGATTACATTTCCCCAAATCAACCCTCGGCTGGTCAGAAAAACCGAGAGATATAAAAATACTTTTCTGATACTCCAGTTAGGGCTGCCCAGCGATTTTAGTATTCCAATCATTGCGCTTCGCTCCAGAATTAATACCAGCAGCGCCGAAATCATGTTAAATCCTGCAACCAAAATCATTAATATCAGAATTACCCACACATTCATATCTAAAATCGCCAGCCAGTCGAATATTTGCGGGTATTGCCTGGTTATATTGTCAGTACGCAGAATATCACTGTCCTGGTTGCTGTAACCCACAACCAGGTTCCTTACTTCACGTTCGGTTGAATTTATTTTGTCAAATTCAGATACCAGAATCTCGAACCCACTTATTTGGTCGCTTTGCCAGTCGTTTAAACGTTGAACCTGTTTAATATCGCCAAAAACAAACAGGTTGTCGAATTCTTCGAGGCTTGTGCGATAAATTCCACACACTTTTAGTTGCAGCATTCGCGGTGTTACCTCGTTTTCGTTAATAAAATAAAGAACTGCCAGGTTCCCGGTTTCAAGCCTTAAAAACCGCGATACATTTTCCGAAATAAGTATTTCATTCACCCGGGCCGAATCATTTAATCCGGGCAGTGTGCCGGCTATCAAATTATTTCTGAAAAACGACCAATCGTAGCCGGGCTCAACGCCCTTTAAAACAATCCCTTGTATCGATTCGTCGGTTTTTATCATTCCGGGTTTTGTTGCAAAAGCGTTGATTGTTTTTACGCTGTTTAATTTCTGTACTTTCTCAAGAAAAGGCTGTTTTTTTGAGATAGGTGGAATTTCGTATGAGTTTTTAGATGAATAGTTAACAATCTGGATATGCGAACCAAAACCAACAACCTTATTTCTGATTTCGGTTTTAAAGCCGGTAATTACTGCCACCGATACAATCATTACCGCCAAACCAAGTGCAATTCCGAAAAGTGCAATCTTTATGATTTTTTTTGACAGGAACTGCTGTTCCGATTTATCAAAGAATAACCTGTTCGAAATAAATAGCTCGGTGTTCATGTTGTTTCAATATCCTCTTTCCGGTTAATAAACGGAAGTGTGAGCATCGAAATTAAACCAACCAGAATTATCATAACGGTTGACGAGGTGTGGGCCACAAATGCAAAAATCACACCATTTTCGTATGCAACGCCATATAAAGCCAGGGCTTCGATAGCCATAAAATGATAGGCGCCAATACCCCCCTGTACCGGGGCTACCATACCGAAACTGGCCAGTACAAAAGTGGTCAATCCGGTTATTGGGTTTAAGCCGCGGGTAAAATCGAAGGCAAAAAATACAGCATAAAGCATCAGGTAATAGCAAACCCAGATAAATACCGAATGAAACCAGAACAAACGCTTTCGTTTTATTGAACGTATGGAAATAAAACCTTCTTTAAAATTCTGCAGCATTGCGGCTAACTTTCTGAAAACAAGGGTTCGCCTGATACTGTCTTTAAAAAGAAAGGCAAACACGGCAAGCGCCGCCATGCCTGCAAAAAGGAAGGGCGAAGTTGCCATATTTAAAAGCTTTTCACTGATTTCGGGGTTCGCCTGTAAAAAACGTAACATTTGCCCAAACTGGGCGAAGATAACAATCAGTAAAAGTAACAGAAGCGACATAACATCGATTAACCGTTCTGCTACCACGGTGCCAAATAATTTGGCAAACGATATTTTCTCGTACCTTGCCATTACCCCGCACCTCGAAATTTCGCCCATCCGGGGGAAAGCCATATTCATTAAATACCCAATCATTACAGCCATAAATGTATTGACAAACCCGGGTTTGTGCCCAATGGGTTCAATCATAAGCCCCCACCTGATGGTGCGGCTGATATGGCTTATCAACCCGATTAACAGCGAAATAACCACCCAGAAATAGTTAACCTCGTTTTTCAGTACCGATTTTATCCGCTCTATGTCCTGGTCTTTGTAAATAAGCCAGAAAATAAAAATTCCCAGCGTAAAGAAAATAATGAACTTTATTATTTTAAGGACTGAGTTTTTCAAACTATTCAAATTTTTTAGCCGTATTATCAGCTCTGGTTACCAATTTCCAAAATTATGCTACTTTCGGGCACGAAAGAAAAAAAGTTGTTTACCGTCGTTTGGTAGCCTGCAAAAGTATAAATTTGTTTTGTTAATTTCATAAAGTGCATTTATTGTGTTCACCTGAAACAGAAGAGAAGAACGTAATGAGTTTTGTAAAACCAAAAAAAAGCCTGGGACAACATTTTCTGAACGACCTTAATATTGCACGGAAAATTGTTGACAGCCTGAGCCCTGAAACAACCGACGTTTTGGAAATAGGGCCCGGCATGGGCGTACTAACACAATTCCTGCTAACCCGTACCTGTTTCAACCTTCATGTTATCGAAATCGACAGGGAATCGGTTACCTGGCTTCGGCAAAACTTCCCGCAGTTGGAACATATCTGGGCCGGGGACTTTTTAAAAGCCGATATTTCGGGTAAATTCGAAGGTAATTTTGCCGTAATCGGTAATTTTCCATACAATATCTCTTCTCAAATATTTTTCAGGATTTTGGATTTACGTAACCGGATTCCCGAAGTAGTAGGGATGGTACAGAAAGAAGTTGCCGGGCGGATTGCTTCAAAACACGGTAGTAAATCGTACGGTATTTTAAGTGTAATACTTCAGGCATTTTACGAAATCGAGTACCTTTTTACAGTTTCGGAACATGTGTTTACCCCACCGCCAAAAGTTAAATCGGCAGTTATAAGGTTAACGCGGAACGGGGTGGCAAATTTACCCTGCAACGAAACCCTATTTGTAGAAGTGGTAAAAGCCGCCTTTAACCAACGGCGAAAAATGCTCCGCAATTCCCTTAAGCAAATTTCCGGATCATTACCCGGAAAATTTGCCGACAAACGTCCGGAACAACTTATGGTTCAAGATTTTATTGAATTAACTGCAAGTATTGAAGGTCAATAAAAATAAATAGCATGCAACCGGAAAACATCAGGATAAATATTGAACAGTTAAAGGATTTGATCGAAGAAAAAAAATTGGCGGAAATTGAAAATCTGATGAAAGCTCTTCACCCGGCCGATATTGCCGAGATGATGGAAGACCTTTCAACAGAACAGGCCAAATTTATTTTTCTGCTCCTCGATGGTGAAAAGGCTTCCGATGTTCTTGTTGAAATACCCGAGGACGACAGGCGAAGGTTTCTGAAAGCCTTACCGCCCGAATTAATTGCTACCAAATTCATCGAATTCATGGACTCCGACGATGCCGCCGACATTGTGGCCGAACTCGACGATGACATGAAAGCTGAGGTTTTAAACGAAATCGAAGACTTTGAACAAGCCGGGGATATTGTCGACCTGCTCGAATACGAAGAAGATACAGCCGGTGGGATTATGGCTAAAGAACTCGTGAAAGTGAACGAAAACTGGACTGTGGCCACTTGTTTAAAAGAGATAAGCAAACAGGTTGAAGAGGTGGATGAGATTTACTATATCTATGTGGTCGATGATGCCGATAAGTTAAAAGGCGTGCTTTCGCTTAAAAAATTAATCACAACCAATACCAATACCCAAATCTCGAATATTTATTATTCCGATATTATAAGGGTGAGCACCAACGTGAGGCAGGAAGAAATTGCAGAGATAATGGACAAATACGACCTTGTTGTGATTCCGGTGGTCGATGAAATAGGGCGACTGAAGGGCCGGATTACTTTTGACGATGTGATAGATTTTGTTCGCGAAGAGGCGGAAAAAGATTACCAGATGGTTTCGGGTATATCGGGCGATATAGAACCCGGCGACAGGATTAGGGAAATACTGAAAGCCCGCCTTCCATGGCTTTTAATAGGGCTTGTGGGAGGTATTTTAGGCGCCCTGGTATTGGGCACGCACGAACACACTTTGGCAAAAGTTACCGAGCTGGCATTTTTTATTCCGTTAATTGCGGCAATGGCCGGGAATGTTGGTGTTCAGTCCTCGTCGATTGTTGTGCAAAGCATTGCCAGCGGTGTTAAAGATTTAGAAAGTACCTCGCGAAAAATATTCAAGGAAGTTTCAATAGCCATGATCACAGCCGCCATTTTTGCTGTTTTGATATTTGTATATAATGCAATACGCCAGGGCGATATGAACCTTACCCTGTCTGTTTCGCTGTCGCTGTTTATCGTAATTTTGTTTGCCTCGCTTTTTGGAACGGTAATCCCCATGGTCCTGAACCGGTTTAAAATCGACCCGGCCCTGGCAACCGGTCCGTTTATAACTACAATGAACGATATTGTTGGCCTGATGATTTATTTAATTATTAGTAAGCTGTTTTTCGGTATACTTTAACGTAATGAAAAGTTCAAAAAGAATTATTATAGGTAGAAAGGATGTTGCTGATTTTGAAAACCTTGATTTGTTCGGGATCGAGGTAAAAATCGATTCGGGCGCTTACACTTCGAGCCTGCATTGCCATAAAATCGAAATAATCGAAAAAAATGGGGAAAAGGTTTTAAAATGCAATTTTCTCGATCCAGATCATCCCCAATATCACGGGAAAGAGTTTTGTTTCAATAATTTCAAATTAAGAAACATTAAAAGTTCCAACGGGATGACCGAAGAGCGATATTCCATTTTTACCGGAATAACCATCTTTCAAAAAAAATACCCCATCGAACTTACCCTGACCGAAAGGAATGAAATGAAACACCTTGTACTTTTAGGGAGGAAATTCATTTCAAAAAGGTTTTTGATTGATACCTCGCGAAAAAACCTTTCGCTAAGGGGGAAAGTAGTTGAATTAATGAACATTTATAAAACAGATGAAAATAGTAGTATTATCAACAAATCCTAA
The DNA here is from genome assembly GCA_037444065.1 of Draconibacterium sp. Classification (GTDB taxonomy): domain Bacteria; phylum Bacteroidota; class Bacteroidia; order Bacteroidales; family Prolixibacteraceae; genus Draconibacterium. The sequence goes on from JBBINB010000001.1 coordinate 6,244, forward strand.
TCTGTATTCGACCAAACGTTTAGTGGATGCCGGCGAAAAACGAAAACACGAAATGCTTGTTGTTAACCACTCGAAATGCGATTTGGTTATCGAGAAAAAAAATCCGGTAGTAATATATAAAGGCGAAAAATTAAAAGATGTGGATGCTGTAATTCCACGGATTGGCGCGTCAATTACGTTTTACGGCACAGCGGTTGTCCGCCAGTTCGAAATGATGAAGGTTTTTACAACAGTTGAATCACAGGCATTAATGCGCTCGCGCGATAAGCTCAGGAGTTTGCAGATTCTATCGCGGGCTGGTCTGGGCTTGCCAAAAACCGTTTCTACTAATTATTCGAAAAATGTGAAAGACATAATTAAAGCTGTTGGGGGAACGCCGGTGATTATAAAATTATTGGAAGGGACACAGGGGTTAGGGGTTGTTTTGGCAGAAACCGATAATGCTGCAGAGTCGGTAATTGAAGCTTTTAACGGATTGAAAGTCAGGGTTATAGTTCAAAAATTTATTAAAGAAGCCAAAGGTGCCGATATACGGGCTTTTGTAGTCGATGGGGTAGTTGTTGGCGCCATGAGAAGGCAGGCAAAAAATGGTGAATTCAGATCAAACCTGCACAGGGGAGGAACATCAGAAATTATACAGTTATCGGAAGATGAAAAAAATGCAGCTTTAAAAGCGGCCAAGGCAATGGGACTCGGAATTTGCGGTGTCGATTTGCTCCAGTCAAGCCAGGGGCCCTTAATTCTGGAGGTGAATTCTTCGCCGGGACTCGAGGGAATTGAAAGGGCAACCGGGAAAGATATTGCAAAAAGCATAATCCGTTACGTTGAACGGCACACCTGATTTTGAACCGGTTTTAAATGAAACAGAATAAAAAAATTATACTGCTTGGCGAACATATCAACGCCGGGCAAAAACGGATTTTGAACCTCGATATTGCCAGGTTGCACACCCACACAAAAGTTGAAATTCCGGTTTTTGCAGAGCGCGCTCGGGCCGAGGGGCCGGTATTGCTTCTGGTAGCCGGTATTCATGGCAACGAGCTGAACGGTGTTGAAATCGTTCGGGAAATGCTTGCAAAAAAGTATACAAAACCCGACAAGGGAATGGTTATAAGTATACCGACATTAAATGTGTTTGGGTTTTTAAATCAGAAAAGGGAATTCCCCGACGGGAAAGATCTGAACCGCTCCTTTCCTGGTTCAAAAAACGGTTCGTTGGCCAGTATTTTTGCCTATCACATGATGAAGGAGATCATTCCGCATGTCGATTATTGCATCGATTTTCACACGGGCGGGGCCGACAGGTTTAATGCCCCGCAAATCAGGATTTCAAAGAAAAATAGCGAATTACTCGGCCTGGCTAAAATATTTAACCCGCGATTTATTGTTTTTGCCAGCGAGCGCGAAAAATCGTTCCGGCAGGCAGCAACCGCAATGGGTAAAAAAGTCCTGCTTTTCGAAGGGGGCAAATCGCTCGATTTTAAACAACGCGTCACCCAGCGGGGCATCCACGGTACCATGCGTGTTATGCAACATCTTGGAATCCGCGATTTTTCGAAAGAGCTCGGAGAGGTTAACGGCAATGGGGCGGTTGAAATCAATAAATCAACCTGGCTGCGTGCAAAATATGGCGGGTTGTACCGCTTCTTTGTAAAAGATGGTGCAAAAGTGGAAAAGGGCGAGGTAATTGGCGTAATTTCTGATCCCTATGGGAGGTTTGAATACAAGATCAGGATTCCTCAAAGCGGTTATATTATCGGGTTAAACCATGCGCCAATTGTTTACAAAGGCGATGCGATTTTGCACCTTGGATTCGAATGAAATTCAAATTGAAAATTCTGCATTGGCTGTTCAATATCGGAAATTTTTCAACCTTCAACGAGATTAAACCGCATTCATCGCAGTTACCGGATCGAGCCGGGCTGCAGAGCGGGCAGGCATAAAACCGGCAATAAACCCGATTACGCTCGATATCAATAATCCCGTTATAATATTTCCAACGGTAAGGATTATGGTGAAATCGCTTACATAACCAACTACCAGCGTCCCGGTAAAAATAAGTACCAGGCCCAGGATCCCACCAATGAGCGACAGAACAATGGCTTCGAAAATAAATTGCAGCAAAATAAAATAGCGTTTAGCCCCCAGCGATTTTTGTATCCCGATAATTTTGGTGCGTTCCTTAACCGAAACAAACATAATGTTGGCAATTCCAAAACCACCTACCAGTATCGAAAATCCCCCGATTATCCAACCTGCCATATTAAAAACGATAAAAAACTGGTCGAACTGGTTAGCTACCAAACTAACTTCGTTCAGTGCAAAATCATTCTCTTCCATTGGTTTAAGCCGGTGCAGGTTTCTCATTATCCCTTCCAGCTCGGCTTTAAATTTATCGGTATCAATATTTTCTTTGGCTTTTATGCAAATGGTTTGTCCCCTGTCGCGGTTGCGGACATCGGTCATATAAAACGACTTTATCGCCGGAATATGAATATTCTTATCCATTGAGGTATTAAATGCATCCTGCCCTTTTTTCTCGTAAACGCCTATGATTCGTAATTTAGTCCCCTGTATTTTAACCGTACGGTTTACCGGATCCAAACCAGGGAAAAGCTTTTCAGCAATTTCGGCGCCAATAACGGTTACAGGGGCGCCCGATCGCATTTCATTTTCAGTAAAATACCTGCCCCTTTCTACTTTTAAACTCCAAACATCGAGCATTCCGTAAGTGGTTGCCAAAATGGTAACATTGTCCATTTTATCGCTCCCGGCCTGGGCAGTTCTCGAAAAACCATACAAAAATGCTGCATTGTCGATGGTTTTACCCCTTCGTAAAATCTCTTCGGTATCTTCGAACTTTGGCGAGGGACGGTTTAAATATCGCCACCACGGGTATTCGGTTTCCCCTTCCGGTGGCATCCATGGCCACTTCTGTATGTATATCATATTGCTTCCCAAACTATTCAGGCTTTCCCTGATATATCGTTCCAGCGAATCGATAACAGTAAAAACCGAAATGATTGCAAAAATACCTATTGTAATCCCCAGTAGCGAAAGGAATGTACGCAACTTGTTTACTTTAAGCGAGTTAAAAGCAAACGAAAAACTCTCGAGTATTAATCTTATCAGAAGCATTATCGAATATCAATTTTAAAAGTAAAGGTAAGATTTGTTTTCTATTTATTACAAAACTTTAATTTTTACAAATCGTTTCCGGGTTGTATGCTATTAGTGTTTAAGTTTCTGTTTCGATTACATATTATTTTTAAACTTGTTATTTCTGTTATTTCTTCGGGAATAAATGTTTTAATCCGTAAAATTTTATTACAAAAACTACATTGATTTTTTTATCTTTGCAACCAAATTTCGAAAGGCGAATAAATGGCTGATAATAAAAAAATTAAGACCGCGCTGGTTTCAGTATATCACAAAGAAAACCTCGACAGTATAATTCAAAAACTGAACAATCTGAATGTTAAAATTTTAAGTACCGGCGGTACAAAAAGTTTTATTGAATCGCTGGGAGTTGAAGTAACATCGGTTGAAAGTTTAACCGGGTATCCTTCAATTCTGGGTGGAAGGGTTAAAACGCTGCACCCGAAAGTTTTTGGAGGAATCCTTTCGCGCCGCGACAATCAGGGCGACATAAGCCAGCTTGCTGAATATGAAATTCCGGAAATTGATTTGGTAATAGTCGATCTTTACCCGTTTGAAGATACGCTTGCATCGGGTGCCCCGGAGCAGGATATCATCGAAAAAATCGACATAGGAGGTATTTCGCTGATTAGGGCGGCGGCAAAAAACTTCAATGATGTTATTATCGTTCCATCACAAAACGAATATATCCCGCTTCTCAGTTTGCTCAACGAAAAAGAGGGTATTTCTGCCTTGGAAGACCGTAAATGGTTTGCAGGAAAAGCCTTCTCGGTATCGTCGCATTATGATTCGGCAATTTTCATTTACTTCAACAGGGGTGCCGATGAAAGTACCGGAAGGATCAGCCTGAACAATGGGGCAGTATTACGTTATGGCGAAAATCCGCACCAAAAAGCCACGTTTTTCAAATTTAAAAATTCGCCACAGCAAATTTCTTTGGCCGAAGCAAGGGTAATACAGGGCAAAGCGCTTTCGTACAACAATATGCTCGATGCCGATGCGGCATGGAAATCGGCCAGCGATGCCTTCCATTCAGTAAATCATATTCAAAACAAAGTTGCAGTATCGGTTATAAAACACCTCAATCCGTGCGGATTGGCTGTTACAGGAAATATTCTTGAGTCGTTGGAACTGGCCTGGGAAGGCGACCCAATAAGCGCTTTTGGCAGCATTATTTGTTTTACCGAAACAGTTACAAAAGAAGTGGCCGAATGGTTTGGAAATAAATTCGTTGAAATAGTTATCGCCCCAAAATTTACCGAAGGCGCACTTGAGGTTTTTGCCGGAAAGAAAAATTTGCGTGTACTCGAAACTCCTGTTAAAAGCGAAATAACCGGCGAGAAACTGTACCGTTCAATTAGTGGTGGCATGTTGGTGCAGGACGAAGACGAAGGGCTCGACATGCAGTTTGAAACGGTTACCGAAAAAGCATTCGACTCAGGAAAAATGAACCTGGCAAAATTTGGTATTACTGCCTGCAAACACTTAAAAAGCAATGCGATTGCCGTTGTAACCGAAAATGCAAATGGTTCGTTTTGGTTGACTGGCGCCGGAATGGGACAGCCTAACCGCCTGGATAGCTTGCGCCATCTGACAATGCCCCGGTTTAATATGAAACAGGGATTGGAGATTGAAAATTCGGTATTAATTTCGGATGCTTTTTTCCCTTTCCGCGACAGTATTGAGGCAGCCAACGAATACGGGGTAAAATACATTGTTGAGCCCGGGGGAAGTATTCGCGACAAGGAAGTAATTGAAGCATGTAACGAGTTTGGCATTGCAATGGCATTTACCGGGAGAAGACATTTTAAACATTAATAACACAACATCTTTTATAGATCAGATAATCAGAAATTCACATGGGACTATTTTCATTTTTAACACAGGAGATTGCAATTGACCTGGGTACTGCCAACACAATTATTATTTACAACGACAAAATTGTTGTTGACGAGCCATCGATTGTAGCTATCGATCTGAAAACGGAAAAAATGGTTGCAATTGGCGAAAAAGCCAGGCAAATGCAGGGTAAAACCCATGCAAACCTAAAAACTATCAGGCCTTTGCGCGATGGCGTGATAGCCGATTTCAACGCGGCAGAGCAGATGATTCGGGGGATGATAAAAATGATAAATCCCAAACCGAGGTTGTTTTCACCTGCCTTAAAAATGGTTATTTGTATCCCTTCGGGCAGCACCGAAGTAGAAATCCGTGCGGTACGCGACTCCTCTGAACATGCCGGGGGACGTGAAGTGTACATGATTTACGAACCGCTTGCAGCCGCAATAGGCATTGGTCTCGATGTGGAAGCGCCTGAAGGTAATATGGTGGTGGATATTGGCGGTGGAACAACAGAAATTGCCGTTATCTCGTTGGGTGGAATTGTGACCAATAAATCGATTCGCATTGCCGGCGACGATCTTACCGCCGATATTATGGAATATATGCGCCACCAGCACAACATAAAAATTGGCGAACGTACAGCCGAAGAAATAAAAATACATGTTGGTTCGGCTCTCTCGCAATTGAAAGATCCACCACCCGATTATGTTGTACAGGGCCCAAACCAAATGACTGCCCTGCCGATTGAAGTACCCGTTTCGTACCAGGAAATAGCCCATTGCCTCGAAAAATCAATTTCTAAAATCGAAACAGCAGTTCTGAGTGCGCTGGAACAAACACCACCCGAATTGTATGCCGATATCGTGGTTAAAGGAATCTGGCTGGCAGGCGGAGGAGCGCTGTTAAAGGGCCTCGATAAGCGATTGACCGACAAAATAGGGATTACCTTCCACATTGCTGAAGATCCACTAAGGGCGGTGGTTCGCGGAACAGGGATTGCACTAAAAAATGTTGATAATTTCTCATTCCTGATCAAATAACGGTCAGGAATTTTTTTACTGTTAAAAATGAGAAGCCTGCTAAGGTATTTGTTAAAAAATTATGCGTTTCTTCTTTTCGTAATATTAGAAGTAGTTTCTTTCATTCTTATTTTTAATTTCAACAACTACCAAAAAGTACAGTTTCTCAACTCTTCAAATAAGGTAACTGCCTCTATCTACAATTCCATCAGTGCAGTCGGGAATTATTTTAGCCTGGCTTCGGTTAATCGAAAGCTGGCCCGTGAAAATGCACAGCTTAAATCGTTAGTCAGCAATCTTCCCTATATACGTATTACACCCTATTCAATTGTTGCCAATGTGGAATTTACCGATTCGGTTTACCGTTTTATTTCGGCAAGGGTAATTAATAATTCGGTTGATAAACAGAACAATTACATTACATTGAATAAGGGGCGCAAACACGGAATAAAACCCGACCAGGGGATTATTAATTCAGAAGGGATAGTGGGTGTTATTACCAACGTGTCTGAGTCGTATTCGCTTGGTTTTTCGGTTCTTAACAAACACTGGGGAGCTTCTGCAAAACTCAAAAAAAGCGGGACTTTCGGCCCTCTTTCCTGGGATGGACTGGATTCGAGATTTGCCAGTTTAAACGGCATACCGTTTCATGTCGAAATTGAGGTTGGCGACACGGTTGTAACAAGCAGTTATTCATCGGTTTTTCCGGAAGGGATTCTGATTGGGACAGTTCATTCCCTGGAGCAACCACCTGGTGAAAATTATTATAAAATAAGTGTTGGACTGGCAGCGAACTTCAGGGCATTGTCGTATGTTGACGTAGTTGATAATTTAAAAAAAGCTGAGGTTAGGGCACTTGAAAGCAGAAGAATAGATGGTACGGGCACTCAGTAAATATGCGGTAATGTTTATAACGCTGGTTTTAGTTCAGGTGCTGATATTCAACCAGGTGCAATTCAGTGGATTTTTTAATCCGTATGTGTATGTGTTGTTTGTAATTTTGCTCCCATTAAGTACTCCGCGATATGCTATTTTATTGCTTGCCTTTGTTTTGGGGCTTGTAATCGATATTTTTTCGAATAGTCTGGGTGTGCATTCGGCAGCTACAGTTTTTATTGCCTACCTCCGGCCACTGGTAATCAGGTTGATATCGAACCGCGAAGACGATAAAAGTGATTATCCGGGATTAAGCCAGAATAAACCCGCGTGGTTTATAAATTATATTCTGATCATGGTCTTGTTGCATCATACCATGCTCTTTTTTCTCGAGGTTTTTACTTTTGCAAATTTCTTTAATACCCTATACAGGGTAATTCTTAGTTCATTATTTTCTATAATTGTTATAGTTTTGAGCCAGTTTTTAGTATTCAGAGATTAATTTGTAGGGAGTGGACATTTATTCGAGGCGGAAATATTATGTGATTGCAATTTTTTTTGCAGTCGGGATGGTTTTTATTATTAAACTGTTTGCGCTGCAGGTTGTGAGCTCGAGATACAAGGTTTCGGCAACTAACAATGTTTTGCGCGAAGTTGTTACCTATCCCGCCCGTGGTTTGATTTACGACAGGAATGGGGTTTTAATGGTTTTTAACAAGCCGGCCTACGATTTACTTGTCACCCCGCGCGAAGTTGGGCCCTTTGATACAATGGCCTTTTGCCGGTTAGTGGAAATTACAAAGGAAGAACTCATTATCGGAATTAAAAAAGCAAAAGAATATTCATCGTATAAACCTTCAGTTTTAATAAAACAAATACCCCCCGAAAGCTTTGCCTATCTTCAGGAAAAGCTTTATAAATTCAAGGGATTTCATACACAGTCGAGAACATTGCGCGAATATGCAAATCCATCGGCGGCACATGTTTTGGGTTATGTTAGCGAAGTAAACGATGCAGATATTCAGAAAGATGAATATTATAAACCGGGCGATTATTTAGGGGCAAGCGGAATTGAAAAATCGTACGAAAAACAGCTACGGGGGATTAAAGGCATAAAAAAGCAAATGGTAGATGTGCACAACCGGATACAGGGAAGTTATCTTGACGGGGCAGAAGATGTGCCGGCACGGATTGGCAACAATATTACCACCACACTCGATGCCGATTTGCAAAGTTACGCCGAAAAACTGTTTCAAAATAAAAAAGGCGCCATGGTTGCAATCGAACCATCGACAGGGGAAGTCCTCTCGCTTGTAAGCGCGCCTGCATACGATCCGGGTTTGCTTGTTGGCCGCATAAGGGGGGCTAATTACAACCTGCTTTCAGATGATTCGTTAAAACCGCTTTTTAACCGCGCAACACAGGCAAAATATCCGCCGGGTTCGACATTTAAAATAATAAATACCCTTATCGGTTTAGAAACGGGCGCTATTACCGCGCAATCCCGTTTTTCGTGCAGTGGAAGGGCGTCGACCCCGATACGTTGTACGCACAGCCACGTTTCGCCTGCAAATGTTACCGATGCCATTAGGGAGTCGTGCAATTCTTTTCTGTGGTATACTTTCCGTGCAATAATCTATAAAAGCAAAAATGTGGCCGATGGGTTTGCGAACTGGCGAAGTTATGTCGAAAGTTTTGGGATAGGCAAAATTATTAGCAGCGATTTTCCAAATTTGCTGGCAGGCGATTTACCAACTGTTGAACTGTACAATAAAATGTACGGAAAAGGCCGTTGGAACCCGTTAACTGTGAGGTCGCTTTCCATTGGGCAGGGTGAGCTTGGGGCTACGCCGTTTCAAATGGCCAATGTAGCGGCAGTTGTTGCAAACCGTGGTTTTTATTATCCGCCACATTTGGTAAAAGCAATTGAAAACGACACAATTTCTTCGTCGGTTAAAATTAAATACTTTACTAAAATATCGCCTGAAACTTTTGTGCCAATTATAGATGGTATGGAACAGGTAGTAAAAGGGAACATGTCTTCAAGGGTTGCTGTTCCGGGTGTTATCATGTGCGGCAAAACCGGAACAGTTCAAAATCCGCATGGAATCGACCATTCGGTATTTACTGCTTTCGCTCCAAAAGATAATCCGAAAATTGCGATTTTTGTTTATGTCGAAAACAGTGGTTATGGCGCAACTTACGCCGCACCGCTGGCTGGTTTAATGGTTGAGAAGTATTTAAACGATACCATTTCGGCACAAAAAAAATGGGTGGAAGAGAAAATGATGGAAGCCAATTTATTAAATCCAAATCAGCCCAGATAATATGCCAAAAAGAAACAGCCTTTGGGCAAACATCGACTGGGTTACGGTTTCATTGTTTCTGATTCTTGTACTGTTGGGCTGGATTAACATATATGCCTCGGTCCTCGATCTGGAGCACCAGAATATATTCGATACGTCGCAGCGCTATGGCAAACAAATCATCTGGATTGGCGCTGCATTGCTTATAGCTTTTATAATTCTTATTGTCGAATCAAATTTCTATGTATTTTTTTCCTATATAATTTACGGCTTCATTGTGTTGCTTTTGATCCTTGTACTTTTTATCGGCAGTAAAATCAATGGTCAAAAGGCCTGGTTTATGTTTGGTTCGTTTGGTTTTCAGCCTTCGGAGTTTTGCAAATTTGCCACAGGGCTTGCTTTGGCCAGTTACATGAATGTGCATGGGTTTAAACTCCAGCGGTTTAAATCGCTGGCTGTTGTTGCTGCAATAATTCTTGTGCCTGCTTTTCTTGTACTTCTGCAGAACGACACCGGTTCGGCGCTTGTATATTTTTCGTTTGTCCTGGTATTGTACCGCGAAGGGCTCTCGGGGGTTGTTCTGTTTTTTGGGTCGTTGTTGATTCTGCTTTTTGTCCTTGCGCTTATTATTTCAAACCTGGTATTGTCGCTTGCATTGCTCGGGCTGGTTTTAATAGCATTTTATGTTGTAAATACCAAATTCAGGCAGTTTTTAAAAATACCGGTAATATACGCCTCAATAATTTTTATATTGCTTTTTTTAAACCTTGCATTTGGTTTTGGTTTCGAAATTTCTGAAGTAATTACGCTCGGTTCTGTTACAGGTACATTAATTTTACTGGGTTACAGCTACCGGAAAAGAATAACAGGTTATATTACAATTGCACTGATATTTTTGGGCTCGGTGTTGTTTACCGTATCGGTTGATTATACATTTAATAATATACTTGGCGAACACCAGCAGGCCCGAATTAATGAACTGCTGGGGATACACTCCGATCCGCTTGGTGCGGGATACAATGTAAATCAAAGTAAAATTGCAATAGGCTCGGGAGGTTTGTTGGGAAAAGGTTTTTTGAAAGGGACCCAAACCAGATTTAATTTTGTGCCCGAACAAAGCACCGATTTTATTTTTTGCACAGTTGGCGAGGAGTGGGGTTTTGCCGGAGCTACAATTATTATCGGGCTGTTTATGCTTCTTTTTTACCGCCTGGTTTGGCTTGCCGAAAGGCAACGTTCAGGGTTTTCACGAATTTACGGATACTCTGTTGCAGTAATTCTCTTCTTTCATTTTATGGTAAATGTGGGAATGACAATTGGCGTAATGCCAGTTATTGGAATCCCGCTGCCTTTCTTTAGTTACGGAGGTTCATCACTCTGGTCGTTTACCATTTTACTTTTTATTTTTATCCGCCTCGACGCAAGCCGGTACGAGAAATTTTAATGATGTAGTTTTTGCTTTGCCTTTTTTTCAGAAAGTTAAAAACCGGAGGTGTAAAATTCAAGGCCAAATTTATCGGTAATAAACCGTATAATTTCAGCCATAAAAATTTTAAAATTAGCTTCAAGCGGTTCATAATTATCCTGAAGAGTGCGTTTTACGAAATCGTTTTTGGCAGGGAGCGAACTGTATTTGCTCATTATCTGAAGCGCCTGGATAATACCGTCTGTAGTTGCGTACGATTCCAGTCTCCGGTGTTGAATTAAAAAGGGCAGAAATCCCTGTACCCTGAAAGGCAAATGCACAAAATTTTTTAGTAATACTGCGTGAGATTGTTTTGCAAAAGTGCGCAAGGTTATTTCAGAATAGGCGTTCCAGTTGGTTGCCAGAAAATGGTCGTATAGAAAATCGACCACAATGCCCGAATAGTGCCCGAATTCGGGGCGGAAAAACACTTTCGCCTCCCTATGCATTTGATGCGTGTCGGTAAAAAAGTCAATCTGCCGGTGCATTAAAATTCCATTTGCAATTTTTTGCGGGAAATGCACCCAGTCGTTTCCTTTTACATGATCGCCAATAAAATTTCCAACCATGGTTTCATCATCATTTCCCGATAAAAACAAATGTGCAAGGTAATTCATTTTAACAGTTTAAGTTGGAACGTTATTAAGGTCGAATTGTTTGCAAATTTTTTTTTCATGCAAATATCGTGATTTAACAACCAAAATGGTTTTCAAAATTTTTTATTTTTGAGCCTCGGAAATTGGATTGAATGAGTAAAAAAATAGTTGCCTTTGGAGAGATAGTCTGGGATATTTTCCCAAACGAAAAGATACTTGGGGGAACGCCTTCAAATTTTGTGTTTCGCTGTAATTCGTTTAACGAGCAGGGCTTTTTGCTTTCGCGCGTTGGAGATGATGATTTGGGCAGGGAGGTGCTCGACAAATTAAAAGAATTGAAAATCTCTGACGAAAATGTACAGATCGATACCGAATTTCCAACTGGCACAGTTCAGATTGTTTTGGACGATGATTATGATGCCCGCTATATTGTTACCCCCGATGTGGCGTTTGACCATATTGAATTTTCGGCCGAAGCTTTGAAATTGGTCAGGGATGCAGACATTCTGTTTTTTGGATTGCTTCCGCAACGGATTGGGTTGTCTAAAAATACCCTTCGCGAGTTAATTAAAGAATCGCCGCACTCGATTCATTTTTTCGATTTGAAATTGTTTGAGCATTTTTTCAATGTAAAGGTGGTAGAAAACTTACTCGAAAGCTCGAATATTGTGCGGATAAAAGAAAAAGAAATCGATTTTCTTGGGGAGAAATTAAATTTAAAGGTCGAAAATCTGACAAATTTTTGTTCCCGGCTTTCTGCAAAATATAACATCGACATGGTGTTGGTTACCCGCGGGCAAAACGGAGTATTTGCTTTTCATAACAAAAAAGGGGCGTTTTACGATTCGGCCTACCTTATTAATGTTGTCGATAATATCGGTTCGGGTATAGCTTTTTCAGCCGGATTCCTGCACTATTACCTTAGCGGGAAACCGATACAGCAGGCGCTTAATTTTGGTAATGCAGCCGGGGCCCTGAATACAACAAAACACGGCGCCACAACTTATTTTAATAAAAATGATGTATTGGAATTTATGAAAAACAATCCAAAGAGTAACCAATTGTAAAAAAATCTTTCAAATAAAACAATACTTTTAAACATAAATATTAAAGTAACCAATTTTTAATTTTTGCTGTTTATGTAATAAAAACAGCAATATGAAAAGGTCAAGGAAAGAAATTGCCCGTCTACTTATTGATAAACTCTGGGAGCATTATATTGTAAGAGTGCCATACGCCAAAAAGTATGTTGATTTGGTGAAAGGGAGAGGCGGTGAAATTGTTATAGACCACGTTGCTTTCAGGACATTTAATGCACATACCGGCGAGCAGCCCGAAGGGATTAGGGCAATAAAACATATTTTAAATTTTCTGGATTTTACGCCCGTAACCAAATATACTTTTCCGAAAAAGAAATTAAATGCCGTTCATTTCGAACACCATGACAGCTCGATGCCGAAAATATTTGTCAGTCAACTCGAAGTGGGTGAGTTGCCTGAATGGGCACAACTTGCAATAGGCGCCACTGTGAAGAATACATCGTATTTGCTTGCCGATAGAAGCATTGAATTGCTCGGGATTTTAAAGGAAAACGGATCGATACCCACAGAAGCTGCAGAATACCTTGTTAATGACTTGGTAAATTATTTTCGCCGGCCATGGAAGATACCTTTGAAGGAGGATGTTTTAAAACTAAACGATGTTACCCAATACGGAGCATGGGTGATGCTTCATGGTAATTCGGTAAATCATTTTGCAGTGTTAATTAACCAACAGAATGTAACCGGGTGGCCTGATTTGGAAGCTACATGCAAAGCCCTTGCTTCGGCAGGAATCCCGATGAAGGAGGAAATTGAAGGGGCGCCAGGCAGCAAACTACGGCAATCGGCAACTCTTGCGGTAAAAGAAGAAACTACAGTTAGGGGTGAGTTTGATTTTGAAAAAATCCTATGGACCTATGCCTATTTCGAATTTGCTGAAAGAAACTTTATAGAAGAAAATGGCGGGCAAAAACTTTTTTCAGGGTTCCTGGGCGAACAGGCTGCACATTTGTTCGATCTTACTGAAACCCACGATAATTAATACACCTTTGGAACATAGGTTATTTCATCGAGCGGGGGCCGTACATAACCCTTTGTGTCGGGCCTGGGTTTTAATTCCATAGGGGCGGGGGTCAAATCTTTGTAGGGGATAAGCGACAACAGGTGATGAATGCAATTTAAACGCGAGAGTCTTTTATTGTCGGCATCAACTGTATACCATGTTGAAAACTTTGTGTCGGTATATGAAAACATTTCGTCTTTGGCCTTAGAGTATTCAACGTAAAGCTCTCTCGATTTCATATCCATAGGGCTTAATTTCCATCGTTTGGTTGGATCGTTAATCCGGGCGATAAACCTCTTTTCCTGCACCTCTTCACTTACCGAGAACCAGTATTTTATCAGTGTAATCCCCGAACGGATGAGCATTCTTTCAAAATTGGGACAAGCGCGCAGAAAATCCCAGTATTCGGCATCGTTGCAAAAACCCATCACCTTTTCAATCCCAGCCCTGTTGTACCAGCTACGGTCGAACAGCACCATTTCGCCGGCAGCAGGCAAATGTGCAACATAGCGTTGAAAATACCATTGTGTTTTTTCGCGTTCGGTGGGTGTGCCCAAAGCCACAACCCGGCATATCCGCGGGTTTAAAACCTGCGTAATTCTTTTAATTGCGCCCCCTTTGCCTGCTGCATCGCGCCCTTCGAAAATTACGACAACTTTTAATTTTTCATTCCTTATCCACTCCTGTAGCTTTATCAATTCAATCTGAAGTTTGTTCAGCTCCTTTAAATAAACCTTTTTCGATATCTTTTTAGAAGGGGCAGGTTTTTGTGATTCAGACTTTTCCATCATTATATCATGTTTAGTGTTTACCGTTTTTGGTCTAACGGTCTTTAAAATTACTAAAAATCAAATCAAAAAAATGCAATACAAAAAATTTGATTTTAAGGGCATTTTATAATTAACCGACACCGTTGTTAAACTTGAATATAGGCGCCGAACAAACTATTATTGCCGGTTTCGGTGAGGGGGAAAAAACCAGATTCGATTTTGTCCCCTTTAATTACCAGAGGGTGTTGTTTAGTCATTTCTTTTGCAAATTCTGAAAACGAGTTCCCTGGTTGATAAAAGGTTTTGAACATCCCTTTTTTATGTTTGTATAGCAGTTTTTCGAGTTGAATGGATAACATTCCCATTGTGTACCGGGCATTTATTTCGAGGCAGGGATTTATTTTTAAGTTATTCTCTTTATCGGAATAAATTAACATATCAATCCCGAAAAAACCTTCATAAAGGGCAGCCATTTTGCTGTTTTCCAGTGCATTGATTATTTTATGCCTGATTTCAGGAATTACCTTTGTGGCAAATTCCCACTCTTTGGTTTTAAAAGAATGTGGCAACCCGTTTAAAAAATTTCCCCAGTATTGCCCTTTTTTATTGGTAAAGAAGTTGCCTGTGCCCCGAAATTCAACCTTGCCTTTAATTAATTCAAACTGAAGTGCAATATCAAGCTCTTTGTTTAAAAAAGGTTCAACAAGGGCATAACCCTGTTCGTTTACTATTCCCAGTATTTTTTCCCACACCTTTTGATGGACGGGAATTTTTGTAACGGGTTGCAGGCCGCGTCCCGAGCTGCTCCACGGCGCTTTTATCATTACGTTGCCCCACTGCTTAATTGCAGCCTCAAAATCATTCTTGGTGACACATACTTTCGGTGTTTGTTCTACAGGTATAAAATAGTTATTATCACATGGTTCAATTATACTTTTAAGGATGTCTGCAGCAAATTTTCTCGTAGTAATTTCCCTGTGTCCGGTATTCCAGTTAAATACGGGCGATTTTCGAAAATCATTGGAACAGGAATCTTTAAGCGGGGATAGAAACTTGTGAATTGAAGGGCTCCACCCCCAGGGTAGTAATTTGTTCTTGGGCTGGTTGATAAACAAAGGGTTTTTCAACGCCATGGATTTCAAAACAAATTTTGGAATTTCAATATCAAGCCGCTTAAAGGATTGAATGAATTCAGGATCCGGAGTTTTTTCAACCAATACATAATCTTTGCTTAGGGCAAGAAACATCGCAAGAGTGGATAAATCGGCTTCCATTTGCTTCAAAATATGGTTTGGTTGCCAGCTTGCATTTCCGTTGGCTATGGCATACTCGCAGGTAGGGTTAAAAACATAGACATCGGGCAGCAAATCTTCCATAAAACAAGTTTAATTGAAAACAATTATTAAAAACATAATAAAATTACTTTAATTTATTATAGAAATGCGCCAGATGGGGCGGTTTGAACAAAACCGAATTATGTTCAATAAAAAATAACTAATTAATTACGCAATAAAATTGAAAACAACATCAATATATTAGGGCGTAATTGAAAATAACATATATTTATTTCCGGGTGACCCCCAAAATATAGCCAGGCACATCAAAATATCTACAAAACTACTATTTTTTAAGTTTTTTTTGCAATTTGAATTTTATAATCTACATTCGCCCCTAAAGATACCATTGAAACCGGTTTTCACTAAAACCGTTTCAATCGTTGAATAGATTTAATAATTTATTTAATTCTAATTAACAAAATTACTTTCTATGAAAAAACTAAAGCTGTTTTTATGGTGCATTTTGATTGCGGGAATGCAATTCGCGAATGCACAGACAAAGAGTATCTCGGGAGCGGTAACCAGTAGGGGGGATGGCGTTACAATACCCGGGGTTTCCGTGATGGTCAAGGGAACTACCCTGGGAACTGTCACAAACATGGATGGCAGGTTTGTATTAAGCATACCTGCTGATGCCAAAACCCTTGTTTTCAGTTTTATAGGTATGAAAAACCTTGAAGTTGAAATTGGGAATCAAACCACTTTCAACATTTTGATGGAAACCGATGTTTTTGCTGTCGACGAAGTGGTTGTCGTTGGTTACGGTGTTCAGAAAAAAAGAGACGTAGCCGGGGCAATTTCCACTGTTAAGGGCGACGATATCCGGCTGGTTCCGGTTCAGAGTTTCGATCAGGCTTTACAAGGTAAGGCTGCAGGGGTTATGATTACAATGCCGAACGGTGTTTTAAATAACCCGCCTGTTATCAGGGTCAGGGGATTTAACTCAATTACCTCGACATCTTATCCATTAATTGTTATCGATGGTATACCGGTATTTACCGGGGATGTTTCGTCAAACAGCGCTGCATCAAATGCTTTGGCCGATATCAATCCCAACGATATTCAATCAATGGATATTTTGAAAGATGCATCTGCTACTGCAATTTATGGTTCCAGGGCCGCAAACGGGGTTATTTTAATTACTACCAAGCGTGGTGCAACTGCCAAAACAAAAGTTACATACGATGGTCAGGTAGGGTACACAGAGCCTTACCGTTTATTTGAAATGATGAATGCGGCTCAATATGTTGAGCATAAAAACAGGGCGCTGGCAAATAATCCAGCTGCGCTTGCTTTTCAGTTTACAATTCCGAACGATGCGAATGGAAAACCGATAGATACCAATTGGGCTGATGAAATTTACCGTACAGGATTCCAGCATTCTCATTCATTAAGCGTATCCGGGGCATCCCCAACAACTTCTTATTTTCTGTCGGTGGGTTATACCGACCAGGAAGGTATGATTAAAAATAACAATTATACCCGGCAAAATGCCAGGTTAAACCTCGATCATAAGGTAAACAAATATCTTTCACTGGGTGCAAACCTTACAGTCACCAACTCATTAAATGAAGCCCCTAATACAGGTTCGCTCGAAGGGCAGGCATTTAATACAGCCGGGGCCGGACGATTGGCATTTGTTTTACCTCCTAACCTTGCTCCACGACTGAACGACGGTAGTTATAATATTGCCGGTTCGGCCATTGGCAATATGGGGCAGCCTGTTGCTAACTATGGTTTTTATAACCCTACTGCCATTTTTGATTTGAATAAATTTACTGCAGAAAATGACAGGGTACTTGCAAATTTCTCGGCTACCGTAGAGCCAGTAAAAAACCTGATCTTAAAAACAGCTTATGGAATTGACAACCTGGCTGTAGAAACAAAGACTTTTCAAACAGGTTTGACCGGTGATAGTTTTGCAACTAATGGAGCGGCAACAAACTATTTTAACCGGTTAAACAGGTGGACCTGGACTAATACGTTGAATTATTCGTATGTTGTTGCTGATAAAATCAACCTGAGTATTTTGGGTGGTACCGAAGAACAGCATACCGAAGGAAATAACTGGGACGGAACTAAAACCAATGTTGCCGATCCATTTTTCAAAACCTATCAGGGATCATGGGTAACAGCAGGTATGGGCGGTGGAAGCCAGTATACCAACTATTTTATTTCTTACTTCGGGCGTTTCAATGCCAATTACAACCAAAAGTATTTCGTAGAAGTAAGCGCCCGTCGCGATGGTTTTTCGGGCCTGGCAGAAGGTAAAAAATATGGTACATTCAGCGGTGCTTCGTTAATGTGGAACCTTTCAAACGAAGGATTTATTAAAGACGGAAGCCTCGGCGCAATTTTCTCTGATTTACGCCTGAAAGGAAGTTTTGGCCAGGTAGGTAATATGTTGGGTATTGGTTCTTACGCTTCTTTGTTCCTGTACGGTTCAGGAGTTTATGGAGCTGCCCCGACATGGACATTTAACCAAGCCGGAAACCCCGATTTGCAGTGGGAAAAAAGCGATAAATACGACATTGGTTTAAGCTTTGGCATTTTGAAAGACCGTATTCAGGTTGATATGAACTGGTACTACAATGATGTTAACGACCTTATTCTCAATGTTCCGCAATCGCCTTCGAAAGGTATTCCCGGAAATACAGTTCCAATGAACATCGGGTCGATGTTCAATACAGGGCTTGAATTATCTGTTACAAGTTATAATATTACAAAAGGCGATTTTTCCTGGACTACCAACTTTAATATCAGTAACCTGAAAAATGAAGTTACTGCACTGGCGCCGGGTGTCAACGAAATTGTCGGTCTAACTTCAGGGCTTGAAACAACAAGCCGTACACTTGTTGGATATCCTGTTGGTAACATTTTTGGTATCGAAACCAGAGGGGTTGATCCTCAAACCGGTAGAAGGATATTTGTAAATGCAGCAGGGAGGGAAGTATTGTATGCCCACGAAAACCCTGCAGCCAGCAGGTGGACATACCGTGATGGAGGCGGAAATGCACCGGCAATTGTTCTTAATACCGACGGGAAAGTATTAGGTTCACCAATTCCGACAATATTTGGTGGATTAGATAATACATTTACATATAAGGATTTCGATCTTTCAGTAAACCTTACCTATGCGCTTGGATTTGAAATATACAATGGTTCAAAGGCCGGTTTGCGCGATCAAAGATGGTGGAACAATACGGTCGAGGTGTATGAAAAAGCCTGGAGAAATCCTGGCGATGTAACCGAAATACCAAGACCGGTATTTAACGATAACGTTTCTAATGGTTCAACCATGGTTGCTTCGCAAAATGTTGAAAAGGGTGATTATATGAAAGTCCGTAACCTTACAGCGGGTTATACCTTTAAAACTATCCCCGGTTCATTCGGAATTGAAAAAGTAAGAGTTTACGCCCAGGTATTTAATGCTTTTGTATTTACCAGTTATACCGGTTCCGACCCCGAGGTTTCTTCTAACGGAAACAATAACCTGACGCCGGGTATCGACAGGAACACTGCCCCGCAGGCAAGGACGTATTCGTTTGGTGTAAGTGTTTCATTTTAATTAACATTTAACGATGAAAAATATGAAAAATATTGTAAGAGGATCAATTATAGTTTTGATCATGGTTATCATGGGTGGTTGTTCATCAGACGAACTAACCCAGAACCCTGTAACTTCACTTGGAGAATTGGAGGCGTTTAATACAAAAGACCGTATAATCGGCCAGGTAAACGGGATGTATGCAATGATGAAAAGTGGCGCATTCCTTGGTGGCCGGTACCAGGTGTACAACGATGTAAGGGCAGAAAATTTCCTCCCAAAGAGTACGAACCTCGTTACCAATTTCGCCACATGGAACCATTCGGTTGTAAGTTCAACCAACGAAATACAAAACCTGTGGGGTGCAGTTTATGCCGCAATAAATGCCATAAATATTTTTATTGAAGGGCTTGATAAAAACTGGACAGACGGAAAACTGGCAAATATCATTACCGAAGCCGAATATAAGCAATACAAGGGTGAAGCCCTGGCGCTTAGGGCCATATCTTATTTTTCGCTTTCCCAGTTATATTCACAATCGTTCAATAAAGATGCCGGGGCCAGCCCGGGGCTTCCGTTAAGGCTTAAAGCAAATAAAACTGCTGCCGACAACGACATGGCACGTAGCAAAGTTTCAGAAGTTTATGCACAAATCCTGAAGGATCTTAACGATGCGGAAGGAATGGTTATTGAAAAATTTACAACCGACTTGCTTAACACAACACGCGTTCATAGAAATACAGTAATTGCTTACAAAACAAGGGTTTATTTGCATATGAACGATTTTGCCAAAGTTCAGGCTGAAGCGAATAAAATTGTTTCAGCAAGCGCTCCCTTTGTGGCGGCATCTGGCGTAGCTCATGCGTTAACTTCAACCTTTGCCGGTATTTTTGTTTCACCTTACACTACCAAGGAATCGATTTTTTCGATGCCATTTACTTCAACAAACTTGGCTGGAATTCAAAACTCATTGGCGCATTACCATCACCCTTCTTCGAGCGAAAGTTATTACCTGAATACAACTGCCGGCAGCACTTTCTCAAAAATGGAGGCAACGGATGCACGCAGGGTATTATTTGTCACTGGAACAGTTAGTGGAAAAACAGAGTTTTTCTGTGGTAAATATAAAGAGTTTACTGTTCAGACCGACTATGCACCTGTAATCAGATATGCAGAGGTGCTACTCAATCTTTCTGAAGCAATTGTAAGGGGTAACAATGCCGTTTCTCAAAAAGCAGTTGATTTACTCAATGCTGTTAGGGTAAGATCGCTATCTACCGGAGCATATACTCTTACAAGTTTTGCCAATGTTCAGGCGTTTCGCGATGCAATCATGGACGAAAGGAGCATAGAGTTTCTTGGCGAAGGAATCCGTAACATGGACATAATGAGAACGCAGGCCTCTATTCCTGCAAAAGGTGGGGTTTCTGCAGTAGCCCCCGGAAGCCCGACTTATATTTGGCCTATACCAACAACCGAGTTAGTTATCAATAAATTAATGACTGGTAATTAATTCTGTTGAATATATGGTTTAACAAAATGGGCTGCCTTAAAAGGTAGCCCATTTTTATTACAAAGTTTTGACCGGAATTAAGCGAAAATGCAGTTTGTAATGAATGAAAACCATTTTGTTATTAGTCAAAATTTGATATATGATTGAAAGAATATGCAATAATAAAATAGCAATGGCTAAATTTAATAGGGTTGTTGTTTAAAAATGCCCGTTTTTTTTAAATACCTGTATAAATTTGTATAGTACAATTTGTAATGGTTGTCAACGTCTGGTATTTTTCTTTTTTTTTTGTTATTTAAAATTTATAGTCTACATTCGCCCTTTATGAAACTATTGAAATCGGCTATCTTTTATACCGGTTCAATCGTTGGATAGATTTAATGTATTATTTTATTCTAATTAACAAAATTACTTTCTATGAAAAAACTTACGCTGTTTTTATGGTGCATTTTGATCGCGGGAATGCAATTCGCGAATGCTCAGACTAAGAGTATTTCGGGAGCGGTAACAAGTAAGGGGGATGGAGTTACAATACCCGGGGTTTCTGTTATGGTAAAGGGAACTACCCTGGGGACTGTTACAAACCTGAATGGCAGGTTTGAATTAACCGTGCCTGCCGATGCCAAAACCCTTGTTTTTAGTTTTATCGGGATGAAAAGCCTTGATGTTGAAATTGGAAATCAGACCACTTTTAACATTGCAATGGAAACCGATGTCTTTTCTGTTGACGAAGTAGTTGTTGTAGGCTACGGAGTCCAGAAAAAGAGAGAGGTTACTGGTTCTATTAGCCAGGTAAAAGGGGGTGAAATTGCCGCCCTTGCAACACCCAGTTTTGAATCGCAATTGGCTGGGCGCGCTTCTGGTGTACAGATTACAACCCAAAATGGGGTAATCGGTGAAGCGCCACGAATCAGAATCAGGGGAATTGGTTCTATTTCTCAGGGAACATACCCATTGATTGTTGTTGATGGAGTGCCTATGGTTACAGGTGATTTGGGCGGATATGCCTTGAACAACTCCTTGACCGACATCAATCCGGCTGATATCGAATCGGTTGAAATTCTGAAAGACGGTTCGGCAACCGCAATTTATGGTTCGCGTGCCGCTAATGGTGTAATGCTTATTACTACAAAGCGCGGCGCAAAGGGTAAGTTTAAAGTTTCTTACAATAACTACCTGGGATATGCGCAGCCCGTAAACCTATTCGATTTGTTAAATGCAAAGGAATTTATCGAAATAGCCAATGAGAAGCGGACCAACCGTGGACAAACTGCCCTGGCAGTAGATTCGGGGGTTGATACTGACTGGCAGTCGGCTGTTTTACGTAAAAATGCATTTCAGCAGGACCACAACCTTTCAATATCTGGGGCCAGCGAACAGAACAGTTATTATTTTTCGTTAGGTTATACTTCTCAGGATGGTGTTAGTATACCAAACGAAATGGCAAGATATTCGGCCAGGGGAAACGTGGATCAAAAAGTAACTAAATGGCTCACTATTGGAACAAATATCGGGGTAACCCAAACGGAATATTTTGGTATGAATACCGGGGAGAATGCACTTTCAGGAAATATCTTCTCTGCTATCAGGCAGTTGCCAAATACACCGATTTATGATCCAAACCATCCGACAGGATATAATATTGATGCTATTACGCCAGGGCTGGTTGGCCGTTGGCAAAACCTTGCAACCATCGACGACAACCTTCCCAATATCATGTATACCCTTAGCAAGAACGTATATAAAACCAAAAACCTGCGTACGCTCGGAACTGCCTATGCATCAGCCAATATTATGCCCTGGCTGAATTTCCGTACCCAGGTTGGTATCGATAAGAATGGTTCCGAAGGTTTATTATACTGGAATGCTATTCATGGCGACGGCCAAAGCGTTAAAGGGCGCGTCCAGAATAATTATCAGTCAATTGAGCGCTGGAACCTTCAAAACGTTCTTACCTTTAACAAAATATTTGCCGAAAAGCATAATGTAACTGCAGTTCTGGTTAACGAATTTCAAAAACAACGCGCAAACAGCTTCTTTGCTGTTGGTACCGACTTGTCGAACGAATTTTTCCAGCACAACCTGATTTCAGGTTCATATGGTACAGCCAATTCAGGCGGCAGTTTAAGTGAGAATGGTTTTATTTCGTATGCCGGAAGGATAAACTATAATTATGGTGAAAAATATTTCATCCAGGGATCGGTGCGTTATGATGGTATTTCTGCTCTTCCCGGCGACAATAAGTACGGTGTTTTCCCAGGGGGATCTGTCGGCTGGAATATTGTTAAGGAACCATTCCTTTCTGGAATAACCAAGGTTGTTTCCGATTTTAAAGTAAGGGCTTCTTATGCCGAAGTAGGTAACGTATCTATTGGTAATTATCCATATGCAGGTTTATATGGGGCTGCAAAATACGGCGATTACAACGGTATCGCGTTTAGTCAGATGGGTAACGACCAATTGAAATGGGAAACCAGTAAAAAACTGGGAGCTGGCTTCGATGCCATGTTCTATGAGGGAAAATACAAACTTTCGTTTGATTATTACCAAAACGATCAGGATGGATTGATTTTAGCTGCGCCAACACCTCCTTCATTTGGTATTCCGGGCAACTCGGTAAACAAAAATATAGGAGCTTTGAAAAACTGGGGTTACGAATTCTCCGGAGAAGCCACCCTGATTAATACTAACAAGCTGAACTGGTCGGTAGATGCCAACCTTACTTTTGCCAGTAGCGAAATTCTTTCACTGGTTGAAGGACAGACTGAAATACTTCCGGATAATTACACAATTATTCGAATTGGTGAATCAATTCGCTCAATTTATGGTTATGATTATGTTGGGGTGAATGCCGTAAATGGTAACCCGATTTATCGAAAAACCGATGGTACTTTGGTACAGGGGAATATCCCAACATCAAACTACAGAGTTTATGATCCAAATAACCCGGGTAATATTGCAACTGCAGCAACATTAAGCAGCGCTACCGATAAAAAAATATTTGGCCCTTCGTTACCAACTTTCTTTGGGGGTCTTAATTCAAAATTAACCTGCATGGGATTTGATGTCAATGTTATGTTCCGGTTCAGTGGTGGTAATTACATAATGAACCGTACGCGCGACGATTTAACCCAGCATTCGTTTACAAACAATAGCCGCGAAATTCTTGGCCGCTGGAAAAGTGAAGCAGAACCGGGTGATGGATGGACTCCAAGATTATGGTACCAGGGAGGTAACTTTGTAAATATTTCAAACCAAACCAATGGGAGATTTGTTGAAAAAGGTGATTTCATTAAACTGCAAAATTTAGTAATTGGTTATACAATACCTAAATCGCTGGTTTCTAAAGCAGGTATCGAAAACCTGAGAGTTTTTGCCCAGGGACAGGATTTGTGGATGGGTACAAAATATACAGGAATCGACCCGGAAATGGAAAGAGCCGGTGTTGACTTTAACGGTACGCCAAGACAACGCGTGTTTACCATGGGCTTAAATCTTACATTATAGTTGAACAGTCAAAAATAAATCAACATGAAAAGAAATAATATATTTAAAATGAAATTAGGTAAGTCCTTAATTGTTTCAATAATGGCATTGGCTATCGTGTTTAGTTCGTGCAAGGAGATTATTGAACTTGAACCATACGATCAGGTATCTGAAACAACAGCTTTTACCACTCCTGCCCTTATTGAACTTTCGGTAATGGGTATGTACCAGGCTGCTCAGCGCGGCGATTATGCCGGCGGTCTCCGTGGTTACCCGTTTGGAGCTGCATTTGTTCAACAAGGCGACTGTCGTGGAGAAGATGCAGTTAATCTTGCAGCTTTTTACAGGTTTACCTACGAGGGAACTTATGATGCAACTACAGCAAATAACCGTTATTACTGGGAAGACACCTATCGTTTGATAAACAGGTGTAATATTATTATTGAAGGTGTAAAAGCTGCCGCTACTGCGAATACAATTACTGCGGCAGTTGCCAGCGCTTATGAAGGTGAAGCCCGCTTACTCAGGGCTGCTGCTTACCACGAATTACTTGTTATGTTTGCAAGGCCTTATAAACATACAGCAGCGGCAAACCATCAGGGTGTTCCATACCACGAAACTCCTTTTACAACACAAGCCGCTATTGATGCAGGTTTGGCAAAAGGGCGTGAAACTGTAGCTTTTGTCTATGGAAAAATTCTGGAAGACCTGAATTTTGCTGAAGCTAATTTACCGTTAAAAGCTGGCAGGACTGGTAGTACAAAAATTACAAGGGGGACAAAAGGCGCAGCCATCGCTTATAAAGTCCGCGTTTATATGCACATGTGGGATATGGCAAAGGTAATCACCGAAGGATCCAAATTAGTTGCCGGAGGCGCCCTGGCTACAGAATATGCGCTGGGCGCTGAACCCTGGACATGTTTCTCGGCTAACTACACCAACTCTGAATATATTTTTGGCATGGAAAATTCAGCCACAAACAACCCTGGTGTTAATGCTGCTTTGGCTTCGCAGTATAAAAGAAGGTTGTTGGTTTGTATCAGCCCGATTGTTTGGAGAAACTCTTTTTGGCTTGCCGACGACAAACGGCGCAAAGATCCTGAAATGGTATTTACTTCAAACGGTATGAGGTTTACCAATAAATACAAGGATGACACAAACTATACCGATGCATCGCCAATGATGCGTTATGCTGAGGTTTTGCTCAACCTGGCCGAAGCTTATATCAGGACGAACAATGCCACAGAAGCTTTGAAATACCTGAACATGGTTCGCGACAGGGCGCTGGCCGATAAAGCAGCACAATCTTATAAAGCAGCAGGTTTTGCCACCAACAACGATATGTTAAAAGCAATTCTGGCTGAAAGAAGGATTGAATTGGCAATGGAAGGACGTCGCTGGCCCGATATTCACAGGTTGCAGCACGACCCCGTTTTCCCGATTGCAGGAATTCCAGGCAAACTGGCAAATGCCAACCCGGCAGCAGCTTTGTTTACCCTAGGAACTGAATATACAGGTCCTTTTGGAGTGGCTGCATTGCCATACAGCGATACCAAATTTCTTTGGCCAATACCGCTTTCTGAATTGAATGCCAATCCAACTCTGGCAACTCAACAGAACCCAGGTTATTAATGGTATAATAAAGGACATAAAAAAACGGGCTGATTTCAGCTCGTTTTTTTTTGTCCTGCCTTTTTCCGGACTTGCCGGACAAAGAAGTTAGTATATAAAATAGTGACAATCCTTTATGTATCGATCCTATTCTTAACCAAACTGTTATTTTGTTGTTTATTCGTTTAAAAATGCGATCAATTCACCTTCTTCGGGAGGAGAATACAATATTTTGTCGTCTACATTCAGGCCCGATTCAATAATAATAACCTTGTCGTTTTCCAATCCGGTTTTTACTTTTTGTTTCCAGATTTTACCCGATTTTTTCAGGTAAACAAAATCGAAGCCGTTTTCAGAATATAAACATTGCCGGGGGATAGTTAAAACATCGGGAAAACTGTTTATCACAATGTTATTGTTACTGGTCATTGCGGGTTTAAGGTCATGGATTGTCTGGTCCAACTGAATTGTAACCTGAAATACCTTTGAATCAAAACCCGTTAGTTCCTGCCCGATATTGGCTATTTCAGATACAAACCCTGTAAAATTGTTTTCAGGCATGGCGTCTATTGTAATGTTCACCCTATTCCCGGTTTTAATTTTTGTGATATCAATTTCTTCGACATAAGTTTCCGAAATAACAACCGACATATCGGGAAGTGAAGCAATTTTTGGGTTCCACGGATTTACTTCATCTCCCACTGCCATTTTTCTGCCGTTTCTCGATTTGGCATACATAACCAGCCCGTTTTGCGGGGCAACAATCCGGGCGGCGAGAACTGCCTGTTTTAGCAGCGAATCTCTCCGGTAATAGTACATGTAGTAACTCTCTGTGCGGTTTATACGTCTTTTTAAATCAATAACCCTGAGCTCGTAATCGCGACGTTTTTTATCCATCATTCTGATTGTTTTATTGTAAGCCACCTGTGTTTTTCGCTGGTAGGCCGGAGATTCGAATTTAGCCTGCTCCAACTCAAGGGTCTTATAATCCAAATCGTAGTTAAATTCCTTTATTTCTTCCCTAAGCCGCGAAAGCTGAATGGCCGTATCAATTCTGGCGTCGTTAAGTTCGGCACGGTGGCGTTCCAAATCTTCATTGTTGCGCTGTATTTGTTCCATTATACTGGCAACATCCATATCGGCTATCCAATCGCCTTTTTTTACAACCGTTCCTTCGGCTACCAATGCCTTAATTTTTATGTCATAGATATATAATTCCCGGTTTCTGAAACTTTCGGGCAGGTCTATCGAAACCGAATTCTTTCCCTGGATTTCACCCTTTGCCGAAATTATCGATTCGAAAGTGGTTTTTTCGAGAGTATATAATTTTGAATCGATAATTTTTGTTCCTCCCCAGATTGCAACTGCCAAAATTACTGTGACAGGCAGCCCGATAATAAAAATGTTTTTCTTTTTTAAACGCATGATTTCTGTTTAATTATTATTAATCAGACGGTCGAAATCTTCAGACAAGGTAATTTTCTTTTCGAAATCGTAAAGAGTGAGCAGGCGGATGGTAAAATAGTAGTTCCAATACGAACGCAATGCACCTATATAGGCACGGCGCGCCCGTTCCTGGTCGTTTCGTGCAAGGTTCAGTTTTGTAACATCAACTTTGCCGATTAAAAACCGTTGTTGTGTAACATCGTAACCCAGTTGGGCAATGGTGTCGGCTTTGGCAGTATTAGTAACCTGTGTTCCTTGCAGGTTAAACTCCATTACATTCATCAGTATATTTTGTTCAAAATCAATTTTTTCCTGGTTCACACTGATCCGGATTACTTCGCGGTTCGATTCCGCCATGGCAAGTCTTCCTTTTCTGCGGCCCCAGTCTAGTACCGGAATATTCACCCCAAAACTTAAACGTTGCCTGTCGAGCGGATCCTGGTACACCATATCGATCGATTCGGCGTTTTGGTTTAAACCGTACAAGGCATAAACATCGCCACTTATCCCGCTTTCCGATTTGGCCTGTTTTACTTTCCGGTCTTCTTCGATAAGGCGTTGTTGTTGCTGAAGAATTTCGGGGTTGTTTTCCATAGCGAGTTGAATTGCTTCGCCGGCCATTATTTGTAATCCGGGCAATTCAGCCGGGACAATACATTCAATTTTGGTTTGCTTATCGAAACTTAAAAACGAATTCAAATCGGCGCGTGCACGTTCCAGTTCGAGATTCGCCCGGGTTAAGGCAAGGGTTGCATTCATAAAACTCAGTTCGAGATTTAGCAACTCGTCCTGGGTAACCGTTCCAACCTGGTACCTTCCTTTCCCGATTTTATACAGCGTATCGGCATTGGCCATGTTGGTATTTGCAATATTCACTTCAATCTGGGCATCAACCAAATCGAAGAAACGGCGTGTAGCTTTTATAGCAAGTTCTTCTTTCGATTGAATAAAATCTTTTTTTGCACGTTCGAATTTCAGGGGTTCGATTTTGGCTGTCCATTTTAGCCTGTTATATCCGTTTATGGTATGTGCATAACCAATGCTGAAAGGAGTAGAGTTAAACGATGAAATTTTATCGACACCCAGTTTTTGTGTCAGGTTCAATTCCGAGCGGGCAAAAATACGCCCACCGGTTAAACCCACATTCTGGTTTAATAATACGCCAATTTCGGACGATAAATCTTCGCGCGATTTGTATTCATCGCGGTTTTCGTCGTAATTATAAACTTTCTGCATCGAACGGTTATAATCGAAAAGTGTTGCCCCAATGCTTAAATTGGGCAACCTGTCGGCTTTAAAATACCGATACTCCCAGTAGCTCGCCAGGTACATGTTTTGGTTGATAAATGCATCTAACGATTGTTTTGAGGCAATGTCGATTACATTTTTAAGGGTCAGTAATTTTTCATTCTGTGCCGACGCAAAAATTGCAGGGAGAATAAAAAACAAGGTCAGGATATATTTTTTTTTCATGGTTTTGTTGAATTATGAACGAAGTGAATTTACAGGATCCTGGTCCGATGCGCGCTTGGCGGGAAGGTACCCAAACGTAACCCCGATAAATACTGAAACTCCGAATGATATAACAATTGAAAAAACAGATATTATGGTTTTAATATCGAACACCGCCATTATGATTTTTGATAATCCAATTCCAAGAAGAATACCGATTATGCCGCCTGAAACGCTGATTAAAGTCGATTCGGAAAGAAACTGGACGATAATGTCTTTTCGCGAAGCGCCAATAGCCTGCCTGACACCGATTTCGCGAATTCGTTCCATCACCGAGGCCAGCATAATGTTCATAATTCCAATTCCGCCCACAATTAGCGAAATTCCGGCAATTACCCCGAGAACGATATTAAATATGTTTTTAGTCCGCTGCTGCTGTTTTAAAAGAAGTTCGGGGATGGTAATGTTAAAATCGAAAACCCCGTTGTGGCGGCGCAGCAACATGCGGTTTATTATTTCGGCAGTCGAGCTTAAATCACCGGTTTCGTTTACCTGTACAATAATTTTATCGAGCTGGTTCATATTCTCCGCCGGATTACCGCCGCGCGACATTGCCATTTGTTCAATTTCGTCGGCCCGCACAAGCGAGCGGTTCTTAAACCGCATTATCATTGTTTTAGCCGGAATGAAAATTTTATTGTCGGTGCTGCTTATGCCCATTTCATCGGAGGCAGAAGCGGTAAAATCGCGCCTTTCGACCACTCCGATAACCTGAAGCCATATTTGTCCGCATTTTATATAATTCCCGATAGCTTCCTCGTGGTTAAAAAATACGTTGTTGATGTTGTCGCCGATAATACAAACCGGAAAACCTTCGTCGATGTGTGCCTGTGTGAAAAACTGGCCCTTTTGCAACGAAATATTAAAAAGGTGAAAATAGTTGTTGTTAACACCTTCGAGGACAACAGGTTTGCTTTTTCCTTCGAGAATAGCAGAATAATTAAATGAAATTACCGGGCTGATTTTACTCACACCCGGAACAATTTCCTCGATTGCCGAAATATCGAGCAGGGTTAATCCCGGAGAGAATTTTTTTGTGCTAATCTGGTCCTCGCCATTAGCTGGCTGTTGTGCATCGGCATCGGAACTGATAGCGGTTTGCGAAGGGGAAATTATAATATTATTTACCCCAACCATTTTTATCTGTTCAAGAATCTCCTGCTCGGCGCCGTTCCCAATGGCAAGCATGCTTATAACTGCGGCCACGCCAAAAATAATTCCAAGTGCAGTTAGAAACGACTTTACCCGGTTGTCAAAAATTGCTTCAATGCCACTGGTAACGTCGTGTTTGTATCGCTGGTAAATGCCTTTCATATTAATTCCCTCCACGGTTACCTGCATTTACATTTCTCCGGTTTTGGGTATTTTCCGACCTGCCGGTATTATTTCTGTTTTCAGGTTTATTCCCCCATTGGGCTTGTCATTTGCTTCAAGGGTTGAATTACCGGCTAAACCGGGATTTTTACCAGCTTCTTCTTTAGCCTTGCGTTCTTTTATTTTGTAATACAAATCCATCCCTTCCAACGGCAAATTTTCTGAATCTCCGGGAGGGGCCAGCAGCAGCGCTTCCCCTTCGCGCACACCTTCGGTTACAAGAAAGTAATTTTCGTTTTTATCGCCCAGGCCGACCACTTTTTTTACCAACCGGCCCCCATTGCCAACATATACAAACTGCATGGTATCGTTTGCGAAAACCGCTTCGGCCGGGATAAACAAGGTGTCCGGAAACTGTCCGGTTTCAATTATGTTGCTGGTGGTCATTGCCGGTTTTAAATCGGCTACTTCGCCAAATATTTTTATTTTAACTTCGAATACCTTGGCATCGCTTTTTGGCATTGGTTGTCCGATATTGGCAACCGAAAAAACCTCTCCTTCCATTACTTTCCCGGGGAGGGCATCGATTCCGATGGTTACTTTTTGTCCGGTTTTTACACGGGAAATATCGATTTCGTTAACATACGTAATCGAATGCATTGCCGAAAGGTCGGGTAGTGTGGCTATAATCGGGCTCCATGGGCTGACATTGGATCCTATTTTTATTTTTTCGCGCGAGCGGTCCCTTCCGTAAATTAACATGCCCGACTCAGGCGCTTTTATATACAGCGAGTTGTATGCGTCCTGCAACTTATCGACACGGCTTTGCCGCTGTTTTAGGTACATTATCCGGCGTTCGACCTGCGAAATGGCCTGTCGTTTTTTCAATTCGTAGCCCTTTATTTCCTGTTCGAGTTTTCTTTTAGCTTTGTCCAAATCCATTTCGGCTTTTCTGATTACCGCCGGGGACTCATATTTTGATTCATCGAGAATAATTTTCATTTCTTCAACATCTTCACGCGCATTTATAATTAAATCGCGGTGGTTGCTCAGCGTTAGGTTCGAATCCATTTTTGCATCTTCCAGTTCGTTCATCGATTGCTCAAGCTCTTCCTGTGCGGTAATAAGCAACACTTCAACAGCTTTGTGGTCGAGCGATGCAACATAATCGCCCGAATCTACAACAGTGCCTTCTTCAACCAAATCGGTAATTTTTATTTCATTCATCCTAAGGTCCCTGTCGCGCAAAATATCCGGAATTACAATGTTTTCAGAGTTTTGGGCTTCGAGCTGGCCACTTGAGTACACAAGTATTTCAAAAGGCCCCCGCTGTACGGAAGTTGTAATTAAAGGATTGCTGTTTTTTGATCGGGAAAGTATGAAAAATGCGGAAATAGCAATGATTACAAGGATTGGAAGGGTTATCACAAGTTTTCGTTTCATTTTGCGATTAAATTTTTGTTATTAGGTTTTAGCCTGAATATTGACAGGCTGAGAATGGAATGGTTTAAACGTATGTTAAATTGTGCCATTTTATCTGGATTAAATATCAGCTCAGGTTATTCTTTAAACGAATTATATTGAAAAAGATTTTATAAAAGGGTTTTTATTTACTTTCCTTTTTTCATAAAGCCCTTAAAATAACCGGCTTGTGCCAATGTCATGGTTAAAATCCCTGTAACGGTAATAATTCCGCCGAAAAGCTGGTGTGGAAGGGGCAAGGTTTTAAAAACAAACCAGGCGGCCAGCATGGTAAAAATTCCTTTCAGGCTTTGCACAATCGAGGAGCGCGAAGCTTCGATATATTTATATGAATAATAAACAGTTAAAATGGCGATAAACTCCAATAAGGCGCCTATCACTGTGTTTTTTACGGCGCGCACCGAAAAAACAAGTGGTTCGTTCATTACAAAAATCATGGCCACCGAAAACAGCAGCAGCCAAACCGCCCGGTTGAGGTTGAGCAGCTCGGGGCTTAGTTTTTTAACCTGAGTTTTTACCACAAGAGTGGCAGTTGCAGCAAAAATGGAGTTAAAAAAAACAACACCAGTCCCTGGGATAAAAAAAGTGCCAATCGAATTTCCGCCGGTATAACTTATTACAAACGCCCCCGAAAGCGCCAGGAACCCGCCAAAAATCTCAACCGGGCCAAACTTTTCGTTCAATATAAAAATTCCGCCCAGCATTACCATTACCGGGAACATGTTGCCAAGAAACGAGGTTACTGCCGGATCGGGGATAATATGAATGGAAAGAAAGAAAAGGGTAGTGGTTGCAATTTCGAGCACACCGAGGGTTAAAAGAATATATACCTGTTTTCTGCTTATGCGGGTTAATTGCCCCAGTTTTTTGTTGAACAAGGCAAAAAACAGGCATGCCAGAGTTACCACGGCATACCATAAAGTCCCGAATGGCGCCAGCGGTATTTCGTTTAGCGCCGCCTTACTGAATATGTAAACATTCGCGAAGGTTACCGTGGCAATCAGCGCGAATAAGTAACCTTTCAGGGTGTCCGGTTTCATTTACATAAAAATTTTAAGGAGGCTAAAGTAAGTAAAAAACATTTAGCTCAGGTTTTAAAATCTTTTGGAGAAGAAAGTAATTTTCGTTAACCCACCATTAACGTTTTTTCAGCTTCTTCCTGTAATTTTCAGATTCCATTATCTTTGCAATAATATAAAATCAGGGATTTTACTCATTGTGATGTCCTGAAAAAGAAAAAACAAAAAAAATATATAAAAATGCTGCCAAAAATTAATCCGATGAATACAAAAGCCTGGAACAGGCTCGAAGAATACCATTTTGAGTTTGAAGGAAAACACATGAAAGAGCTTTTTGCAGGCGACTCAAAAAGGTTTGAAAGATACTCGCTAAAATTCGAAGATATCCTTGTCGACTTTTCAAAAAACATTGTTGATGATGAAATACGCGATGCGCTTGTTGAACTTGCAACGGAATGCGGGTTGCACGATGCAATTGAAAGCATGTTTACCGGGCAAAAAATAAATGCCACCGAAAACCGTGCTGTTCTGCACGTGGCGCTGCGTAACCGTAGCAACACGCCAGTAATTGTCGACGGTGAAGATGTGATGCCCGGAGTAAATGCCGTCCTCTCGCAGATGAAAGAATTTTCTGAAAAAGTGATTTCAGGAGACTGGAAGGGGTACACGGGCAAACCGATTACCGACATCGTAAATATTGGGATCGGCGGCTCCGATCTTGGACCGCTGATGGTTACCGAAGCGTTGAAACCTTATAAAAACCAACTCAACCTTCATTTTGTTTCGAATGTTGACGGGACACATATTGCGGAAACTTTAAAACGTGTCGGTCACGAAACCACACTTTTTATTGTTGCTTCGAAAACATTTACCACGCAGGAAACCATGACCAATGCCAATTCGGCAAAAGACTGGTTCCTGGCTTCGGCAAAAGATATCGGTTTTGTTAAAAATCATTTTGTGGCTGTTTCGACAAATGCAGCCGAGGTATCGAAGTTTGGCATCGACACCAAAAACATGTTCAGTTTCTGGGATTGGGTTGGTGGCCGTTATTCGCTGTGGTCGGCTATCGGGCTTTCCATTGCCTGCGGGATTGGATTTGAAAATTACGTGGAACTGCTTGAAGGCGCCCATGCAATGGACAACCACTTTCAAAATTCTGATTTTAACGAAAACATTCCGGTGCTGCTTGCATTAATTGGCCTCTGGTACAACAATTTTTATGGCGCCGAAACTGAGGCAATCCTACCTTACGACCAGTACATGCACCGTTTTGCTGCCTACTTCCAGCAGGGAAATATGGAAAGCAACGGAAAATACGTGGATCGCAACGGCGAACAGGTCGATTATCAAACCGGCCCTGTAATCTGGGGCGAGCCCGGGACCAACGGCCAGCACGCATTTTACCAGCTTATCCACCAGGGGACAAAACTCATTCCGTGCGATTTTATCGCATCAGCTATCAACCATAACCAAATGGGCGACCACCATGTAAAATTACTGGCAAACTTTTTTGCCCAAACCGAAGCCATGATGGTTGGTAAAACCGAAGAACAGGTGAGGGCCGAGCATGTGGCTGCCGGTAAAAGTGAAAAGGAAATTGAAGAATTACTGCCTTTTAAAGTTTTCCCGGGAAATATTCCAACAAACTCAATTCTGGTTAAAAAATTAACTCCACGTACACTGGGTTCCTTAATAGCCATGTACGAACATAAAATTTTTGTGCAGGGAGTTATCTGGAACATTTACAGTTTCGACCAGTGGGGAGTGGAACTGGGAAAACAGCTTGCCAGCGCCATTCTGCCGGAACTTGTTAATGATATGCCGGTTGCGGGGCACGATGCATCTACCAATGGTTTAATAAATGCGTACAAAGAAATGAGATAGCGCGTGCCGCGGTTTTTAACCGCGATAAACATCTTTTCTATGGCCGATTCTAATAATTCGCACAGTTAGAATATTATCAAAAATCTCGTAAATAATTCGGTAACTACCCTGTCTGATGCGGTATCCTTGTCTCCCTTTTAATTTAATGTAACCTGAAGGTCGGGGTTTATTTGCAAGACTTAAAATTCTTGATTTTACTGCATAGTAATCATTTGGGGAAAGTGATTCCAATTGTTTAATAGCGCCACGCAGAATTTTAACTTCGTAAATCATGGCGTTTGGATTCTATTTCACCAAATACCTGATTTGCCGGAACAGCTTCTTCATCAAATTTAGTGGCTTCATCATAAGCTTTGATATCTTCCAGTTCTTCCAACTGTTCCATCATCTTTTCATATTCCCTGATGGGCAGGATTATACTTATTTTTCTTCCTTTTATATCAGTAATATATTGATTTTTCATTGCTTAACTTCTTTGTTTCAAACAAAGTTACATAAAAAACCGAAGTTTTAATACTTATTTTTTTATGAAGATTGCGGTTTTAATACAGCATCCTGGCCCTGATTGTATGCCGAATATCTTTTAATTCCTTTAAAATAACTTCGCTCAAATGGCTTTCAGTATCAATAATTACATAACCAATATCATTGCCGGTTTGCAAAAACTGCGAGGCAATATTGATCCCTTTTTCTGTAAAAACGTAGTTTATATCTTTTAGCAAGCCAGGCATGTTATTATGGATATGAAGGAACCTTTGTTTGTTTTTGTTTTGCTGTAACGAAATCTGTGGAAAATTATCTGCGCTGATAGTCGATCCGTTATCGCTGTAGCGAATCAGATTTTCGGTTACCTCAATCCCGATATTTTCCTGGGCTTCCGAAGTGCTCATCCCTATGTGCGGTGTTAGAATAACAGTATCGAATTCCTGCAGTTCCGAAACAAAGGGCACGTCGTTTGAGCCCGGTTCGTATGGAAAAACATTGGCGGCAACACCTGCCAGATGCCCGTTTTTTAATGCCTGCGCAACCGAAATGTAATCGACTACCGAACCCCTTGGGGCATTAATCAGGAACGACCCTTTTTTCATAGCAGCCAACTGCGGACCCGAAATCATGTGTGCAGTAAGTTGCGTTTCCGGGACATGCAACGTGACCACATCCGAAATTTTTAGTAATTCGTTCAGCGATTGGCAAACAATAGCTTTCCCCAGGCTTAGTTTTCGTTCAATATCATAGTAAAACACGTTCATCCTGATTTTTTAAAATAATGTTGTAAGGTTGGTCCTTGACCAGATGCCCAGGATATGGACTTCCCTTATTTTTTCTCCGGGTTCAGGGCCGTCAAGCGCTTTTTTCAAATACTCAACATGAGTGTAACCTGCTTCCTTAAACGATTCTACAGCCGATTGGTGAATGCCTTCGAGCAATAAAACATTGATTTTGTTCTTATCGAGGGCGAATTTTTTTGCCATTGGTTTTTTTGGTAAAATTAGGACTCCACAAAATATTTTATTACCGGTTGGTTAATTGTTTTAAAATAATATTCCAATGTCGTTTAGTTAAGAACTAAGATGAAAGAATCTGAAAGGCCACCACCCTTCGACTCCGCTCAGGGTGACAGTCAGACTGAGCGAATCCCTGTCTGCCGACAGGCAGGGAAGTCTGTTATCACTAACTAAACGACATTGGATTGGATATTCAGAAATACTTTGTGTAAAACACCGGGTTAACTCAATTTTTCGGTTAAAAGCAGAATTTCTTTTTTAGGCGAAGCGCCCTCATATAATATTTTATAAACAGCGTCGGCAATGGGCATTTCAACGCGGTATTTTTTGTTTATCTCTTGTATGCTTTTCGACGAATAATAACCTTCTGCAATCATATTTAATTCGAGGCGGGCAGCCCTTACCGGGTATCCTTTCCCAACCATGGTCCCAAGGGTGCGGTTCCGGCTAAATTGCGAATACGCAGTTACCAGCAGGTCGCCCAGATAGGCAGAGCTTTTAATATCGCGGGTAATCGGGTGGACTGTATCTACAAACCGTTGAATTTCCTGTATTGCATTCGATATAAGCACTGCCTGGAAATTATCGCCATATCGCAGGCCATGACAAATACCCGATGCAATGGCGACAATGTTTTTTAAAACCGACGAGTATTCAGTTCCCCAAATATCGTCGGATGTGTTCGTAATTATATAATCGCATTTGATTAGCCCGGCAAAACCGGCTGCTTTGTTTTCGTCGGGGCAGGCAATGGTAAGGTAAGAAAGCCTTTCAAGGGCTACTTCTTCGGCATGGCACGGGCCGGCAATAACTGCCATGTCCTCGTACATAAGGTTAAAATATTTATTAAGGTATTCTACTATAAGCAGGTTTTCTTCAGAAACAATTCCCTTGATCCCCGAAAGAATATATTTATTACTTATATCGGTTTTAAGGTTACTAAAAATCGGGGGAATATATGCCGAAGGAATGGCCAGGACTAAAATATCAGACTCTTCAGTAATTTTATCAATATCATTGTAAAAACTAATCCGGTCCATATCGAATTCAACATTTTGGAGATACCGGGGATTGTGACCGTATCTGTTGAAATGTTCAATTGTTTCGGGTTTGCGCATAAACCAGTTAACCTGGCCCACATTTTCAAGCATCATTTTTGCCAGGGCTGTTGCCCAGCTACCACTGCCAATAATAGCTATTTTGTTTGTTTTAATATTCATGATTCGATAAAGGTAGAAAGTTTTTGAATTTTCAGCCGATTAAGCTTTGCATTTTGTTTGTATTTTCATGTAGTATCTTTTCAAGTTGCCCGCCTGCACTTACATATCCAACCGTAATTTTATCAGCAAGCTGAATCATGTATTTATTGCGGATTTCGGCAGTTTTTTTTGTTACGCGTTTAACTGATTTATCGAAGGGGGAAATGATTAACAAGCGGCCCGACTCCAAAGGAAGTTGCAATTCAGGTTCAATTTTTTCTTTTAACCCACGGGCCAAAACCACAATTATTGGTTGTGTTCCTTTTAGAAGATAGTGTAATACATCTTTTTCAATCTGGCTGTGAAAACCACTGATTACACAATTACCTGCTTCCCGCTGCGCAATCGCCCAATCGTAACATTTTAAAACTACAGATGCGGGTATTTTGCGGCTGCAAAGAAATGCGGTTTTAGGAAGTCTCAGAAGTTCAAAATTTCCCAGTGATTCCATCTTGAATCATTAAACAGGAATAACCCCATGTTCTTTCGCATACGACTCAATCATTTCCAAATCACTTACATCTACATACGTTAAACCTTTCTGTTTTCTGATTTCCTGCCAGAAATGATGTTGCAAAGGATACTTGCTTTTTTCGGGTTCTGATGATATGGTAAATCTTTTACCTGATTTTATTGTAGCCTGAACTTGTTGAAAATCGAAATAATCGTTTTTAATAAAGTTGATATTTTTTTCAAGGTCGAAAAATTGCCCCAAAACATATACTTCATTTTTCCCTATTAAATCAATGGTTACCGGTAAAATAAGGGTTGGATAATCAGTTATCGACAATTCTTTTTCGACTGAATAAAAATCTTTCACTCTCGGTAAAAAATCGGCCTTAACAACAAGGATATTTTTTTTGATATTGGCTTTTGGATTTGATTCACTATCAATGAATTTTTCAAATAATGTTGAGAATATATGGTCATTTACAGGCACATCGATTAAAACCGGCTTTGAAAAAGTTATCACATTCTGGTTGTAAACACTCAAATAGGAAATATAGGGTTCATTGACAATAACATTTTTCCCGGCTTCATCAAAAATCGATATTTGAATATCATTTACATCAATCTCTTCAATCACATTTTCAATCGATTTCAGGTATTGGCGAATAAACTTTCTGGTTTCTTTATCCAATAAACCATTTAACAGCGAAAGCCGGTTATCCGAAAAATTAAACCTGGATTGATTCCCGTTGGAAAGCAGCAACCCCAGCGATATCTTTTCGCCTGAAGATGGGTTAATTACAGCAGATAATATGGAATAAAACGTCTTCATTTTAACTTGATTTTAGATTTTGAACAAATAAACAGGTAAAGAAATTCTGGCATTCAGTCAGCCAGTAATCCGAAAAGAAGAATTCAAGCCTTTCTTTCAGATAACTCCGGTTTGGTCCCCATTCTTCAGGAATTCCGGCCAAAATTGGTTCGATTTGCTGATAGCATTCATTTGTATCATTTTTAAACTCATGCAAAATTTGTAAACGTATTTCTTCCGTTTTGGTTTGCAAATGTCTGTTAAAAAATCGGTTTAAAAAAGGGGTTTCCAAAATGCTTTCGTTATCCGCTATTAAATAAAACTCCTTATCTAAATTATTGGAATTAAAACAAAAAGCATGGTCAATGGGTACAAAGCTATTTATTTTCAGGTCGTATAAAAGGTTGGGGTTTTCAAAATGCCGGTCTTCATTACACAACCAGATATCAAACAACGCAATTTTCAGAAATTGCATAATTCCTTCATCACTTACTTTCCTTACCAAAGGTTCTACAAGGAAAAACTTGTCAACTTCCTTTAATTCGCCATAAAACAAAGAACCAAAAGCGGGTTTTTCGAAGAAATGATATGGATAGCCTGTTTGTTTTACATGGTCGGTTTTAATGTGTACGAAGCCGAAATCGGGAACCGGGAGTTCCCATAATTTTAAAAAGGAGGCAGCCAGATATTCATTAAATAAGATGGTTGGAAATCCCGGGCCGGTGGCATATTTACACACGTAATAATTCAGGTCGGTGCAAAACACCCTGACAGGTCTGCTGCCGCGGGTTTCATAGCAGTGCTCTTTCTGAATTTCGGTGATGCTGTATAAACGATTCAATTCCATTTAAAAATTCTCTTTTGAAAGCCTGTTTTTTTAATTGTCTGAACTACATTGTCGGAACTATGATTTTCGCAGATTTATGGATTACACAGAATAACAAAAAAATCTGCTCCATCTGCTTAATCTGCTTCAATCATAGTTCTGACTTTTTATATTTTGTATTAATCAACCGCTTTACCTGTAAGCTTTTGCTGCCAAAATTTATCAGTAGCCCAACTTCAAGATTGTATGCCTCAAGGTAGTTTATTGCCTGGGCAAAATGCACATCTTCGAGGTTTATAATCGCTTTCAGTTCAAACGAAATCACCTCTTCGACCAGAAAATCGACCCGGCGGGTACCGATTTGTTGGCCGCGGTAAAAAATGGGCATCTCGAATTCGCGGTTGAAATTCAGCCCGAAGTAAGGCATTTCAATTTCGAGCGCCCGCTGATAAATTACCTCCTGAAAGCCATTCCCCAATACCTTGTGAACCTGCATTGCAGCTCCGATTATTTTGCCGGTAAGTTCCTTGTATTTGTATTCTTCAACCATTTTAAAATATTTTAATTGTTTGAATTACATTGTCTGAACTGTGATTTCCGCAGATTTATGGATTTCACAGAATCGATAAAGGAAAATCTGCTCCATCTGCGTAATCTGCTTCAATCACAGTTCCGACTTTTCTGCTTCAATCGCAGTTCAGACATCCTCTTCCAGTTCCTTCCCCATCCGGTACTTAATATCGTAGTTAATAATAAAATCCAACTCCTCCTCCGTAAAACCATAATGCTCCGCCAATACCTTGTCTATTTTGTCAATGATGGGCTTGGATTCTCTAACACTAAATTGACTAAATTCTATAATATCTTGCCCCTTATTTCTAAATTCCGTTCGTTCCATCGAATTTTTATTCAAATCGGTAATCAAAGAATTATTTTTAAGAACGAGATTTGTTACTAATTCGCTATTAAGAACTATGGGGAAACTGCCAATTTCTCTATTTACCATGTGCCAAGTATCTGAAAAAACAAGCCAATACCAGAAAAATAGACTACTATTCATAACAGCACAAATACAATCTGCAATTTCTTTATTATCAAAATATAGGAATTGATATGTGCTTGACCTTTTAATTTCACTATTAACTTTAAATGTCGGCTCATAATTTAGCACGACTTTATAATATCTTCCACCGGCATTACGATAGCTAACAAAATAGTTACTGATTCTAATCTGATAATGGTTAATCGACTTATTTTGAAAATTGAGCTTGGTTATTATTGACTTTTCAATTTTGCTTCCAATTTTAGGAAAACTTCCATTTCTTATTAATGTTGAAATTTCTGTGTAACTAATGCCTTCAAAAAGATAATCTCGATAGTCAGCTCCCCATTTGTAATACCCAGAGGAATTAATACATTTTTTTGAATCTTTGTTCTGTAAAGAAATTACTAATTGTACTTCAGCTCCATTAAATAATTTACTCGGTCTTTCTGCATACAAACTATTCCAACAATTTGCCTTTAATAGTAACTTTTGATAGTCAATCATTCTATCAGTACAAATACTTGAAATAGGAATAATCATTCCAGTTTTAGCTGTATCATGAGAAATGTTTAAACTCCTCTCTATCACATAGGAATATAAGTTTCCACATTTTAAAGTAGTATAACCTTTTAGTTGATAATTTATTTTTGTGTATTCTACATACGGTGGATTTCCAATAACCACATCAAAACCACCTCGTGCCTGTACTATTTCGTAAAATTCAGCAAACCAATGAAATGGTTGGTATTGTCGGCACCACGATTGAAGCAGATTTACGGATTTCTCAGATTTTGGGTCGTAATCAATTCCGTACTGTTTTGCAAGCCGGATGTTTAGCTGGTGGTTTAACTCGGCGAGGCGGCGGGTCAAATCGTCCTTTGCCTGTTTAAAACCCGCGTAATCATCGCCATCGCCCAATTGTATGGCTTTGTAATGTTTAAACGTACGGGCAACAATGTCGCACTTTTCCTTTAGTTTTCCCTTATCATCGTCAAAATCCATCACGCCAAGAAACGAATCATCTAACTCTTTTTCGGTGGCAAAACCCACCAGTGTATTTCCGGCGCGGATGTTAAAGTCCACGTCGGGCAAGGGTTCGAGGCCGAGGTTAGGTTTCCGGTAATCGGCTTCCACCGTGGCCACCAATTTCAGGAAGAGCCGCAGTTTGGCAATTTCAACAGCTTCCTTCATAATATCAACCCCGTACAGGTTGTTCAAAATGATGGTTTTGTATATAAAATAGGCCTGGTTGGGGTGGTGTTCGCTTTGGATTTCAGCCAACTGTTGTCTGAACCAAGATTTTTCGTGATTAATGGATTGCCACGATTTTTTGATTTCGGGCAAAAGGTGTTTGTAATTGTTCTCTTCTTTTGCTTCCTCCACAAAAATTTCCATTCGCTGAATACACGCTTCATAAAGCGGTTCAAGAATATTCATGGCTGCAAACAGGAAAGCGCCCGAGCCGCAGGTGGGGTCGAGGATGGTAACCGAGTTGAGCGATTTGTAGAAATGGCGCAGGAAATCGGGGTCGGTGGTGTTTTCAATCGCATCCTGCGCAAACTGGCGGATGTTCAGGTTGTACGTAATAAAATCGTTTATCTGGTTAACTTCGCCGTTATCAATATTTGCTTTTACTTCGGCGTAACGGTTGCGGCGGTCAACCACTTCGCGCCATATTTCGGTAGGCAAGGCATATTCCGGCGGAGCGGGTTTGTTCCATGCCGAGCGGCGTTCAAGAAGTTCAGGGTGGGTAGTATCGAGACCAATTGAAATTTCGTCAGGAAGGAGCCTCTCCCCCAGCCCCTCTCCATTGGGAGAGGGGAGATAAATCCCGTGTTTCACAGCGGGATATATATATTCGTCGCCACTTTCGTGCATCATCTGCCACATTTCGGAATCGGGTTTAAATGCTTTCGGGTAATTGCGGGCAGTTTCATCAAAAAGATACGGGATGATACAGTTTTTGCTGATGTAGTCGGTAATATCTTCTTTGGTGTAGTAGGCGCCCATTTGCGCCCGGTCGTTGATGTATTTTTCGAAAATATACCCGATAACATCAGGATTAATGTCTTTCCCCGATGCGTTTACGCGGGTGTCGAGGTGCCAGTTGTACTGGTCGAAAAACTCAAAAACTTTTATGAAAGCATCGTCACCAATATCAATGTTGTAGTTTTTTTCCAAATCATGAACATCGAATAATCCGCCATTCAGATAAGGGATGCGGCCCAGTTCTTTTTGAAATTCGCTGTCGTGAACAGGCGAACCCAATCCCTGGTGAAAAAGAGCCATTAAAAAGTTTTTGTAAAAGCTTACATAAAACTGGTCTTTCCCTTTTCGCTGCTGACATGCCAGCAACTTTTCCTTCAGGTAGTTTGGGTTGTTGTCGAGAAATCCCTTTTTCTGAATAAAATAGCAAAACATCAGCCGGTTGAGCATCAGCGAAGCATACCATTCGCGGTCGGTCACTATTGAAATTCCTTCGATAAACGCGATAAATTTCTGGTGTTCTTTCCTGAAACTTTCGTAGAATTTTTTGGTAACCTGCTCCACATTTTTGCTGAAGTTGTCGTTCACCCGCTCCACCACATCGGCAATGGTAATATTTTCTTCCTCGTCGAGCGTGAAAAACAGGTGCGAAGTTTTTTGGTAGAGCAATTCAGGCTCCTGTCCCTTGTGCCAGCGGGTTTCGCTCAACCGCGATGGTTTGCCCAGTTGTTTTACAAAAAGCTGCCAGATTTGGGTGGTTTGATTACAGTCAGTAAAAATCAGGAGATGCTCGCGGTACAACCGGGCAATTTTCCGGTCGAGCTGTAAACGGGTGTTGTAGTCGGGCAAATCAACTGCTTTCGTTGGCTGCGAAATAATGATTCGGAATCCTCCTTTTTCAGCTACCGCATGAAAGTGGTAGGTTTCATCTTTCAGTTTTACCGGGAAATGTTCGTCCACAAAGTTCCAGCCCAACTGGTTAAACAGGTTAGTGAAGTCGAAATCCTGTATATAATTTCTGAATTGTTTTTTCGAAATGGTGTTCATTGGTTGTTGGTTTTAATTCCCATTGAGCAGATAATATGAGGCGTTCTAATTTCGTCGGTATCTTTTTGTTCAACAATACAAAGCCTGCTTTCGTCGCGGAGTTGCATGGTCAGGTTGGCCATTTCTTCGTCGGTACAACCCAGTTTCAATCTCCGGTTAATCATTTCGCGGGCAGTTTCACGCAACGGATAATGGTAAATTTCGTCGATGGTACGTTTCAGTGAATCGGTATCGAATAAAGTGTTTTTCACTCCTTCGTAATAACGG
This sequence comes from Draconibacterium sp., assembly GCA_037444065.1. Taxonomy (GTDB): domain Bacteria; phylum Bacteroidota; class Bacteroidia; order Bacteroidales; family Prolixibacteraceae; genus Draconibacterium. Next base: position 49,730 of record JBBINB010000001.1, read on the forward strand.
GTTAGCATTCCGTAAGCTTTGTAACGGGCGCTGGCTTTGTTTCCCAATTGCCCGCCAGACCTTGCAGCTTCGGTTTCAGCAAGAACCACTGCCTTTTTAACCAATTCATGGTGATTATCGAGTTTGTCAACTGCCGGAGTTTCAATTGTACATTCTGCCACTTTCAGAATCCTTGACTGGCTGTTTGAGATTACTTTCCCTGCCCCATTTAACCACGATAAAACTTCGTACCCGTTGCTGTTGCGGTGGTAAGTAATTACACTTTCCTTTTCAAAACCATCGTCGTGTTTTTCCTTGGTTGAGTAAACCACATCGGGGAGGTTCGGGATAATTTTCTTTAGTGCAGGATTTGCTTTTATCGCCTGGTTCCAGATTTCGTAAGCCTGAGAAGTGAGGTCAACATCGCCTTCATCTTCATCCAGAATTCCTGCCTTTTCGTTGTACAAATCGCGGATATTCACAGGGTCGCCATCGAAGAAAACTTCATCTGTCCCAACTGCTTCTGCATTTTCGGAAATACGTTGTGCCAGACGGGTCCTCAGTCTGATGATTCTTTCCAATCCATCCTGCGGCAAAAACGAATAACAGAGAATTTCTGGCGATTTCTGGCCAATACGGTCAACACGTCCAGCCCGCTGAATCAACCGGATAATTGCCCAGGGCAAATCATAATTTACCACAATGTGTGCATCCTGTAGGTTTTGTCCTTCACTTAAAACATCGGTGCTGATAAGAACCCGCAACTCATCTTTTACATTTTTCACCTTGTTGCTGAAAGGACTGAAACGGTAAACCAATTCAGTTGGATTTTCAACATCGCCGGTTGCACAGGCAATATCATCTACATATCGTTTATTCAGTTGGTCGAATAAATAGTTGGCAGTATCGGCAAACTGTGTAAAGAGCAAAATCTTTTCGTTTTTGTGTGTTTCTGAAATCAGGTCGTAAAGTGCATTCAATTGTTTGTCGTTTGCCGGATTCCAATTTTTCCCTGTTTCAAGAATCGAAATTATCTGGTCAACGTCTGATGCAAGTTCCCTTATCAGTGAATCTTTGAAAAGATGGGCTGAAATCCAGTCATATTTTCCAGGTTCAGCCTGACACCTCTGGTAGTGACTTTCTGCCAGGTTTCGGTAAGCCTCAATTTCGGTGATGATTTTAAGGAAATCGATTTGTTCATCATTATCATTTTCTTCAAGAAACTCATCCATTTCAGCCTTTTCCTGCTGACCCACCGGAATCGGCAAGCCATTTTCGAGCGCATAAATAAAAACCTGATTCCGGAGGATGTGTCTTGCCAGTGAAATCAAAAATGAAAATCCTGAACTTTCCAATCGTTTAAAAAGATTGGTACGGCAAAATCCCATCAATCTTTTTCCGGCACGGCTCAGGTTTGCAATGATTCTTTTTTCAGCCAATGAAGCAAGGTCTTCTTTTGTTGGGTCGATATAATTTCCAAGTCCATAACGTGCGAGAAACAGGCTATTAATTTTTGAGACCACATTTTCGTCATATAATTTTACATAAACGTCTGTTTCGTCGTCAGGATTAAATTCGTATTCAATTTTCTTTGGAATTCGGTCGGGGAAATACTCAATCCTGCCATCGTTAAAAGTGAGGTAATATTGGTTTCTTTCCGTGTCAAAACCGGCATAATTTTCTTTAATGAATGTTCTGGTACGCCTCACCATATATAGCTTTAACAACTCCTGCCAGTCTTCAGAATAATTACTTTTTTCAAAAGCAAGCAGCGTATTTGGCGAATACTGATAATTGGCAATAAATTCGATTGGCCCTCCAATTTCACGAACCAGGTTTTCAGGAGATATGCCAATGTCTTTGTCTTCAGGAATGAACAAACGTAATTGGTTCGAAATATCGAGATTGCTTTTGTTATATGGAGTTGCCGTTAAAAGAATCAAACGGCTTTCATTCTTTTCGATGTATTCTTTTACTATCGCATACCTTTTCCCTTCACGGTTTCGCAAATTGTGGCTTTCATCAATAATCACCACCCGATACCTGCGGGTCTCTTCCACAAAGTTTTTGTTGATTTTTGAAATACTGAAAACCTTTGCCCTAAGCTGATAATTATGGACATAGCCTTCCCACATATCCACCAGATTTTTAGGGCAGATTATGAGCGTTTCCGTAAAAAAGGTTTCTTCAAAAAGCTTCGCAAGCGCAGTTGCAGTCATGGTTTTACCCAAACCAACCACATCACTAATAAGTACTCCGTTTCTTTTATCAAGATGCCGGGCAGCAACACTAACCGCATTAATCTGAAATGGTAATAAATCGGTCTGCAATATTTTGGGAACAATGTAATTTCCAATTCCACTCCGGGCTTCCTGCGAAAGATGGTAAGCCATTTTCAGATAGATATAATACGGTGGAATAGTTTTTTCACCTGCCCAACTTTCCTCAAGAATTTTTATCAATTCTTCCGTAATGTCGATACACCAGCGGTCGTTCCAGCGGTCTTCAAACCAGTTGCTAAGTTTTTCAGCGGCATCCTGCTCCAAAACATCAACATTTAATTCTCCCTGATTGTCCAGTCCGGCCATCGTCAGGTTACTGCTTCCAACATACCCGATTAATGGCGAAATCTTATCATTCCTGTGTAACAGATATAATTTGGCATGGAGTGTATGTGCAAGAAAGAGTTTTACAACTACTTTTTTGTCAATCAGTTGTTTTTTCAAATGTTGCAAACTTGCTTCGTCTTCAGAGGTGGGTATTCCAAAAGTTAACTGCCGGGCGAATGATTTGGCAACATCTTTTTTTAGTGCAACGGCTTTGGGGTTATCCATCAATCCCTTTTTAATCTCTGCCAAAGCACTTTGCAGAGTGTTTTCATCCGGTCGTTGCATTCCAACCAACAACCGACAACAATTTTCACCACCTTCAAAGTGGTCAATCTGATTCATCAGCAATTTCCAACCCCGGAGATTGAAGTATCCTACGCAAAAATCAGCTTTAACAGAGCTTTCGAGTGTGTCAAGTAATCCTGATTTTAGGTGAAGTTTAATGTTGTCGTATATTTTGGGCATAGCTGGCTTGGTTAGACAATTTCAATTTAGAGTTGAAGAAATATTGTAAAACATTGCAAGGTAGTAAAAATCGATTTTCATTCTTAAGTTATAAAAATCATCTTTAAATTAGTTTTTGATGTTCTTTTTGAATATTGCCTCAAAAATATTTTCGTAAATTCCCCAAACGATTAAACCGAAAACTTATGCAAAAATATATTTTATCTCTCGATGCCGGAACCACAAGTAACCGGACAATTTTGTTTAACCATTCAGGAGAAATAGTTTGCACTGCACAACAGGAATTTGAGCAGATTTATCCTCATTCGGGATGGGTTGAACACAACCCCGAAACAATCTGGCAAACGCAATTAAAAGTTGCCCGCGAAGTAATTCATAATGCTGGGATTTCACCTTCCGAAGTTGCAGGGATTGGAATAACCAACCAGCGCGAAACAACTGTTTTGTGGAACCGCGAAACCGGGTTGCCCGTTTACAATGCCATCGTTTGGCAGGATCGCAGAACTTCGGGTTTTTGCGATTTGCTAAAAGAGAAAGGGCTTGAAAAGCTGGTTGCCGAAAAAACCGGGTTGGTAATTGATGCGTATTTTTCGGCTACAAAAATAAAATGGATACTCGAAAATGTAGCAGGTGCCCGCGAACTTGCCAATAATGGGAAACTGGCTTTTGGCACTGTCGATACCTGGCTGATTTGGAAGCTTACCAACGGCAGGCAGCATGTTACCGATGCAAGTAATGCCAGCCGGACGATGATTTATAATATCCATTCGCTGCAATGGGATAAAGAGCTTTTGGATATTTTCGATATTCCGGCGGAAATCCTTCCGGAGGTAAAACCCAGCAGTTACATTTATGGACTGGTTTCGGAGGAACATTTAGGCACCGCGATACCGGTTTCAGGGGTTGCCGGCGACCAGCAGGCAGCGCTTTTCGGTCAAATGTGCATTGAAGAAGGAATGGTTAAAAACACGTATGGAACGGGTTGTTTTGTTGTGATGAATACAGGGAATAAACCGATTGTTTCGAAACACAGGTTACTTACTACAATTGGGTGGCAGATTGGAAACGAAGTTACCTATGCAATTGAGGGGAGTATTTTTATCGGGGGAGCTGTGGTTCAATGGCTGCGCGATCAGTTAGGAATTATAAAATCGTCAGCAGAAATCGAAGAATTGGCCGGCCAGGTCGAAAACAGCGGTGGTGTCTCTTTTGTACAGGGATTTGTTGGATTGGGTGCACCACACTGGGATCAGTATGCCACAGGCGCTATAATTGGGTTAAGACGTGGTACCGGAAAAGCGCATATTGCCAGGGCGGCGCTCGAGGCTATTGCTTTCCGTTCGATGGAAGTGATAGAAACCATGGTTGAAGATTCGGGTATTAAATTAACCGAATTACGCGTCGATGGCGGCGCTTCGGTTAATAATTTGCTAATGCAGGTCCAGTCCGATGCCATACAAACAAAAGTTGTACGGCCGAAAATTACGGAAACTACTGCTCTTGGCGCCGCTTATTTTGCAGGGCTGGCAGTGGGTTTCTGGGGAAGCGTGGAAGAATTAAAGAAACAATGGCAGGAAGACAGAACATTTGAACCCGTTTCAGATTTAACTCAAATTAAATGCATTATCAGAGATTGGAAGAAAGCTGTTGAAAGAAGCAAAGGGTGGTATAGGGAATAGGTTGGAAGGCGGAAGTTGGAAGACAGAAGTTGGAAGACAGAAGTTGGAAGACGGAAGTTGGAAGACCGGGGACGGAAGACCGGAGAGGGAAGAACGGAGACGGAAGACCGGAGGCGGAAGAACGAGGGGGAAGACCGGGGACGGAAGTTGGAATTATTTACCAAGGAAATAAAAAACAATGAATAAGTAATTTGAAAGGATTGGGATGTGGTCTTTCCATGTCCGGGTTTTCCAAAAAAAAAATTATCCCTTGCTGTTTAATTTAACCAAAGCCAATTCAAATAATAAGAATCATGAACCGGAATGCTGTTATAAAGAAAATCAGAAAAAAGGATAAAGCCTGGGACATGGTAATTATCGGGGGAGGATCGACCGGACTGGGTTGCGCAGTTGACGGCGCTTCGCGCGGATATAAAACTTTATTGCTTGAACAGGAGGATTTTTCGAAGGGGACATCAAGCCGGAGCACAAAACTGGTGCATGGCGGAGTAAGGTATCTTCAGCAAGGTGATATTTCATTGGTTTTTGAAGCGCTCCAGGAACGTGGCCTGATGTTTAAAAATGCCCCTCATTTGGTCTCCAACCAATCTTTTGTTATTCCAACCTATGATTTCTGGGGTGGCCCCTTTTATACAGTGGGGTTGAAAGTGTACGATTTAATGGCGGGTAAACTCGGTTTGGGCCCATCGATGCATTTATCGCTCGAAGAAACCATCGAAGCCATCCCGACAGTTGAACGGGAAGGATTAAGGGGTGGTGTTATTTACCAGGACGGGCAGTTCGATGATTCGCGGATGGCTGTTAGCCTGGCTCAAACCTGTGTCGATTACGGGGGTACAGTGTTGAATTATTGCAAAGTAACTTCGCTGGTAAAAGAAAATGGTTTAATAGCCGGGGTAGTGGCTATTGACCAGGAAACGGGTGAAGTCTTCCAGATAAAAGCAAAAGTAGTTATAAATGCAACCGGTGTTTTTGCCGATGAGGTTATACAAATGGACGAACCGGGAAAACGGAACATGATTACGCCCAGCCAGGGAATTCATTTGGTACTCGACAAAGATTTTCTTCCGAGCAACTACGCAATAATGGTTCCGCATACCCCCGACGGGCGTGTAATGTTTGCTGTTCCCTGGCACAACCATGTAGTAGTTGGCACAACCGATACTTTGATCGGGAATCATTCTATTGAACCGGTTGCCCTGGAATCGGAGGTTGATTTTGTTTTGAATACTGCTGGCCGGTACCTTGCAAAACAGCCAACACGGAGGGATGTGTTAAGCGTGTTTGCAGGACTTCGGCCCCTTGCAAAACCCGAAGACGACAACAAACCGACAAAAGAGATTTCGCGTGGGCATAAAATTGTAATCTCAGTCTCGGGACTGATTACAATTATTGGCGGTAAATGGACAACATACCGGAAAATGGCTGAGGATACCATTGACAAAGCCATAATGCTTGGGGGGTTACCCGAGCGCAATTGTGTTACCAAACACCTGCCCGTTCATGGTTACAGGATGAATATCGATCCGGGCTCTGATCCGATGGCCCCATACGGAATTCATAAGGATGATATTCTCGCTATTGGAGAAGAGGAGAAAAACATGTCGGGGTACATCAGCGAAAAATTAAATTTACTGAAAGCGCAGGTGGCATGGGCAGTGCGTAAAGAGATGGCACGTAATGTTGAAGATGTTTTGGCCCGGCGAACCCGCGCACTTTTTCTCGATGCCCGCGAAAGTATCAGGATAGCCCCTGAAGTTGCTTCGATTATGGCCGTTGAGTTGAACCGGAGCGATGACTGGATTCAAAAGCAAATTAAGGCCTTTGGGCTTGTTGCAAAAAACTATTATTTTAATGATTAAAAGCTTAACAGATTATGGCAGAGTGTTTTGGAGAATTTTTAGGGACATTTATCCTGATACTCCTCGGGAACGGGGTAGTTGCAAATGTAAACCTCGAAAAAACCCACAGTTTTGGTGCGGGGTGGATTGTAATAACTTTTGGCTGGAGCATGGCAGTATTTGTTGCGGTTTTAATTACTGCCGACATCAGTGGTGCGCATTTAAACCCCGCGGTAACGCTGGGCCTGGCTTTTAGCGGTTTATTCGCATGGATAAAAGTTATTCCCTTCGTTCTGGCTCAGGTTTTAGGGGCAATGGCAGGAGCTTTTTTAGTTTATATTTTCTTCAGGAAACATTTCGATATAACCGAAAAGCCCGGGATTAAAAAAGCATGTTTTTGCACCGCTCCGGCTATTAGAAGTACGGCGAATAATTTCTTTTCAGAAGTGGTTGGCACGTTTGTACTTATTCTTGCGGTTTTATTAATTACGCTGCCTCAACTGGAATACAACAGCATGGGCAGTACAAAAGCCGGTATGGGTTCTTTGGGGGCTTTGCCGGTAGCCTTTGTGGTATTTTCAATCGGGTTAAGCCTGGGTGGTACTACAGGGTACGCAATTAACCCGGCACGCGATTTGGGCCCACGAATTGTCCATGCACTGCTTCCCCTGAAAAATAGGGATGGGAACGACTGGCAATACTCCTGGATTCCGGTAGCAGGGCCCGTTACCGGTGCAGCCATTGCTTCGTCTGTGTATTTCCTGATAAACTATTTATTAAAATAAAAAAGCCGGCCCTGTTAAAAGCCGGCTTTACGTATTTTAATTCAAAACCTGTTAATAGAATTTTGATCTTTTGTCAACAATTTCAGATTTTTGGCGGTGCATTTCGTATGCCTGCGAGCTGGCGCGGTACCCCTGGCTTTGGGCTAAACGCGATCTTTCGGTAGCGGCATCCATATTCTGATTCTCGCTAACCGAAGTAACATTCACTACATAAACTCCATTATTTCCGGCAATTGGTTTCGATATTTTGTTTGCTTCCAGTGCAGCAACAGTGCCCAGAACAGCAGGTTCGGCACCTAATCCGGGAACAGAAAAAGAATTGAAATTAATATTACTGGCATTGCTGACTTCGGCATTTAACTGGCTGGCAACCGCTTGCAAACTCGATTTTCCTTCGATTGCATTTGTAGCTTTTTTTATCAGGTATTCATTTTTCTTTTCCCTTGTAACGGCCAGTTCTACTCTCGTTTTAGCTTCTTCAAAAGTCGATTCACCTTCTTCGGTGGCTTTGGTTAAAACCGCAATAACAAAGTTATTGCCCAATTCAAATATTGGCGAACCTTGCGTTGTTGTAATAATATCGCCAACTTCTGCATCGAATGTTGAACGAATTAATATCCTGCCGTTTTCAATCCCCGGAATATCGCGGTCGTTTTCGCGGAATGAGCCTGCGCGTTTTTCCAGTTTTTCAGCTACAATTGCTGCATTAAATTTCTTTGCATCGGTATTTGTGCTGGCAAATTTGCTTGCCTTCGCATAAACATCCTGGTAGGTACGCGTGCTGGGCTCAACGTTGCGCACCATAAAAGCCACACGCGCCTGTTTGGTAAGTTTTCCACGATCGGTTGTCTGGATAATGTGTAATCCAAACTGACTGGGAACCACTTTTATTTCGTTTTTCGCATTGGTAAATGCGGCTTCTTCAAAAGGTTTTACCATTTGCCCCCTTCCGAACCATCCTAAATCTCCGCCATTGAAGGCAGATCCCTGATCTTCTGAATATTGCATGGCAAGCGTTGCAAAATTGCTGCCCTTTTCAATTGCAGTTTTTAAGCTGTCGGCCAGCGACATTAAGGTGGCTACTTCTTCCTGCGTTTCTGGCTTTAACAATATATGTCTTGCCTGCACTGAATCGGGCATCATTGCCAGGGTGTCGAGCTTTGCAAGGAAGTAGGAATCGTTTTCGAAATAGGGCCCATAAACGTCGTTAACCTGGGCGGCTTCGTCAAAAACCCATGTACCCACATTTGCAGGAAGTGATTCTTTAATATACCATGTGCCGGAATAACTTACATCCGAATTCGAATTAACAAACTGAATGTTATCGGGAGCATTGGTGAAATCGGATTTTATGTCATTAATCCATTTTTCAGCATCATTATAATCGGCTGCCGAAGGTTTAACTGTAAAAGCAATATATTCAATATCGCGCATTTTCTCTTGTTTATAATCTTTTTTATGGGCCGAAAAATACTCTTTCAAATCTTTTTCGGTAACAGATACTTCGCTGTCGGGCACTGAAACGGTGTTTAATGCAATAAACTCGAAATTCATTGTTTTACTTGCTGAAGTCAGGCTTTCCTGGGCTTCCTCCTTTGTAACAAACAATCCTTTTCCAACCATATTTGAATATTTCGACTGAATGCGTTCGTCGACAATTTGTTTTTCGAGGTAAAGCCAGTAAGCCTTTTGTTCGGGGGCAACGTTTGTTTCCAGGTTCTTCAGGAAGTTAACAACGGCACCCCTGTCTACCTGACCTGTATTCTGGTTGCGGAATAGTTGCTGGATAATGGGGTGGAGGTTCGCCCCCTGGAGCATATCAAACAATTCGTCGGAGGTTACGTCGATGCCTAAATTTTCGTACACTTCGCCCATGACATTTTTTTGTACAAGGTTTTGCCAGGTTTGCTCCCTTACCTGGACCCAACTGTTTTCGTCGAGTTGCGAACTTTGTGTGTTTTGTTTGTAAATTTCACCCAGTTGTTCTACCTGTTTCTGAAAATCAGGATACTGGATTGTTTCTCCGTTGATTTCGCCAATTTCTAACTGGCCTCTTTGTAAAATTGAAGAACCACTTTGTAATAAATCCCCGAGGATAAATGCCCCCAACGAAATACCTATAACTATTGCTATTAATAGTCCCCCCCTATTTCTAATCGTCTGTAATGTTGCCATTGATTAACAGTTATTTTAACTAATTTCACTTAAAATTTTCGAGCTACGAAGATAATAATTTTAAATGTTCCACCTTAAAATTGAAATATTTTTTACCCTTTGAATGCTTATTGATATAAGTATCTGAACGACTGAATTTTGAGTGTGTTGATTATGCGTAATTTTTTATTTTTCGGTAATGGTAAGTTTCACCAATTCAATTTTTGTATTGCTGGCTTTTAGTATTTTGAATTGAAATGTACCGATTTTAATAATTGTGTTTATTTTCGGAATGCTTTCGTGGTGATAAAGAATAAAACCTGCCAGGGTTTCAAAATTTTCATCTTCGGGCAGGTTAATTTGGTATTTCTCGTTAATCAGGTCAATTTTTACCCGTCCGGAGAAAACAAATTCGTTTTCGTTTATTCTTTTCTCGATTACATCTATTGTATCGTGTTCATCTTCAATTTCGCCAAATATTTCTTCCAAAATATCTTCGATGGTAACCATCCCCGACGTTCCTCCAAACTCGTCGACAACTATGGCAATGCTGCGGTGTTCGTGAATAAATTTGCTTAATAGTTTGTTTGCCGGCATGGTTTCGGGAACAATTAAAACGTTGGTGACAAAAGGTTTAATCGATTCGGGTTTATTAAAAATTACCGAAGAATGCACATAGCCAACAATATTGTCGATGTTGTTGTGGTAAATTATTATACGGGAATAACCAGTTTCGACAAATTTTTGCCTGAGTTCGGCAATCGGCGAGTCGAGTTCGAGCATATCTATTTCGGTTCGCGGAACCATAATTTCCCTGAGTTTTACTTTTGAAAAATCGAGAGCATTTTTAAAGAGTTTAACTTCGGTTTCAATATTTTCTTTTATTTCCGATAGGTTATGATTTTTCTCGCTGACAAATTCGTCTAAATCTATTCTGCTGAAAACCAGTCCGTTGGTATTTGCTTTTAAATCGACTTTAAATAAGAACCGCATTGCGAGGTTTGTAATTCCAACGGTAATGCGGGTTAATGGGTACAGTAGGAAAAAGAAAAACGATAAGGGGACCAGGAATATATTTAATAATGTATTCGGAATAATCCGGAAAAGTGTTTTGGGAAGGAATTCGGCAAAGGTTAAAATAATAAACGCAGATACTATTGTTGTTAAAAAAAAGTTAACCGATTCGGAATGAATGTAATTGACTATTACGGGGTTGATTAATCCGGCAAAAGCGATACCATAGATTACAAGCGCCAGGTTGTTTCCTATGAGCATGGTTGCCAGATAGTTGCCTGTGTTTGCAGTAACTATTTTCAATAATTTCGAATTAAATGGACCGGATTGTTTGTCGAGTTCGAGCCTGAGTTTATTGGCAGATACAAAGGCTATTTCCATACCCGAAAAAAAAGCCGATAAAAGTATGGTAATAATTATTAAAGTAAAATAATGAATAGGCCCCATCTGTGCATTTTTTAGTCGAACTTAGAATTGCCAAAAGGTTTTGCGGAATTCAAATTCTCTCCATTTTTATTCTCCCGGTTTTTGTTGTTGACCATCTTTATTGGCACTAACGTATATAGTCCCCTTTGGGTTTTTAATTTTCCAGTTTTGCAGTTGCTGATCGGAAGTAAACCCAATGCCTCTGATAATTTGATCTGCACGGATAATTTCAACGGATTCCTCGGTGTAAATAATTTCTTTTTTTTCTTCCCAGGTTAAATGTTCGGTTTTTAAGGTATCGCCCTGTGCATTTGTTGCAATAACATTAATTTTTGCTTCCCATTTGTCTTCAGCTACATATTCTTTTGCATAATCGGCAGTAATACTTGAGACTATCCGGTTGTTAGCATCGTATTTTACCAGTTCCATTCCTTCGGGGAATTCGTGGTAATAATTTCTGCCCTCATCTTCGAAACGGATTAATTTAGGGGCTTTTAATGAAAACCTTACCTGGCCCGAATCGGTATAAATGGTTTCAAAATTCCGGGCTTCGAGCACTGGCAGATTTTCGGTGGTATAGAAAGCTTTTATTTGTTCAATATTGTTTTCGCAACTAAAAAAAAGTAGTGCAGCCCCTGTAAAAAGAGCTGCAATACGAAGTATTTTAATATACTGAAAGATCTTAGAACCTAACTGTTGTAGTTTCATTTATCCAACCTCCAACTTTATAGCTTGCCCCATCCCTTAAACCTTCCATGAAAGCATCTTCTTTATTTGGAAAGTATCTTCTGTATTCGGCTGCTTTGTTTGCTGCATCGACAGCACAATCAGAACCTTTACGGGCTTTATTATAATAATCGACAGCTACCCAGAACACGGCTGCTTTTTCGAGATTTGATCCAGGGAAAGAACGGCTTGCGGCAATGTAGATTTCTCCAATCAGCATGTTTGCATCACATAAATCGGGGTCGTTTGCTACTGCATTGCGGGCAAATTCCCGGGCCTCAGGATAAGCATTGTCTTTTGCATAAGCGAGGTAGGCACGCTCGTAATAATAACTTGCCAGTAATTTTTTATCCGTTTCCTGGCTAATTGCCTGCTCGTAGTATTTTTTTGCATTCGTAATATCGTCTTTTCTCAGGTAATCGCGGGCCATGTTAAACGCTGCTTCGGCCGAAGGTTCCAATTCGTACAAGCGGACGGTTGCTTTTTTTACCAATCCACTTTCGTCGCATTTGGCTTGTCTTAACCGGCGGAGCATTGATTTAATAAATTCAGCGTCGTTATTTTTTTCTTCGAATTGGGGTGTAAAAATACTTATCAGTGCATTGCAATCTGCCGCACCTGAAGCGCTGAACACAGATTCGATGAATGGCTGTATTTTTTTTGCATCTTCAACTTTTTGCTTGTCTTTGTCTTTTGCAATAATCTCGTTTAAATATTTATTGCATTTTTCGTAGTTTTCAACTACAGTTTCTTTTGGCAGGGCGTTTAATTTGAAAAGCTGCCGCGTTGTTTGCATTAAAAGCAGAAATACAGGCAATTCGGTTTCTACCTTCTGTTCGTTAATCGAGGTATTTAACCATTCGTACCCTTTTTCCATTACCGCTTTTAAAGCATCTCCCTCAATCATGTTTGTTCTGGCGGTATCCAATTTGTATTGCAACCACGATGTTCCTTTACGGCCTAAAACAAATCCTTTCTGATCAAAATGTTTTATCCTTTGGTCGTATAGCTTCATATAATCATCAATATGTTTATCCCTTTCCGCATCGGTTTTAGATTCTTCAATACGCGATTCATAAATTTTTGCCCCGTGGATATAAATATTGAAAGTTGATTTTGGGTATTTATCGTAAAGAGTCTTCCAGTATGTGTATGCTGATGCATAATCGCCCTGTTTGTAAAATTCGCCATAGAGCGAAAGCAGGTTCATAAAATCCTTATCCTGTTCTTTTAGCAGCTCATCGGAGCTTTTAAGAATAACATCGCCTGCAACCGTGGTTTCGCCATCGCCACTACCCGGAATTTCACCGGTAAAGGCAAAGTCGATTACATCGCCCGAAGTTTCGTCGATATTTAATCTCTTTAATTCACTGGTGGCCATAAGGGTAAACTTTATGTATTTTGATTTTGAATCGGCGGTTACTTCGTATTTTCCATCAAAACTTGTCATCATGGAGTTACCCCGGTGAGCCTCAACGGTAATACCTGCAGCGGGTTCCCCATCCATGTACACAGTGCCTTTTATTACTCTTTGGGCTATTGTTTTATAACCTGCCCCAAGAAAAAGCAAGGCGAATAATAATGTCAGGTGCGAAAAAGCTTTCATAATCGTATAATTTTTTTAATATTAATCAAAACGTCGTTTAATAAACCACATATCGTATAAATTAACCATAAGGTTTAACCGAAAGTAATTTTCCAGTACAAGGTTTTCTTTCCTGGTTCCTTTTCTTCCCATCTCTGCTGCAACATTTATAGTAGAACGCGAACGATAAACTGGTAAACCAACCCCAAATGTTATGCCAACATCATTTAACTGCCGGTTATTAAAAGTCAGATAGGTTTGTTCGTATTTTAATCCAGCGCGATACGCAATACGGCTGGTGTAGCTATTGATTGAAAACCTGTCAGGGATCCATTCGGCCCCAAGCGCAAATTTATCTAAATCTGTTAAAAATGTATTGCTAGAACCAAGAAATTTAGCTTTTCCCCATGACTGATGATAATAATCGGCAGTTATTTCGAGCGAATTTTCTTTTATGAATGAAATGCCTAATCCAAAAGTTGCAGGGAATTCAATTATCCCTTTTGCTTCTTCGACATGAAACAGCGTGTCCTGGTCGAGTGCATTGCCCGATCCCAGGCTTTTCAGGGTAAGGTCGGAGTAAATAGCGTTGTATTTTGGATTGTTTTCGAAAACTGCTCCCAGGATAATTTTTTTGTGATCTTTTAAAGGCATTATGGCCTGTACTCCAAAATCGAAGCTGAAATCATTAATGCGTAGGTTTTTATACTGCTGCATATTGTAAAAATCGGTGGCTCCTGAAAATTCGATCTTTGCATTTCGGTTTAACAAGCCAAAATAGTAATTCATTTTAGCGCCAACAGATAAAAACTCAAAAGGTTGATATGCCAGACCTAAAAAGGCATTCGAAACAGTTCCGGCCCCATAATAGGTAGTGCGCACAAAACCGGTGTTTTCAATTTCTTCATCAACAGTAACATCGTAACCAACATCAGAAAATGGCACAAGGCCCAGGCTGGTACCAAACTTGTTGCTTAAGTGGATGTTCATTGCGAAATACTGGAAATTGATATCGTTCGTATTCACATTATTTAAATTGTTCTTAAATTTTGAGGCTTTGGCATCGATTCCGAATTCAAACATAAATCCAAGCGTATCAATAGCATTAAACGACGCAGGGTTTCCAAAATTTATCTGCTGGTCGTTGCGGCTTGCTATCGATGCGCCACCCATTGCAGTAGAACGTCCAAAACTGTACGAACGAAGTTCGCCTAACCCATATCTCGAATAAGGCGATGATGTATTATTATTGTATTGGGCAAACAAAAATGCCGGAAACAAGATAAGCCCGAAAAAAATAATTGCTTTGTTAAATCTCACCATTATATTGTAATATGCGGTTTAGGCCCAAGGCCGTTAAATTAAAGTTCACAAAGAAAGAGTTTTTTAATTTCTTATCAAAAAAATCAGCGTCTCCTCCGGTAATAATAACTTTTAAATTTTTATAAAAATCATTAAAAATTTCAATAGCCTTATCTACCTCAAAAACAACACCATTCTGTACACCAGCACGAATGGCTTCTTCGGTGGATGTACCATAGAGTTTTTTAAATTCCTTTTGTTCGATTCTTGGCAATTTCTCGGTAAATGTGTGAAGGGCCTTAAACCGCATTTCAATACCCGGCGATATATTGCCCCCAAGATATTGATGTTTGTCGGTTAAAAGGTCGTAGGTTATTGCTGTCCCCGCATCGATTATTAACAAATTTGTATTCGGAAAAAGATCAAATCCCCCGACAACTGCCGCAATCCTGTCTTTACCCAGGGTATCAGGAGTTTTGTAGCAATTTTCGATTGGCAGGGGAGTATTGGCATCCAATTCGAGAAAATAATCAAATTTATCCTGAAGGGCTGACTTTAAATCCGAAGGATAATCTTTCACGGCCGAAAGGATTACTTTTTTCAACCCGGGATGTTCGTTTTGTAAAACATCGATATGTGAAGGTAAAAATTCTTCAACAGGTACGGTAAATAATACCTCACCCCTGTTGAAAACCGAAAATTTTGTCCGGGTATTGCCAATATCTATTACCAGGTTCATTTTATTAATCGATAATTCGTTGGCTTATATCGAGCCCCTTCACAGAATGAGTGAGGGAGCCTATTGAAATATAATCGACACCGGTTGATGCCACATTCCGGATTGTTTTCAATGTCATATTTCCTGAAGCTTCGGTTTTTGCACGTTTGTTGATTAATGCAACTGCCTCGGCCATTTTATCGGCGCTCATATTGTCGAGCATAATTACATCAACATTTGCACAGAGCGCTTCCATAACCTGATCGGGGTTGGTTGTTTCCACTTCTATTTTTATGCTCACCGGGATATTTTTTCTGATTGCTTCGACAGCTGGTTTTATACCCCCGGCAACCTGAATATGGTTGTCTTTTATCATTACCATATCGTATAATCCAATCCGGTGGTTTGAACCTCCTCCCATACGAACTGCATACTTATCCAGCTGCCGGTAGCCTGGCAGGGTTTTTCGGGTATCAAGGATTTTTACGGGTAGCCCTTCTATTTCCTGCACACAGAGGCTTGTGAAAGTTGCAATACCCGACATCCGCTGTAAAAAGTTAAGCGCAATTCTTTCGCCAGATAGCAAAGCGCGGTAGTTGCCTTTAAATTCGGCAAGAATATCGCCTGGATATACTTTGTTCCCATCGCGTTTTAGTTCGTTCCAAACCAGGCTGGAATCGAGTTTTCTGAAAACCATTTCGGCGACGGGTAATCCGGCGACAACGCCCTCCTTTTTTGCAACAAAAACTGCAGTTTTATTTTCACCCGGAGTGATTAAATTATTTGTTGTAATATCCCCATCGCCAATATCTTCGGCAAAAGCCAGGTCGAACAGTATTTCGGCTGATTTTAATACTTTATTGTCCATTTTTGCTATTTTCTAACGGGTTCAAACCGGAAATTAGTGTTCTTTTGCTGAATTGAGTGCATTTCAAAACCGGGGTTTTCCTTCTGGAAGTCTTCCCTGATATGCCCACCGCGGCTTTCTTCCCTTATCAGCGCTGCAACAGCAATTAATTTACACACAGTTGCTGTGTTCTTTATTTTAAATAAATTGTATTCGTTAAGATAATCGCTGAACCTGGATTCAATTTCAGTGAGCTTTTCAATGGCTGTTTTAATTTCTGGGGCATTTCTGACGATTCCGAGGTTTTGCGACATTAACGAAGCAATTTGGTTCTGCATTTCCAGGTAAAGGGGCTCGTTTTTCTGGTCGATATGGATGGGATCCACTTCTGTGAGCCTGCAATCCGGATTCGGAAGCCGGGCAGCTTTTTCGCTGGCGCGTTTTCCAAAAACCAGGCATTCGAGCAGCGAGTTGCTGGCCAGCCGGTTGGCTCCCATAACCCCTGTTGAGGCTGCTTCGCCACATACAAATAATCCCGAGATATTGGTCTCTGCATCGAGATTGGTTCGAATGCCCCCTACCATATAATGTGCAGCCGGGGCAACCGGGAGTAAATCGCTTGTTAAATCGAAACCGAAAATTTTCAGTTGGTTGTAAATATTTGAAAACCTGTGTTTTATTTCTACTTTGTCGAGATGTTTTAATGAAAGAAAGATATGGCTGGTTTTACCCATTTGCAATTGTTTGTGAATGTTGAAAGCCACAACATCGCGCGGTGCAAGTTCGGCCAAAGGGTGAACATCTTTCATAAACCGCTGTCCCTCGTGGTTTAGCAGCCATGCACCTTCGCCCCTTACTGCCTCGCTTATCAGGTAGGCTTCTTTACCGGGGATAAAGAGTGCAGTTGGGTGAAACTGTATAAATTCGATATCGGCAATTTCTGCCCCGGCTTCGTATGCCATTGCAATTCCGTCGCCCGTGGCGGTATACGGGTTAGTCGACCTAAGAAACACCCTTGATAATCCTCCGGTGGCAATAATTACGGCTTTGGTTTTAAAAATAATATTTTTTGCAGAAACAAAATCATAGGCATGCAATCCAACAATACAGTTCCCTTGTTTTATCAGCTTAATGGCGGTAACATTTTCAAACGATTTTACCGACTGCTGTTCTTTTACTTTTTTAAGTTTAAAGCTTGTAATCAGCTTTCCGGTAGCATCGCCCCCGGCGTGAAGAATACGGCGATGGCTGTGGCCCCCTTCGAGGCCCAAAACAAGCTGGCCGTCTTTTTTGTCGAATTCCATCCCCGACTTTATCAAATCAAAAACCCTTTCCCTGCCTTCTCTCACCAACACCTCGACCGCGTCTATGTCGCACAGGTTTCTGCCTGCTTCTTTTGTATCGAAAATATGAAATTCAGGAGAGTCGTTTTTGTCGATTACAGCGGCAATGCCTCCCTGGGCATAATACGAGTTACTGATATCAAGTTGTGATTTGGTAACAATAGCAACACTTCCATATTTTGATGAATGGTAAGCTGCAGATAGCCCTGCCAATCCACTTCCTATTACAACCGTTTCAAATTCAAATACTTGCATTTATTATACTCCGCTGAATTGAGCGGCAAAGGTAACATTTCTTTTAACCAATTTTTATTTGGGTGTGTTGTTTTTTTGTGAACTGGCTTATTTTAAGGAAGGTAGTCGGTGCGAACGGGAGAAAACAATTCGAGAACTACAGAATTTTCAAGTATTTCAACCTCATGTTCCACATTTTCCGGAACACACCAGCTATCTCCGGTTGTTGCCAGGTTCCAGGTATTTTCAATCCGGAAATTTAATTTTCCCGAAACCAAATAACCGGTTTGCTCATATGGGTGATTGTGAGGAGGTATTTTGTGCCCTTTTTCGAGTTTGAACTCACAAAGCAAAGTTTTTTCTTCCCAGGCAAGCGGGCGCATTGATACACCGTTGATTAACGCTCGGTATTCGTGGCTGTTACGTTTTGTGAACATGGTACATTTTATTGAATGGAAGACACTATAAATACAGAACTTCCGGGATGATTTGTTGTTAAACGTAATCCATAATTTTGCCTGAAATTTGCATCAACGAAATTTCGGCCAGTTTGGTTTGGAACTTTACCGATAACAATCTTTCCTCGGCATCGAGTAAACTTTTCTGCACCTCGCGCAGTTCGAGCCCCGACAAATTCCCGAGTTTATATCTTTCCAGCGCAATGCCCAGATTTTCGCGCGCTACTTCAAGGTTTTGCTCTTCCAGCTTTAGTAAACGAAGGTTATTTTGGTAAGCATAAAAAATGGTAATCAAATCGGCTTTTACTTCCTGCTCCACTTCCTGAATCCTTATTGATCTATTTTCTATTTCAATTTGGGCATTGGCTTTTTGGCGGCGCTGATTAAACCCATTAAAGATATCCATGCCTAAAGTTAGTCCATAATTAACCGTTCCGCTTTGCTGGTTGTTCATTGCCAAAGTCCCGTAATCGCTTATTGTTCCGGTGCCATAACCGCGGTATGAATAGGAGTAGCCTGACGAAAAGTTTAAGTATGGGTAAGTTCGCGACACAATAATTTTGTAATCGAGTTCAGAAATAAGTTTGTTTTTTCTTGCTATCTGTAACGCCGTATTCAGATTTAAGGTTGATTCCAGCAACTCGTTGTAAACCAGGTTTGGATTGAACACAATTGCTGTGTCAAACAAAACGATGCTGTCGTCGAGATGGGTAAGCGCCATAAGTTCTTTCAGGCGTATTTCCGATTTAATGATTACCTCGTTTTGTTTAGCCAGTTTCGAGCTGTCGGCATTCAGATAAACCATCGACTGCAATAATTCCATTTTCGACGAAGCGCCCAGCAAGTAGCGCTCTTCGTCGATCCTTGCCCTTTCCCTCGAAAGCGAAACAGCATATTTAAGGTTATTAAAGTTGTTATGTTGCTGTACGAGCGAGAAATACTCGGCAGCGATGAGGGCAACCAGGTTTTCCATTGCCATCTGGGTGTTGAGCTCTCCAACTTCTTTCAGTTCGCCCAGTTTTCGATAGGTGGTTTGAACGCTGAACCCATCGAAAAGTGTCATGTTTAAATTTACAACCGAAGAACCTGTAGTGTTTTGTATGCCCCTTGAAATGTTTTTTGTGCCATTGTTCATATTTTGTGTTGTAGATGTAACATTCCCGCCAAACCGGTTGGTAGTGGTAACCGTTGGCAAAAAGCCGGCATTTCCGCGGGTGTAGTTATTGGCGCTTATTTCTTCGGTGTTCCGGTTTACTTTTATCGAATAGTTTTGTTCTAAACCAGTTAAAATTGAACGGCTAAGATCGTAGACCTCCTGCGATTTTGTCACGAACGGCAAAACACAAATCAATAAGAAGGAAAAGGTATATCTGGTTTTACTCAGGACTTTCATTTTTGTCGGAAATAACTTGTTCAACATTGATATTTTTTGATTCGCTGGAAATTAAAAGATAAATACCCGGAACCACGTATAGGGTAAGAAAGGTGGAAATAGTTAACCCCCCAACTACTGCGATACCCATTGCAACGCGACTTTGTGCACCTTCGCCCATCCCTATGGCAAGTGGCAAAATACCCAGGATGGTAGACAAGCTTGTCATTAGAATTGGCCTGAACCGTGCAGCCGATGCATACCTGATTGCATCGTGCCTTTTCATTCCGGCTTGTTTTCTTTGATTGGCAAATTCAACAATTAAAATCCCGTTTTTCGAAACCAGACCGACCAACATTATAATTCCAATCTGGCTGAAAATATTCATTGTAATATTAAAATACCACATAAAAATCAGGGCGCCGGTAAGCGCCAGTGGAACTGTCATCATAACAATAACAGGGTCTTTAAAACTTTCGAATTGAGCCGAAAGAACAAGGAATATTAAAACTATGGCCAGTAAAAAGGCAAACATTAAACTCGACGAACTTTCCATAAAGTCTTTCGAGTCGCCGGCAAGCGCTGTTCTGAATGTGTCGTCAAGAACTTCAGCGGCAATTTTATCCATTTCGGCAAGTCCTTCGCTAATTGTTTTTCCCTGTGCCAAACCAGCCGATACGGTTGCCGAAACAAACCTGTTGTAACGGTATAACTGCGGTGGCGCTGTTGCTTCTTTCAGTTCTACAAAATTGTCGAGCTGAACCATTTTCCCGCTACTGTTCCGAACATAGAGCGATTTAAGATCGGTTGGTTTGTTGCGATCCTGCCTTGCCATTTCTCCCAATATCTCGTATTGCTTTCCGTTCATTATAAAATACCCGAACCTTTGCCCGCTTAATGCAAGTTGAAGCGTTTGACCGATATTTTGGGTCGAAACGCCCAGCAGGTTTGCTTTATCGCGGTTTATTTCAATCTGAAGTTCGGGTTTGGTAAACTTAAGGTCAACATCGGCCATTTCGAAGGTTTGATTTTCGTGTACTTTGGCCATAAATGCAGGCAAAATTTCGCGCAGTTTTTCGATATTTGGCGCCTGCAAAACGTACTGAATGGGTTGTCCGGCGCGTCTGCCGCCAAATGTAGATTGCTGAATTACGCTGGCCCGGGCTTTTGTCATCTTCCGGAGTTCACCGGTAAGCTGATTGGCAATTTCCTGTTGGGTTCTTTCCCTTTCTGACGGCGGTACAAGAACGACGCGGTTAAATGCACGACTGCCCCTGATCATGATAGTCACTTTGTCGCTCTCGGGAATGGCCCTGTCAATTAATGCAGCAACTTCTTCGGTATAAGCCCTGTTGAATTCGTACGTAGAACCCTCGGGAGTGGTAACGTTTATACTGAGTTGTGAACGATCTTCCATGGGAGCCATTTCTGCGGGGATTTTTTTCCAGAGAATATAAATCAGGAAAACCGAAAGGAACAGAATGATTAAGGAAAGGTATTTTTTATTCAGGAATGAATTAAGTGAGTTTTGATATGCACTGTTTAGTTTTACAAAGAATTTTTCGGTCCAGTTATACACTTTGCTCCTTTGATGCCTGGTTTTCAGTATTTTTGTTGAAAGCATTGGAGTTAAAGTTAAAGCAACAAACGACGATATTGCAACCGCCCCGGCAATTACAATACTGAATTCGCGGAATAGCCTTCCTGTCATTCCCTCGAGAAAAACAATCGGGAAAAAAACTGCTATTAATGTAATTGTAGTGGCTATGATGGCAAAAAATATTTCGTTCGACCCTTTCATACCTGCCTCGCGCGGGGTCATTCCCTGCTCGATTTTTACATAAATATTTTCCATCATCACTATTGCGTCGTCAACAACAAGCCCTATGGAAAGTACTATTGCAAGAAGGGTTAGAACGTTAATTGTATAACCTGCCAGGTACATGATAAAAAATGAACCAATAAGCGAAACCGGAATAACAAGTACAGGTAGAATGGTAGTACGCCAGTCGCGCAGGAAAACAAATATTATTATTACAACAAGAAAAAATGCCAGGTAAATTGTGCTTTGTACTTCTGTAATTGATGAACGGATATAACTTGTATTATCGAAACCGACTTCGATTTGCACATCATCGGGCAAATCTTTTTTAATAAATTCGAGACGTGTGTAAACTTCATCGGTAATATCGATATGGTTGGCGCCGGGTTGTGGCACAATAACAACTCCAACCATTGGAATACCATTCATCTTCATTATTCCCCTTAAATCTTCGGGGCCAAGTTCGGCACGGCCAATATCACGTACCCTTATCAGGTGGTCGCCGGTCTGTTTTAAAATCAGGTTGTTGAATTCCGAAGGATTGGTCATTAATCCAAGTGTGCGGATAGTAAGCTCGGTTGTATTTCCTTCGATACTGCCTGCCGGAAGTTCAACGTTTTCGCGCAGTATGGCGTTTCTCACATCGAGTGGGGTCATTTGGTAGCCGGCAAGTTTTGCTGGGTCGAGCCAGATACGCATGGCATATCTTTTTTCGCCCCAAATCATAATCGAACTAACCCCCGAAATGGTTTGCAACTGCTCTTTAAAAGTAAGATCGGCAATTTCAGAAAGTTCGAGTAACGAGCGTTTCGGGCTTTTAACTGCAACAAACATTATCGGGCTGGCATCGGCATCGGCTTTTGAAACTGTCGGCGGGTCACAGTCGCGCGGGAGAAAACGCTGTGCTTGCGATACCTTGTCGCGCACATCGTTTGCAGCAGTTTCAAGGTCTACAGTAAGCTCAAATTCAACAGAGATCTCGCTTCGGCCCTGGCTGCTCCGGCTGGTTAAAGTGCGAATACCCGGAATGCCATTTATCGATTGTTCGAGTGGTTCGGTAATCTGGGTTTCAATTACATCGGAGTTAGCTCCGGGGTACGAGGTGCTGACCGAAATAAGGGGAGGATCTACGCTTGGAAATTCCCTGACGCCAAGATAAGTCATCCCGATGGCGCCAAACAGGAGTATTACAAGCGAGAAAACTGTTGCTAGTACAGGGCGTTCAATACTGGTTGACGACAGGCTCATAATGAATTTACTATTGGTTGGTTAGTTACCAGCGTATCGAGTTTTACAGGCAGGCTTTGCCTGAGTTGCAAAGTGGCTGTTGTAAGAAGCGTATCACCATAATTCAGGCCTTCCTTTATCTGTATATGCGATGCAGTGCGAATACCCGTTGTAACTTTTCTCTGTTCTGCTTTCCCGTTTTTATATACAAAAACCTTTTCGCCTTCCATTTCGGCAATTATTGCTTCTGTCGGGACTGAAATTGCATTATCGATTCTCGATAAAAGTACGGTAACACTTACCGATCGGCCTGGTTTAAGTTCTTCGTTTCGATTAGGATAAAGAGCCCTTACAATAATGGTGCGGGTATCCATATCAATTTTTGGATCGACGGCGTAAACACGGGCTTCAAATTTTGTTTGTACACCGGGCAGGACAAAACTAATTGGAAATCCGGGGTTTATTTCGCCTGAATAACGTTCGTTAATCGAAAATTCGATTTTTAACGGACTGGTTTTAACCAACCGTACAATTTTTGTCTGGGTATTTGCAAATGCCCCCTCGCTAATCATCCGCAACCCAACAACCCCGTCAAAAGGTGCCCTCAATTCGGTTTCCGAAATCCTTGCCTTTATAAGTTGAATGTCGGCCTGCAAGGATTGTAATTCAGTTGCAATCTGGTCGTAACTTTCGCGGCTGATAGCATCGCGATCCAGCAGTTGCCGCTGCCTGAATTCCTTTTCTTCCGAAAGTTTGAGTTGGGCCTGTAATTTCAGCAGTTGGGCCTGTAATGGCTTGTCGTTAATCTTTGCCATTAAATCGCCTTCTTTTACTTTTTTGCCTTCTTCAAAATAAATCCCTACAATTTTTCCCGAAGTTTCGAACGACAAATCCACTTCTTCGTCGGGCAGTAACGAACCAGTATTTATAATGGTTTCGTACATTTCGGTTGGTACAATAACATACCCACTCGCCATTAGTATTTGCTGGCCTCCCCGGCTTCCTCTCATTCCGGGTTGAGGGGCATTCTCTTTACCAGGTTGCAAGAGGGTTTTTATTTTGGGATAAAAAATAATACCTGCCATTACCACTATTATTATTACGGTAACAGAGATTCTGAAAGCTTTTTTTGTTGACACCGTTCTTTTTGATTTAAATTATGTATTGTTCCGAATCTATTTTTAAGCATGTTTGACTTGAAATGTTGAAGAAAGTTAAAGCTGTAACTATGAAAAAGCAAAAAAAGTTGTAAAAGCAAGCTGCCTGTTTGTAAGTTATAATAATTTTCTTAAAAATTTAGAGCTTCAATTTCAAGGTTTCCATCACAATAATTTATACCGGTTTCCAAATCCTTTGTTTGTTTTTCTCTTCTTTAATTCTGAAAGCCTTCTCCAAATCAATTCCTTTTCTGTTGGCAATGGCGCCAAGGTAGATGAAAATATCGATGAGTTCGTCGCCGATTTCAGTAAAGTTGGAATTGGAATCAACTGCAAGCCCCTCTGATTTACGTACAGCTTTAAAAAGTTCACCAACTTCTTCGCCTAACAAAAGACATTTATCGATGATGGTTTGGCTGGCAAATCCGCGTTCGGTTTCCAGTTCGGCAACGTAATTCTGAAAGTTTGCAAGGGTTGGATTTTTGGTTAAGTTGGGCATGTTATATAAGTTTTCTTGTTTTTGAAAATCAATTTAATGTTTGATATTCCGAATCAGTAAAATTCAAATTCAGTAATTTATCAAAATCATAATTCGTAAATTCCATGTAAGAATCATTTTCCCAAAATTTCTCTTTGTACTTGTTTTTGATTAGATTTTTAGTGATTTCGTTATCGAAAATTCTACGCCCGTAGGGTCTTTTTTCCAGATTGGCTGCACCATTATTGTATGTTTTAAAGAATTGCATAAACGACATATCTTTTCTTCCTGTTTCCGAATTAGTCAGAAATATGCCATCATATCGTTCCAATAAATAACTGAACCCATCTATATAATCATATCTTATATAATCGATAAATTTCGTTTGCATCTTTAAAACTTCACCCTTTCTGTTTTTGAGGCGATTTTTACTAATCCTTGCAATGGAGTACAGGCACGAATCACTTTTCTGAATTTTTACTTCAATATGCGTAACCGAATCCTGAAAAGATTTTTTGTTCAGAAAATAAAGGTTTATAAACTGAGAATCCTGTATTTCAAAGTAGTTAAAATATTTTTCAAACCTATCCCATGCAATCAAATTGAATTGAGGGAAAATATCCATCCTTGCATTCAATTTTATGGAATCCTCTGGATTTTCAACAATTCTTTCCTGAATTTTATAAGGCAATATTTTCTCTTTCTGGTCGAAACTCTTTTGCTTTTTCTGTATTATATCCAAATCAATATCAATGAGTTGTGTGGTATCCTTTTCTACAACTACCACTTTTCGCAGGTATCCCCTCGAAATATTTTCATCTTTCAGTTTTTCGTAAGATTTCCGGCAACTAAGTTCAAATAACCGGGCAGCATAATTGGCCGAAACGACAACCTCGCCCAAACTGTAGTTTTTTTCCAACAGCTTGTAATCATCACTGATTTTGTTAACCCTGAAATCTTTGGTATTATAATTCACGTGTTGAATCCTGATAGAATCATTGGTATTCCCCGAGAGATGAAAAACCCCGTTTTTGTTTGATATAGAAGATGCATTTGTGGTTTTATTGAAAATTGTTGCAAACTCTACTGGTTCCTTATTTTCATTGAATACTTTGCCTGTAATTTGCGACTTGGAAATAAATCCGACTAAAACAAATGTCATTAAAAATAAAATCCTCATTTTAACCTTGCTGATAGTTTGTTCCAATTTTGTTTTTAAAATAAAAGTTGGGTATAGCTTATCTTTTCCTGTTATGTCCTACCTTTCAGGCAGTTGTTGGTTCGTGTCTGTTTATCCGCAGGTCGTTGACCACGCGGTTATGAATGTGGTGACTTTTCAAGTCAAAAGATTCGCTGTTTATTTATCATTTTTTAATTTAATACTGTCTTTATGTGATAGCCAACACCGACGGTGTTTCATTTTCATAACCTTAGGTCAACGACCTAAGGACATTGAATCCCACGTATCAACTGCCTGAAAGGCAGGATAAAATCATTCTTTCAGAAAATAGCGTTCATCAATATCAATGCCGTTTTCAATCAAAAATTGGCGATATTCTTCTTCAAAACTAATCTTTTTATGGTGCTCTTTCTGATTCTTTATATAATCGATTATTGTTTGTTTTTCTTTAAGATTATATGTAAATCCGGCAAAACTGACTGCCAAACCTTCAAAATCAGGAAAGTTTGGATTGATTGATAACCATTTGCTTGAATACTCTTTTAGTTCTTTCATAAAATCAGATAAAGCAAAAGCAGGATGAATGTCAACCAATAAATGAATATGGTTAGAAATACCGCCAATACGATACAGTTTGCTCTTTTTTTTGTTTATAATACCCATGATGTACGCATACAATTCTTTTTCATGTTCTTCGGGAATTGTACTTTTACTTTTCCTGGTTCTAAATACAATGTGATATAAAAGTCGGGTATAGCTCATCTTACTAATATTTTGTCCTGCCTTTCAGGCAGATGTTGATTTTTGTATGTTTGTCCGCAGGTCGTTGACCATGCGGTTATGAATGTGTTGACTTTTCAAGTCAAAAGATTCGCTGTTTATTTATCATTTTTTAATTTAATACTGTCTTTATGTGATAGCCAACACCGACGGGTTTCATTTTCACAACCTTAAGTCAACGACCTAAGGACATTGAACCCCACGCATCAACTGCCTGAAAGGCAGGACTATTCCGACTTTTTAGAAATCTAAGCCAACGCTTTTTTAACATTTTCGAGCAAGACAGGAACTTTTTGGTACGGATCGCCTGCACCCAAAGTTTCTAATGGCAAATATCCACGGTAGCCCCCCTCTTTTATTATTTTGAAAAGCTTAAGAAAGTCGGTGGGGGTTTCTTTCCCGTCGATCCAGACATTTTCCTTGATTTGCCAGGTAACGGCATATTTTAGGTTTTTCTGAATCTCTTCGTAAGGATCAGCCTGTCTGTAACTCCCGATATCGAGATTAAGCCCCAGCCATTCGGAATCGGCCATTTCAAAAATCCGGTCAACATCCGCGGCTGTTTTCAGAAAATCGTTGTGGTTTTGAATCGCTGTAATCACCCCGAATTTCTTTCCGTATTCGCAACATTCCCTAACATCTTTTGCCATCCATTTAAAAACCTGGTCGCGGTTAAATCCCTCGTGGGTATTAGTCCCGGCGAAAACACGAATATTGGGGATTCCAAGTTTGGCAGCAGCTTCAATCCATTTTTTTATCATTACAATATCCGATTTTCTGCTTGTTTCATCCGGATTGGCAAAATCGTTTCGAACGCCTGTGCCGCTTATGTCGAGACCATACAGGAATGCCTGCCTTTTGAATTTCATGATAAATTCGTCGGTCGGCGCTTCGGGGTAACCGGGGAAATAATAGCCCGTTGGATCGATGGCATCGAAGTTGAATTCAGCGCAAAAATCCAGCACATCAAATAAATCAATCTTATTTTCCCGTAAAAGTGTATTAAAAGAATACACGTTTAAACTGATTTTAAATTTGTGGCTAAACTTCTTGCCCGGGAAAGCATATTCTGAAGAAAGAGAAGGGATTCCGGAGGCAATAAAGGGTACTGCCAACATCGATTTCATAAATTTCCGGCGGGAATTTTTCATTTTTTGCGGTTTAATTTTTCCTGCAAATTATTAAAAAAAACCGAAGTGAAAAACCAGGCCGGTTTCCGGTTTAAACAATCCCGGGTTTGGGCAATTTTATATCCTGAAGAAAGAAGTTGACCAACTTGGAATATTTATCTGATATCCAGCGAAAAACCGCTACCATGAATGTTTTTAATTTCGATGTTTGGATCATCGGCCAGGTATTTTCGGAGTTTAGTAAGAAAAACATCCATGCTGCGGGCTGTAAAATAACCATCGTCGCCCCAGATTTTACGCAAGGCAATTTCGCGGGGTAAAAGTTCATTTTTATGCTGGCAAAGCAGTTTGAGTAAATCTGATTCCTTCGGCGACAATTTTTGAATGTTGTCGCCACGTTCAATTTGTCGTAATTTTGAATCGAAGCGATACGAGCCTACCGTAAACAGAATTTCGTCTGAAACCGGGTTAGCCGGCTGCCGTTTTATTATTGCACTTATTTTACAAAGCAGGACTTCGGTGTCGAATGGTTTGGTTATGTAGTCGTCGGCGCCAAGGTTGTAACCTTTAAGAATGTCTTCCTTGAGGGCTTTAGCTGTCAGAAATACCATCGGAACGTGTTTGTCCAGTGCACGGATTTGTTTGCCGATTGAAAAGCCATCAACATTGGGTAACATTACATCGAGAATGCAAATATGAAATTTCCCCGACATGAATTTATCAACCGCATACTTCCCGTCGTCAACCCAGGTAACATGGTAATCGTTAATTTCGAGGTACGATTTCAGTACAGCCCCAAAACTCAGGTCGTCTTCAACTAAAAATATGTGGTAGTTGGTTTTCATCCTTTGTTCCTGATTTCTTATTCCTTATTTTCTTTTCTTTCTCACTCTCCATGTGGAGAGGGCCGGGGAGAGGCTTCTTTTGGCAAAAACACCTCAAACCTGCTTCCTTTACCCGGTTCGCTTTGAACTGAAATGGTTCCGCGGTTGGCTTCCAAAACAGCTTTTACATAATTCAAGCCCAAACCAAAACCCTTTACATTGTGAATGTTACCGCTCGTTTGTCTGTAAAAACGCTCAAAAATTTTGCTTTGCACAGCCCTCGTCATCCCAATCCCGTTGTCTTTTACCGAAATTAATACACCATCAGGTTTGCTAATTGTATTTATTTTTATTTCTGGTTGTTTGTCTGTGTATTTCATTGCGTTGTCTATCAGGTTGTAAATAACATTGGCACAATGGTTTTTGTCGGTGGTAATAATTGGATTTGCTGCATTTAATTCCAAAATTATATTTCCTCCCTGTTTTTCAATTTGTAAAATCAAGCTTTGAACAACGTCGTTAATTATTTCATGAATGTCAATAGGTTGCCAGATAAATTCAAAATCCTTACGGTCGAGACGTGCAATGGTCAGTATATCTTCAACCTGGCGGTTCATACGGTTGTTTTCCTTTTTAATCATACCCGCAAAATAACGGATACGCTCGGGATCGCCTACTACTTTTTCGTTTGTAATAGAGTCGGTTGCAACCGAAATAGTTGCAATCGGTGTTTTAAATTCGTGGGTCATATTATTTATAAAATCCGATTTCATTTCCGAAATTTTCTTTTGCCTCAGAATATAAAATACACTCAACCCAAAAGTTACAAGTATAAAAAGCGAAAAAAGAAACGAAGCAACCAGTAGCCAGTTTAACGAGCGGTAAATAAAGCTGTCGCGACCAGGAAATAAAACGGCCAGTTTGAAATTTTTCTGAAAAATATTGTTTGGGTAAAGATTAACCTGGTATTCGCTTTGCATTAACCTCAACGAATCGGCAACAGGTTCTTTGTTAATTATTGCACTATCGCGCAAAATCGCGTATTCGAACGGGATAGGGATGTTTCGGTTTATCAGTTCATCCTGTAAAACATTTTGCACCTGGGTTTCATCAATGATGTTTACGTCCCAGTCCGAAATTTCTGTAACAACCTGGTTGGCAAGTCGTTTTAGTTTGCCTGCCTTTACCTGTACCCGGCGCGAAATATCGGGGTGAAGGATTTGGATTGTATCAAGACGGGTAAGCATTGAGTCGATTTTTACCTGGCTGATACTGTACAACGAATCGATATCAGAAATGATAGTGTCGGTGTTTACAATAAAAATTGCATTGCCCGGGACCCGGTTTTTACGCAATTTTTCCGAAGCGCTGTCGGTACTCGTTTCGGTTTTAAAATGGTAATTGAATGTTCCGGAATTGTTTTTTCGGTAGTCGACTTTTACTTCTATTAGCGAATTTTTATCGCCTTGTTTTAACTGCCGAACAACCTGAAGAGGCTGAGAGTTTTTGCCCTTCGAATTAAAAATCCGGATATTGGGAGGCGGCGGAGAAATATGTTCAAAAATATAATCTTCTTCAAGTCCGCCTGTCCATTTCACCGAATCATTAAATGCAAGGTGGTTTACAACCCTGAAATTATGGAGGTTCTCGAGTTTGTTCACCGTACTGTTTAATGCTTCGTAAACCGACCTCGTAAACAATTCGTTTTTTACTTTAAGGGCATTATTCATCCAAACCAGTTGCACAGCAATTATTCCCAATATGGAAACTCCCATTAAAATAATCAAACCGGTAAAAAACTTCTTGTTCATGCCTCAAATATAGATAAATATAAAGGTGGATTTCGATTTTTAACTTTTCCTTAACAGGTTTTAACCAGGTTTTAACTGATTGGTTTATTGAAGTTAAACTATATTTGTTACGGAATTAAAATAAATTAATACAAATAATTATGAAACGTGTTTTAACAAGTGCAATGCTTATTGCAGGATCAGTTTTTATATTGCCACTGGCAGTTTCGGGGCAGCAAACTTCGTCGAATGAAAAAGTTGAAAAACAGGAGAGAAGGATAAAAATTGAAAAGACTGACGATAAGGGGAATGTAATAAAACTGGATACAATTTTATATTCAGATAAGCCTTTTGTTTGGAAGGGCGATACCATAGGCGGATCAAAAAAACGGAGATGGATTACGAGGGACGACTTTAAAATGGACTCAATGCACCTAAACAAAGACATAAAATTTGAGTATAAAATTGATTCGGATAGCGAAGGGAACATGTATATGTTTAAATCGGGTAAAGATGGTGACCGGATGATTATGGCTCACCCTGGGGCAAATGGACCATTTCACCCTAAAGCGCCCCGTGCTATGATGTTAAGGGGTGAAAAAAATAAAAATGTAATCGACCTATCAGACCCCGGGATCATTTCGTTCGATAAAAAACTGAGAAAAGACGGTACCGAAAAAATTACCATAATCCGTAAACAGGTATCCGAAAAACAGAATATCGAAAAGGAAATTATTATCGATTCTCCCGTTAGGTCAAGAATGATGCTTCATGGAGGCTCGCCAAACCAGACAAAAACCATAAGGGTCATAAAATCTGATGACGGGACAACAAAAGTTATTGAAAGTGATGATAATGTGATTCATTTGGAAGGCGCTAAAGAAGGTGTTGGTAAATTTATAAGCGAAGACGGAAAAGTTACCATCATTAAGGAAATTAAGGATGGCGATAAAAAGAAGGTGGAAGTTACTGTGGAAGAAAAAAAGTAATTAAACAGTCAAAAAATATTCTGGAAAGTAAAAAAGCCGGTTCCCGCAAAATTGTCGAACCGGCTTTTTAATTAATTTTCTGCGGCAGAGGGCGGCATAACAGGATCGTAATCGCTTTCGTTAACCCAGGGGGCTTTTACCTTTTCGCCTGCCATAAAACGGTTGTAATAATTCCTCACTGCGCCCTGGTAAATATAGTTTTCAAAAACATCGCCATTGCCAAAAATCCGAAGATCCTGTTGTTCGGTTAATTTTTGTACCATTTCCATTTCCAATTCCAGTTTCATTTCGGCATAATATTCCGCTCCAATCAGGTTTTTAAGACAAAACGGATCCTCAACAATATTATACAATTCTTCGGCAACGCGTTTACCAAAATTGAGTTGCCAGTACTCCATGATCCCTTTTTTACGCCTGGTATCTAAAATGTATGTTTTTGTAGGGCTGCCGTCGCAATTCAGGTAGCCGGTTTCAGGGTTTCCTGCCGGCCAGCGTTCGGGGTGGAAGTTACGCAGGTACAAAAAATCTCCCTTTACAATTCCACGAACAGGGTAGCCCTGGTCATTCGGCCTGCCAACATCGTGTCGCTCTTTGCCAACCAGCACAAAATTCCGGTTGGGATTCACTAAGCCTTCTTTTTCAGAATAAAAAATATCGGTTAAACTTTTTCCGGTAATGGGTTGCATACCCGCTTTTTCATCCGATAATCCGGCAAGTTCGAGAAAAGTAGGGGCAAAATCGATAAAATTTACAAAGTCGTCAACAATCCTTCCCGGATTTTTAATTTCATTGGGCCACATAATTGCCAGTGGCAGGTGGTTTGAATATTCGTAAACCTGGCCTTTTATCCTCGGGAAAGGCATACCGTTGTCGGCTGTAACAATTACAATGGTATTCCGCAGTTCACCAATAGCTTCCAGTTTATCCAGCATTTTTTGCAGATGGCTGTCGAAATACTCAATTTCAAATGCGTAGTCGAGCATGTCATTTCTTATCGTGTCAACATCGGGCCAAAAAACCGGAACTTCGTCAATTTGCCCGGGGCTTTTACCGCCTTTTTTTATCCCCGATTCATATTCGTAGTCGCGGTGAGGTTCCATTCCGCCATACCAAAAACAAAATGGCTGACCTTCAGGCCGGGCATCCAGAAAAGCCTCAAAATTTCTGGCATAATCGTTACCACTTATACCCGAAGTTAAGGGCTCAGTTTTAAACTCATCAAATTTTGGCCCTGTCAGTTCACGTTTTTTGCCATTTATTTCGCCCGGATCGCCGGGTGCCCATCCCTTTGCCACACTGCCAACAAAATATCCGTTTTCGCCAAGTGCTTCAGCATACGTTTTAAATTTAGCCGGAAACAATGGCGAATGGTTAACAGCTTCCTCCAGTTGCCAGCTATTACGCCCTGTTAAAATACACGACCTCGAAGGTGCGCACTTAGCGTTTGGCGTATAACACCGGTTAAATAAAATTCCCTGGCTGGCAACCCTGTCGAAGGCCGGAGTTTTTACCCAGTTGCAGCCATAAGCACCAAAGTGTTTCCACGAGGCATCGTCGGCAATGACAAACAGTATATTTGGCCTTTGTTTTTGTGCAGGAGTTGTGCACCCGTATATTAAATGGATAAATAGAAATACCGAAGAAAAAATGATAAATGTATTTTTCATATATTAGTGATTTATCAGGTTTTATTCAATGAGTTGCTTTGATGTGTAAATTTAACGTTTAATTTTACACATTTCAAAAACGGACTTTTAATCAAAATTAACTAAAATGAGAAATACATTTTTAATGCTGGCACTTGCCCTGCTTTTTTCTTGTGCAAAACAACAATCGAATCCAGTGCTTGTTGACGAAGCAACTTTTAAATCGGAACTCGGTGGAAAAACCGTTGAATTGTTTACCCTGAAAAATACAAACGGCCTGGTCGCCCAGATTACCAATTATGGCGGACGCATAATTAACCTGTGGACCCCGGATAAAAACGGCGAATTTGCCGATGTAGTGGTTGGTTACGAAACCCTGGGAGAATACCTGAAATCGAATGAGATTTATTACGGAACTTTAATTGGCCGTTACGGAAACCGGATAGCTAAAGGAAATTTCACACTTAACGATTCGGTTTATACTCTTGCAGCAAACAATGGCGCAAACCACTTGCATGGGGGAATCGACGGGTTTAACAACAGGGTTTGGGATGCCCGGCTGATTGATGGTCAAACACTTGAACTTGCCTATCTTTCGCCCGACGGAGAAGAAGGTTATCCTGGAAACCTTTCGGTAAAAGTAATATACACACTTACAAATGATAACGAGTTAAAAACCGAATATTGGGCCACAACCGATAAAGCCACCGTTGTAAACCTTACGCAACACTCGTTTTTTAACCTGAAGGGCGCCGGGAATGGCGATGTAAACGATCACCTGATGCAGATTATGGCCGATTATTACACACCCGTCGATTCGGGTTTAATCCCAACCGGAGAAATTGCCCCGGTTGAAGGCACCCCATTCGATTTCAGGGAACCTGTGGCAATTGGTGTACGAATTAACGAAGAAAACCAGCAATTGAAATATGGGGGAGGTTACGACCATAACTGGGTTGTAAACAAAGCCGAAACGGGATTAAACTTTGCGGCAAAAGTAGTTGAACCAGCATCGGGCCGTACATTGGAGGTGTATACTAACGAACCTGGTATACAGTTCTATGGTGGCAATTTTATGAATGGAAGCGATACGGGCAAAGGAGGCAAGGTGTTTGCTTACAGGGGAGCGCTCTGCCTCGAAACCCAGCATTATCCCGACAGTCCGAACCAACCTTCTTTCCCGTCAACAGTTCTGAACCCGGGTGAAGAATATTATTCGGTTTGCGTTTATAAGTTTGGAGTGGAGAAATAATTTTACATTATTTTTATTGAAAGGATGCCATCCGTTTTAGTTTATGCAAACACGGATGGCATCCTTTTTTTATATCGAACTGTGCATCGCGACCGCGATTTTGATTTAATAAAACTGAACCAGGCCTGATTAGGGGGAAATTATTTTACAGTTTTTTGTGCTTTTGCTGTCGGATTTTAAAATCCTCCATTGCACGTTTTAAATATTCAAAATACTTTTTCTTGTCCTGTAAAAATTGATCTGTCAATTCACTGCGAACTTGCCGCATGAAGTCAACAGCATGAAAGTCGGTCTCGATATTTTTATTCTTGTTCTCCATAAGTTACTTCCTTTGGTGTTCTAATGTCAATGGTTGAATAACCAAATTTTAAATTAATTGAGTTGTATTGTCTAATCCGAAAGAAATTTACCATGTGCTTAAAATTCCAACTTACTAAACTGTCAACTTTAAGAATGCTGGAAATGGCAATGTGTTGCGCATCTGAATGAAATCTGGCTTGATTAAAGAAAGGAATTGTCCATTCAGAAAACTCTTTATCCTCAAACCCTCCCCAAACTGATGTATCAACATAAAATTTCATACCTCAAAGATAACCGAAAAAGTGATTGATTATGTTGTGCCTTTTGCATGTCTCTTAATCGCCAATCTTTTATAATTCAAACAAATGAGGAAACAAGGTGTTAAGCTACTGCAAATTTGCAATTCGGGTTTAGCGGTATGGCATTTTTAATGCCGTTTTATTATCATTTTGTATTAGCTGATTCACAAACTCAAACCAGCTTGTCCTTCGTTTCAAACAATGGATAGGTTTTACCATCACCATAATCAGCAAGTTTATTAAATCCCCGGTTTTCAGCCCTGAAAAAATTTCTATATTTGCATATTTTTTCAGAAAATGTTCAGAATCATATTTTATGAGTAATAAGTTTCAGGAATACAAGCAGTTAGATTTATCTCAAATCAATAAGGAAGTGCTTAAACGTTGGGAGGAAGAGGATACATTTCATAAAAGTATCACTACCCGCGAAGGGCATCCTACTTTTGTTTTTTACGAAGGACCGCCTTCAGCGAACGGAATCCCGGGGATTCATCATGTTATGGCCCGCGCTATAAAGGACATTTTCTGCCGCTACAAAACCATGAAGGGCTTTCGCGTTCACCGTAAAGCAGGCTGGGATACGCACGGTTTACCGGTTGAGTTGAGCGTGGAGAAAGCGCTTGATATTACCAAAGACGATATCGGGAAAAAGATTTCGATTGAAGAATACAACAATGCCTGTCGTAAAGAGGTGATGAGATACACCCGCGAGTGGGAAGATTTAACCCGGATTATGGGCTATTGGGTTAATATGGACGATCCGTATATTACCTACGATAACCGTTATATTGAAACGGTGTGGTGGTTGTTAAAACAGATTTACAATAAAGGATTACTTTACAAGGGTTACACCATTCAACCCTATTCTCCGGCTGCAGGTACAGGATTGAGCTCGCACGAACTTAACCAGCCCGGCTGTTACCGCGATGTTAAAGATACAACTGCAGTTGCACAGTTTAAGGTGGTTCGAAACGAAAAATCGGAATTCCTTTTTACCAATGTCGATACCGGGTTGTATTTCCTGGCCTGGACTACCACTCCGTGGACACTACCGTCGAATACGGCGCTGTGTGTGGGGCCTGCAATAAATTATGTAAAGGTAAAAACGTTTAATCCTTACACCGGCCTGCCTGTAACTGTTATTTTAGCCAAAGATCTGGCCCCGGTTTACTTCAATGTAAAAAACGAAGATTTATCGTTCGAAGATTATAAGCCCGAAGATAAGAATATTCCTTTCAGAATTCTGGCTGAATACACAGGCGAAGAGCTGAAAGGCGTTCAGTATGAACAATTAATAGAGTGGGTAAAACCCAAAGGAAAAGCATTTGAGGTTATTACAGGCGATTTTGTTACCATCGAGGATGGCACAGGTATAGTTCACATTGCACCTACTTTTGGGGCCGATGACGACAGGGTTGCCAAACAAAACGGCATTTCGCCACTTATTGTCGAAGATTCGGAGGGTAAAACCCAGGCGCTTGTCGATAAAAAAGGACGGTTTTTCCCCACTGTTAACCTCGACAAGGACTTTGTTGAAAAATATGTCAACACCGAAAAATATCACGAGTTTGCGGGCCGTTCGGTGAAAAACGAATACGACGACAAACTGGAAGAAGACGCTTCGACAGTTGATATCGACATTGCAGTGATGTTAAAACAGGAGAACAAAGCCTTTAAAATCGAAAAACATATCCACAGTTATCCGCATTGCTGGAGGACTGACAAACCGATATTGTATTACCCGCTCGATTCATGGTTTATCAGGACAACTGCCGTAAAAGATAAAATGGTGGAGCTGAACAACACCATCAACTGGAAACCGCAATCAACAGGTACGGGAAGGTTTGGGAACTGGCTCGAAAACCTTGTCGACTGGAACCTCAGCCGTTCGCGTTTCTGGGGAACACCGCTCCCAATATGGAGAACAGAGGACGGTTCGGAAGAGATCTGTATTGGATCAACCGAAGAATTAATGGCTGAAATTGACAAGGCAATGAAAGCAGGTTTTATGTCTGTGAATCCGTACCAGGGATTTGAGACCGGGAATAATTCAAAGGAGAATTATGACAAAATTGATTTGCACAAACCCTTTGTCGATAATGTAATACTGGTTTCACCTTCAGGCCAGAAAATGTTCCGCGAGCCCGATTTAATTGATGTCTGGTTCGATTCGGGGGCCATGCCCTATGCACAGCACCATTACCCCTTCAGCCTCCCTCCGACCCCCTCCAAAGGAGGGGGAGGAAGAACGGCTCCGAAGTGGCAGACGGCAAGGGATTCGAGTTATAACTTATTGAAGGAACTGGCTGAAAAGCAAAAAGAAAATCCTACGGAAGCTGAAATATTTCTTTGGAACAATTTAAGAGGTAAAAAACTTGAAGGTTATAAATTTCGCAGGCAACATATTATTGACCAGTTTATTGCAGATTTTGTTT
This sequence comes from Draconibacterium sp., assembly GCA_037444065.1. Classification (GTDB taxonomy): domain Bacteria; phylum Bacteroidota; class Bacteroidia; order Bacteroidales; family Prolixibacteraceae; genus Draconibacterium. Next base: position 86,576 of record JBBINB010000001.1, read on the forward strand.
GCCTCGACAAGCAGTTGATAATTGAAGTTGATGGTGGTTACCATAATTTGCCCAAAGTTCAGATTTCGGATGAAGATCGAACAGAAATTTTAAATGAATTAGGATTCAAAGTTATTCGGTTTACCAACGAACAGGTATTTAATGACATTGAAACTGTACTAACTGAAATAACCACTGTCCTGAACTCCCTTCCCCTTGGGGGAAGGGCTGGGGATGGGGCTTCTTTTTTTCCAGCGGATTTTATTGCCGAAGGTGTAGACCAGACTCGGGGCTGGTTTTTTACTTTACATGCCATCGCCACAATGATCGACGAATCGGTGGCATTTAAAAACATCATTTCAAATGGCCTGGTGCTCGATAAAAACGGCAATAAAATGTCGAAAAGGCTCGGAAATGCTGTGGATCCGTTCCAGACCATCGAAGAATATGGCTCAGATCCTCTGCGATGGTATATGATTACCAACTCGCAACCCTGGGATAATTTAAAATTCGATATTTCGGGTGTCGAGGAAGTTAAACGAAAATTCTTCGGCACACTTTATAATACATATAACTTTTTTGCGCTTTACTCCAATGTCGATGGATTCAGGTATGCCGAAAAGGAGATACCGGTTGCACAGCGCCCCGAACTCGACAGGTGGATAATCTCGTTATTAAATTCGTTAATTAAAGAAGTTGAGTGGAGCTACGAAAACTACGAACCAACCCGTGCAGGCCGTGCCATATCCGATTTTGTTTCGGAAAACCTGAGCAACTGGTTTGTTCGCTTAAGCCGTAAAAGGTATTGGGGGGGAGAGTTTACCGACGATAAAATTTCGGCTTACCAGACTTTATATTCCTGTTTGAAAACGGTTTCAAAACTTATGGCGCCAATTGCACCTTTTTATGCAGATTTGTTGTACACCGATTTAAACAAGGTTACCTGCAAAGAAACAGACCAAAGTGTACACCTTGCCGATTTTCCTGCGTATAACGAAAATCTGATTGATAAAGATTTGGAGGAAAAAATGGATTTGGCACAAAAAGCATCGTCAATGGTCCTTGCCCTTCGGCGAAAGGAGAAACTCAAAGTAAGACAACCGCTGGCAAGGATTATCGTCCCGGTTTTGAATGCACGTTTTCATGAGCAGTTCGAATCGATAAAAAATATTGTTTTAACCGAAGTGAATGTTAAGGAAGTAGAGTTTATTACCGATACTTCGGGAATTATTAAAAAGAAAATCAAGCCTAATTTTAAAACGCTCGGGCCTAAATTCGGGAAACTGATGAAACCAATTTCCGGTGCAATTAACCGGTTCGGACAAAACGAAATTTCTGAATTGGAAAAAACCGGGGAAATTGAAATCCAGGCAGAAAACGAAAAAATTAAAATTGCACTTGAAGACGTGGAAATCCATACCGAAGATATTCCCGGTTGGACTGTCGCCTCCGAAGGTCAATTAACCGTTGCGCTGGATATAAACGTTACCGGTGAATTAAGGGATGAAGGTTTTGCACGTGAATTTATCAATAAAATTCAAAACCTGCGAAAAGAAAACGATTTTGAAGTTACCGACCGAATTAAGCTTACAATTGCAAAAGGCGATGATTTTAATAAGGCAATTTTAAATTATAAAGACTATATTTGCGCGCAAACTTTGGCAAACGAACTCGAATTGGTTGAATCTCTGGCTGATGAGGATGCAAGGACAGTTGAAGTGGACAGAGACGTTTTTGCAAAAATATTAGTTAAGAAAGTAAACTTTTGAAATGATTTCTGACCTGATTTAAATTCTTTTTTTTTTATTATTTTAGGTCGTTTTTAAATATTGAGAAATAAATTAAACCCTTTTATTATGGGAGCAAAAAACAGATATTCCGATGAGGATCTAAAGGAATTCAAAGAATTGATTTTAGAAAAACTCAGAATTGCACAGAGCGATTACGAGATGTACAAAACTTCGCTCACTCAAAGCGATGGCAACGATACACAGGATACATCTCCAACTTTTAAAGTACTTGAAGAAGGTGCCGCAACACTTTCGAAAGAAGAGTCGGGGAAACTGGCACAAAGGCAATTAAAGTTTATCCAGCATTTACAGGCGGCATTAATTCGTGTCGAAAATAAAACTTACGGTATTTGTCGCGAAACGGGTAAATTAATAAGCAAGGAAAGGCTTCGTGCTGTTCCGCATGCTACGCTGTCCATGGATGCGAAAATGAACCAGAAGTAAATTGAAAGGAAAATTGTGAAAGCTCCATGGATTTATCAATAAACGATTTCTCCTGGGGCATTTTTATTTTAAGGAAACAGGAATGACTCGCACTGCAAAATCGCTGATAATTATCTTACTCATTTTAATTGTCGACCAGGCGCTTAAATTTTGGATTAAAACTACCATGGCGCTGGGCGACGAAATTGTTGTTTTCAGAGATTGGTTTATCCTGCATTTTGTAGAAAACAACGGAATGGCATTTGGATTTGAATTTGGCGGCGAATACGGTAAAATGTTTTTAAGTATTTTCCGCATTATTGCAGCTATTGCAATCGGATGGTACCTGTTTAAACTTGCAAAACGAAAAGAAATTCCGTTTGGTTTTATTGTCAGTATTTCACTCATCTTTGCCGGCGCTATCGGAAATATTATCGACAGTTTATTTTACGGAATGATTTTCGAACAAAGCTTTGGACAGGTTTCCGGGATTTTTCCTGAAAACGGTGGCTATGCCGGATTTTTGCATGGCAGGGTGGTCGATATGTTTTACTTTCCGCTGATTCAAAGCCGTTACCCCGACTGGATTCCTTTTGTGGGTGGCAACGAACTCATTTTCTTCAGGCCGGTATTTAATATTGCCGACTCAGCAATTACAGTTGGGATTTTTACAATCTTATTTTTTTACTGGAAACTTTTCAATTCGCTCGAAGAAAAAACTGACGAAGTGTTGGTAGAAAAAGAAAACGGGACCACACCATAGACAAATTTCGTTTTATTAACATGAAAGGTGATTTTGTTATATACAATTCTTTAACCCGAAAAAAGGAAATTTTTAAACCTTTAGTTGAAGATAGAGTGGGGTTGTATGTTTGTGGCCCTACCGTTTACAGCGATTCACACCTTGGTCATTCGCGCCCCAATATTACCTTCGATTTACTTTTTCGTTACCTCACTTTCCTTGGGTATAAAGTCCGTTACGTACGCAATATTACCGATGTCGGCCATTTAGAGGGTGAGGTAGATGAAACCGGCGAAGATAAAATCTCGAAAAAAGCCCGCCTGGAACAAATCGAACCTATGGAAGTGGTTCAGAAGTACATGAATACATTCCATAAAAATATGGAAGAGCTAAACATCCTTCCTCCAGGCATCGAACCACGTGCATCGGGTCATATTATTGAACAGCAACTGATGATCGATTCGATTATTGAAAAAGGTTTTGGATACGAGCAAAACGGTTCGGTTTATTTCGACGTTGAAAAATACAACGGGCAATACAACTACGGAAAACTATCGGGCAGAAACCTCGACGATATAAAAACAAATACGCGCCAGTTAGACGGGCAATCAGAAAAGAAAAACTCTTTCGATTTTGCCCTCTGGAAAAAAGCTTCTCCCGGACATATTATGCGCTGGCCATCGAAATGGGGCGAGGGTTTCCCGGGCTGGCACCTCGAATGTTCGGCAATGAGCACCAAATATTTAGGCGAAATTTTTGATATTCACGGTGGCGGAATGGATTTGGTTTTCCCACACCACGAATGCGAAATTGCCCAATCGACTGCCAGCTTCGGGCACGAAACGGTAAGGTATTGGATGCATAATAACATGATTACCATCGACGGGCAGAAAATGGCCCGTTCGCTTGGCAATTTTATTACCTTAAATGAATTGTTTACAGGCAACCACAAACTACTGAATCAGGCCTACTCGCCTATGACAATCAGGTTTTTTATTTTGCAGGCCCATTACCGAAGTACCATCGATTTCTCTAACGAGGCGCTGCAAGCCTCAGAAAAAGGGCTCGAAAGACTGATGACCGCGGTAAAGGCCCTGGGGGAACTTTCGACTTCCGGTAATTCAACTATCGATGTAGCATCGTTAAAAGAAAAATGTATTGCAGCGCTGAATGACGATTTGAACAGCGCAATTGCAATTGCCCATTTGTTCGACGGCGTGAAAATGATTAATTCGGTAAAAGCCGGAACTGAAACAATTTCGGCAACCGATCTTGATGACCTGACAAAGTTTTACAAATCTATGGTTTTTGATATTCTTGGACTAAGAGATGAAAAGGGTGCAGAAGCCAATGACAGCGAAGTACTGGCCGGTGCGGTTGAACTGCTCATCAGCCTTAGGAAAGACGCAAAAGCAAACAAAGACTGGGGAACCGCCGATAAAATACGCAACGAATTAAATGCCATTGGAATTGAACTAAAGGATACTAAAGAGGGTGTGGATTGGAAGGTAAAAGCCCCTCCCGGCCTCCCCGGAGGGGAGGAGTGGGCTTCAAATAAGAAAGATAATTATAAGTTTGGAAGATAATAAATTTCTCTAATTCTCCTCCTGCGGGGGAGTTAGAGGGTGCTAAGTTTTTAATATGTTTTCAGGAATAGTAGAAGGATTCGGCACTGTAACGGCCATCGAAAAAGACAGGGAGAACGTGCATTTTACACTTACCTGTAATTTCACCAATGAATTAAAAGTAGATCAAAGCTTATCTCACAATGGTGTTTGTTTAACTGTTGTTTGGGTCGATAAAGAGAATAAGCTGTACAAGGTAACCGCAATAAAAGAAACGCTTTTAAAATCGAACCTGGGTTTGCTCGCAGTTGGGTCAAAAGTAAACCTCGAAAGAAGCATGGTGATGAATGGCAGACTTGACGGTCACATTGTTCAGGGGCATGTCGACCAGACTGCGGTTTGTACAAATGTAGAAGAAGCCGAAGGCAGTTGGTATTATACCTTTGAGTACGGTTTTGACATCGAAAAAGCGAAGCAGGGTTACATGACCGTTGAAAAAGGCTCTGTTTCGGTTAACGGCGTTAGCCTTACAGTAGTCAATTCAAAAGACAACTCCTTCCAGGTCGCAATTATCCCGTTTACCTACGAAGTTACTAATTTCCACACCTTTAAGGTGGGCACTGTTATTAACCTCGAATTCGATATTATCGGTAAATATTTAAGTAAACTTAACTCGTACAATTAAAAGTTGTTATTAAAAAATGAATATCTAAAAAGCTCGCATTTGCGGGCTTTTATTATTTTCGTGAAATCTGATCGTTAAATTTCAGAAACTGTTAGAATTCGATTTAGAAATAGTTAACTTTTAGGCATGAATAAAACAGCTTTGATAACAGGCGCCTCAAAACGGATCGGAAGGTCAATTACATTTCATTTGGCAAATAAAGGCTGGAATATTGCCGTTCACTTTAACGATTCGGAAAAAGAGGCAATGCTGCTTGCGAAACAGCTCGAAACTGATTTTCCGGGTCAGAAATTTCGAATTTTTAAAGCCAATTTAGCTGATATAAATGATGTATTTGAATTGTTTTCATCGGTTCAAAAAGAATTCAGTGAAATTCACTTACTCGTAAATAATGCATCGGTTTTTGAAAAGGGATATCTTCGTGAAACCAGCCCCGAACTATTTGCCCGCCAGATAGATATTAACCTGAAAGCCCCGTTTTTCCTCACACGCAAATTTGCTAATAATTGTGCAAGCGGTAATATTATTAATTTTGTCGACACTCGGATTAATTCAAATAAATCAGATTATATTGCCTACTCCCTCTCAAAAAAAGGTTTGTGGGAATTAACAAAGATGGCAGCCCTGGAGCTTGCTCCAAACATTCGGGTTAATGCTATAGCCCCGGGGGTGACATTGGCGCCTGCCGATAAAGATGATTATTACCTGCAAAACCTCGCGCAAACCATACCTATGAAAAAACCCGGAGGAGTGGAACCAATATTAAAATCCATCGATTTCATACTCGAGAATAATCATTTAACAGGCCAGCTTATATTTGCCGACGGTGGCGAAAATCTGGGAAAAAATGCATAAACATATGGCTAAAATTCGAATTAAAAATCTGCTAATAAGAACTTACATCGGCTTTAACCCCGACGAACTTGTAAACAAGCAAGATGTAATTATCAATATTGAAATTGAAACCGATATACCGGATTATGCAATGGAAGCCGATGAACCCCGCGATATTTTCGACTATAAGACCATTACAAAAAAAATTATCGCCCTTGTTCAGGAAGGCAGGTTTAAATTACTCGAAGTCCTTACAAAAAGTATACTCGATTTGATATTGGCCGATGAAAAAGTAAAAAGGGCCAGGGTTGAGGTCGACAAACCACATGCTTTGCGTTTTGCCGAATCTGTATCGCTCGAAATGGAAGCTAACCGATGAATACTGTAATTATCGGGATTGGCTCAAATATCGCCCCTGAATCCAATATCCCGAAAATGCTGGGAATACTTAAAAATCATGTTGAAATAGCAAAGGTTTCGGCTATGATAAAAACAACACCAATTGGTATTACAGACCAGTCAGATTTCATCAATGGGGCGGTAAAAATTAAAACGATGCTTGATTTGCACGATTTGAATACATTATTAAAAAACATTGAAAACCAAATGGGCCGCGACAGGACTAAACCAAAATTTGGCCCCCGGTGCATCGATCTCGATATCATTGTATGGAACGGCAATATTGTTGACAAAGACTATTATACGCGCGATTTTATCCGGAAAAGTGTTGATGGGTTATTTTAAGCAAACTCCTGCCCAAAATGCTGAATAAATTGCGAATAATTCATTGAATAAGGTTCTCCAAGGCAACTTTCGTATTTTCTGGTAAACAAACTGTAATTGAATTTAGCCAGATTGGAGTTATTGGTTTTTTGTAATGCCCAAACCTGTAAATAAATTGCCTCTTCGTTTAAATCGTCATAATCAAGTATCCGTTGTGCTATCTTTTCTGTTTCGGCTAAATTCATCTCTTTCTGATATATTTTTGCCAGGTTCAGTAAATTATCAATAACCTGGTTTCCGGTAAACCCACGAATTTCGTCGAGCCATGGTAAATTTATTCCTTTAAGAAAACGCCCGTTTTTTACCAACTCAAAAAACGAAATTAGTTGCTGTTTCGACAATCCTTCCGGTATCTGGCAAAGTTTGTATGCGTTAACATAGTCGCAAAAAAATGGTTTTTTTATTTTAGCCTGAAGATAACCCCCGTTTGAAACAATTTCCAACCCGTCGATCCGGGTTAAAATTTTCCGGAGTTTATTTAAGGTAACAGCACGGTTATTTGCTATTTTACGCATTGAAATGCCGGGCCATAAAACTTCGTTAATATCGGCAATACTGGCTCCGATTCCACTTCGCAAGGTGTAAACCAGAATGTACAGGAACAATTCCTTTACTTTTGGAGTGAACAGATCGGTAATATCTTCGCCGGCATTATCGTTAGCTTTAAACTTTCCGAATAGCTGGATGTAGTTTGAAGTAACTTCTACAGGCAAATCATTAGGTGAAATGATATTTCTTTTCTTTTTTTTCTTAAACGAAATAAAAATTAAAACGCCAGCTGCTATTATCAATATAAAAAGCAACAAAACCATGTTCCTCGAAATTACCGGACTACTGCCAGCAGCTTTTTCTTCAAGTATTATTTCTTCATCGAGGGCCAGCCGGTTAATTTCTTCATTTCCAAGAGGCCTGTTCCAGATATCCAGGTTATCGATGTAACCACGTAAACTTGCGCCCGACGAGAGTGCGCTCCCTAAATGGATATCACCGGTCCCCGAAAAGGGCGGGTGGCCGTCAGAACCCCCTATAAATTTACCATTTAAAAAAATCGACTGTTCTCCGGTTTCTATTATATACTGCCAGGTTAAATGGTACCATATATTTGGTTCCAAAATGTTATCGGCAATAAAATCGTTGGCCCACAATCCAAAGTAAGGGTGCCCCGATCGTAAAATCAGGTGTAATCCTTTTCTGTAACCCGATTCGTAATTACCAAGAATTGCGTTATCGCCAAATTCGAGTATCTCGGTAAATTTTACAAAACAACTGACAGTAAAACTGCTGTTCCGCAAACCGTAATTTTCAGGTTTCCCAAGGTTGATGCTTGCATTTTCGGGTAGCCTTAAAACGTTTCCTCTTTTTATGTCCTGAACGAAAGAGTAATTATTACCATTGAAAGTTTCATTGGGTTTCAGGGTATTTATTACGCTTCCTTCGAAATTGAAACTTCCCGTTAATCCATCATTTAATTTGAGGGGAGAAGCTAATATTATATAACTTTCTGGTGTAATCATCTCACCAGTGACGATAATTTGTTCGGGGGTCAGTTTAAAACCTGGTACAAACGGAGAAAGAATCAATTCCTCGCCTCCCCTGTACGGAAAGCTGAATTTGCCCCCCGTGAATTTAATATCGTGATTTTTCCAGTAAACTTTATCCTCGTTTTTGTCGGCAACTTTTACAACTCCTTTAATCCATGTAAACGAATTTAACTGGTCGGTTATAAAATCGAAATTAAAAATATCGTTGCCAACAAAAATAAAATTGGGCCTTTTACCATATTTCTTCCAGTTCTCGAGTAAAAAATTAATGTAATCGGGTACAAGGTTCCGACGCTGTCTGTTTGATGGAACTTTGGTTGGGAGTAGTTCAAAACTGCGAATGGCAAAAAGTTCCTGGTTTATTTTTCCCGAGTTTTCAATTGCGAATAGTTCTGATGGAGCACTAATTGCTGAAATCTGAAATGTATAATTTTTAAGGGGATGTAAAATACGGCTTTCATTTTTAAAGTTACCATCAATAAAAAAAATCACTCGCCGGTTAGCCTGTATCAGATACTCCCAGGTTGGCCAGGTTTCTCCTTGCGGCAAATAAAAAATAAAGGCCGAAATTTTGGAATCATTTATAATCGAATCAAGTAATGTAATATCATCGTCGTACTTAATAAATACAGGAATTATCTTTTGGTTGTTTTCGGTAATTGCCGTGTAAAGATTATCAAGGACTCCGGAAAATTTGTCTGAAGAATTTTTAATGATTATGTTTTTGTTTCTGGCTTCAATTTCTACTTCAAAACCCGCAGCGCTGTTTTTGTTTATAAGCTCCCAGATTTGTAGGTTTTTTAAATTCTGCGAATTAATTTCAGCAATTAGAAATGTATTGTCAGAAACATCGGTTGCACAAACCGCTTCAGAGATGAAATAAAGGAGGAGAAAAAATAAAGAGGTATAATGTAATTTACTTTTCACCATTTAGATAGCGCTTTATTTCGATTCGGAAATCACTTAATTTTTTGTTATTTTTTTATCAAAAGTATCAAAAATGATCAAAATCAAAATAAATTTTTAGTTTTTTTTATTTTTTATAATCATAACTAATTCAATTTATTAACAAATTAATTAAGATAAAATTAAGGTTTGATTAACCAAAAGTCAATACTCGGATTAAGATCTTCATAATAGCTAACAATTATAATTGCTATAAATATTGATGGAATGACTGATAAATCGATCAAACGAAAACACTATTTGATTTTTATTGTTGGAGGATTGAGTGTAATTTTCTTTCTGTTGGCGTTCAATAAAACAGTACATTACACTTCTGCAAATGAGTTTTGTGCGTCATGCCATATCCATCCGCATGCCGATGCGACCTGGAAATTATCTGCACATAACAATACAAGAAGTGGGTTTTCTGTCGATTGTGTCGACTGTCATTTGCCTCCTGAAGAACAGAGGTTTAATTTTTTAACTCGAAAAGCATATCATGGATTCCACGATTTTTATGTATATATTACAAAAGATTCGGCTGAAATTGACTGGGTTGAAAAACGTTCGATTGACGCATCAAAAAGATTTGTTTATGAAGATGGCTGCAAGAAATGCCACGTAAATATGTTTCCGTCCACACTGAATTCCCTGGGCGCCGAATCGCATCTGAAATATTTAAGGAATCCCGAAAATTCATCGTGTTTACAATGCCACCTCGATGTTGGACATTATCGCGGGAAAAAAGGTTTGACCAGTGAGGTTGAAACTGCTTCGGGCAGCAGGGGGATATTTACCGGACCGGCAAACGTATCTTCTTTTAGTAACTTTGAAGAGAAAATTCCGGGTACGGGTATTTCGTTTAAAATGATTGCAATTCCTGGCGGTAGTTTTAAAATGGGAACACCTGACAACGAACCTTACCGTAAAGCTGACGAAGGCCCGGTTATAGACGTTTCGGTTGACAGCATCTGGATGGGTGAAATCGAAGTTTCGTGGAATGAATACCTTGCATTTTTTAGTGCAACAGCTTCTCAGGGGAGGAAGGAAGCAATCGAAAATGATGGTGAGACAGACGGAATCTCCGGTGCGACTCCGCCATGGGGGGCGCCCGATCAGGGTTGGGGCAAAGGTACAAGGCCTGCAATTACAATGAGTTATCACGGGGCTGAAACTTATTGCCGTTGGCTGAGCAGTGTAACAGGTAAAAAATACAGGTTGCCCACCGAGGCGGAATGGGAATTTGCAGCGCGCGGAGGTACAACTGCACCTTACTTTTTTGAAGGTTCGCCAAAAGATTTTGGGACTGAGGGAATTTGGCGTAAACTGTTTGGCGCCGATACCACGATAATTAATTCGTATGTTATTTACCAGGAAAATTCGTCGAACAGGACACAGGAGCCGTCAAGGGTCTGGGCTAACCCGTTTGGACTGAAAAATATGCTGGGCAATGTGGCTGAATTTTGCCTCGATTTTTACGATCCGGCAGTTTATTCAAAATACCCGAAAACACTTGTAAAAAATCCGAGGGGGCCCCGGAATGGCCTGGAACATGTTATTCGCGGGGGAACATACGATAGCCCGGCAAAAAATGTTCGCGCCGGACGACGGGACTTTACCCGCACAAAAGAATGGCTTGAAACCGATCCGCAAATCCCTAAAAGCATCTGGTGGTATTCCGATAGTAAAAATGTTGGTTTCAGGGTTGTTTGCGAATACAAAAAGGAAGAGTTAAAATCAGAAAATATTATAAAATAAACTATCATGGAAAAGAGCCAACTATCGCGCAGGAATTTTCTTGGAAAATCGGCATTGATTGGCGCTGCCGGGGTTATCGGGATGAATGCACTTGCTTCCTGCAGCCGCAAGTCAAAAACTGTTGATTATAATTTTCCCCCAATTATTGACAAAGCTCCCGATGGGAAAAAGCTAAAAGCCGGTTTGGTAGGTTGCGGAAATCGCGGCACAGGTGCTGTGCTCAACTTTCTTGCAGCCGGTAACGATTTGGAAATTGTTGCTCTTGCCGATGTTTTTGAAGATAAAGTACTGGATTGCCGCAATAAACTTGGTAAACAGCGGGTTGAGGTACCTGAGGTAAATTGTTTTTGGGGTTTCGACAGTTATAAAAGTTTGCTCGATGTTGATTTGGATGTTGTTATTCTTGCAACTCCGCCTCATTTCAGGCCCGCTTATTTCGATGCATGCGTACAGGCTAAAAAACATGTATTTATGGAAAAACCGGTAAGTGTCGATCCGGTAGGGGCAAGGCAAATTATTGCTACTTCAAAAAAAGCGGAGAATTTAGGATTATCAGTGGTTACCGGCACACAACGGCGCCATCAACGCGATTATCTGGAAACATACAAACAGATAGCCTCGGGTGCAATCGGACAGATAACATCGGCAAAAGCATGGTGGTTGCAAAATCATGTCTGGTTCCGTACCCGCGAAGAGGGCTGGAGCGATATGGAGTACATGATCCGCAATTGGAACAATTTCTGTTGGTTGTGTGGCGATCATATTCTCGATACTCACGTCCACAATATCGACATTATTAACTGGTTTATGGGTAAAAACCCTATTGAAGCCATTGGTTTTGGCGGCAGGGCACGCCGGTTAACGGGTGACCAGTACGATTTTTTCAGTATCGATTTTAATTATGGAAATGGAGTTTATTCTCATAGCATGTCGCGGCAAATCGACGACTGTGCAAACAGCCTGGGCGAACTGATTGTGGGGACCGAAGGTTTTACCAACTGTAAAAATACGGTGTACAACCTCGATGGAACTGAAAAATGGAGATTCGAGTATCCGAAGAACAAGGATGGAAAATCAACCGAAGTAGTTGAGGTATCGCCGTATATCCAGGAACACATCAGCCTGGTAACATCTATCCGCAAAAACAAACCTGTTGTTGAGTCTGAAAGAACTGCAATTTCAACCCTAACCGCAATAATGGGACGAACAGCAGCATATACCGGCCAGTTGGTTACCTGGGAAGAAATGCTCAATTCGACAATGAAACTTGGGCCCGAAAAATACGAAATGGGCCCTGTAAATATGGAATTCCCGGTACCTGTTCCAGGTTCGCAGCATAAAGCTTAAAAATCAGATAGAATGATTTCAGTAGTCATACCACTTTATAACGAAAGCAACCTGGTTTCACAATTAATCGAAGAGGTTTCCCAAAATCTTTTGGTTACAGGCGAAACCTTCGAAGTGGTGTGTATTGATGATGGCAGCTCAGATTTAACACTGCAAAAACTGCTGGAAATAAGAGAAAGCAATAATTGGTTAAAAGTAATTTCCTTTTCCCGGAATTTTGGTTTGCAGGCCGCTTTAACAGCTGGTCTTGATTTTGCCAAAGGAGATTATGTTGTGATGATGGATGGTGATTTCCAGGATCCGCCAGAACTTTTACCGGTGCTTTTCAATAAATTGAAAGAAACAGATGCCGACGTTGTTACCGCTATTCGCGACCTGCGATACGAAAAATTATCGCGTAAAATTTTTACAGATATTTTTCACCGGGTTTTCAGCCAGATGAGCGACGAAGAACAAGTGGCAAATGCCGGGAATTTTTCCATCTTCAATAAAAGGGTACACAAGGCTATTTTGCAGTTCACCGAAAAAAACAGGTACATGCCTGGCATCAGAAATTTTGTCGGGTTTAAACACCAGTTTGTTGAATTCGACCGTCCGGAAAGGTTAATGGGAAAGGCCAAAATGAGCAAAAGAAAATTGTTTGCTCTGGCAGCCGATGCAATTTATTCATTTTCAAAATGGCCTATTAAAGCCTGTTTATATTTTGGGTTGCTGGGTATTGTAGTTTTTCTTGGGGCAATAATTTACACTTTTGTTTCGAAAGCGACGGGTATTGCTCCAATCGGCTGGTCGTCAATGTTTCTAACCGTTAGCTTCTTTGGCTCTGTGCAGTTAACATTTCTGGGGATTATTGGCGAATACATTTACCTCATTTTCAAAGAAGTTCAAAACCGGCCGGTATATATTGTAAAAGATATTTATGAATAAATCCTTCGACATATTGTCTGCCAAAAATGGTTTTGTTGCAAGCCTGGTTTTTGCTGCAATAATCCTTTTATTCCTTGCACCAAAGGCAGCAGTAAATGTCGATGAACAACTGCATTATCCACATGCAAAAAAAGTAGTTAACTGGTATTTTACCGGGGGCGCTGATGCTTCTTGCTTAAACACACCGGTTACAAATTTAAAATACTACGGCCAATCTGTTGATAATTTAACTGCATTGATTAACCGGGTTTTTCGGTTCGAAAACGAATTTCTGACAAGGCACTTTACAGGAGCTTTCTTTTTCTTTGGGTTGCTCTTTTTTGCCGGTTTAATTGCATATCAGTTTAGTGGTTCTTACTGGGTTTCGGCATTAACTGTTATTTCAATTTTAGCAATGCCCCGGTTATTCGGACAGGCTTTCGGTAATTTAAAAGACATACCTTTCGCAACCGGTTATCTGGCGTCGATATACCTAATCGTCCGGTTTTTAAAACAACTGCCTAAACCAAACTGGAAATCGGCTGCCTGGCTCGGGCTGGCAATAGCATTTACCTGCTCAGTCCGTATTGGTGGCTTAATATTATTTGCTTACCTGGGGCTGGCCCTTGGGGCATTCCTTATCATGAAACCTTTTTTACTTAAACATATATTTTCAACTAAACTTTGTCTTGTAAGGTTACTGGGCCAAATTATGGCAATTCTGCTTATTGGTTATTTTGCAGGCTTGCTGTTTTGGCCCTTTGCCTTGCAGAACGTGTTTCAAAATCCGTTGGAGAGCCTGAATGTAATGGAGCATTACAAAGTAAGCATCAGGCAGGTATTCGAAGGGAACTGGCTGTGGAGCACTCAATTACCCTGGTATTATTTGCCCAAATGGTTGTTGATTTCAACCCCGGAAGCCATCTTGTTTGGGTTCGCGGTATTTCTGCCCCTGTTTTTCAGAAAATTATTAAAAAACGAAAGCAAACAACTCAATTACGGGTTGTTTTTGCTTTTCACCCTTTTCTTCCCGGTAATTTATGTTATTATAATCGGTGCAAATTTATATAGCGGTGAAAGGCAGATGCTTTTTGTGTTGCCTCTTTTTGCGGTATTTTCATCGGCCGGGATTATTGAACTTTATAACATTTTAAACAACAAAAAGCTTAAAATTGCTTCAGTACTGATTTATTTTTTGTTGATGCTGCACCCGGTCAGGTTGCAGGCCTCTACATTCCCGGTAAACTATGTTTATTTTAACATCATTTCGGGTGGAAATAAAAATGCCTGGTCTGATTATGAATACGATTACTATTTTCATGGGCTAAAAAATTCATCAGAATATTTAATAGAACAAATAGAAAACCAACAGGTTATTGTGGCCTCAAACTGTAACCTGTCAAATTATTTCGAAAATACAGCAACCGTTAAATACCGGTATGTCCGTTATCTTGAAAGAAGTTCAGAGGACTGGGATTACGGTTTGTTTGGGATAAACTACATTCATCCTGGGCTACTGAAAAATGGAAAATGGCAATCGGCTGAAATTATAAAGACATTTTACCACGAAGGTAATCCGGTTGTAGTTTTGTTAAAAAGAAAAGATAAATTGGATTTTCATGGTATCAGGAAATCTGAAACGGGGGATTTTGGCGAGGCAAAATTGCTACTCGAAAAAGCCATTGAAGCCGACCGCAATAATGTGTGGTTATATTTGCAAATGGCAAAAAATTCGCTCAGACAAGGCGATTTTGAAAGTTTTAACCGATATTTGCAAGAAGGCCGCGAAATTTATCCGTCCTACGAACCATTCTATTTGCTTGAAGCGCAATATTTGTTTGATAAGGATAAATTCGGCGAAGCAAAAGTTGTGTTGGACGAACTGGTTAGGATTAATCCCCGGTATGGTTTTGCAGCGCCACTTATAAAAGCAGTAAATGAGAAATTACAATAATTAGTATAAACTTTAAATAAAAAACAAAATGAAAAAAATGAAGAATTTAATGGCGGTTATTGCCACCTTTATTTTAAGTCTTCCTTTTTTCGCAATAGCGCAGGAAGGCGGAACTTACATTGACAGTTTGAACGTTCAGGACAGCTCATATATGGAGCAGGATTTACTTGCAGGCACTGAAACTGCTTCTTCAAACAATACAGCAATTATAATTATTGTTGCAGTTGTTATTATTGCAGTTATTGCTTTTGTAGTGCTGAGAAAAAAGAAAAAATAACCTTCGTCTTTAATTTAAAAAACCTGTCTTTAAAAAGGCGGGTTTTTTTGTGCCTTGTCGCTTCGCTTATTGTTATTAATTTTAAGGTATGCAAAAAGCTGAGGAAATATCATATGCCATAAAAGCTAAAGCCAGAGAATTGGGATTGCTCGAATGTGCAATCATACCAGCAGAACCACTTGCCAACGAAAGGCAGCCCTTTTTAAATTGGCTAAAAAAAGGTATGCATGGCGAAATGAGTTACATGGGGCGAAATGTGGAAAAACGCCTGGATCCTTCGTTATTGTTCGAAAATGCCAAAACGGTAATTGTGGCGCTTCAGAATTATTTCCCAGGCGAAGCCCAGGCCGATAAAGCTGCTCCCGTTTTATCGAAATATGCTTATGGTGCCGATTACCATTATGTATTGAAAGATAAACTTAAATCGCTTTTAACATTTATACAGAATGAAGTTCAGGTCTGCAACGGGCGTCCCTTTGTCGATTCGGCGCCGCTGCTGGAACGGGCAATTGCAAAACGGGGCGGTTTGGGATGGATAGGTAAAAACAGCAACCTGATTTCGGTAGAAAATGGCAGTTTTTTCTTTATCGGTGAATTGATTCTCGATATCGGGCTGCCATACGATAATCCAAAGCCGGTTGCCAATCATTGCGGAAAGTGTACCCGGTGCATTGATGCCTGCCCAACAAAAGCAATTGTTGCCGACAGGGTGGTTGATTCAAGGAAGTGTATTTCATATCAGACTATCGAACTTAAGGGGAATTTGGATGAAAAACTGAAAGGCAGGTTTGAAAACCGTGTTTTTGGTTGCGATATTTGTCAGGATGTGTGTCCGTGGAATTT
Source organism: Draconibacterium sp. (assembly GCA_037444065.1). Classification (GTDB taxonomy): domain Bacteria; phylum Bacteroidota; class Bacteroidia; order Bacteroidales; family Prolixibacteraceae; genus Draconibacterium. The sequence continues at coordinate 102,948 of JBBINB010000001.1, forward strand.
GAAATCGAAAGCACATATTGAACCTGAATTTAAGGCTGATGCCAGATTACTTAAGCTATCAAAAGACGATTGGCGCCAAATGGAGAAACCACTCTTTGATGACTTGTTTAACAAGTCGGCTGTTAAGCGCGCTGGCTTTGCAGGGTTAAAGCGGAATCTTGATTTTATTGTATGAGCTTACTCCGAAAAGTCCGAGTTCATTGATTTTCAACTCTTTTACCCCTGACCCCTAAAAGGGAACTCGCTGAAAATCAATGAACTCTTCAAAGTCCCCTTTAGGGGATTTAGGGGTTTTTGACTTTTTGGAGTGGACTCTTGTATAAATTATAAATTGCAATTCAAATAGAAGTGTGCAGATTGAATAAAACCTAAACAAGTTTTATTCTTATTGAATAAGGGAAAAATTGGTTTTGTTTGTCAGGATATTGTACCTGTTTTTATTGTAAATTGCATTAATCGTAAAAATATGTCAATGTATAAACAAATTTTATGCAGCCTCTTTATTTTAATAAGTTTAGGGTTTTCGCCGACGGCCCAGAATATTGAAACCTGGATTTCGGGGAATGAAACCAATCCGGTTGAAAAAATTTACATTCATACCGATTCGGAATATTATTTTTCGGGCGATACAGTTTGGTTTAAGGTATATTTAACCGACAGCCGCTCCGGACAATTGATTCCCCGGGCAGAAAATGCATATATAAACGTGCTTGATGCAAACGGAAATACTGCCCTGCAATTAATTCTGCTTTGTGTAAACGGGCAGGCCGCAGGGAATTTCACTGTTTCTGACACCTTTAAGCCCGGGAGTTATTTAATTAAGGCTTACACCAATTACTTGTTCAATTTCAGTCCCGACTCTTATTTTTATAAGCAGATAAATATATCAGGAATTACAGTTAATTCGAGATCGACTGTTAAGGTAAACCGAACGCCAAACATGGTTGCCGATGTTGCTTTTTTGCCTGAAGGTGGTGTATTGCTCGAAAACACTACAAACCTTGTGGCTTTCAAGGCTATTGATAAATCGGGTTTTGGGGTTGATGCAGGTGGTACCGTAAAAGATGAAAAGGGTACCGTAATAACATCGTTTAAAACCGATTACAGGGGGATGGGCTTGTTGTTCCTAAAACCCGAGCCTGGTAAAAAATATGTTGCTACAGTTGTTGGTTTTCCCTCGTTCCGGTATGAATTCCAACCGGTAAAACAAGGTATTAAAATCCAGTTGGTAAATCATACCAACAAAGAGGTTATTTTAAATGTATCAAGCAATTCGCAAGAAATTGCAGGTGATACGTATTACCTGGTAAATATGTACCGGGGAGAAGTACTTTTTTACCAGGAGTTTAAAATGGAAGGTACCAGTAAAGTGCTCAAATTCGAAAGTGGTTCGCTAAAACCCGGTATTAACAGACTGGTTTTGCTCGATAAAAATCTGGCGCCTGTTTCGGAGAGGTTACTGTTTTCAAGAAACGATGAAATGAACAATTTGATAATCCAGGCCGATAGTAAAAGCTATGATAAAAGGTCGGAAATTAAGTTGAAAATAACAGATGAAAAATACTTAACCAATGATGATTTCTCTAATTTGTCTGTGTCAGTAATACATGAAGCTTCAATTCCCGAAAACAGTTTTTCAAAAAATATATTATCCCAGTTTTTAGTCGATTCAGAACTAATGGGGTTTGTTGAGCCTTCAGCCTATTTATTCTCCGACAGTGAAATCAGTTCGGAAGCCAAATTACGTCTGGTGATGTTAACAAACGGGTACAGCAGTTATTTCTGGAACAGCGTTCCTCGGAAAAACGAAATTTTAAAATTTAAACAGGAGGCAGGATTAAATCTGCAAGGAGTTGCAAAAAATTCCCTCACCGGAAATTATATCGAAAACGGTGAAATAACTATAGCCATTCAAAAAAACGATGAAATAGGGTTTTTAACACAGCGAACCGATAACCTTGGAAATTTTACTTTTCCGGGTTTGCTATTCATCGACACTGCGAATGTGCATATTCAAGCAAAAAACGAATTGGGGAGAATGAACACCGAAGCCTTTATTTATCCCGTATTTAAAAGCGCCGAGCCGGCAGTTTCACAGGTAAAAAGGCTAAGCGAAAAGATGCAGTTACCAACTGGCCTGGCGTCGCTAAAATACCAGATTTACAACGAAAACAGGAAATACCAGCCCAGGGCAAGATTAAACAGAAAAAAAGTAAATACCGATGGAAAAAATAGTGACGGGCATTTCAGATTGTACGAATCGGCTGATTTTGTTCTTCAGGTAGACCAGTTTGAGCAGTCGTACGATAATGTGCTCGATTACATGGTCGGGAGGGTTCCGGGACTCGATATTAACGCCGATGATATCCGCATACGCGGAACCAGTGGTTTTGGATCGGGTGCTACTCCCATGTTTTTAGTCGATGGAGTTCCTGTGGTTGGCAGCCAGACATTTAACCTGCCTTTTGAAGTTACACAAACAAAAGATACCGAAGGAAACATGGTTTCCAACTCCGGCGAGCGGTTAATTCAAACAGTGCGGGCAATACCAATTAGCGATGTCGATAAAATTGAAATTCTAAAATCACCGCAAAATCTTGCTGTTTTCGGAATAAAAGGCGCAAATGGGGTAATTGCAATTTATACCAAGCACGGTAGGATTAATCAGGAAAGTAAAGTAACGAAAAGAATTATTGAGAATAAAATTGTGGGTTATTCAAAATACAGGGACTTTTACTCGCCAATGTATACACCCGAAAACCAGGATGATAAAAAACCCGATTTAAAAATATTGCTTTACTGGAATCCCAATGTTATTACAGTTAATGGAAGCGCCGATCTTCGATTTTTTAGTTCCAGCCTACATGGAAGATACAAAATAGTTGTTGAAGGAATAACCAATGATGGGAAAATTTGTATGGGTTATGCAGATTTTGAGATAAAATGACAAATGCAGATAATAATTAAATTTAATACCGCTTTGTAGTAATTTTTGTATAAATTAGTCTAATATTTTATTAATCAACGACTTGGCTATTTTGCCATTGCGTTTCTCCGGTTTTGGGTTACCGTTGATTTTATTGCTCTGAAATTCCTGCAATACCTTATCTGCCATTATGTAACTCAGTTGGTAACGTTTGTTTCCCATGAACCCGGATGTCATCATCCCAAGTTCATCTTTTATGTTCTTTAGCGAATCGGTTATAGTGGTACGAAAAAGCTCAGAACATCTCACACACGAGCTATCTGTCATTTCGTTTGTTCTGTTAAAGGCATGTTTAAGTGTTTCAATTGAATTGTAAAAATCCTTGTCTTTACGCTGTTGTTCAGATTGAACGTAACTTTGGTTTATTGCCGTCAGATGGCCTATGCAAACTTTTTCCTGCGAAGGACAGCTTACCAACTCAATTTTACAACTATTATTCTCGGCTTGGGTGTTTTTTGCTGAAGATGAAAATAACTCATTCAAATATGCTCTCATATCCTTTTTATTTCGTAATATAATTTCTGAAATCTGCTAAATGTCAAATAGATATGGCATTTCTGATTTCAGTTTACATACAGCATCAAAACAAAAAACTTTTGTATATTAATTCGAATTATCAAAGAAAATAAATGATCTAATGGCATCCAATAATACTAAATAATTCCAAAATTACAATACTGTATTAAAAAAAATAAATATAAAATATTAACAATTAGTCGTTTATAAACCATCTGTAAAAACCTTTCAAATAACCTTCTTCAACCTCATATTTTAACAAGTAACTACTAAAAGTGATTAAAATGTTTATCGTATGAGTCTTTGTGCACAATGTATTTTGTGTTGCAATTTACGTTTTGAAACTAAGCATTTTAAACATTACATGAAATAGGGTAATCGAAAATGGTACATCCAAACCCGCAAAATCAGAAAAATATACCCTGCCGATCAGCAAAATGCTTACCGTTTAGGTTTTGGAAGTTTGAAATTGAGGGCCAAATCGAACAAATAACAATTAAACAAATGATTAAATAAATGGATTAATGTTCTTGATTAAAACAAAAAGATAAATATATTTGCAAACAAAATTGTGCTACATTTTAATATACTTAAATAAAAAATGGAGTTATCTGACATTTCAACCGAGGAAAAAATAAAAAACGCAGCCCGGATTGTTTTTCACAAAAAAGGTTTTGCTGCTTCCCGAACAAGGGATATAGCCGAAGAGGCAGGGATAAACCTGGCCCTTTTGAATTACTATTTCAGAAGCAAAGAGAAGTTGTTTAATATGGTTATGCTCGAAACACTTCAGAAGTTCTTCACACTTATATCTTCAGTATTTAACGATTTAAATACTTCGCTTGATGAGAAATTGGAAAAGTTTGCATTTAATTACATCGACCTGCTTTTGGAGGAACCTGAGATTCCGATGTTTATAATGAGCGAAATCAGAAACAACCCCAAAGTGCTGATGCAAAAATTTAGTATGAATACGGCTGTTTTCAATTCCGTTTTTTTTAGACAATACACCGAAGCGGTTCAGTCAGGGAGAATTAAAGACCAGAATTTTCTGCATTTGATGTTAAATTTAATTGGAATGAGCGCTTTTCCGTTTATCGCCAGTCCGCTCATAAAAGAAATTAGTGGGACAAATGAAGAAGACTATTTTAATCTGCTTGAGGAAAGAAAATGGCTTATTCCCGAGTGGATTAAATCAATTATAATAAAATAAAAAAGGTTCCAGGGATGTAATAAATTCTGTTGAAGATGGATACAGTAAAAATAGCGATGAAAAACGCGTTGGTAGTTCTGGTGTTGCTGGGTGGCGTTCATCAGTTGTCTGCGCAGGTTAATGGGGTTTTAACCCTCGATAGTTGTTATGCCATGGCTCGAAGGAATTTTCCTGTAGTCAGGCAGTTCGGATTAATTGAAAAAACAAAAAATTATTCTCTCGAAAATGTTTCGAAAGGTTATTTGCCTCAGGTGTTTATTGGGGGGCAGGCAACTTATCAGAGCGATGTAACCCAGCCTGCATTTAGCAGCAATGCTTCGGGGAATTTCCCGCTTTTCGAAACCATCAGCAAAGACCAGTATAAAATTTACAGCGAAGTGGTCCAGTCAGTGACCGACCTTTTTACCCTTGGCAACCAGAAAGATCTGGTGGAAAAAAATGCCGAAATTGAAACACAAAAACTCGAAGTTGAGTTGTACAAAATTCGCGAACGAATCGACCAGGTTTACTTTGGGATATTGATGATAGAGCAGCAAATTGCACAAACAAATATTCTAAAGAAGGATATTCAGGCCGGGACTGATAAAACCAGCGCGGCAATTGCTAATGGTACAGGTTTAAAAAGCAACCTTTATCTTTTACAGGCCGAAATGCTGAAAGCCGACCAGCGAACAACCGAATTAAAGGCAGCACGAAAAAGCTATGCCGATGTACTGGGGATGTTTATTGCCCAACCGGTAACCGATAAAACCGTAATTCAGAAACCCGGAATCCCCGGTTTTTCACCGGTAATTTCGCGTCCTGAGCTTGGTTTGTTTGATAATCAGAAACAATTGTTTGATATCCGGGAAAGTGTAATAAACGCACGCAATCTGCCCCGTTTTAGCCTTTTTCTTCAAAATGGCATCGGCAGGCCGGCCTTGAATATGCTTAGCGACGATTTTGATTTTTATTACATCGGTGGTTTGCGCCTCAACTGGAACCTAACGAACTTTTATACTTCGCGAAGGGAAAAGGAAATGCTGGAACTTAGCAGGAATTCGCTGGATGTTCAAAAAGAAGTGTTCCTGTTCAACACGGACATTGCCGTTAAGCAACAATTAAATGAAATTGAAAAAATCGAAGCCCTGATAAAAACCGATAATGAAATCATCAGGCTACGCGAAAAAATTAAGGAAACAGCACAAAGTCAACTTTCAAACGGAGTAATCTCAGTATCTGATTATGTTACATTCGTAAATGCCGAAGACCAGGCCCGCCAAAATCTGTTGCTTCACGAAACACAATTACTCATGGTTTTATATTCTATTAAAACAACTACCGGAAATTAAAACAGGCAATGATATAAAAATGAAAAACGCATTTAAAATTACCGTTATAACTGGTTTCGCAATGTTTGCAGCGGCATGTAACAACGAAATCACATTTGATGCTTCGGGCTCTTTCGAAGCTGTTGAGGTTATCATCTCATCCGAAGCAAATGGCGTCATAAAGGAGTTAAATATCGAGGAAGGGCAAATTGTAAAGGCTGGCCAGATAATTGGGTACATCGACAGTATTCAGCTCTTTCTGAAAAAAAAGCAGATCGAAACACAGGTTACTGCTTTGCTGGCAAAAAAGCCAAACATCCCGGTCCAGCTTTCGGCCTTGCAGGAGCAACTAAAAGCGGCTGTCGCCGAACAGGCAAGGATTGGGAACCTTGTTAAAGCGGAAGCGGCTACTGCAAAACAACTCGATGATATGAATGCTCAGGTTGAGATTATCAGAAAACAAATCGATGCTCAAAAGTCGGCGCTGAATATTACTTCTGAAGGTATCGGCAACGATGTCAAGCCTTTGCTGGTACAGATAGAACAACTTGAGGATCAGCTTCAAAAATGCGTGATTGTCTGCCCTGTTGGCGGAACGGTACTTACCAAATATGTCGAACAAAACGAGATGGCGTTAACAGGTAAACCGCTGTACAAGATAGCCGATTTGAGCAACATTTTCCTTCGTGCATACATATCCGGAAACCAACTAACGCAGGTAAAACTCAATCAGAAAGTAAAAGTCAGTACCGATGATGGCGCCGGTGGAAACAGGGAAGGCGAGGGGACGATTACCTGGATAAGCGACAAGGCAGAGTTTACACCAAAAACCATTCAGACCAAAGACGAAAGGGCCAATTTGGTGTATGCAATAAAAATAAAAGTGAAAAATGACGGCACATACAAAATTGGGATGTACGGCGAAGTTAATTTTTAAAAGCCTCTCCCAGCCTCTCCAAAGGAGAGGAGATAAGAAACCATTTCATAAATGCCTGGCTTTTTTGAATTTTGAATTTGGAAATTAATTTTTGGAACTTTGAACTTTAAACTGCTTTATGGCTGGCGTAATTCTTCAAAATATTACAAAAACCTACAACAAAGGCGGGGTTTTGGCGGTGAACGATGTTTCGTTTTCGGTCGGTAAGGGCGAGTTGTTTGGTTTGATTGGCCCCGATGGGGCAGGGAAAACCTCCATTTTCAGAATGCTGGCAACCCTGTTGCTCCCCGACAGCGGAAATGCAAGTGTAGCAGGTTTCGACATTGTAAACGATTACAAGGCAATAAGGAATATTATTGGCTATATGCCAGGGAAATTTTCACTTTACCAGGACCTGACAGTCGAGGAAAACCTCTCATTTTTTGCCACAGTTTTTAATACAACCATCAAAGAAAACTATGATTTGATCCGCGAAATTTATGTGCAGCTCGAACCATTTAAAAATCGCAGGGCAGGAAAACTTTCGGGTGGGATGAAACAAAAACTGGCGCTTTGCTGCGCCCTGATTCACAGGCCAACAGTGTTGTTTCTCGATGAACCGACAACCGGGGTCGATACGGTTTCGCGTAAAGAATTCTGGGAAATGCTCAAACGGTTGAAAGCGCTGGGGATCACAATCCTGGTTTCAACCCCTTATATGGATGAAGCGGTGCTTTGCGAACGGATTGCCCTTATTCAGAAAGGAAAAATACTCTCGATTAATACCCCCGGGAATATTATTGCAGGTTACCCTAAAAAGCTTTTTGCCATCAAAGCCAATAAAATGAGCCATTTATTAAAGGATATCCGCCTGTTTGAAGGAACAGAAAGCTGTTATTCGTTTGGCGATTTCCATCATCTCAGTTTTAAAGAAAACGATTCGGGAATCCAAAATGTGCTTTTGGAATTTCTGAAGGAGAAAAATCACCTGAACATCGAGATTATGCCAATCAAACCAACTGTTGAAGATTGTTTTATCGAACTTATGAATTAGATGGAAAGCCAATTTGTCATAACAACCAATAAGCTAACAAAACGTTTCGGGCATTTTACCGCCGTATACGAAATCACGTTTAATGTCTCACCCGGTGAAATTTTTGGTTTCCTGGGTGCAAACGGCGCCGGAAAAACAACGACAATGCGAATGCTTTGCGGGTTGTCGGCGCCCACTTCGGGAAAAGCCACGGTTGCCGGGTTCGATGTTTACCGGCAAACCGAAAACATAAAACGGAACATTGGCTACATGAGCCAGAAATTCTCGTTGTACGAAGATTTGACCATCCTCGAAAATGTTAAATTTTTTGGGGGCATTTACGGAATGACAAATGCCCGGATTAAGGAAAAAAGCGATGAACTGATATCGCTGCTTGGGCTTGAAAATGAAAGTTCAAAACTGGTAAAATCGTTACCGCTTGGCTGGAAACAAAAACTTGCATTTTCGGTGGCTATTTTGCACGAACCAAAAATAGTTTTTCTCGATGAACCAACCGGTGGAGTTGACCCCGTAACCCGCAGGCAATTCTGGGATTTGATTTACGATGCTTCGGATAAAGGCATCACCGTTTTTGTTACCACACATTACATGGACGAAGCCGAATACTGCAACCGGGTTTCGATGATGGTGGACGGAAATATTGCTGCACTCGATACTCCTTCAAACCTGAAAAATAAATACAGCGCAAAAACCATGGACGAAGTGTTTTACGAACTGGCACGGGGAGCAAAAAGAAATGCGGGTTAAAAATGAAAAAAATAACGCTAAAAGAAAGGCAACCGGGCAACTAAAATTACAGCTATGAAACAGTTTTTATTGTTTGTCAGGAAGGAATTTTACCATGTTTTCCGCGACAGGAAAACATTGCTGTTGCTGTTTGGTATGCCAATCGTGCAGATTGTGTTGTTTGGTTTCGCGCTTACTAACGAAATAAAAAATTCAAAAATTGTGGTTTGCGACTACTCAAAAGATGTTTCAACACGCGCAATTATCGACAGGCTGGATGTAAGCGGGAATTTCGAGGTGGCAAAAATTTTGCCCTCCGGCAGCGATATTGAAAATGCATTCAGGGAAGGCAATATTAAACTGGCAATTGTATTCCCGCCCGATTTTCACCACGACCTTTACCATTCGAACAGGGCGCAGGTACAGATAATTGCTGATGCTTCGGACCCTAACACCGCAACAACACTGACCATGTATGCTTCAAATATCATAGCCGGTTTTCAGCGCGAAATAGTACAGGAACAAAACATTCCCTACCAGGTTGATACCGAAATCAGGATGATTTATAATCCCGAACTCAAGGGGACAACCAACTTTGTCCCGGGGGTTATGGCCTTGGTTTTGTTCCTGATAAGCGTTCTAATGACTTCGGTTTCGATTGTCAGGGAGAAAGAAAGCGGCACAATGGAAATCCTGCTGGTTTCGCCGTTTAACCCGCTTTTGGTGGTGCTTTCAAAAGCTATTCCCTATTTTTTCCTGTCGTTAATCAACCTTTCTGTCATCCTGTTCCTGAGTGTTTACCTGCTCGATTTACCTATTGAAGGAAGCGTTGTCCTTATATTTATTGAGAGTTCGCTGTTTATAATCACCTCTTTGTCAATGGGTTTACTGATTTCAACTTTAACCGCCTCCCAGCAGGCAGCCATGTTAATATCGCTTGTAGGTACCCTATTGCCCACCATGATGTTATCGGGTTTTATTTTCCCTCTCGAAAACATGCCCCGGGCGTTGCAGGTTATTGCGAATATCGTTCCCGCAAAATGGTTTTTCATCATTGCAAAATCGGTCATGGTAAAGGGTTTGGGCTTTTTTGCCATCTGGAAGGAAAGCCTGATCCTGCTTGGTATGACATTGATATTCTTGTTTGTAAGTATTAAAAAGTTTAAAACCCGGCTGGCATGAGAACATTGAAATTTTTACTTGAAAAAGAATTTAAACAGATATTCAGGGATTCAATTATCCTGAAAATGATTATCTTAATGCCCGTGGTTCAACTGCTGATAATCCCCCTGGCAGCCGATTACGAAATTAAAAATATTAATATCGCCATTGTTGATAACGACAGGTCGTCCTATTCCCAAAACCTGGCTTCAAAAATTATATCGTCAGGCTATTTCAGGTTAACTGGTTACAATAATTCGTACAGCGGGGGAATCCGGCAGATGGAGAGCGACAAAACAGATTTGATCCTTGAAATTCCTTCGAATTTTGAAAAGAACCTGGTAAGGGAAAACAAGGAAAAGCTGTTTATCGCGGTAAATGCCATAAACGGTACCAAGGCGCTGGTTGGGAGCGCATACCTGAGCAGGATAATTGGGCAATTTAATAGTGAAATACGCACAGAGTTGATTCCGCCTTCAAAAATGCCCGGTATCCCTTCCATCGGGATTACTTCTTCAAACTGGTTTAACCGGTTTTTAAACTACCAGGCCTTTATGGTCCCGGGTATCCTGGTGCTTCTTTTAACTGTGGTAAGCGCTTTTATATGTGCGCTCAACATTGTTAAAGAAAAGGAAATCGGGACCATCGAACAGATAAACGTTACGCCTGTCAGGAAACACCATTTTATCCTGGGTAAAATTATCCCGTTCTGGATACTCGGGATGTTTGTTTTTTCGATTGGCCTGCTGATAATTGCCAGGCTGGTTTACGGAATTGTCCCGGAAGGGAGTTTACTTGTAATATATTCATATATAGCTGTTTATCTGTTGGCGGTTATGGGTATCGGGCTAATAATTTCCAATTACTCAAATACCCAGCAACAGGCCATGTCGCTTGCATTTTTCTTTCTGATGGTTTTTATCCTGATGGGAGGTTTGTTTACTTCAATCGAAAGCATGCCGGAATGGGCGCAATGGATCGCAAAATTTAATCCGCTGGCATATTTTATCGATGTTATGCGAATGGTGGTTTTGAAAGGCAGCGGTTTTGCCGATATTAAAAACCACTTCCTTGTAATGGCCGGTTTCGCGGTTTTCTTTAATTCATGGGCAATATACAGTTACAGAAAGAAAAGCTAAAAGCCAGGAAGGTGTTTGGTTTGGTATGTACTGAAATTTTTACCCCAGACCCTGCTTAATGTCAGCTATCAAATCCTCCACGTTTTCAATCCCGACCGATAACCTCAACATGGTATCGCGGATACCCGCAGCTTTTCTGTCATCTTCTGAAAACTCGGCATAAATGGTCGAATGCGGATGAATGATAAGGGTTTTGTTGTCGTTCAGGTTGGTTGCGCGGCGAATAATTTGAAGCCGGTTTATAAAAGCAAAACAGGCGGCTTTCGATTCCAGGTCGAAGGTCAATATTGTTCCGGGTACGCCATTAAACTGTTTTTTTGCCAGATAATACATCGGGTTATCCGATAATCCAGGGTAACCTACGCGAATTACTTTTTTATTCGATTTCAAAAAAGTGCCAAGCTCCATGCAGTTCTGATAACATTTTTCGACCCTGAGCTCAAGGATATCAAGTCCCTGTATCATGTACCGCGCGGTTTGTGGCGCCATGCTTCCCCCTGTATTGCGGTAAATATTTTTACGCAGTTTGGCAATAAAGGCATTCCTGCCAAATTTTTCGTTGTAAACCGAAAAGTTGGGATTTAACTTCCAATTGTAATTTCCATGGTCGATTATGGCCCCGCCAAACGAAGTTGCCCCTCCCGAAATGTATTTTGTCGTGGAAACTACCTCGACATTTACTCCCTGTTCACCGGCGCTAAAAACGTTGGGTGGGGTCATTGTGCTGTCGGCAATCAGGAGCAGGTTGTGTTTTTTTGCAATAGCGTCCAGCATTTCAATATCGGCGATTTCCAGTTGCGGATTGGTTACCGTTTCGAAAAAAACTGCCCGGGTTTTTACGTCAATTAATTTTTCAATTTCAGATTGAACCTTTAAATCCGAAAACCGGGTTTCGATACCAAATTCGGGAAGCGACTGCTGAAAAAGCGAAAGCGTATGGCCAAACAACTGGTTACCGGAAATAATGTTGTCGCCGGCTTTTGTAATGGCCAGGATGGTATTCGAAATGGCCGCCATTCCCGAACTAACTGCCAGCGCCGAATTGCTTTGGGTCAGGGCTTTTAATTTCAGCTCAAAATATTCAAGCGTCGGGCTCGATGTCCGGGAATATGCATGCCCAATATATTCACCTTTAAAATTTGCTTCAAACTGTTCGGCCGAATCAAATTCGAAAGCGACTGCTTCATATAGCGGCATTTGTAGTGCGTTGTGAGGGTCGGTTTTTGCGTAAGGAACATTTAAGGAGGAAGTCGTGAATCCGGTTTTTTTCATTCTTTGATTTCAGTTTTTTATGAAAACAAATTCAAAAAGCAAATGTTTACAACAGTCTGTTTAAGCTTAAATTAGAATTATTCGGCTAAATTTGCCCGTTCAAAACCATTAAACCGGTTGCGACGGAACTGCACAAATTGATTCTATAAAATTTCAGACATTACCACTGATGGGCAATTTCTCTAAATATATACTTCTTGTTTTTTTTGCATTTTTCACCCTTGGCGTTGATATTGAGGCTTTTTCGCAGGGTAAACAGAATGTTTTTGTCGACGGCAACGGGCAGTTAAATTATTCATCGCTCGATTACTGGTTTGCCCGTAAAGTGAAGGAATCGTACCTGCTAAGTGGTAAGACGATTGATTTATACCGGGTCGGAAGAGTTGATCCGGATTCAGACTTTTATGATCTTACACTAATTGACAAAAAATCGCCCTGGGGCACGACCAATATTTATACAAAGATGGTGTTTGATATTGGGAATACCCGGGTTTATCCCGAAAAAAGGGGCAACGGTTATTGTTGCCGCCTGGAAACAGCCTTACGAAATGACACTATTGCCGGGGTAAAAATGGATGTTTTAATAGCGGGTACCCTGTTTGTTGGCGAATTGATAGAACCTGTGAAGGGAGTGAAAGATCCGTTAAAAAATGTGAGTCAGGGGATACCGTATAGTTTGAAACCCAGGGCCGTAAAATTTGATTATAAACATTCGGTTGGCGAAAAACGTGTCAATGCGGTGTACTCGGTTAAACCTGTTTCAGGTCCCGACAAAGCCGAATTCTGCATGATTCTCCAGAAAAGATGGGAAGACAGCAATGGAAATGTTTTGGCTACCCGTATTGGTGGCGCCCGTCAATTCTTTACAGGCACTTCAAAAGATTGGGTAAACGGGGCAGCCTTCCCGGTTACTTACGGCGACATTACACAATTGCCGGGATACGACGAGAAAACCATGGGCTTAATACCCGGGGTAGGAGAAGTTTATGTAAAAAATTCAAAGGGAAAAATGGTTCCCCTGATAGAAACAGGGTGGGGGAAACCCGACGACAGCCCGACACATATAATCCTTTATTTCACTTCCAGTTACCGGGGAGTGGAATACATCGGATCAACCGAATCCAAATTCTGGGTCGATAATATCGAATTTGTATATTAATACATCAGTCCGGTTAAGATTTCCGGTTACAGGCCATTTTTTGTATGTAAAGATTTCTTTCTTTTTTTTGTGAATGCTCCTTTGTTCGCCTCTGATTCGCTATCTTTATAAAAAAAAGAGATGGATAAAAACATTCCTAAACTGGTTAAAGACGATCCCTGGTTAGAACCCTATCTGAAAATAATATCGGCCCGCGTAAACGAAGCAACCGAAAAAGAAAATGAAATAGCCGGTGGCCTGGCCCTCTCTGAATTTGCCAGTGGCTACCTCTATTTTGGACTGCACCAAACCGGCCAGGGATGGGTTATCAGGGAATGGCTGCCCAATGCAACACATATCTATTTAACCGGGACTTTTAACGACTGGCAGGAGAGACAGGAATACGAATTCGTACGTTTGGAACACGATGTATGGGAATTGCAATTAACTGGTTCAGCTCTCGGCCATGGCGATTTATATTCGCTTTCGGTGCATTGGGCTATTAACTTTGGGAAAAGGGTGCCGGCCTGGGCAACACGTGTTGTTCAGGACGTTTCGACTCATATTTTCAATGCGCAGGTTTGGGCGCCTGAAAACCCCTACCAATGGAAATATCCCGGTTTTCAGCCAGCCGGCGATCCTCTTTTTATATATGAAGCGCACGTTGGCATGGCAGGCGAAGACGACCGCGTTCATACCTACAACGAGTTTCGCGAAACAATGCTCCCACGTATAAAAGCAAACGGGTACAATACCGTTCAGCTGATGGCGATACCGGAGCACCCGTATTACGGTAGTTTCGGATACCATGTCTCCGGTTTTTTTGCTGCTTCGTCGAGGTTCGGGACACCCGGCGAGTTAAAGCATTTAATCGACGACGCCCACGGTATGGGATTGGCCGTTATTATGGACCTGGTGCATTCGCATGCGGTAAAAAATGAAATTGAAGGTCTGGGAAATTATGACGGCACGCGTTTCCAGTTTTTTCACGAAGGGGGCAAAGGCGAGCACCCGTCGTGGGATTCATATTGTTTTAACTACGGAAAAAATGAGGTGCTGCATTTTCTTCTTTCAAACATAAAATTCTGGCTCGAAGAATATAAATTCGATGGGTTCAGGTTCGACGGGGTTACCAGTATGTTGTATTTCGATCACGGGCTGGGCAAGGCTTTTACCAATTACGACGACTATTACAGCGCAAACGTCGATCGCGAAGCGGTTACCTATTTCAGACTGGCAAACAAACTGATAAAACAGGTAAAACCGACAGCCATTTCGATTGCTGAAGATATGAGCGGAATGCCGGGATTGGCTTACCCTGTCGAAGATGGCGGAATGGGTTTCGATTACCGGATGGCTATGGGGGTTCCCGATTTCTGGATAAAAATAATAAAGGAAAAACCGGACTGCGAATGGGACATGGGCGAGATATTTTATCAGCTTACTTCAAAACGGCCCGATGAGAAAGTGGTAAGCTATGCCGAATCGCACGACCAGGCGCTTGTGGGCGATAAAACAATCATTTTCCGCCTTATCGATAAGGAAATGTATTTCAGCATGAGGAAAGACCAGCCGAACCTTTTGGTCGACAGGGGAATTGCCTTGCATAAAATGATTAGGCTGATAACTGCTTCAACAGCAGGCGGCGCTTACCTGAATTTTATGGGAAATGAATTCGGACATCCCGAATGGATTGATTTTCCGCGCGAAGGGAACGGATGGTCTTACAGGCATTGCCGAAGGATTTGGAGTATTGCCGAAGATCCCGACCTGAAATTTCACTGGCTGTATGATTTTGATAAAGAGATGATTGGATTGTTGAGCGAAAATAAAATCCTGACTATCCCCGGCGTTGATTTTGTAATGGAAAATAAACCCGACAATGTACTGGCATTTCATCGCGGGCTGTTTCTTTTTGTTTTCAATTTTAACCCTGCACAGTCGTTTACCGATTATGGCATCCCGCTTGGCCCGGGAAAATATAAGATTGTGTTGAACACCGATTCGGGCAGGTTTGGCGGAAACGACCTCGTTGACGAGGAAATTGGATATTATACGCACCCTTCGGCCGGAATTACCAGCCAGCATTACCTGAAATTGTATTTGCCTGCACGAAGCGCTTTGGTTTTTAAAAAAATCGATATCCCAAAAGCAAAATGAAACCTGCTAAATTCCATACCGTTGTCGATATTCCCGAATTCAGGTGGAAGACAGGATATTCTTTCTGCAATATGTTTATGGGCTCGTGTTTTACCGAGAATGTGGGAAAGCGGATGGAGAGTTTAAAATACAATGTGGATATTAATCCGTTTGGGATATTGTACAATCCTGTTTCGGTTGCAAATGGTTTGCGGGTTTTGTTGCATGAAAAGGAATTTACACCGGAGGATTTGGTGCATCGGGACGATTTGTGGCATAGTTTTTATCATCACGGGCGTTTCTCATTTCAAACCGAACATGAAACGCTAAATGCTATTAACAACCGGATCAAATCGTCAGCCGCATTTCTGAAAAATGCAGGTTTTCTTTTTATTACCTTTGGTACTGCCTGGGTTTACAGGTACAACAATACTGGACAGGTTGTTTCCAATTGTCATAAAATACCCGCCCCTGAATTTAGCAGGGAGCGACTTAGCGTTAACCAGATAGTTAACCAATACAGCGAATTGCTTACTGAGATAAGAAATTTGAATCCATCGTTAAAAGTGGTGTTTACGGTAAGCCCCATTCGTCACTGGAAAGACGGGGCTGTTGAAAACCAGCGCAGCAAAGCCGTGTTGTTACTTGTTGCCGATGAGCTTATTAAAGTGTTTGGAGATGATTATTGCGCGTATTTTCCGGCATACGAAATTGTAATGGACGAATTGCGCGATTACAGGTTTTATGCCGAAGACATGCTGCATATTTCCGATGTTGCGGTTAACCATATCTGGGAAAAATTTCAACAGCGCCTGATTGATTCCGAAAGCCTGCAGGTTGCCTCTGAGGTGGATAGAATTGTTAAAGCTGCCAATCACAGGCCTTTACATGGAAATTCAAAAGAGTACCTGAAATTCATACAGCGAATGAAGGAAGAGGCAATCCGGCTTGAAAACAAATATGAGCAACTGAATTTAACCAAAGAAAAAGAGAGTTTTGTAACAGAGCAGGGTAAAACAGAGATGAAAAGATGAAAACAGGGAAATAATAACTGTTCTTTCAGAAACATTATAGTTGTTCATTTAGTAAAATTAGAAAAACTTAACCTTTCAATTAATGAGAAATGACTTACCTGAATTTTGATAAAGAGCAAGTAATTAACCTCGAATATTCCCTGTACAAGGAAATTCTAAAATCGAACAGGAACGGGACTTATACAAGCACTACTCTTTGCGGGTGCAATACACGAAAATACCACGGTCTGTTAGTTTGCCCAATCGGTAAATTCGGCGGGGAGAAACACGTCCTGTTGTCGGCGCTCGATGAAACTATCGTCGAAAACGGCTCAGCTTTTAACCTGGGCATTCATCGCTATCAGGGGGGTACTTATGAACCAAAAGGGCACAAATACATTCGGAATGTAGAATTCAACAGGATCCCAAAAATTACCTATCGTGTAGGTAATGTGGTGCTTTCAAAAGAATTGCTTTTGGTTGAAAACGAACAGCAGGTATTAATAAAATACACCCTCGAAGAAACATCGGGCCCCATTAAGCTACGCTTCAGGCCTTTTCTGGCTTTCAGGCAAATACATAATTTAAGCAAAGCTAACATGTATGTGAACCGAAAGTATGGGAAAGCAAAAAATGGAATTAGTGTAAAACTCTACGATAAATACCCCAATCTTTATTTGCAGTTTAATAAAAATGTTGAATTTGTTCCGGTACCCGACTGGTATTACAATATTGAATACATAAAAGAGTTAACGCGCGGTTACGGGTACCTCGAAGATTTGTTTGTTCCCGGCTATTTTGAGTTGCCCCTTAAAAAAAGGGAAAGTATAATTTTTGCAGCCGGAACAGAAGAAGCAAATCCACTTTTGCTTAAAAAACGTTTCGTAATCGAAGAAAAAAATAATGCCGAACGCGACACATTTTTAAAATCGTTGGACAATGCCGCAGCACAATTTTTTATGAACAAAAAACCGGGGACCGACATAATAGCCGGGTTTCCCTGGTACGATAGTATTACACGGCAAACATTTGTTTCGCTTCCGGGGTTGTGCTTATCGTTAAACGACACTAAAAACTGTAAAAATGTGCTTGATACCTACAGGCCTTTCCTGAAAAACGGGTTTTTCCCCGACGGGATCAACGACAAAATTCCTGTGTATCATTCAGCCGATGCCCCGCTTTGGTTTATCTGGACCATAATGAAATATTATAAAAAATACCATCATCCCGAAGAAACCTGGAGGGAATTCGGAGAGGTAATCAGGGAAATTTTAAAAGCATACAAAAATTCGACCCTGAAATATGTTGGCTCTACCCGCGAAGGATTAATTTATGCCCAAAAGGAAAATACAGCGTTAACGTGGATGAACGCGTCGGTTGACGGAAAACCGGTTGTTCAGCGCGATGGCCTGCCAGTCGAAATAAATGCGCTTTGGTACAACGCGCTTTGTTTTGCTGTTGAGCTGGCCGGTAAAGCCGGCGACAATGAATTTGCCGGAAAATGGAGGGGCCTGGCCGACAAAGTAGGGGAAGCATTCGTGAAAACTTTCTGGAACAACGGTCACGACCACCTTGCCGATGTGATAAAAGATGGGAAACCCGATTGGTCCGTCCGCCCGAACATGGTAATTGCGGTTGCAATGGATTATTCTCCGTTAACCCCCGAACAGCAGAAATCGGTTTTAGGCGTAGCAAAAAAATCATTGCTCACAAGGAGAGGTTTGCGCACGCTTTCGCCCGACCACATTCGTTATAAAGGCCATGTTGCCGGTAATCATAATGAGCGCGAAATGGCTATTCACCAGGGAGCAATTTGGCCATGGCTGATTCAGTTTTTTGTTGAAGGTTATCTGAAAATACATAAAAAGGGAGGCCTTCCGTTCGTTAAACAACTAATGGATAGTTTTGAAGACGATATCACAGAACATTGTATTGGCACAATGTCGGAAATGTACGACGGAAATCCCCCGCACAGGGCAAAAGGGGCAATTTCGCAAGCCTGGAGTGTGGCAGGGGTTGTTTATGCTACCCATTTAATACAGAATTACAAGAGTTAAAAATCAGGAAAATGAAAGTGTTGATGTTTGGTTGGGAATTTCCCCCTCATATTTCAGGTGGGCTCGGTACTGCTTGTTATGGCCTCGCCAGGGGGCTTGCAAAACTAAACGATGTGGAATTGATTTTTGTTGTTCCCAAAGCTTACGGTGATGAGGATCAATCAGCAGCCCGGGTTGTTGGCGCTAACCAGGTACCCGTTGTACGGAATGAAATTCAATTTGAAGGCGCCCAACAGAAAATAGATTATTTTGAAGTCGAATCGAATTTAGTGCCCTACCTGGGGGAAGATGAATTCTGGAAGTTAAAAAGCAAAAAATATTCAAACACAACCCGGTTTGTAAAAACAAACGTTGGTAATACAGTTGAATTTTCAGGGAAATACGGCCACAACTTGTATAACGAAATAAGAAATTACGCTTTAGTGGCCAAAATAATTGCACGGGAATACGGGTTCGACATAATTCATGCTCACGACTGGTTAACTTTTCCGGCCGGTATGGCTGCCAAGCAAGTTACTTCAAAACCCCTGGTTGTCCATGTTCATGCAACCGATTTCGACCGTAGCGGGGGTAATGTCAACCCAAAAGTTTATGCAATAGAACGCGAAGGGATGGAGGCTGCCGACAGAATTATAGCGGTAAGCAGCCTCACAAAAAGGATTATTGTTGAAAAATATGGAATTCCTGAAAGTAAAATTAGCGTTGTGTACAATGCTATCGATCCGGTTACTGAAGAAAAGGAAACATGGATGCAAAAAGGTTTCGATGAAAAAATCGTCACTTTTTTAGGGAGAATAACTTTACAAAAAGGCCCCGAGTATTTTATTGAAGCAGCAAACCTTGTCCTGAAAAAAATGGGAAATGTCAGGTTTATTATGGCCGGCAGCGGCGACCTACTTAACCCGATGGTTTCGTATGTGGCAAAACTGGGGATTTCAGGCCATTTCCATTTTACCGGTTTTTTAAAAGGAAACGATGTTAACCAAATGTTGCAAATGACAGATGTTTTTGTTATGCCCTCGGTTTCTGAACCTTTCGGAATAGCCCCGCTCGAAGCAATGCAGTTTAATGTGCCGGTGATTATTTCAAACCAGTCGGGGGTTTCAGAAATTATTAATAATGCAATAAAAATCGATTTTTGGGATACACATGCCATGGCCGATTCCATTTATGGTTTGTTGAACTACAAACCGCTTGCCGCTCATTTTATGAAAGAAGGTAAAAATGAAGTGCAGAACCTTGAATGGATTAACTCAGCCAGGGCGGTAACCGGGGTGTATAATTCGGTTTTAAAACGATAAAAAATGATTTGGACACATGAAAGCAATTTGTTTGTTTTTCCAGGTACACCAGCCATTCAGGCACAGGCGGTACCGTTTTTTCGACATTGGAAACGATCATTATTATTACGACGACTATACCAATGAATCGATAATTCAAAAACTGGCGCTTACAAGTTACCTTCCGGCCAATAATCTCCTGCTAAAACTGGCCACCAGGCTAAAAGGGGGCTTCAAAGTTTCCTTTTCAATTTCTGGTACGGCATTGCAGCATTTCAGGCTTTACGCCCCCGAAGTAATTGTATCGTTCCAGGAACTGGCAAAAACCGGGTGTGTCGAATTTCTTTCCGAAACGTATTCACATTCACTCTCATCGTTAAAAAATAAAGCTGTTTTTAAAGAACAGGTACGATTACACCAGGAAATGATTTCTGAATTGTTTGGGCTCAGGCCACGGATTTTCAGAAATACCGAAATGATTTATTCCGATGAAATAGGCGCCCAGGTAGCCGAAATGGGTTTTGAAGCTATGCTTACAGAGGGCGCTAAACATGTGTTGGGCTGGAAAAGCCCGAACTACGTTTATGTTAATGCCATAAACCCGAGGCTGAAAGTGTTGATGCGAAACTTTAAATTAAGCGACGATATTCAGTTTCGGTTTGCAAACACAAACTGGCCGGAGTTTCCGCTAACTTCGGAAAAATTCATTAAATGGATTGAGAATTCAAATTCAAAAGACGAAGTAATAAACCTTTTTTTAAGTTACGAATCAATTGGCGGGAGGCAATCTGCCGAAACCGGTATTTTTGACTTTCTTGAACACCTTTTTGTAAAAATAGTCAATCATCCGTTACTTAAATTTGCAACTCCATCGGAAGCGATTGAAGAGCTGCAACCCGTTTCGGCAGTAAACGTCCCGAACCCTATTTCGTGGGCCGATGAGGAACGCGATTTAACGGCCTGGCTCGGAAATGAAATGCAAAAAGATGCTTTCGGAAAATTGTACAACCTCGCACCACAATTGGCGAAATGTACAGATGAAGAGTTGATTAAAGACTGGAATTACCTCCAGGTTAGCGATCATTTTCATTTTATGTCAACCAAATATTTTACCGATGGCGAGGCAACCAGCTATTTTAACCCCTTCGATTCGCCATACGAGGCATTTATTAATTATATGAATATTTTTAACGATTTTAAAATCAGGCTCAACCTGTTAGTTCCAATCAATGAAACAGAAAACGAAATTTCTGCCCTTCGCAGGAATATGGCAGAAAAAGAGAAGAAAATAAAAGAATTGGAAGCCAGTATTTTAGCTTTGAAAATGGGGAGAGGCAAAAAAATATAAATGGCGGATTAATATAGTATTTATAATGGTTCTATATGATTTCATTGTAATTCATATCATAATTAGATTTTATTTGTTAATGATTGTTGTAAGAAAATATATTTTTGCACCTCAAATTGCAAGAAGGATTTTGCATTAAATTTTTTATGCTAAGAAAATTATAATGGAATCAGATAAAATTAGATTTATAGAAAAACCATCGGTTGTTGAACCAGTCTGGAAAAAAATTATTGTAGAGTCGAACCTGCCCGAGAGTTTAAGTCCGCTAAAAGAACTGTCGAGAAATTTATGGTGGGTTTGGAATACCGAAGTTCGCGAATTGTTCCAATACATCGATCACGATATTTGGGAGGAATGTAACCATAATCCTGTTGTTTTATTGGAAGAAGTAACCTACAAAAGGTTCCTTCAGTTGGAAAAAGACGAGCGTTTTATTTCAAAAATGAACCAGGCAATGTACCTGTTAAACGAATATCTCGAAGACAGAAAACAACTCGAAGGCCCTGAAATAGCTTATTTCAGTATGGAATACGGGTTGCACGACAGCCTGAAAATTTATTCGGGAGGATTGGGAATACTTGCAGGCGACTACCTTAAAGAAGCCAGCGATTCGAAGGTAAAGCTTGTAGCTGTAGGATTATTATATCGTTACGGTTACTTTAAACAAACTTTGGGCAACCACGGCGAGCAAATAGCAAATTACGAAGCACAGCATTTTTCAAGAATCCCTGTTCAACCAGCAATCGACGAAAACGGCGAATGGATTAATGTTGAGGTCGAACTGCCAGGCCGTATATTAAATGCCCGTGTTTGGCAGGTAAAAATCGGAAGCACCAAACTTTATTTGCTTGATGCCGATCGTCCTGAAAACGAAGAAAGGGATAGGACTATTACCCATCACTTATATGGGGGCGACAACGAGAACAGGCTAAAACAAGAAATATTACTGGGTATTGGCGGAATAAGAGCGTTAAAAAAACTTGGGTACAATTCCGATTTGTTCCACTGTAACGAAGGCCATGCTGCTTTTATCACCATCGAGCGTATGGATGATTTAATTAACAATTATTCGTTAACCTATGCCGAAGCAAAAGAGGTAGTAAGGGCATCAACAGTTTTTACAACGCATACACCCGTCCCTGCCGGGCACGATTCTTTCCATGTCGATATGTTTAAGCATTACATGGAAAGCTACTCCGGTAAATTGGGTTTGACATGGGATGAGTTTATTATGCTTGGAAAAGCAAATGTTAACGAATCTCATTTTAACATGAGTTACCTTGCATGCAACCTTTCGCAGGGTATTAACGGGGTGAGCATGTTGCATGGCGATGTTAGCAAAATGGTTCTTAAAAACCTGTATCCCGGCTATTTGGAAGAAGAACTTGAAATCGGATATGTTACAAACGGTGTTCATTATTCAACCTGGGCGGCTCCCGAATGGAAAGAAATTCACAAAAAGTACTTTGGCGAAACCTTTCCTGAAAACCAGCTCGACTTTGCAGCCTGGAAAAATATTTACAATGCCCCCGACGGCGAAATCTGGAACCTCCGTGAAGCGCTGCGACTAAAATCGATCGATTATATTAAGAAACGGTTTGCAGATAACTGGATAAAAAGGACCCAGGATCCAAAATTAATAAACGAAGTTCTTGGAAAACTAAATCCAAAGGCATTGACAATTGGTTTTGCACGCAGGTTTGCCACTTATAAAAGGGGGTATTTATTGTTCCGGAATTTAGAACGTTTATCGAAGATAGTAAACAATCCCCGGTATCCGGTTCAATTTATCTTTGCCGGAAAGGCCCACCCAGCCGATAACGCCGGGCAGGATTTGATAAAAAAGATTGTCGAAATTTCAAAACTTCCCGAATTCAGGGGAAAAATCCTCTTTGTTCAGAATTACGATATGAACCTTGCCAAAATGATGCTTCAGGGTGTCGACGTTTGGCTTAATACACCTACCCGGCCTTTGGAAGCTTCAGGCACAAGTGGTGAAAAAGGGGTGATGAATGGTACTTTGCACTTTTCTGTGCTCGACGGTTGGTGGGTTGAAGGATATAAAAAGAACGCGGGCTGGGCGCTTCAATCCGAAAGGACATTTGATGTTCATGATTTTCAGGACGAACTGGATGCAGATACCATTTATAAAATTCTGGAAGAAGAGATTGTACCTTCATTCTATAGCAGGAATAAGTCTGGCATCCCCGAGAAATGGGTCGGGTTTATTAAAAATAACCTTGCCCAGGTGGCCCCTGGTTTCACCACCGCCAGGATGCTTCGCGACTACAGGGACCGATATTACAATCCGCAATACGAACGCACTGTTAAGTTCTCAGCCGAAGGTTTTAAGGTGGCAAAAGAAATGGCAGCCTGGAAATATAAGATTAGCAGCGTATGGGATTCAATACAATTAAAAAATATAGAAATTTCGGAAGGCATTACCAATAAAATGAAAATTGGCCAGCTCTATCCGCTGAAAGTTTATCTCGATTTAAATGGTTTGTCGTGCAGGGAGATTGGCGTTGAGCTGGTTATAACCGAAAACGATACTACCCAACCCACCCACATTGTAGAAACAGTTGAACTGTTGGCCGGGGAGTGCGAAGGAAATATGTGTTGTTACAGTCACGAATACCACCCAAACCATCCCGGAACGTTTAATTATGGTTTCCGCATTTACCCAAAACACGAAAACCTGCCGCACCGACAGGATTTCAGGTATATTCGCTGGCTATAAAAGTTTGTTTTGAAAAAATAAGAAGAACTGGAATATAAAATACAGTTTTACTGTTTTACGTATCGGGTGCGGCGGTTTACAACCGCTGAATCTACTCACCTGACCGTCGTTTGTAACGAGGGGTGGCTTTCTTTGAGTTTGTAACTCTTATTTGTCTTAAAACTGATAGTACCTTTTCAATTGATGAGGTAATGAAAAAAGGCATTGCGGATGCGATTCAGCTCGGGGCTGACCAAAAAGTATTTTTTAATTGTTCCGCCACGAAATCACTAAAACACGAAAGAACACAAAGCATTGAATTTCAGCAAAATAAATTCAATGCAAATTTTTGTGTTTTTGAGTTTTGGTGGCGATTTTAGACTTTTTAGTCAGCCCCAGCAGGAGTCACCCTGACAGCTTACACCGGATGCTGCGTTACGACAGCAATAGTGATCAACTGCCGATAATATGCGATAAAACAATCAAAACAGCCGTTTATCAGCAAATAGTTAGCGGTTGTACATCCGGCATTTGTATAAATTTTTAATGTACTATGTTTGTGTTACAGTGAACTAAGACAGTAATGGCTGAATAACATACAGAACTTATTTTCAATTAATCTTAACCCGATCAAAATGAAGATTATGCGAATACCCATACACGTTGAAATGAAGTTGATTAAACCAAATAATCAGCTTCATTTGTTTTTAGCCGGTTTTTAACGAAATGCCATTGTTTTTGTTATTTTAACAGGGTTGTAAAACAACTTGAATGCCATCTGTTTCTGAGTTAATGGCATATATTGAGTATTTAAAACCTGAAAATTAAGTAATTGTAGTAACTATGATAAGCTGCATAATTATCGACGATGAAAAACCAGCCAGGGACACCCTGAACCTGATGCTGAAAAGGTTTTTCCCTGAAAAGGTGGAGGTTGTTGCAATGGCAGCATCGTTAAAGGAAGGCGTGATGGCCATCTATGAAAACAAACCCGGCCTTGTTTTCCTGGATATTGAAATGCCCGGCGAAGACGGGTTCAATATCTTCAACTATTTCCAGAAGGTCGATTTCTCGGTAATTTTTGTTACAGCGTACAGCGAATATGCCATAAAGGCCATAAAGGTTGCGGCCCTTGACTACATAATGAAACCAGTTGGAATTGACAACCTGAAAGAAGCAATTTCTTTGTTCGAAAAAAAGAATGAAAAATCGGTTTCAAACAACAGTATCATAAAACTTCTCAGCGCCCTGCAGCCAACTTCTGCTGTAGTGAGCAAAGTGGCTTTGCCAACTTTAACGGGTTTTCAGCTCGAAAAAGTCAGCGATATTATATATTGCGAAGCCGACCAGAATTACACCCGGGTTTACACCTCGAACACCGAAAAGTTGTTGGTTTCGAAACCACTTAGCGCAATCCAGGATATGCTTCCGGAGAACCTGTTTTACCGTATTCATAAATCGTACCTTGTTAACCTGAATTTCATAAAAAACTTTTGCAATACCGACGGGGCGCATGTTATCCTTGAAAACGGCACTAAACTCGATGTAGCAGGAAGACGGAAAAATGGTTTTATCCAGGTTTTAACCAATCCAACCCCAAAAGATATCCATTAAAATGGGCTTGTGAAAAAAATCAGAAAAATAATAGAATCAATACGCATTGCGAAAAAGCGAATGGCAATATTTCTGTCATTTTTCCTGCTGCCATTTTTTTTGCTTTCCCAAAACTTTCCATCCATAAATTATACTATGCGCGACGGGTTGCCCAGCCTGGGTATACGCTGCATTTTCAAGGATTCAAGAGGCTTGCTCTGGCTTGGAACCGATGCCGGGCTATGTTCGTTCGATGGCCGGTCGTTTCGTATTTATAAACCAGCAGAAGGGATGACTGCCAGCCAGATTTGGGCTATTGCCGAAGATGGGGAGGGCAATATGTGGTTTGGCAGTTATGGGAATGGGCTTTATAAATACAACGGACGGCATTTTGTAAATTTTACCGCAAACAACGGGATTACAGATAATAAAATAAGGGTAATGTATTATTCAAAAAAGTACAATTTACTGATGATTGGAGGCACTATCGGTTTAACTGCCATACAAAACGGAAAAATTACCCCTTTTTTGGTTAATTCAAAAAACCAGGAAATAAGGACCATAACCGGTTTTGCCGAAGCCGAAAATTATATTTATATCTATCAATACAGTCACACAAGCCCGTTAAGGTTTTACCCTGATAAAAAGGAAGTTGAGTCGTATGCAGGCATCAAAAATTATTATAGCGGTGGTTGCTCATGTTTTATTTCTTCAAAAGGCGACACTGTTTTTACCACAGGTAATTATGGAGTAACCATTTTCAGAGATGAGGTAAAAGTAAAAAATGATACCATTGGTCAGGTTTTCGGAATTGACGAGGATAAAAACGGAAACCTGTGGTTCGCTGTGTGGGCTGTACATGGAATGTTGACTAAAGGAGGAATTGTGAGATACGATGGAAAAACCTTTAAAAATTATAATCGGGCATTTGGAATTACGGATAATGAAATATGGTCTGTAATGTTCGATGATGAGCAGGATATCCTTTGGATTGGTACTTTAAATGATGGGTTGTACAAAGTACCGTTTTCATCGGTTACTGAATATCCTCCCGGATATTTTAACCTTCAATCAGATAAAATTAACTACGTGTACTTAGATTCTGACAACAAACTTTGGGTTTCGTACAATAAAGAATTACTCTCGATAAATCCTGATAGTGTTGTTCATTCCTTTATTCCCCAACAACGATTTAGAAAGGAATTTATACAGTTTTGGAATCATCCGGGACAAATGCCATTCAGAAAAGAATTGCCATTTATTTATTCAACATTGAAAGGAGTAACGTCAGATTACAAAAACGAAAATCCTGATAAACGAAATCTGGTTGATCTGGAATTTAACTCAATTACTGAAAGCCGGAACAAAGAAATTATCTTTCAGAATAATTTGGGTACTTACATTTTTAATAAAGCGGATAGTGAATTAAAATATCTGGGCCCGGAAAGTGTTGGCGAATTATCAGTAAATGGCGACACGTTGATTTATGCAAATGAGTATAACATTACATACCGGCCAGGATTTTATGAAGACAGGGTTAAACTGAAAACAGTTTGGGGTAATCAATTAAGTTGGAATGAAACATTTTTCAATACTGATAGTCTGCGAAATGTCAGACGGATAATCAGAAAAGGAAACCGACATTGGATTGCTTCAGGAACAACAGGGTTGTGGATAATTGAAGGAGTTAATGCGAAAAATATCAGTAAAAATGATTCGACCATAAGCAACAGCCTGAACGATATTTGTTTCGACAACCTGGGCAATGTAATTTTTGGGTCAAATACTGGGGAAATTTATGTGGCAACTCTTTCAAATGATTCACTCAAGATCAGCCATCGCATCAACAACTCAAATGGGTTGCATGGAAACAGCATTTTCTGGCTGGCCACCGACAAAAAAAATCACTTATGGGCAGGCACTAACCTTGGCTTGCATTGCATCCAACTTGATTCACTTTATAGTTCAAACAAAAATATTATCCGTTTTTTTGATGAGGAGGAAGGATATACAGGTCAGGCTGCCAAACATGCCGTTATCGATAAAAGCAATAATTTATGGCTGGGCGACAACGATAAGCTAATAAAAGTTAACACCGGCGAATTTCGTGCATACCAACCAGAGGAATTGCAGATAGAACTTGTTCTTTTCGAGATTAACCATATTCCTTCGGACAGTTTGAATATTTCAGGAAGTAACAATTGGGAAAAAATTCCAAAGGAAAATCTTCGGTTGAAATTCGACCAAAACAACCTCGATTTTTATTTTGATGTTGTCAATTATCTGAATCCTCAAAAAGACAGGTTCCGGTACCGGCTTGAAGGTTATGACAAACAGTGGAGCCACTGGTCGGCCTCGCGCCGTGCAGTTTATACAAGCCTTCCCCCTGGAAAATATAAATTGTTTGTTGAGTCGTACAACCTGCGAACGCTGCAACATTGCGAACCGTTAATCATTTCTTTTATAATTCGTCAACCATGGTGGGGTCTCTGGTATTTGCAACTACTTGCTTCCGTTATTGTTCTGGCGCTTGCAGGTTTTATTGTACGAAAATATTACGAACGAAAAAGAAGGCAACAACTAGTAAAAACCGAAACCGAAAAGAAAATTGCCGAACTCGAAATGCAGGCGCTCCAGGCACAAATGAACCCGCATTTTATTTTTAACACCATCAACGGAATCCAGTCGTTTATCCTGGGAAATAAAACAGAAGAAGTTTTGAACTACATCTCCGATTTCTCAAGAATAGTAAGGTTTTCGCTTGAAAATGCATCATCCGGAAAAGTATCGCTGGAACATAAAATTGCATTTTTAAACAGTTACCTGCGGCTCGAACAGATGCGGTTTTCAGATAAGTTTGAATTTGAAATAAATACACTAAAAATCGGTAACCCGGCAAGCATACATGTTCCGCCAATGCTGGTACAACCTTTTGTTGAAAACGCCATCAGGCATGGTTTTATGAAACTGAAACGAAAGGGGCGCCTCCTTATTGAATTTGAACTTACCGGGACAGACATTCTAAAATGTACAATTACCGACAATGGGGTAGGGCGCGAAAAGGCACGAAATTCAAATCTGCTCAACGATTCAGGCAACAGGTTACACAGCCTGCAAATTACCGGAACAAGGCTGAATCTTTATAACACCCCCGATGCTCCCGGAAAATACCATATTGATTACACCGACCTGGTGAAAAACGGTAAACCAGCGGGGTTGAAGGTGGAAATTTATATGCCTGCTGATAATTTTTAAAACCCGGTTATTCTGTCAATCCCTTTAATGTATTGCCGATGTCGCCCGCGGTGCTCATGATTCTCATAAAGGTTACAAAGTAAGGTTGCTGATATTTTTTGAGATAATCATAAAACAGATATGATATTGACGTATAAAATAAATATGTGCATATAATTTCTGGAAATCATGGGAACCAAGTTAATATTGAGATTAAATGGTAATGTCATCGAATGGGCTAAAAATTATGCACTACGCACAATATCAGCCTTTCAAAAATGATTGAAACCTATCTGGATAGCATAACAAAACAAAAAGTAGAAAATAGAAATATTCCAATTACCCCGCTGGTTGAAAGCCTTTGCGGAGTGATTGACCTGCCTGCCGACTATGATTACAGGTAAAGCAATTCGCCAATGGTTTTCATTATTTCCGAAGCTTTGCCTTTCAGGAATACGTCGGTTATTTCGTGCGAAAAGTGTGTTTCTTCGATATTGATTTCGATGATTTTTGCACCGTGTTCTTTTGCCACTACCGGAATTTCGGCTGCCGGAAAAACTTCGGCATTGGTTCCGATTATAAGCATTAAATCTGCCTTTTTTGCTTCTTCGAACGAACGTTTTTTAGCAAAAGGGGGGATTGGCTCGTTAAAAAAAACCATGTCGGGTTTAAGTATTCCCTTGCAAATGTAACAGGTAGGCGGCAAATAATTCAGGTCGGCAAAGCTCATGTCGAATTCCGAGCTGCATTCGGTACAAACCAGTTGTTTATAGGTTCCGTGCAATTCGTATATATATCTGCTTCCCGATTTTTGGTGCAGATGGTCGATATTTTGGGTGATAATCGATTCTAAAAAACTTCTTTTCTGCATTTTGGCAAGCGTATCGTGGGCAATATTAGGTTGCGTATCGCCAAGGCTATCGTAAAAAATCTCCTTTATTTTTTTCCACGATTGTAGGGGCTTTGTCCTGAAATATTCTATTTCCAGAAAAATAGGATCTACCTTGTTCCAAAGCCCGTTTTTACCCCTGAACGGGGGAATGCCACTCTCGACTGAAATGCCGGCGCCGGTAAAAGCAACTGTATATTTTGCTTTCCGGATAAGTGCAACGGCCTGTTCCAGCTTTTCAAAATCCATAATTACAGGTACATTTTTTTTAAAACTGCAAACTTAACCGGGAGTATTAAATACCAAAATTCAAGCATCAAAAATCAAATAAAATCCAAATGCCAAATATTTAAACCCGAAACTGTTGGAATATTGTTTTTTGAAATTTATTTGTTATTTGTGTTTTGTTATTTGTTATTTGTTATTTGTGTTTTGCAATTTGTAATTTGCTCCTTGTTATTTCTTATTCCTCATTTTTTTCAATTCCCCCCGGGGGGCTTTAATTTTCCGCCGTAAGGTCTTTGGTTACCGATACGGTGGTATCCTCGTTAAACCTGATTTTGAAATTTAACTTTCTGAAAACCGAAATCATTGGTTTATTATCCTTTGTAGTTTCAGCGGCCAGGGTTTTTACCCCCCTCGTTTTTGCAATTTCCATGCAATAATTGGTTAAAGTAAAACCAAGTTCCTTTTTCTGCCAGGCATCGGTAATTAAAACAGCATACTCCATTATTTCAACATCAGGATCCGCTATTAACCGGCCGACTCCAATGAGTTTCTTTCTGCCTTCTTCTTCAATTTCGGCAACTATGGCAATTTCGCGGTCGTAATCGATAAAACAATATTGCGATGCAATATCATGCGAATCAAAATAAAAATCGTAACGAAACCGTTGATAAATTGATTCCTTTGAGCAACTCCCCAACAGTTCAAGCCATAGTGGTTCGTCTTCGGGCCTGATTGGGCGGAGTAAAATTTCCGATTCATCTCTTAAAGTTGCCGTTTTAATTAAACTTTCGGGATAAGGCCGTAAAATGAGGTGCGAGTATTCCTTAACGGGTTTTTTCAGAATTTCTTCATCGACAACAATGCGGGCATCGAGTGCGATTACATCGGTTGGCGTAACCACAAGCGGATTTATATCGAGTTCGGTTATTTCTGGATAATCGGCTGCCAGATAAGACATTCGTATCAGAACTTCGATCAGCTTTTCGATGTTTTTTGGTTTGTCGCCCCTGTATCCGGTTAACAGCGGATATATTTTGAGCGATTTTATCATTTGCCTTGCAAGTTGTTCGTTTAACGGCGGGAACTCAAGGCGTTTGTCCTTGAACAGTTCGGCGGTAGTGCCGCCCATCCCGACCAGCATCACAGTGCCGAAAGTAGGGTCTTTTTTCGTCCCTACAATAAGTTCGATTCCGTCTTTGGTATTTACCATTCGTTGCACGGTCACGCCCTCAATTCTTGCATCGGGGCGTTTTTGTGCTGCTGTTTTAACCATATTTCTGAAGGTTGCCCTTACCATTTCCTCGTCTTTGATATTCAGGGCAACTCCCCCGACATCCGATTTATGGGTAATGTCGGGCGAATAAATTTTCAAAACCACAGGGTAGCCTTTTTTGTCGGCAATGGCAACTGCTTCATCTTCGGTGGCAGCGGCAAACGGGTGGGTTGTATCTATACCATAATCGTTCACGAGCATTTTTGAATCGTCCTCGTTAAGGATCTTGGCTTTTGGGAAAATTTCCTTCAGGTATTTTTTTCGCAGTTCAAACCTGTCGTATTGAAATGAAACCGGCACCTCTTTTGGGGTTTCATACAGCATTTCCTGGTTTTCGGCATAATTTGAAAGGGTCATAAATGCCCTGATAGCTTGTTCGGGTGCGGTGAAACTCGAAATCCCCGCCTGGTTAAATATCTGGATTCCTTCGCGCATACTTGCGCCACCCAGCCACCCAGCCATTATCGATTTAGTTGTTTTTGATGCCAGTTGAGCAATGGCAGTTGCAGTTTCGGTTGGGGCTGTCATTGCCTGTGGTGTGAGCAATACAAGAACTGCGTCTACGTTTTCGTCTTCAAGGACAATTTCCGTGGCCCGGGCAAACCTTTCGGGAGGGGCATCTCCCAGCACATCGATAGGGTTTCCGTGCGACCAGAACGGGGGCAGGTAATCGTTAAGTTTTTGCATTGTAGTTTCAGAAAGCTCAACCAGTTTGCCACCCATTGAAATTAATGAGTCGGTGGCCATAACTCCGGGGCCTCCTGCGTTGGTTACAATTGCGAGCCGGTTTCCTTTGGGAATCCTGCGACGCCCGACCAAATCGGTAAACTCGAAAATGTTTCCGAAATCAAAGACCCTGGCAAGTCCGGCCCGGCGGAAAACAGCATCGTAAATTGAATCCTCAGATGCCATTGCACCCGTATGGGAGGCTGCCGCCGCAGCCGATTCAGGGAAGCGTCCCGATTTATATACAATAATGGGTTTTTCGCGGGAAAAAGCACGGGCAGCCGACATAAATGTGCGGGCGTTGGCCATCGATTCTACGTAAAGTACTATAGACCTCGTGTTTGGATCCTGTCCGAAATAGTCGATCAGGTCGCCAAAGTTAACATCCATCGAGTTACCAATCGAAACAAAATAGGAAAACCCGATATTTGAGTCGTAAGCCCAGTCAAGGACCGAAGTACATAAGGCGCCCGACTGCGAAATAAATGCCACATGCCCCTTTTTAGGCATCCCGTTGGCAAAACTCACGTTCATATTTAATCCGGGTACAAGTATACCGAGGCAGTTCGGGCCTATTACGCGCATTTCCGGAAATTTTGCTTTTTCGGCCTTAACCTGGTTTTCGAGTTCTTTACCTTCTTCGCCCGATTCTTTAAATCCTGCCGACATGATAATGATACCGTGGATTCCGGCTTCGCCACATTCGCGGATGATTTGCGGCACAAACCGTGCAGCGGTCATAATAACTGCAAGATCGGGGGTTTTTGGCAAGCTTTTCACATCGGGATAACATGGTATGCCAAAAACGGCCTCGCGCTTTGGGTTTACAGGGTAAACCACACCGTTAAAACCGCCGCCTACCAGGTTGCGCAGGGTAATCCCCCCTACACTGTTTGGATTATCTGAAACGCCAATAAGTGCAATGCGCTTTGGCTTAAAAATGCTGTTTAATTTTTTAATTGGCATGGTAATATTTTTGGTTTCTTAACTTTTATTGTCCGCTTAATTTTTGAAACTGCAAAGTTGAATTTTTTCTATCATAAAATTCATAAAAAAAGTCATTTTAAGAAATTTCCGGAAGCGCCCTGCTTATCTTGTAAAACGGATTAAAACTAACTTGAAGCCAGGTAGTTATGATAGGTTATAAAAGAAGTAAAATGGAAGGATATGTTTTATAACAATTGGAAAGTTAACTGTTTGGTAACAGTTAAAATTTAAAAAAGAAAAGCGCCCCCAGAAGGGACGCTTTTTACAAACAAATATTTTTTGAGTTACTTTTTAGCGGGCTTAACCAACAATATTGTGAACACTGCAACAAAACACAATATCCCGCAAATGGTAAAAGCAAGGGGGAAATTGCCCATATCGCCTAATTTTCCGCCAAGTATTGGGCCAAAAATTCCGCCAATTGCATAGGCCAGGAAAACCCAGCCATAGTTTTGTCCAATGTATTTTGTCCCGAAGGTATCGGCTGTAATTGTTGGGAACAAGGCAAAATTTCCGCCGAAATTAAATCCAATCAGCATTGCAAATATGTACAGTGTAATCTGCGTACCTGCCATCCATTGAAACAGGATTACAAAAACGCCTTGTGTTGCCATCATGATAATTATTGACAATTTTCTGCCGATTTTATCGCTAATCATTCCCCAAAGAATTCGCCCCAACCCGTTAAACAAGGCGAAGAAAACAGCCATTGCAAGCGTAGCGGCGGCGCTGGCAACTTCTTCGGGTATGCCATTTGCCTGCATCGCTGCCGTGGGCCAAAGCCTCATTAACCCAATGCTCATTAATCCGGCGCTGGCGCCAAATGCGAAGGTTAACAGGAGTAGGTAATACTGCGGGGTACGCAACATCTCGCGACTGGAAAGGTCGATTTCGCAGGTTGATTTTTTTGAAGAATTATTTTGAGCTGCTTCCCAGCCTTCAGGTTTCCAGTCCTGCGGAGGAAAAACCATCCAAATGCTTCCTAATAGCACGACCACAAAAAATATTGCGCCAAAAATGATAAATGTATTCGATAACCCAAACTTCTGGATAAACTCACCGCCTCCAATTGCTCCAAGTTTTCCGGCAAGGGTTATCCAAAGTGTTGCCCCAAATCCATACCCGGCGACTGCCAGGCCTGTTATCATCCCTTTTTTATCGGGAAACCAACGCATTCCAACAGCAATTGGGACTACATATCCCAGGCCTATACCTGAGCCACCCATTATTCCGACAAAAATTAATGTAGTAGTAAAATTTTCGACGCCAAACAAGCCTGCCAGCAGGTATCCAAGGCCAAGTGTTATCCCACTTGCAATAGTAAGTTTTTTAGGCCCGAATTTTGGTATAATCCGTCCGGCTATAACCATAACTATTGCAAAAAAGGCGAGGCCGCAAGAGAACACTATCTGAGTTTGTGCCTTGTTCCAACCGGCATCAACCAATCCTTTTGTAAAAACCGACCAGGCGTAAATTGCGCCAAGGGCAAGTTGAATTAAAATTGCACCAACAACTACGAAGTTGCGGTTTAAAACTTTATTTATTTCCATTTGATTTATAGCAAGGTTCAAATAAAAAGACACCTTCCGCGGAAGATGTCTTTTTGTATTGAATTAAAATTATCGTTTCACTGCTACCTTTGCCCCCTCAATAATTTCGTCAACCACTCCCGGGTCGAGCAGAGTTGAGGTATCGCCAAGATTTGTCGCATCGCCTTCCCCGATTTTTCGAAGGATGCGCCGCATGATTTTACCAGACCTTGTTTTTGGCAAACCGCTTACAATCTGTATTTTATCGGGTTTAGCAATAGCGCCTATAAACTTGTTTACGGTGTCCCTGATTTCGTTTTCGATGGTTTTCAGTTCATTGTCCGAAAGCTCCTCGCAAATAACATAAGCATAAATACCTGAGCCCTTAATTTCGTGGGGGTATCCTACCACCGCCGATTCGATTACTTTCGGGTGCTGGTTTATGGCATCTTCAACCTCGGCTGTACCAATGCGGTGTCCCGAAACATTGATTACATCGTCGATACGGCCAATGATACGGTAATATCCTTCTTCGTCGCGTTTAGCCCCGTCGCCGGTTAAATACAGTCCGGGGAAAGCCGAGAAATAGGTTTGGAAACAACGCTGGTGGTCGCCATAAGTTGTCCGCAGCATTCCGGGCCAGGGGAATTTTATACACAAAATACCTTCCACGCTGTTCCCTTTAAGCTCCCTACCTTCAGGGTCAACTAAAATAGGCTGAACACCGGGTAAGGGCAGGGTTGCCAGCGAAGGTTTTGTTGGCGTTATTCCTGCAAGGGGCGTAATCATTATCCCGCCGGTTTCGGTTTGCCACCAGGTATCAACAATCGGACATTTTCCTTTTCCAACCAAATCGTGGTACCAGCGCCATGCTTCTTCGTTTATCGGCTCACCCACAGTCCCAAGCACTTTCAGCGAACTTAAATCGTGTTTGGTCACCCATTGATCGCCCTGTGCAACCAGCGCCCTGATTGCAGTTGGAGCTGTGTAAAACTGGGTTACTTTGTATTTGTCAACTACATCCCAGAACCTTCCGGCATCGGGCCATGTGGGCACACCTTCAAACATTATTGTGGTTGCGCCGGTCAACAGCGGGCCATAAACAATATACGAGTGCCCTGTTACCCAGCCTATATCTGCCGTACACCAGTAAATGTCGCCATCGCTGTACTGAAATACATTTTTAAAGGTATATTCGGCATAAACCATATATCCGCCGGTTGTATGAACAACTCCTTTGGGTTTTCCGGTTGAGCCGGAGGTATAAAGTATGAACAGGATATCCTCGGCATCCATTTCGGCAGCAACATTTTCTGATGAAACCCCCTTTATAATGTCGTGCCACCAAACATCGCGGTCATTA
This sequence comes from Draconibacterium sp., assembly GCA_037444065.1. GTDB lineage: Bacteria > Bacteroidota > Bacteroidia > Bacteroidales > Prolixibacteraceae > Draconibacterium. Next base: position 138,757 of record JBBINB010000001.1, read on the forward strand.
ACCATATTAATTTCGTCGTTGGAGTGTTTTAAAACGATAACATGTTCAACTGTCGGGCATTTTGAAACTGCCTCATCGACAATCCCTTTTATCGGGATGCTTTTTGTCCCCCTGAACCCGCCATCGGAGGTGATAACTACGTTGGATGAAGCATCGATAATCCGATCGGCAAGAGCAGTGGCCGAGAATCCCGCAAACACTATTGAATGAATGGCCCCGATACGTGCACATGCCAGCATGGCCACTGCCAGTTCGGGTACCATGGGAAGATAAATAGCAACTCGGTCGCCACGTTTTACACCCATTTTCAAAAGCGCGTTGGCAAATTGCTTTACCTTGTCGAAGAGCTCGCCGTAAGTAAGTTTTATTTCGCGATCTTTTGGGTCGTTGGGTTCCCAGATAATGGCAACCTGGTCCTTCCGCATGAACATGTTCCGCTCGAAAATATTCTCGGTAATGTTCAGTTTGCCATTTATGAACCATTTAACATCGGGAGCTCCTTCTCCTGCAAATTTGTAGTCGAGTACCCTGTCCCATTTTTTACGCCAGTAGTGGCTTTCGGCAATTTTACCCCAGAACCCTTCAGGATTGGAAACACTTTCCTGATACTTCTGAAGATACTCAGCCAGAGATGTAATTTTATTTACCATAACGCATCGTATTTAAATTAGTGATATAATTAATATAGATTAAGTCTGTCGACAACTATAAAATGCTTTCCTGAAACAATTACTATGCAAGCTCTCCGTTCGAACGCATTTTCGACGTTGAAAATCGATTGAAGTTGCTTGTATTTATTATTGCTTCGGATTTTTTTTCAGAAGGGGGGGCAAATTGATATGGAAAAACTGAATAAAACAAATCAGGTGTGTATTTTATTTTTAGTTAGTTTTTATCAGGGTTTGAAATTAATACAAAAAAATTTTCCACTGACGAAATTCGATATATTCTATAACACCCTTTTTATTTCGCTTAAATCAGGATGAAGCATGACATAATTTAAAAGATTTTTTATTAAATTTCGATGCTCGTCCTGTGCTTTTTTTCTTTCATACCGAAATCATTTGTACTAAAATATAAGTAAAATCAATAATTCTGTTTCGTAATTTGCAATTAACCTGAATTTGAAAACTAGATTATAACCATAAAATTTTTATTGATGGTTTACAACATAAATTAATGTGATAAAAATTGTGGATTGGATGAACAGTTTGCCTTAACTTCGACATAAAAAAAATGATTATAAGAAATTTTAACGATTTGCTGGATGCCGCTCAAAAGCAGCCCGAAAAAAGGTTGGTAGCTGTTAACGGTATCGATGAAAATACAATTGAAGCGCTGCATGGAGCAGTTAAAATGGGTTTTGTAACCCCGATTATAACCGGCGAAAAAAATAAAATTATCAAAGTTTTATCAGACTTGAATATCGATGCCGGTAAGTACCGGATAGTCGACGCGGTATCGCCCAAAGAAGCAGCCGAAAAAGCGATAGAATTAATTAACACAGGTGAAGCCGATTTAATAATGAAAGGAATGCTGCCTACAGATAAGTTTATGCGGGTGCTCCTGAAAAAAGAATTTGGATTGGTCTCAAGTAGCGGAACTTTATGCCACATTTCCGTTATGGATAATCCGAACTACAGCAAACTTCTCATCTTCAGCGATGCCGGCGTTATTCCCTATCCCGACTTAAAACAAAAAATACTGATGACAGGTTACCTGATTCAGGCGGCCCAACGGCTCGGGATTGACGATCCAAAAGTTGCGGTAATTGCCCCAACCGAACAAATTATCATTTCAATACAGTCGTGTATGGATGGGGCAACAATTGCAAAAATGTCGGAACATGGCCAAATTGAAGGTGGAATGGTCGACGGGCCAATGGCGCTGGATGTTGCTATCGATCGTACTACAGCCAAATTGAAAGGGTTTACTTCGCCGGTTGCCGGAGATGCCGATTGCCTGCTATTTCCCAACATCGATGCTGCCAACGTATTTTACAAAACCAATTCAAAATTATGTAATGCCCAAATGGCTGGGATAATTGCCGGCGCCAAGGTTCCTGTGGTGGTTTCATCGAGAGGCGACAGCGAAAAAACAAAATTAAATTCCATTGCACTTGCATCATTATTAAGTTAGATAAATGCACCGTATTCTGGCAATAAATCCGGGTTCCACATCAACAAAATTTGCGGTTTATTTCGATACCAAATGTGTGCTGAACAAAGCAATCCGTCATTCATTCGAGGATTTGTTCAGGTATGAAAATATAATCGATCAGTTTGATTTTAGAAAAGGATTGATAATTGATGCCCTTGTTGATGAGGGAATTGAAGTAGATTCCATAAAATTTATTATCGGCAGGGGAGGGTTGACATATCCGGTGGAATCTGGGATTTACCGTGTAAACCACCAAATGCTGAAACATGTTCGCGAGGGCGTAATGGGCGAACATGCCAGTAACCTCGGGCCTCTGCTGGCCGATTACATTGCTTTGCAAATTCCACATGCACAGGCCTTTATTGCCGATCCGGTTGTTACCGACGAGTTGGATGAAATTGCCAGGGTTTCGGGGCATTCCAATTTTCAGCGGCGTTCAATTTTCCATGCTTTAAATCAGAAAGCAATTGCCAGGTCCCATGCTAAGAAAATGGCGAAAAATTACGAAGATTTAAACCTGATTGTGGCGCATCTTGGCGGTGGAATTTCGATAGGGGCGCATAAAAATGGGCGCGTAATAGATGTTAACAACGCCTTAAATGGCGAAGGGCCTTTTAGCCCCGAGCGCTCGGGCACGCTTCCCGCCGGGCAGCTTATCGATATTTGTTTTAGCGGGAAATACTCCAAAAGCGAAATAGAAAGAATGGTTGTGGGAGAAGGAGGTTTTGTGAGTTTTCTGGGTACAAACAATGCGCGCGAAGTTGAGGATATGGCCAAATCGGGTAACGAAAAAGCCATGTTTTATCAGGAGGCCATGTTTTACCAGGTAGCTAAAAGTATTGGCCAAATGGCAGTGGTGTTCGATGGGAAAGTAGACGCAATTATTTTAACCGGAGGACTTGCCTTTAACGCTGGTTTTGAGAAATATATTAAATTAAAGGCCGGGTTTATTGCCCCGGTTTTTACCTACCCGGGCGAAGACGAGCTTGAAGCCCTGGCAATGAATGCCTTACGGGTTGCTCGCGGGGAAGTTGAACCTAAAGATTATGTCAGGTAAAAACTGGAAAACAGTACTGTATTTTTCTGCAGGTATAAAACCCGGGTTATATAATCTGCACTTCTTAGTTTTAATAATTGCTTTAAAAAATCACAAATATTTTAATTTGTCTGCCAATTTTAATTCTAAATTAATTAGCTGATAACCTGTTTATTGCTCTTTTAAGATAATTTAGTTTCATTTTAAAAGCAGATGTAATAGAATTATGTCGTTTGCAAAACATCAAAAACTCTTGCAACAAATAGAATTTTTTATACATTTGATGCAATCGATTTCTAATTTTTTGAAGTAATCTGAAATAAGGGTGTAAATGTTTATTTAAAGGTTCTGGACACTTTATAAATAGAGATTAATTTAAATTAGGAATTTGAGTGCTATTATGAATTCTGTTTGATTTTTAGGAATCATATGTTCATTTTCTTAAACTAACTTTCCATCTATGAATAAACTAAAAGGTTTCCTTATGGTGCTTGTGTTTATTGGTTGTTCCAATCAAAATAAAAAGCAAACCACACAAGATCTTATTTCCCCTGTTTCCCGGCAAATGGAATATGCCGTTCAGCTTGCCGAAATGTTTATCGACAGTGTTTATATTTCACCGCGGACTATTGAAAACGGGCGGATGAAACTTGTTCGCGGGCGCGACTGGACAAGTGGTTTTTTCCCTGGAAATCTCTGGATGGTTTACGAATTGACCGGCGATGAAAAATGGGAAAACTTTGCCATTGAATTTACCTTGCCGCTCGAGAAGCAGAAATGGGATGGTACCACGCACGACCTGGGCTTTAAAATGTTTGGCAGTTTTGGCAAAGCCTGGTTTAGTACCGGGGACAGTCTTTACCGCGATGTTGTTATTCAATCGGCCCTTACCCTTGCAACCAGGTATAACCCTGTGGTTGGCTGCATCCGTTCGTGGGATCACAATGCCGACAAGTGGGACTTTCCGGTGATCATTGATAATATGATGAACCTTGAAATGCTGCTGTGGGTTGCAAAAGAAACGGGGAACGATACGTTAAGGCAGATTGCGGTTAAGCATGCACAAACAACCATAAAAAATCATTTCAGGGAAGATGGTTCCTCATTTCATGTAGTCGATTTCAACCCGCAGACAGGCGAAGTACAGAACAAACAAACGCATCAGGGCTATTCCGATGAGAGCGCGTGGGCACGCGGGCAGGCCTGGGGGTTATATGGGTTTACAATGATGTACCGCGAAACAGGGATGAGGGAGTTCCTAACTCAAGCCGAAATAATTGCTGGTTTTATATTAAGCCAGGAAGGGATAAAGGATGGGAAAATACCTTATTGGGATTTTAACGCACCCAATATCCCCGACGAGCCATACGATGCATCGGCGGGGGCAATAATAGCATCGGCCCTGTACGAACTTTCGGGTTATTCTGAAAAAGGGGCGGAATACAGGGAAGTGGCCGACCGTTTATTCGGGACATTGTCATCGCCTGAGTTTCTTGCAACAGTTGGCGAGAACCAGGGATTTTTGCTAAAACACTCAACCGGGTATTTGCCCAATGGATCTGAAATTGACGTTCCTTTGGTTTATGCTGATTATTATTTTCTTGAATCAATAATTAAACGAAAAAATATGGAGAAAAACAATTAAAACAGAAAGCGAAACATCAGAAAATTATTTGAATTAAACTTATAAAATTATTTACCTAATACTTTTTTTATGGAAAACAAAAATGGAATTAAAAAAGCAACCCGCTTTTTAATACTATGTTTCTTTTTCGTTGCGTTTGGCATAACGGTTTATGCCCAAAAAACGGTAACGGGAAATATTACCGACGAAGAGGGCATGCCGCTTCCTGGCGTGTCGGTTATTGTTAAAGGTACGTCAATAGGAGCAGTTACCAATGTCGATGGAAATTTTTCGGTTCCTAATGTCGGTGCCGAAACAATTTTACAATTTTCCTTTGTAGGTATGAAAACACAGGAAATAACAGTGGGAAATAATAGCGTTTTCAGGGTGGTAATGGAAGAACAATCCATTGGGCTCGAAGAGGTAGTTGCAATTGGCTATGGTACCCAAAAGAAAGAAACCGTTGTCGGTTCCATAGCACAAATGTCGAATGAACAGTTAAAGCGGACAGGAAACGTTTCCGACCTACGGCAGGCCCTGATGGGGCAATTGCCCGGGGTTGTTGCCCTTACTACTTCTGGCGAACCCGGAGGTATCCTGACCGGCGAAAGTGCTACCAACATTTTTATTCGTGGCCAGAATACATGGAACGGTGGCCAGCCGCTTGTGCTTGTCGACGGCGTTGAACGAAGCATGAATAACATTGATGTAAACGAGGTTGCGAGTATTTCGGTTTTGAAGGATGCTTCAGCCACTGCCGTTTTTGGGGTAAAAGGCGCTAACGGGGTTATACTTATTACCACAAAACGTGGCTCTGAAGGTAAAACCACGCTCAATTTTAATTATACCACTACCGGGTCGATGCTATCTAAACAACCCAGCAAGCTTGACTCATATGCAGCCATGATGGCCAAAAATGAAATAATTGAACGCGAAGGTGTTTTAAACGAACCTTCATGGGGAGCGTATGTGCCATACGAAATAATTCAGCGTTACCGTAGGCCACAGACTCCCGAATATGCCCAGATCTATCCCAATGTCGATTGGGAAGCTGAAATGTTTAAAGATTTGGCAGTTGCACACCGAATGACATTAAGCGCCCAGGGAGGTAGCAAAGCAGTCCAGTATTTTGGATCGCTTGCCTATTTGCACGAAGGCGATATGTTTGCTGATTATGATAACGGGAAAGGTTACGATCCAAACTACAATTACGACAGGTTTAATTTCAGGAGTAATATTGATATACAACTGACCAATACAACCAAATTTAAACTAAATCTTTCGGGGTATTACAGCCAGAAAAATACAAATTTTAACAACGAGGGCAGTACAAGCCGGGCCGATGCATGGATGTGGAGCGCAACTTACGGTCTGGCGCCAAACCTTTTTTTACCTGTTTACGAAGATGGCAGGTGGGGGGCTAACCAGGAGGGCGGCAATAATACAGTTAATCCGTTAGCTATTGTTTATAATTTAGGTATTCGGCAAACAAGGGCTACACAGTTAAATTCTGATTTTAACCTTGAACAGAATTTGAATTTTATTACCAAAGGGTTAAATGCCCAAGCCTCTATATTTTTTGATAATAGTATCCGCTCAGAAGGCGGTATTTACGATGTTTCCAACCATGGACGTCCAGGCGAACCCGCAACAAATATTCAATACAAACAGATTTACCCCATGAGATATACCGGGCCTAGCCAGGATCCAAGCGAATATACAGTTTTACTGCCCGTAAGCGATGAGGAATACGGATGGGTGCTCCGGCCATGGACAATCCGTCAGGAAGCAGTTGGCAGCGGGGCAAACTTTACCAGTGGGATACCTGTCAACAGGCGGCTGATGTATCAGATGCAAATGAACTATGCACGAAACTTCAATTTGCATAACGTAACTGCAATGGGTTTGTTCAAACGCGAAGAATTTGCTTCTGGCAGTATGTTTAAAAATTATCGTGAAGACTGGGTATTCCGTACCACATACGATTACGATTCAAAATATTTGTTTGAAGTGAATGGCGCTTACAACGGTTCCGAACAATTCGGGCCTGGTTACCGTTTCGACTTTTTTCCTTCGTTGGCGGTGGGATGGTATATTTCCAACGAAAAATTCTTTAATGTAAACTGGATTGATAAACTGAAAATAAGATACAGCATTGGAAAAATCGGCGACGATAAAGTTAGCGGTGAGCGTTGGTTGTATGATTCACAGTTTGCCTATGGCGGAAGGGCCAACTTAAATGCCTTAACAACAAGTTCTGCAACCGGTTTAAGCCCTTATGTTTTTTACCGCGAATCGGTAGTTGGCAATCCAGGTATCAGGTGGGAAACGGCAATAAAAACAAACCTGGGTGTGGAATTGAGCCTTCTGAAAAACCTGTTTACACTTAATGTTGATTATTTTACCGAAGACCGGACAGATATTTTGTTGTCTGGCGCTCAGAGAAACGTCCCGCCGTTCTTTGGGGCAACCCCGCCCAGCGCCAATCTGGGCCAGGTAAAATCGAACGGATTTGAAATTGAACTGGGATTTAATAAAAAAATCAATAAAGATTTTGGAATATGGGGCAATCTGGCGATTTCTCATAACGAAAACGAAATTATTGCCAGGGATGATGCACCGCTACAGTATGAATATTTAAAAGCTAAAGGTTACCCTATCGGGCAACAAAAAAGGTTATTAAAAACCGAGTTTTACAATAACTGGGACGAGATTTTTGCAAGCATCCCGACCGAAACCAACGATCTGCAAAAACTTCCGGGTTACTACGATTTAATCGATTTTAATGCCGATGGGATTATCAAGGGAAGCGACGACACTCCTCCTGTTGGATATTCCGAAATTCCGCAGAATACGGCAAGTTTGTCGGTTGGCACAACATACAAAGGGTTAAGCTTTATGGTACAGTTTTACGGGGTAAACAACGCGAACCGCTGGATTCCGTTCAACAACTACCTTAGCGATATGGATGTGCTTTATGGGCACGTTGCCAATTATTGGTCGAAAGATAATCCCGATGCCACTTCGTTTTTACCACGTTGGAAAACACAGGCAGAGAACACAGGCGACTATTTTCTTTACGATGCTTCCTACCTTAGGTTGAGAACTGTGGAAATTGCCTATGCCTTAAATGATTTAGCATGGGTAAAAAAGGCAGGACTTTCGAACCTCAAGCTTTTTATTAACGGAAACAACCTGTTCTTCTGGTCGAATTTACCCGACGACAGGGAACAGACCTACACAGGCGGAGATGCAACACAGGGTGCATATCCTACAGTAAAACGAGTTAACTTAGGAATTGAATTAACCTTTTAATAAATAAGAATATGAAAAATATTAAATATTATCTACGTTCTTATGTCATTTTTCTTGTATTGATATTTGCTTCTGTTTCTTGCGAAGATTACCTCGATAAAGCGCCCGAAGCAAGTATTTCAGAAAAGGACGTTTACGGAAACTTTACCAGTTTCCAGGGATTTGTTGAAGAAATGTACAACTGTATCATGGATCCTGACAAAGGGGGCGCCTGGAACAAGTATTTGTTTGCCGACGAAACATTGAATAACTATCCTTATAATTTCGATAATGGCAATTACTGGAACAGTGAAACTTATTTTTTCGGGAGAACACCCGTACCAACAAGCAATACTGCGCGCGACCGGAGGGTATGGGAATATGCATGGTATGCCATCAGAAAAGCAAACCTCGCATTGGCAAAAATCGACGAACCCGGCTTGTTTGAGGGAACGGAAGAAGAGAAAAAACACATTAAAGGGCAGGCTTTGTTCTTCAGGGGTTGGTTCTATTTCGAAATTGCGCGTTTCTGGGGAGGAATGCCTTATATTACCAGGGTTCTGGAACCGACAGAAGATTTGATAACGGAAGAATTCAACCGGTTAAATTTTCAGGAAACTGCTAAACTCATGGCCAAGGATTTCAGGGCGGCTGCCGATCTCCTGCCAAACCACTGGGATCTTTCGGCCCCGGGCCAGAAAACGCTGGGCCATAACCGCGACAGGATAAATAAATTCCATGCATTGGGGTATCTCGGAAAAGCTTTATTGTATGCCGCAAGCCCTATGATAAACGAAGAGGCAACAGGAAGCAATTCGTTCAATGCCGAATTATGTAAACAAGCAGCCCAGGCATTTGGCGAATGCCTGAAACTGGCTGATGAAACCGCAATTTATACCTTAACTCCGTGGGCAACTTACATGGACAATTTTTATATGCGTTCAAACCTTCGCCCCGGAGGAACAGAGTGTATTATGATGCCAACCATTTACGACAGGTCACGCGTCAGAAATTCAACACTGGGCGCAATCAGCCCTTCTTCATTCGGTCTGAACAGCGGTACCAATGCCGATGTGCCTGCCCACAATTTCACCAAAAATTTTGGAATGGCAAATGGTTTGCCAATCACCGATCCCGACTCGAAATACAATCCGCTGGACCCATGGACCGGACGCGATCCCCGGTTCTATAGATTTATTGCGATCGACAATGAAAGATGGTGGGCTACTGCAGGCGCCGATCAAACTTCCCAACTTTTCAATGGAGGAAGGCACCGTTCTCAGATCAATCCGCCAAGCGTTACAGGTTATTATCAGAAAAAATTTAATGGGTTGGGGCCGACCTATTCGTTAAGTATTGCCGGACAATTAATGGCTTACGTACCCTATCTGCGACTTTCCGACATTTATTTAATGTATGCCGAAGCAGTTAACTTTAGCGCGGGGGGAAGCCCGCAGGCAACTTCGGGAAATTATACGCTAACTGCTGAACAGGCAATTAACATGGTTAGGGCCAGGGCACAACTTCCGGCGCTGACAACTAAGTATACTGCAAACAAAGATGTTTTTTTCGAAGAAATTGTACGCGAACGCGCGGTTGAATTTGCCTTTGAAGGACAACGTTTCTGCGATTTGCGCCGTTGGAACCGAAATGGCGATCCGCGATATCTCGACAAAACCGCAATTGATTTCGACCGGGGAGCTAACGGAAAACCGATCAATATCCAGGAACGGCTTATTGTCAGAAGAGTCGCAGAGAAAAAACACAACTGGGTGCCTATTCAGGTTGGTTTTACAAAACTTTACAAGGGTTTCCCGCAGAATCCCGGGTGGTAATTAATTGTAGTAATTTTAAAAAGTTAACAAATGAAGAAAAAATATTCAATACTATTAGCTTTAATTTGCGCGGCAATTATATTCATCCCGAATACAATTTTTGCTCAAAAAGAGAAAATGATTACCATCCAATCGGTTGTAATCGATGAAAATGGAATTCCGGTTGAAAAGGCTGAAATATTCAGTAACAGCGCATACACAAAAACAGATGCCGAAGGGAGATTTTCGGCTTTAGTTGAACCAGGCGCCAAACTTATTATCGAAGCCGTTGGCTATGAGCCTTTGTCAATCACTACCGACGAGGCCATAAACCAGGTTAAAATCAGTTTGAAAAAAACAATGTTTTTATACGAAAAAAACGACAAAGTCAACCTTGCTTTCAGAAATGCATTTAAAGGCGATGTAGTTGGTTTTGTAAGCACAGTTAATTCAGGCGCGGTTAACGAAGTGGACAACACTATAATGTTAAGCGATGTTTTAGCCGGAAGAACACTTGGTTTGCTGGGAAATAACAGTATCAGGGGTATTGGGATAGGTATAAATGTAGCCGACATCACGGGTAGCGGACAAAATTCAGGCAATGCCTTGTTTATTGTCGATGGGCTCCCCCGTGATATCGAATCGCTCCGCCTTTCCGAAATCGAAAGCATAACTGTCCTTAGGGATGTTAATGCCTCAGTACTTTACGGAAGTGCGGCTGTTAACGGTGTTATTCTTATAACTACAAAACGTGGGGAAGCCTTTAAAAAGAAATCAGATTTCCTGGTGAATTATGGCATTTCAACTCCCAGGGCTTTGCCAAAATATTTGAATTCTGCCGATTATATGGCCCACTTTAATAAAGCAAGGGCAACCGATGGGCTTTCGCCCCTGTTCGACGATGCAACTATCCAGAATTACCGGACAGGAAACAAATACCGTTATCCAAACGTGGATTATTATGCTGATGACTACATGAGTTCATTTAAAGATTATATCGATTTGGTAAGTGAATTCTCCGGTGGAAACGATGTGGCAAAGTTTTATTCTAACGTGGGCTGGTATTCGGCAGGTAGCATTCTGCACTTTGGCGAAGCCGGTAATGCCCGGAATAATATTTTTAATGTGCGCGGAAACGTAGATTTGAAAATCAATGACTGGATTAAAACATCTATTGACGGTGCGTCAATTTTTGCAAATAACCGCAGCCAGCGCGGGGGTTTCTTTTCGTCGGCAGCAACGGTCCGGCCGCATGAATTCACACCTTTGTTACCTTTCGGACTTATCGATCCGGCAAATACATTGTTGGTGAACAGAAAAAATGATGTTGATGGGTTATATCTTTTGGGCGGAAATTCCAGTTTTGTAACAAACCCTATTGCCGACGCCTATTCAGGGGGTGTTGTTGAAAATATAGAACGCAAATTTTCGTTCAACAACCGTATTGATTTTGATTTGAGAGAAGTTACCCAGGGATTGACTTTCCACACCAACATCAGTTTCGATTATTACACAGCTTACGATCAGACTGTTGCCAATCAGTATTCGGTTTACCAACCTGCGTGGGATGCTGCAGAAGATAAAATAATAAGTTTGACACAACACGGATTGGATGCACGGTCGGGCGAACAGGTTGTAGGAAATACTGACTTTTACCGCAGATTTGGATTTTATGGAAAGTTCAGCTACGACAGGACTTTTAAAGAAGTCCATCATGTAACCGGTTCATTGTTCGGTTATGGAAGCCACTTTAAAGAACAAAACAACACAAACAATTCGTACGACGAATACCAGGGCGTTAAACATGCGCACATTGGACTACAACTGAGTTATATTTTTGACAAAAAATACCTGGTTGATTTTAGCAGCGCCTACATCAATTCTGTAAAACTTGCCGAAGGCAACCGGGGTGGTTATTCCCCAACCCTGGGTTTAGCCTGGATAGTTAGTTCAGAAGATTTTATGGCTTCTGCCAAACATATCGATTTGCTAAAAATAAAAGCTTCGGGCGGGATTCTGAATTCCGATCTTCCAATTATCGGGTTCTTTTATTACGATAACAGGTACACAACATCAGGAAGTTATGCATGGAATGATGGCGCCAGGAGCCGTTCGGGCGTAATTTCGAGCTGGAGCGATAATCCAAATCTGGGTTATGCAAAACGAAATGAAGTAAATTTCGGGGCTGAAGGTTTGTTTTTTAATAAAACCATTGGAGCCGAAGTGAATTTATTCTATAACGTGTATAATGGTTTGGTTGTTAGGCCATCAACTACTTATCCCAGTTTTTATACCGATTTTATCCCTTACGAAAATTTTGGCGCAGAAGAATATAAAGGCCTCGAGTTTGGTTTAAGTTATAACAAAACAGCAGGCAACTGGAACTTTATGCTTGGCGCCAATATGCTTTATGTAACTTCAGAAAGAACAAAAGTCGATGAAGTTTATAACAACGATTACCAATATCGTGCAGGCAATCCGGTTGATGCCACATTTGGTTTGGAGGCAATAGGACTTTTCCAGGATCAGGCCGATATTAACAGCAGTCCGTTACAATCTTTTGGTACAGTTATGCCAGGCGATATTAAATACAAAGATCAGAACGGAGATGGAATTGTTGATTCAAATGATGAAGTATATTTACGCCGTTACCAGGCTCCTTTGTCTGGTGGGCTCGAATTGAAAATTGCCTTTAAAGATCTTACCTTATATGCCATTGGCGAAGGAAGGTCGGGTTCTGAATCTTTTATGGAAAGCAGCTATTACTGGATAGACGCAAACGATAAATATTCGGAAGTGGTTCTAAACGCATGGACACCTGAAACTAAAAATACTGCAACATATCCAAGGGTTAGTTCGCAGGCAAACAGTAACAATTTGCGCAGATCAAGTTTTTGGTTATACAACAACGACTATTTCCAGATTCGCAAAGTGCAGCTAACGTGGAAATTACCGGAAACAATTGCCAAAGCAATGCTAATGAAAAAATTGGATATTTTCGTAAACGGCTCCGATGTTATCCAGTTTGCCAAAGACCGGGAAATCAGGGATCTCAGGGTTGGTAATGAACCCTATTACCTTACATTCTCCGTGGGTGTAAAAGCTAATTTTTAATTCACTAACAAAGTATAAAAGATGAAACTTTATAGAATAATTTCAATATTGTTAATTTCGTTACTCTTTTTCACGGCCTGTGATTTGCTTGAGCCGGAAAATGATAACCACAGTACAATTGACAGGGTATATGTAGAACCTACGTTTGCCGAAGGATTATTGATTAGGGCATTCACTTATATTCCCACCAACGATTACAGATGGGACGAAGTTGCTACCGACGATGCCGTGACTAACGACAGGCTCAATTCATATATGAGATTGGCCACAGGCGAATGGTCAGCGCTTTACGATCCGCAAAGTGAATGGAATAATTGCAACATGGCCATTTTATACATCAACCATTTTTTAAGTATAGTTGATAATGTTCCATGGAAATGGACAAGCAAAGAACAAAACGACTTGTTCATCCGCCGGTTAAAAGGCGAAGCGTATGGCCTCCGCGGAACTTTTAAATACTTTCTCCTAAGAAATCATGGTGGAATTGGTTCAAACGGAGAGTTGCTCGGAACGCCAATCTACAACGAGTTTTTGCAGAATGCCGAGGATTTTTCAAAACCAAGGGCAAGCTTTAATGAGTCGGTGGCAAGTGCGTATGCCGATTTAACAGAAGCTCTTAAATACCTTCCGATGGATTTTGGAAACATAGCTTCACTGGCGGCATTGCCCCCGGGGTTTACCGGAATAACCGATATCAACTCTTACAATACCGTTATGGGCGATTTTTCGCGGCAAAGGGTAAGTGGCAGGGCGGTAAAAGCAATCAGGAGCCGTCTTGCGCTGCTGGCTGCCAGCCCAGCTTTCAATGAAGCCGGTAACGTTACGTTATGGGAAAATGCAGCAAATTATAATGCCGAGCTGCTGAATGATATTGGGGGACTATCAGGTCTCGACTCAAAAGGGCATACTTTTTACATTAAAGCACAGGTCGATGATGCAAATCTGGCCAGCGGCGATTTGAAAGATATCAAAGAGATGCTGTGGAGAAGGCCAATTTATTCCGACAGGGTGCGCGAAGAGAATAATTTCCCCCCTTCCCTTTATGGAAGGGGAAGGGTTAACCCTACGCAAAACCTTGTTGATGCATTTCCAATGGCTAACGGATACCCGATAACTGACCAGACAAATTCAAAATACGATCCAACAAAACCTTACACAGGCAGGGATCCGCGTTTGGCTTTGTACATTGTGCATAATGGCAGCAGTCTAAAGGGTACTACCATAAATACATCTGCAGGCGGGGGCGACGACGGGCTGGATGCCCTGCAGACTTCAACACGTACAGGTTATTACCTGAGAAAACTGTTACGCGAAGATGTAAATGCAAATCCTGCCTCGCCTTCAAACCAGCAGCATTATCAAACCCATGTCCGTTATACCGAACTGTATTTGAATTATGCCGAAGCTGCTAATGAAGCATGGGGGCCCGATGGAAAAGGGGTACAGGCTTACTCGGCAAGAGATGTAATAGGCGCTATTCGTAAAAGGGCAGGTATTGCGCAGCCTGATAATTACCTGTTGTCAATAAGTTCAAAAGAACAAATGCGGGCCTTAATCCGTAACGAAAGAAGACTGGAACTTTGTTTCGAAGGGTTTCGTTTCTGGGATTTGCGCAGATGGAAAGCTGATTTGACCGAACCTGCCAAAGGCGTCCGCATTGAAGGGACAAAATATACTTATTTCAATGTTGAAAAACGTGCATACGATAATGCTTATATGCATTACGGCCCTATCCCCGATAAGGAGATCATTAAATTTAATTTAATCCAAAACAAAGGTTGGAAATAATCAATATCAACGATTAAATAGAAGAATATGAAAAAGATATTTTTAATATTAGCAGCAATAATCGGATTCGTTTCATGCGAGAATTTCGATATCGAACATCCCGATTTTGATTATACTTCGGGTTTTTTCCCGTATCAGTTTCCGGTAAGGACCCTTGTGTTGGGTGATTATATTTACGATAATTCAAACGACAATGCCTATAAGTTTATTATTTCAGTGGCAATGGGCGGCGTTTACGAAAACAAACAGGATCGTGCGTTTGAAATTCAGGTTGATAATACGTTGTGCAATGGTATTTTATTTGGCCCCAAGGGCGATCCAATTAAGGCAATGCCTGCAAATTACTATACCATTAGCTCGCCTAATAAAATCGTTATTCCAAAAGGCAAAATGAACGGGGGTGTTGAAATACAGTTGACCGAAGCATTTTTTAATGATCTGCTTGCTATAAAGCTGGGTTATGTTGTACCAGTGCGCCTTAAAAGTTCTTCCGATGTTGATACTATCCTGGTTGGGCGTAGCGCTAATCCAAATGCCGATATACGTATTGCTTCGCAATGGGCCGTGGCGCCAAAAAACTTTACCATGTTTGCGGTTAAGTACATAAACGAATTTCACGGCACATATTTCCGGTATGGGCAAAGCAATGTAAAGGATGCAGCCAACGCTGTTGTTGAAAATACAACATACAGTGAAAAATATGTTGAAAACAACAGTACGGCAAAATTAATTACCACAGGCAGAAAACAGGTTTCGTTAAATATGATTCTGAATTCCAAAATTTTAACCGGCGAGGTCAATATGTTGCTCAACTTTAATGGAAACAATTGCACGGTTGCTGCTGCTCCGGGTTCGCCATATACCATTTCTGGCACTGGCGAATTCAAATCAAAAGCATATGAGTGGGGAAACAAGAAAAGAGACGGGATTATATTAAACTATACCATTTCGAATGGGACAAATACTTACGCAGCCAGCGATGTATTTGTTGCACGCGATAGGGGTGTGGTTATGGAAGTTTATAATCCTGAGGTTTTATAAGTTTAGTAATTTTATCAATGAAAATAAAGCCGTGGTTATTCAGTTAACTGCGGCTTTGTTTCTCTTTTTTTTGATTAATGCTGAACCTTTGACCCGGAGAGACAAATAGAAAATTTCTAAATTTTGCACTGTGGCTTCACTCAAGTACAAAAAGAAGAAAAATACTAAAGACTGCACCGCGGCTTCTGCCCGGTGAAAAGCAATAGATAACAAAACCGGTTTTAGCTATATACACAAGAACAAAGAAATTAAAGATATGAGCCGTTAAAAGTGAAATCAAAATAAATAACTATCCAAAATCCAACTAAAATGAAAACAAAAATTTACCTTATTAGCCTGATCCTGAGCCTGGCAATTGCACTTTCCGTTTTAGCCCGGGAACAAAAAATCCCTATGCTCGACAATCCAATGTCGGTGCAGTACCTGAAAAAAAACCTGCTAAAATCGCAACCACGGTTGGTTTTTAATGCATCCATCCTGAATGATTTAAAAAAGAACATGAAAACCGACCCCGTTTTGCAAAACATGTACAAATCGATACAAAAAAATGCACAATCCATTTTCGACAAACCTCTGCTCGAACGAAAAATGGTTGGACGCCGTCTATTAAGTACATCGCGCGAAATGCTGTGGAGGATCAACATGCTCGGTTTTGTTTATTTAATGGAAAAGGATCAGCGCGTACTTGAACGCATAAACGATGAGCTAATCGCGGTGTGTAAATTCACCGACTGGAACCCGTCGCATTATCTCGATGTAGCTGAAATGTCAACCGCGGTGGCTTTCGCCCTCGACTGGACAGCCGGAAAACTCCCGAAATCAACCATAGAAACGGCAAAAAAAGCGCTTATTGAAAAAGGGATCAAGCCAAGCTGGCCTGAAAACGGGAAAACACCCGGGTGGGCTTATGGAACAAACAACTGGAACCAGGTTTGCAACGGCGGGATGATTGCTGCCTCGATAGCCATTGCTGAGGTTGATCCTGAGCTTGCCGCGAAAACAATCTGGCGCGCCCTCGACGGTTTGCCCCATTCGCTTGCGGAGTATGGCCCGGATGGGGTTTACCCCGAAGGTTCTACCTATTGGGGCTATGGAACCAGTTTTTCAGTAATTACCGCCGCTATGCTCGAAAGCGCGTTAGGTAACGATTTTGGCCACTGGAACTACCCGGCTTTTAAGGAAAGCGCTGTTTTCAGGGCCCTGTCAAACACTCCCTCAGGCTGGTACTACAATTTTGCCGATTGCGGCGATAAAAGAGGGGAAGGTGGCGATATTATCCTTGCATGGTTTGCCACAAAATCAGGGAATAAGCAGTTTTATGAGAAAGACAGGTTTCTTAAATCCGGTGATGATATGGGCGAACTGTCGCGTTTAGCCGGCGCCTCTATGGCCTGGCTCTCGCAATACAAAGAAAAAGGCGGGGAAAAACTGCCCACCGCCTGGAAAGGTGAAGGTTCAAACCCTGTTGTAATTTTTACGGGGGGTGAAAACGATCCGCACAACTATTATTTTGGCGGAAAAGGAGGAAGGGGAATGGTCAACCATGGCAACATGGATGGCGGTTCGTTTATTTTTGAACTGAATGGAGTGCGCTGGTCGGTCGATCCCGGAAACCAGGGTTATCACGAATTGGAAAGAACAGGTTTCGACCTTTGGGGACGCTGCCAAAGCTGCGAGCGCTGGACGCTTTTAACCAAAAACAATTACGGCCACAGTACAATTACAGTCAACGATTCGTTGCACCGTACCGAAGGATTGGTAACCCTCAAAGAATTCAAGGCTGGCAACAATCCTGAAGCTACATTCGATATGACTGAAACCCTTCGAGGGCAGGTGAAATCAGCTTTTCGTAAATTTGTTAAAGACAGTCCTGCTTCAGTTACCATTGAAGATGAAATTGAACTATCCGAAAATACCCGTCTGATTACCTGGCACATGACGACCACTGCCGATGTGGAAATTACCGAAACCGGTGCGTTATTGGAACAGGATGGGAAAACGATGAAACTTGAAAACCTTTCGCACCCGCAACTGGATATTTCTATTGTGTCGCTGTATCCGGCGCCGCTTGAACTCGACAGGCAAATAAAAGGGTTGAAACGCATTGAAATCCGCATTCCTGCCTGGACCATTGAAGGCGGAAAAACCAAAATAAAAGTGAGGCTGGCCGGTGAGTGAAACATTGGTTATGCGAAAATCATGTTTATTCTCCCTGGTTTCGCCCGGCCCACCGCCAATGGAAATCGATAAAACCATCAAAAATTTCAAACAAATTGAAATACGTATTCCGGAACGGACAATAAATAACAAAAATGGAACAATAAAAGTGCGCTTGCCAAGAAAATAAAGACAAGTATTTAGGTAAATTGTTTAACCTTTAAAATTTGATTATTTATGAAAAAAGTGGCAACCTTTATTTGGGTAATTATAGGTTTTGTTACGGCCTGTGCGCAGTCTGCCACGGAACATCATCCCATGGAAGAACTTATTTTTCAATCGGGATTTGAGCAGGATTCTAAAGTAGTCGCAAAAGGGAATGATGCTGATATCGAAGGGACCGACAATTCATTTTCAATAAAAAACGATTGGGTTAAAGATTTCGACAACCACCCGGATGTCGGGAATTTCAGCCTGCAATACCAGGGTGGAACACAGGAACAGCGCTTTGCCAGAATTATCGCTGAACTCGGAAACCCTCAGAATCATGTTCTCCATTTCTGGCTGAACGAACCCAATGTTGATGGGAATAAAGGCCGGATTCAAGCCAATATTTATGGAAATTCTGTGGGCTGGAAAGAGTTTTACCAGAGTGTCCGGATTTTATTGCCCGAAGATTTTAATACGGTTAAAACTTATCCTGAAAAAATAAGCTGGCTAACCATAGCCGAATACTGGAACAACATTACCTGGAGCCAAGCCGTTGCAAACCGGTTTCGGATAACTTTGGGAATAGGAAAACCAAACGCCGGGGAGGGTGATTTGTACTTCATTCTCGACGGGCAGGATTGCGAATTATTTGCCGACGGAAGCCAGAAATATACCACACTTTGGGATGAAATCAATACAAACGTAAAAGTTCCTGTTGGAAAATGGTTTACTGCGGAATATTACTACAAGGAAGGCGATAAAAATAACGGGCGTTATTATATGGCCATCCAGCCCGAAGGCGGCGAAAAACAGGTTGTTTTTGATGTAACGCGCGTAACCCACAATTCTGGAGATGCTAACCCGGATGGAGTGACCGATTTTAATCCACTGAAATTGTATACATCAAAAGGATTAATTGATTTTATGCGCGGAAAAAACAAAACCCTACAGATTTACTGGGACGATTTTAAGTTGTGGAAAAACAAACGGCCGGAATGACAGCCTCTCCCAACCTCTCCAAAAGAGAGGGGTAAGTCCCCCTTCGGGGGGATTTAGGGGGTCTTAATTGGGAAAAGAAACAAATACTGACCTCTCCCAACAAAGGTGGGGCGAAAGCCCCCCTTCTGTGTCCCGATGCTTTGGGATAGGGGGTCTGGATTAAACCATAAAATTATGAAACATTTATTTACAACCATCACTGCGCTGCTTTTGTCAACTGGATTGACAATCAGCGCTGTAGCCGACAAAGACATAGCCCTGATTAAAAAACGGGTGCTCGAATCGATTATGAACCAAAAAGTGGACGACAAACGCGTGGATGTACTGGTAAATACCCTTCAGCCCGACGGAACCTGGGCTTACATCAATTACACCGATGTTTCGCGCGAAGGGTTTGAAAACCGTTATCACCACGATAATCTGGTTCAAATGGCGCGAGCTTATAAAACCAAATCATCAAAATATTATAAAAGCAAAAAGGCAAAAAGCGCCATTGAATCTGCCTTAAAACACTGGGTGGAAAAAGATTACATCTGCGACAACTGGCACCCCAACCAGATTGGCACCCCATCCAGCCTTGTTTACCTGATGCTGGTTATGGGCGATGAATTGCCTGCCGGCCTGGTAACAAAAGCACAGCCTATTATTGGCAGGGCACATTTAAATGCTTCGGGGGCGCGGCCCAGCGGCGACCGGATTAAAATTGCCGGAATCCTTGCAAAAAATCTTCTTTTTTTAGAAGATGATGAACAATTCAAATCGGCGCTGAAAGTTATAGAAGGCGAAATTGTACACGTTGACTGGATTGGGCGGCAATATGGCTATGGAATTTCCCGTATAAACGGGGGAATGGGTTCAAAGGGCTACAATGGCCGGGGAATCCAGTCCGATTACAGCTTTCATCACCGCGAAGATGGCGTAAACAATACGCTTTCATACGGAACCGGTTATGCCGATGCCTTTATCGAATGGGCCGATTATGTTTCGGGGACCCGTTTTGCATTTTCTGCAGAAAAAATAAATAAACTGGTTGATTATTATCTCGATGGAATTTGCAAACACCTCATTTTTGGCAAATACCCCGATCCCGGGGCGAAAAACCGAAGCGTTTCACGCGAAGATGCTTTGCACGCATACTCTTCAACAGCAGCAAAAAAACTTCTGAAAACCACAGATTACCGAAAAAACGAACTTCAGGAAATTGCTGGCATACGCGATGGAATTGCAAAGGCAACCGTTTCTCATGCAACATTCTACTGGAACACCGAACATTTTACAATACAGCGGCCCGGCTGGTTTGCATCGGTGCGGATGTATTCAACCCGCAATTACAGTATGGAAGTGCCATACAACAGCGAGGGTTTGCTTAACCACCACCGCGGCGACGGCGCCAACCATATTTCGGTTACCGGCGATGAATATTACGACATTTTTCCGGTGTTCGATTACCAGAAAGTGCCCGGGGCAACCATTATGCAAAAACCTGATTTGCCTGCTCCCGGCCAGATTCAGCAGCTCGGGCTCACCGATTTTGTGGGTGCCGCAACCGATGGAAAATATGGTGCGGTGGGTTTCGATTTTAAAAGTCCGCTCGACCCGCTTTGCGCCCGGAAAACATGGTTTTTCTTCGATACGGAATATGTTTGCCTTGGAGCCGGAATTTCGTGCAAAACAAATTTACCGGTGGTTACAACCCTTAACCAGAGCCTGCTTCGGGGAGATGTAATAATTTCAACCAACCAAAAAAAGGGCATTTTGGAAAAAGGTGAAAAAGAATTTGAAAACGTCGACTGGATTTACCACGACAATGTAGGTTATGCTTTCCCCTGGCCTGCTAAAATCAACTTAAAAAACAATTCCGAAACCGGCTCGTGGTGGACCATAAATAAACAAACAGATTCACCAAAGGAACCAATTCAAAAGGAAATATTTAAACTTTGGTTGAATCACGGCGAGCGGCCATCCAATGAATCGTACAGCTATATTGTTTTTCCTGCAACAACCTCCGAAAAAATGATGGCCGGCAATCCTGCTAAAAACATTGAGATTTTGTCGAATACTACAGAAATACAGGCAGTCTTAAATACTGAACTGAACATGCTGCAGGCCGTATTTTACAAAGCGGGCAAAATAAAACCGGGCAAAAATCCGGAACTGGAAGCTAAAAATCCGGGAATTATTCTTGTGAAATTTTCAGGAGAAAAAATTTCTGAAATTTCGGTTTCCGACCCCAACCGCGAATTATCAACATTTAATTTTTCCGTTTCCGGCAACGTTGTAATAAATTCCGGCCACGCAACTTCTATTTGGAATTCAAAGTCGGACAGAACAGATATATCCATTCATCTGCCTGCCGGAAATTACGAAGGGAAAAGCGTAACTATAAAATTATAAGTCAATGTCGTTTAGTTAGTGAAAACAGACTTCCCTGCCTGTCGGCAGACAGGGACTTCGCTCAGTCTGACTGTCACCCTGAGCGGAGTCGAAGGGTGTTGGCCTTTCAGATTTTTTCATCTTAGTTCTTAACTAAACGACATTAAATTATAAGTAAAAAACAAATTATTGTTGAAACCAGGGTAAGAAAATAAAAAAGGCCCTTCCATGCCCGTTTGGTAAAAAACGCCCGTTACATGGGCCGCAAAATATAACGATGTTTAAAGTTCGTATTATGAAAAACCTGTTTTTGATTCTCGCCTGCCCGGCTTTTCTGCTTGCAGCCTGCTCACAAAAACCATCCGGACCGGTTACCATCGACGAATCGCATCATT
Organism: Draconibacterium sp.; assembly: GCA_037444065.1. Taxonomy (GTDB): domain Bacteria; phylum Bacteroidota; class Bacteroidia; order Bacteroidales; family Prolixibacteraceae; genus Draconibacterium. The sequence goes on from JBBINB010000001.1 coordinate 160,762, forward strand.
CCGGTTCCATTGTTCATACAATCGCCATCGACTCGGTTTGGGCCGGGCACCCCGTGGGTTTTTGCCTGTACACGCATGGAAACAGGCAGTATATTGCCTATTACAATGCCAACCGAAACATGGTGGTAGGCCAGCGCAACCTGGATGAGGATTCTTTTCAGCTTCACATTATGCCTGCTACAGAGCGTGAAACTGCAGGCGGCACAAGTACCGTGCTGGATTGGGACAGCCACAATTTTGTAACCCTTGGCATCGACAGGGAAGGGTTTATTCACCTGTCGGGCAATGTGCATGTGCACCCGCTTACTTATTTCAAAAGTACGTTGCCCAATGATATTTCATCGCTCGAACAGATTTTTGAAATGGTGGGCGCCGGGGAAAACCGTACCACTTACCCGCATTTTATGCTCACAAAAGAAGGGGAGTTGCTGTATCATTACCGCGATGGCTCCAGTGGAAACGGCAATGAAATTTACAATATGTACAATACCGAAACCAAAACCTGGAAACGCTTGTTAGATACGCCGCTTACCGATGGCCAGGGCTTGATGAATGCCTACCAGTCGCAGCCAACGTTGCTCAAGGATGGCTGGTACCACATGTACTGGGTTTGGCGCGACACGCCCGACTGCTCTACCAACCACGACCTCTCGTACATGAAAAGCCCCGATTTGCTGAACTGGTTTGATGCCGCAGGAAACCCAATTTCGATGCCGGCAACCCTCGACCAGAAACCGTTGATTGTTGACCCGATTCCGGCAGAAGGCGGCATCATAAACCTGGCGGCAAAAATGGTTCTCGACGAAAAAAACAATCCTGTTTTTGTGTACCATAAGTTTGATTCGTTGGGAAATACGCAGATGTATTCGGCGCGGTTTATAAATGATAAATGGGAATATAAGCAGTTGACCGATTGGGGATACCGGTGGTTTTTTTCGGGAAACGGAAGCATCAACAGCGAAATTGTACTGAAAGGTTTCCGCCCCAGGACCGACGGGTCGTATGAAGTTGATTACTGGCACATAAAATATGGCGAAGGCTGTATTTTGCTGGATGAAAATTTTGAATGCACCGGAAAGGTTATCAAGCCAAAATCGTTTGAAGCAGCGCAAATTGTGGAAGGAAATTTTCCGGGTTTGCAGGTTCGAACCGCGAGGGATATCGGAGAGGTTCCGGAAAACGGAATCCGCTATTTGCTAAAATGGGAAACCATTCCGCGCAACCGCGACCGCGCACCGGAAAAACCGTGGCCTGGCCCAAGCAGGCTTTATCTGTACAAGGTAATGTATGCAGAGTAGTTAACTTTTTAAAGTTCTGAACTTTGGAAAAGTAATCATCCAAAAGAATTTTTTAAAAACATAAGCTATATGAAACCTAAATTTTTATCCATAATTGTCCTGATTGTCTTAATATCAGAAACACTTGCCGCCCAATCCTGGCGCGAAATTAAAACCGTTGAAGATATTTGCAAAGCCTATCCCAACCAGATGCAAACAATGCTCAACCAGTTTAACCTCAATCTTCCAGGGTTAGAAAAAGTTAAAGAAGCACAAAAGGCTGGAAACCTTGCCGGTGCATGTTTCAATTTGCTTGATTATTACAAAAAATCCGGAAATGCCGGTCATCTTCTAAAAGAGCAACCTTCAAAAACAGATAAAACTAATGCCGAAGCCGATACCACGCTTAAAAATGTTTTTATCGTCCAGAATGTGCGGGGCGAAGTGTTGTGGCTCCCTAACGGTCACCGCGACTGGCATTATAAAGGCCCCAACAACGACCGCGAGTGGGCCTGGCTTTCCAACCGGCACAGCCAGCTTTTCCAGGTTTACCAGGCTTATCTCGAAACCGGTAATCCAAAATATGCTGAGTACATCGACGAATTTATACGCGATTTTATTATTGCGGGCTGGCCGTATCCCGCCGAAAAAAGCAGCACATCGGTGTGGCGCGGACTGGAAGTGAGTTTCCGTGCAAAAGTGTGGCCGGCAATTTTTTACGGGATGCTGAATTCCGATTATTTATCGCCTGCAACACGGCTTCTCATCCTCAGCAGTCTGCCCGGCCATGCCCATTACAACCGTAATTTTCATGGCGGAAACAACTGGCTTACCATGGAAATTTCGGCGCTGGCAACCGTGGCCACCAATTTCCCGGAATACAAAAACTCCCCAGAATGGCTTGAATATTCGGTAAAAACCATGACGGAAAGTATGAAAGGCCAGGTATATCCTGATGGCGTTCAAACCGAACTTACATCGCATTACCACAATGTTTCGCTCCATAATTTTGTGCTTTTTAAGGAAATCTGCGACCGGGCAAATTACCCGTTGCCAGAGTTTTTTAACAAAACAATTGAGCAGATGTACAGTTACATTGCCCATGCCGTGAGGCCCGATGGAAACCGCATCCTGAACAACGATGGCGACCGTGGCAGCGATGTGAATTTGATTCTGGAAGGAGCTGAAAAGTACAGGCAGCCGGAGTGGGAATACATTGCTACCAATGGAAAATCAGGTGTAAAACCTGCTGACGGGCCTTCGTATTTTTATCCCTGGGCAGGGCAACTAATTTCAAGAAGTGGTTTTGATAACGATGCGCACTGGTCGTTTTTTGACGTTGGCCCCTGGGGAAGCGGCCACCAGCACAACGATAAAATGCATATTTCGGTAGCTGCATTTGGACGCGATTTGCTTGTTGATGCCGGTCGTTTTGCATACACCGGAGCGGTAGCCGAAAAATTCAGGCCGTATGCGAGCGGAACACAGGGGCACAATTCGGTTTTATTTGATGGAAAGGGCCAACAGGCCGATATTTTGGTAACCGATAAACCGCTCTCAGAAAAACACTGGAAAATTACCCCTGAATTCGATTATGCCTGGAATTCGTTCGACAAGTATATCGATATTGAAGGAAAAGTAAAACATACCAGGACACTGCTATATGTTCGCGATAATTTCTGGGTGATTGCTGATAGTATTAAAACCGACCGCCCGCGAAAAATTGATGTGCTTTGGCACTGGCACCCCGATTGCAGTGTTCACATAGCCGGTGACAAAACAGTATCAACACAAAATGAAAGAGGAAATCTGAAAATCATTCCGGCAAGCAATTTAAAATGGAAAGTAAAAAATGTAAAAGGTGCGGAAGACCCTGAATTGCAGGGTTGGTACAGCGAGGAGTACAATAAATTCGAACCTAATTTTGTTACCATTTATTCAACAACCATTGAAAAAGATGCAGTGTTTTTCTGGACTTTGATTCCTTATGAAAAAGAAATTGACGAATTTGTTGCGGTTCCAATATCTATTGGTTCAATGAGTGTTGCATTTGCGGTTGTGCAAAAAAATAAGGGAAACTGGGAATTGACAATTCCTTTTTCAGACAGTTCACAGGCAAAAGTTGAATTTGCCAAATAAATTGTACATATAAACTTAAAATTGTGTTTATAGTTTGGTTTGGGACGCACAAAGAATACGATAAGATTGATGCAAAAACAGTAAGATATGATGACTAAATTAATAAAAACAGAAGACGATTATAACGAAGCATGTGAGAGAATTTATACTTTAATCAACAGTTCTGAACATGCAATTGAACCCGAAAGTCCTGAAGGGGAAGAAATGGAATTGCTTTCACTGCTGGTTGAAAAATATGAAAAGGAGCACTTTTCGTTAAAATCGCCGACACCGTTGGAGGCAATAAAATTCAGAATGGAACAAATGAATTTAAGCCAAACGGATGTTGCACCGTTGTTCGGTGGTAAAACAAGGGTTTCGGAAGTGTTAAATGGCAAACGGAGACTTACATTGAAAATGATAACATTGCTTAACCGCTATCTGGGAATCCCGCTTGAATCATTAATGAGTGGTTATAAGGAAATCGGGTTGGAAAAGGATAAAAAGGAAAAACTGCTGCATGTTACTTCTATTAAGGACTATTTAAGCAGTAAAAGGGCTGTGATTTTTTAGTTCTGATATCAGAATGTAAAATTAAAAAGAATCATGCGAAACCTGATTGCAATTATAGTAATCCTACTTACCACAACCTATTTGAAAGCGCAATCTTTAAATAATTCAAAAGTCGATGGATTTCGCCCCATTTGGTTCGAACTCAACCAGAAATACGAATTTGGCGACAAATATTCCGGGGCCCTGGGTACGTACACCGCCAAACATACGCCACTTGCCATTTATTCAAAGGTTGCCGGTAAAACTTTTTTTGTTTACGGTGGAACAAAAAGCGAAAATGAGCGCTACCTGCTTTGCATGATTGGCGAATTTGACCACCAAACCGGGATGGTTTCAAAACCAACCGTGGTTTACGACAAACAGGGTGTGAACGACCCGCACGACAATCCTTCCATCATGATTGACGATGAAAATTACATCTGGGTGTTTGTCAGCGGAAGGGGAAGGGCCCGGCCCGGTTTTAAATTCCGGAGTAAAAAACCCCTGGATATATCGGAATTTGAAAAAATAACCGAAGAAGAAATGACCTACCCGCAACCTCGAAATACTGATTTGGGCTATTTTCATTTTTTTACAAAATACACAGGAGCCCGCCAGTTATATTTCGAAAGCAGTGCCGATGGAATTACCTGGACTGAAGACAAACTGTTGGCTGCTATTCCTGAAAAACCCGGAGAAAAATCGGGGCATTATCAAACCAGCAATGTTTTCAATGGAAAGGTTTTAGGGACTTTTTTCAACCGGCATCCGGACGGAGATGTGGATAAACGCACCGACCTGTATTATATTCAAACAGCAGACCTGGGAAAATCCTGGACTACGGTTTCAGGCGAAATTATTGTTCCTCCGGTTACGGATTTGAATTCGCCCACAAAAGTGGTGGATTATACTTCGCAAAAGAAAAACGTGTATGTAAAAGATATGGGTTTCGATGAAAGCGGAAAACCGGTTTGCCTTTACATCCGCAGTAATGGGCACGAACCCGGGCCGAAAAGCGCGCCCTACGAATGGTGCATTACAAAATGGGATGGGAAAAGCTGGAGTACGGTAAGGGTTACCGAATCGGACCATAATTACGATATGGGTAGCCTTTATATTTGCGAAAATAAATGGAAAATTGTTGGGCCTACCGAACCGGGGCCGCAACAATGGGGAGTGGGTGGCGAACTGGCAGTTTGGAAATCAACCGATTCAGGCAACGCTTGGATTTTGGATAAAAAACTTACGCTAAACAGCGTGAACAGTCATTCGTATGTTCGCTGGCCGGTCGATTTTAATCCTCCGTTTTGTTTTTTCTGGGCTGATGGCAATTCGCATACTTTCGGTAAATCGGAACTCTATTTTGGCGATTTCGAAGGAAGCATCTGGAAATTGCCTTACGAAATGAAGGGAAATACAGAAAAACCGTTGAAATATTAGAATCAGATAATGTTTGTTTCCTTCCTTATAAAATAGAAGCGTGAACACATTGTCCAGCCGGACATTATAAAGAAATGACAGACTCCGGGGCCGGTCCCGAAAGTTTTCAGGATTCCTAAGTCCGGCATGCATAATTTCTGTTAACTCAGAAGTATTCAGGCTATTTTTTTATTTTTGATGAAAAGATATACGAGTATCCATATTTATACCTATATAATGAATCTTTTTTCTGAATATCCCCGCCTGCATCGGGCAGAAATTCGTTCACCCCAACCCTAAAGGGAGCGAATTGATTTTTCCTGCTCCTATTAAGGCCGGGGTAATCAGGAGAAATTAATTCGCGTGTTAGGAAGTTTATCGGATATTCAGAAAATCAATTAATCGACGATTTTCATTTGTTTGTCAATCTGGTTGCTATTGGAAATGGATTGAGCATTTTCAATGAACATGATGGCAAAGTACAAATGGTATTGAAAAACTCAGTTTCCTTCGAATGTGGAATAGTTGTACTTCATAACCGGCAAAACCAAACGGAACTTCAATAACCAGCGGATTGGATTCAGGCCACATTTTCCAGCTTGTGAATCTCATTTTTGTTTCATAAAATTTGCTTTGTAAGATGCCCTGGTAACCCTAAATTTTATACTTTTAGGTAATTATCTCATTGCTTTAAAAAACATTTAACTGAAAAGTGTTGTTTTTAATTACAGATTATTATTAAATGGCATTCAGCGAAAATTTAGCCGGCAGAATCAGGGAACGTCTCGCTAACTTACCCAATGTTGAAGAAAAACAAATGATGGGGGGCTTAATTTTTATGGTGAACGACAAAATGTGTGTTGGCATTATAAAAGACGAAATGATGTGCCGGATTGATCCCGGAATGCATGATGAAGTTGTTGAATTACCAGGGTGCCGCACAATGGATTTTACAAAACGCCCGATGAAAGGTTATGTTTTAATCGGCGATACGGGAATGAAAACCGACAAGGAATTTAACTACTGGGTTAACCTCGCCCTCGACTTTAATAATTTTGCAAAATCTTCGAAGAGGAAGAAATAAATTCGATTGTTCAATTTAACAAATTAAACTTATGGAACTTAAAATCAGCATGGTAGCAATACTGGTGGCAGTGGTGGCGAATTTTATTTTTGGATTTATCTGGTATACTCCGTTATTCGGTAAAGTTTGGGGCAGGGAAATGGGTTACGACCCAAATGAAAAGCCCGTTAAGATGGCAATGCTCAAAGGTATGTTGTTTATGGTTATCGGAAATTTTCTTTTGGCATATGTTTTATCGCATAATATAGCCGCTTGGAAATTTGTGCCTGGAATGGGCGAAATGAGCCCATTTGAAAGCGCCTTGACTTCTTCCATTTTTACCTGGCTGGGATTTTATCTGCCCGGTGATTTGGGATCAACTGCCTGGGAAAAGAAATCGTGGAAACTCTTTTTTATCAACACGGGGTATCACCTGGCTTCGTTGCTGGTTGTGGCGTTTATTATAACCTACTGGATTTGGTAAAATAGATTTAAGAGCAGCATAATATGAAATAAAGCACTGCGTGAATCAGGAATTGAACTTTTATGATTCACGCATTTAATTTAAAAACAAAAAAATGAACCCGATTTTCAGAAATATCATGGCGGTAATTGCCGGGGCAATTGCCGGGAGTGCGGTAAACATGGGAATTATTATGATTAGCGGCTCAATAATCCCGCCTCCCGAAGGGGTTGACAACACTACCATGGAGGGGCTAAAAGCGGGGATTCACCTTTTTCAACCCAAACATTTTTTGTTTCCGTTTTTAGCGCATGCAACCGGCACTTTTGTCGGCGCTTTGATTGCCGCGCTGATAGCTGCCAACCGTAAAATGCTTTTCGCAATGGTTATAGGCGTTCTTTTTCTTGCAGGTGGCAGTGCAAATATCATGATGCTTCCCTCGCCGGTATGGTTTACAATAATCGATTTGGCAGGGGCGTACATTCCAATGGCCTATCTGGCCGGCAAACTTGTCGTTGGGAAAAATAAATAAACCATCCCGTAATTGTTGGTAACGCCTTTGGTTTTGCTTTCGGTTAATTCGTCCAGGTTTAAAAGAAAATGTAACCGATAGGTTTTAAATTCTGGTGTTTCAGTTGAAATTTTCAGTTCAGGTGCAGAATGGGTTTGGTTTTTAATAGATGTCGGATAAGTTAATTCAATCTAAAAGCGAATGAAAATCTGTGTGTTGAAAATGAATTTATTATTGTTGCTTGGTTTTTTCATTCTTGCGTCCTGCAATGCCGAGGAGCGAAACAAGTCGATCATTTTAGCCGGCAGCACACCCGGAGGTGAACTTATGAAGTCAATGCTGAACATCAAAACGGAGAAAACTATTGATTTTATCCGGTGGAAGCTTGTTTTGTCAGATCCGGGAACCGGGAAGCAGACTTTTGTTTTGGATCTTTTTTTTGGTGAGAGTCAGGCAAATACCCTCGGTTTTACTGCCGAAAGTGAAGAACGACTTCACACAAATGGTGAATACAATTTTTACCAAAACAATTCGGGCGGAGTTAAGGGTGAGATATTTCATTTAACTGGCAGCAGTCTGCCTTACGGAATTAAGCTTGTGAAACTGAATGAAAATCTCTTTCACTTTTTAACGGCTGATAATAAGTTAATGATAGGTAATGGCGGATGGAGTTATACATTGAACAATAAAATAGTCAATCCTCTTTGTTCCGATATCCCTGTTTTTACTGGTGCTTCGGATATTTTCAACGACACTTCCCGGTATGTTATTTTCGAGGGAAGGACTCCTTGCCAGAAATTTGCTGCCCTGAACCACATGAATGTAAGTCCGGATTGTTTCAAACTAAAGTGGAGGATTACCCTGAATCGTGATCCGGTAACTTTTAAACCAACCACGTACAGCATTCGAAAGGTTGTTGACAATGTGCCCAGGGATATTTCAGGAAACTGGAATATAATTAGCGGACCCCCGGGATTTGAGGGCGCTTTGATTGTTCAGCTTGATTATGACAAACCCGGAGAATCAATTTTCCTGCTTGCCGGCGACGAAAATGTGCTGTTCTTTTTAAGCAGGGAAAACCGCCTGTTTGTTGGAAACGAAAATTTTAGTTTCACGCTAAACAGAAGGCTGGTCGATATTTCTCAGCAACAAACCCTTTGAAATTCAACAAAAAACCGAAACAACCTAAGATGGTGTGGGACCGCGCAACCTGTAAAAGGGTAATCTGCACAAAAGTGTTGTAGGATACAACAGGATACAGGAATTGAATGAAGCATTGTTTTAGGGTTTTAACCCTTAATTTTGAAAATAGAATTGAAAATATGAGGAAAAAAATTTTAAAATCAGGAATCCTTTTAATAATTGTTTTATATGGAGTATCGGCTTGTTCTGGTAAAAAAACAAACATTCCTCTCATTTCCTCAAATGAGCAGGAATACATTATTCAAACAGCAACCAGCTATATCGATAGTTTGCCGGTTACTGTAACCGCCACCAGTTGCGAACGGAGCGCCGGCGGGCTGCACGATTTTTATTCCGAAGGAGATTACTGGTGGCCCGATCCCGAAAATCCCGGTGGCCCTTATATCAGGCGCGACGGCCAAACCAATCCCGAAAATTTTGTAGCACATCGTCATGCCATGATTCGTCTCAGCCAGATTGTGGGGATGCAGACATCTGCATTTCTGATTACTGGAGATAAAAAGTTTGCAGAAGCCACACAAAAACATCTCGAAGCCTGGTTTGTAAACCCTGAAACCCGGATGAATCCCAGTCTTCTGTATGTTCAGGCGATAAAAGGCAGGGTAACCGGGCGCGGAATCGGTATTATCGATGCTATTCATCTGATTGAAGTGGCCCGTTCGGTCGAAATTTTGGAAGCAAATGGCGCATTGAATGAGAACTCCATAGCAGAAATAAAAAACTGGTTTGCAGAATTTGTCACGTGGGTGACTACTCATCAGTACGGAATTGATGAAATGAATGCCAAAAACAACCACGGAACCTGCTGGGTGATGCAGGTGGGGGCTTTTGCCCGCCTTGCGGGTAACTCCAAAGTTTTGGAAATGTGCCGCGAGAGGTTTCGCTCTGTGCTTCTGCCGGGACAAATGGCAAATGATGGTTCTTTTCCGCTCGAACTGGAACGAACGAAACCTTACGGTTATTCTCTTTTTAATTTGGATGCATTTGTGGTTACAGCCGAAATACTATCAGACAAAGACAATAATCTTTATGAATTTTCCACACCCGATGGATTAAATTTGCAAAAAGGGGTTGATTTTCTTTTTCCCTATGTCGAAAACAAAGCTTCATGGCCATATCCGCCCGATGTGATGTATTTTGATGAGTGGCCGGTCCGGCATCCTTTTTTATTGTTTGCAGGCCTGGCATACAACAAACATGTGTACATTGGACTTTGGAAAAAACTTGAAGGTTATCCAAAAACAGAAGAAGTTATTCGAAATCTCCCAATCCGGAATCCATTGATTTGGTTGATGACTAAACCCGTGAACAAGTAGTTAAAGCTTAATTTAGTGATATTTGGTTTTACTGAAATTAAAAAGAATGAAAAATCGAAATCTTTTCAAATCGGCAGTCCTGCTTATATTTACACTTTTATCTGGTTGCAGCGAAAAACAAGCCATTGAATGAATCCAAACATCTACAAAATTAAAACAACTTTTTGCCGATCCTCCGGCTGAAAACCGAAACGCCCCGCTATGGGACTGGAACGAACAGATTACAAAGGAAGGAATTGATTTTCAGATGAATGAATTTAAAAAAAAGCTGGTATCGGCGGTGTGTTTGTACATCCGCGGCCTGGTTTGATTACCGGATTTCTCTCCGAAGAGTGGTTCCGCATGTTTGGTTACACGGTTTAAAAAGGGAAGGAACTGGGGATAAAAGTCTGGATTTACGATGAAAACTCCTTTCCGTCCGGATTTGCGGGCAGTCATGTCCCTGCAGAAATGACCGGTTCATACCGCCACGGTACCGGGTTGAGCATGGACATTATGGAACAACAGGTAGTTGTGATGAATGACACTATTAAAGTGGCGCTTAAAAAACAGAAACCGGATTTGAAAATATTACTTCAACGGTAAACAACGAATACGGCCAAATTGGAGCCTATTATATTTTCAGAAAAACCTACCCCGGCGCTTCGCCATGGTATGGGGGATTTACTTATGTTGATCTGTAATATCCGGGTGTCACCAAAAAGTTTTTGGATATTACAATGACAAATGGATATGAAAAAAAAGGCAGATTTTGGACAAACGGTTATGGGTATTTTTACCGGCGAACCCAATCTGGAAGCGGCCATGCCGGGAGGTACGTTGCTGCGCTGGACACCCGGTTTATGGGATGCATTTCAGAACCGGCGGGGTTACGGTTTAAAGGTAAACCTGCCCTCGCTGGTCGAGGAAACCGGTAACTGGAAAAAGGTACGCCATGATTTCTACGAACTTATGGTTGAACTGTTTGTCGATAACTGGGCAAAACCATGGTATCAGTTCTGCGAAGAAAATAACCTCGACTGGACAGCCCATTGCCGGGGCTATGTGTCCTGGGTGTCAGTTTTGTCAACCAGCATTTGTAATATTATTCTTTAAGCGGGGTGCAAATCCGATTACCCGCCCTCACATTCGTATCACGAACCCTGGTGGGAACATTACAAACTCATGGGAGATTATATTGGAAGGGTTTCAAAGGCCTTGTCGTCGGGGCAGCTAGTCAAATCTACGTTTGTCCTTCAGCCTAATACAACCGCATGGATGTATTTCTCAGGAAAAGTGAAAAATCCTTCCATAGCAAAAATTCGCAATGGGTTTAAAGATTTTGTCTACCGGCTTGAACAGCGCCATCCTGAATATGACCTTGGTTCTGAAAACGCGCTGAAAGCGCTTGGCAGTGTGAACGGAAACAAACTCAGGGCCGGAAAACGCGACTATTCGCCGGTGGTTATTCCGGCCGAAAGGGGAAATATCGATCAGCAGACATATAACCTGATTGAAAAATACCTGTAAAATGGGGGAAAGTAGTTTCTTTTAATCCAAAAATTTCGAAGGTTGGCAACACCCGGAATGGAATGTTGTATCACCAGAGCAGGATACTGGATGACGGGCAACTGATTTTTGTAGTCAACTCACGCATAACTAAAAAACAGCTTCAGAAATAACGGTAAAGGGAAAACATGTAACAGGGTTCGATTTAATTTCAGGAGAAATAAACAGATATAAAAGCAATGCGGAAAAAGGGAATGTCACCTTCAGGGTTGAACCTGATCCCGCCGGAAGGGCCTTGTTTGCAGTTACCGGTAAGAAGCCTGCCGGACCTCTTTATAAGCCTGTTTCGGGTACAGAAGCTATTGCCGGATATTTAAAACCCTGAAAAATACTTTTGGTTTCTTTTACCAGAAAAACGACAACTGGATTATTGGTCCGCACTCGTGTAACCCGGCGCCCAAAAATATTCCGGCTGCTTCAGAATATTTCCTGACGGATTATGGTTTAATGGAGCCGTTTGAATTGGTTCGTATTAATTAATGGGCAAATAATAAGGGTGTCATCCGTCAACTGACAGATGACACCCTTTGGATGGAGCCTATTGAGTTGGCTAAAGTAAATTATCTAAAAATTTTAATTTGTGCTGCGGAATTCGGCAGGCGATAAACCGACTTCCTTTTTAAACATCCGCGTAAAATGCTGCGGGTATTTAAAACCAAGTTCGTAGGCAATTTCGCTGATGGTTTTTTCAGGGTCTGACATTTTTTCCTTGGCCTGTTCAACCAGTTTCAACTGGATTTTTTCCTGTGCCGATTTTCCTGTTTCATTTTTAATCAGGTCGCCAATATAATTGGGCGAAAGGTTCAGTTTATCGGCTAAATAACTTACAGTAGGAGTGCCCAACTGGTTTGGTTTGCCGCTTCTGAAATATTCATTCAGCAGGCCGTCGAATTTTTCGAGAATTCCCTGGTTTACATTTTCGCGGGTTATAAACTGGCGCTCGTAAAATCGAATGCAATAATCAAGAAAAAGTTCGATGTTGTTAACAATCAGCTTTTTGCTGTGCCTGTCGAGCCGCTCCCCGATTTCGCCGGTAATTTTTTCGAAACAGTCAAAAACAATTTTCCTTTCTTTTTCTGAAATGTGCAGCGCCTCGTTAATGGCATACGAGAAAAAATGATAATCGGTAATCTGTTTACCGAGCTGGGTTCCATGCAGTAGGTCGGGGTGAAAAAGCAAAGCCCAACCTTTTCGCTGAACATCGGGGGCTTTCCGGATAATTTCCACCACCTGCCCGGGCGAAATAAAAACCAGCGTTCCTTCCTGGTAATCATAGGTTCCGCGCCCGTAGCGCAGTTCGCCGCAGACGGTATCTTTCAGGTAAATGGCATAAATCCCGAAATACAAATGCGTATGGCTGCTGTATTTGCTTACTGCTTTCGAAAAATCGATGATGCTTACCAGCGGGTGAACGGTTTCTGCGCCTACCAGCTTATCGTAATCCGAAACATTTTCGAGCCTGTAAATCTCTTTCATTTTGCTGCAATTATTATTAAAAGTTGAAACAAATATAAGTTCTTCATTGTTAAAAATTTCAGGGATTCACGGAAAATCAGTAATAATGGTATTCAAATCCGTAAACGTGGTAACTGCCGTTTCGGTTTGCCATACTATTTTTGCACCGTATCATTCTGTCAAATTTCAGCAAAAAAATATGCATTCAAAAAATCAAAATTCAAAGCAAAACGTAAAAACAAGGTCAATCCTTAAATTTGCACTTCTGTTGTTTTTAATTGTTCAAATGTTTTATGCTTCGGCACAGTCGGGGCAAAGAAGCATTTTGGTAAAATACATTTCTGAAAATATGCACATCGATGGCGCCCTGGATGAGGCAGCCTGGCAAACCGCGGAAAAAGGCGGAGATTTCTGGCAGTTTTTCCCGACCGACACGACCATTTCGATAAACCCGACAGAGTTCAGCCTGCTGTACAACGACAATTTTTTGTACATCGGGATTCGGGCCCAAGCTAAAAGCGGTAATTATGTGGTTTCGTCGCTGCGCCGCGATTTTAGCGGCACCAGCAACGACAATGTTACCCTGATGTTCGATACGTTTAAAGACGGGACCACTGCCTTTTTGTTCGGGATGACACCCTATGGAGTTCAGCGCGAGGCGTTTATTTCGGAAGGTGGCGCAAACAGGAGCGGATTTAACACTTCGTGGGACCAGAAATGGCAGGTGGAAAGCAAAATGTTCGACGACCATTACATCCTGGAAGCCGCCATTCCGTTCACTTCGCTTAAATTCAGGGAGGGGGAGACCTCCTGGCGGCTGAAAGCCTACCGCTGGGACATGCAGACCAATGAGCAAAGCACATGGGTACGGGTGCCGCAAAACCAGATGCTTTCGAACCTCGCTTTTATGGGGGAGATGGTTTTTGAAAAGCCGCTTGGCAAATCGCACACCCCGATTGCCATAATTCCGTATGTTAATGCTTTAACAGCAAAAGATTTTATCGGCGATGCGGGCAACAGAAAACTGAAATTTGGCGGCGATGCAAAAGTAGCCATCGGGAACAGCATGAACCTGGATATTACGGTAAACCCCGATTTCTCGAATGTGGAGGTGGACGATATTTTTACCAACCTCACCCGTTTCGAGGTTTTCCTGCCCGAAAAACGCCAGTTTTTTATCGATAACAATGACTTGTTCGGAAATTACGGCGATGCCTACGGTTCGGCCCGTCCCTTCTTTTCGCGAAGGATAGGGCTGGCGCGCGATAAAAACGGGAACATGATTGAAAACCGCATTATCGGGGGTGTCAGGTTAAGTGGAAAACTAAGCGACGACTGGCGGCTGGGCTTTTTAAACATGCAAACCGAAAGCCACAGGGAAAATAAAATTGCTTCGAACAACAATATGATGTTTGTGGTGCAGCGCAAAATGTTTTCGCGTTCAAACCTGGCAATGTTTGCTGTAAACAGGCAGGCAATTGGCGACTTTGATTTCCTCGACCCGAACAAAGAATACAACCGCGTTTTGGGCCTCGATTATAACCTCGCTTCGGCCGACAACAGCTGGACGGGTAAATTCTACCTGCACAAGTCACTTCAGCCCGATGATAAAAATGGCAATTATTCGTGGCAAACCACCATGACTTACCAGCCCCGGAAATTCAGGTATATTATCGATTTTCAGTATGTCGACCAGGATTTCAGGGCCGACCTTGGCTTTGTTACCCGGACCGGCGTTTTGAAAAACGGCAACGGGTTCAGCTATAATTTTTATCCGAAAAGCGGTAAAATCAGCCAGCACAGTCCAGGCGTGATGGCGCTGCATTACTGGCGGCAGGACCTCGATTTCAAAAAAACCGACCATATTTACATGTTGTATTATAACCTGAGTTTTACAAATCAGTCGGCAATGCGTTTGTCGCTCGAAAACCAATATGTGTATCTTACCAATGGTTTCGACCCCACGCGCTCGGGCGGGGTGCCGATTGCCAGCAACAACGGGTACAGTTTTAACCAGTACGAAATTACATACCAGTCGAATCCTGCCAAAGTGTTTTCTTTTACTGCCGAAACTTCGGGCGGACAGTTTTACAACGGAAATAATTTTAACATCAGCAGCGAATTTACGGTTCGCGCTCAGCCCTGGGCCTTACTCAGCCTGAACGCGCGTTATGATGCCATTCGCCTGCCCGGGCCGCATTCGGATGCCAATTACTGGCTGCTCACACCAAAAGTCGATATTACGTTTACCAAATCGCTTTTCTGGTCGACGCTTTTACAGTACAGCAACCAGCGCGACAACCTGGGGATTAACTCGCGCCTACAGTGGCGATTTGCACCGCTCTCCGATTTGTACCTTGTTTATAACGACAATTATTTTACAAAGGATTTTAGCCCGAAATTCCGATCCATCAACCTTAAAATTTCGTATTGGCTGAATATCTAGTAATTGGGTATTAATGTCGTTTAGTTAAGAACTAAGATGAAAAAATCTGAAAGGCCAACACCCTTCGACTCCGCTCAGGGTGACAGTCAGACTGAGCGAAGTCCCTGTCTGCCGACAGGCAGGGAAGTCTGTTTTTACTAACTAAACGACATTGAATTGGGTATAGTAAAACAATGGGTTATTTTGATTGACCAATTTTTAAAACCATGCACAATATGTGTATAACTAATGGCTAAGGCCGCACTTAGGTTCTTTTTAAAAACTCCGGGTTGAAACCCCGTGCAAAATATTGAATTACTGTATTCAGCTTCGTTCGGCCGGTGATGCCAGGGGTAAGTAAAAAATTTTATTCAGGGCTTTTGCCCTTATTTCTAAACATAAAAATTGATAGTTAAAATGTTAGATTTAGAGTCGACCGGGACACTTTACTGCTTAACCGCGCTTATCAGGCCCGAGAAGGTAAAAACAACGTTTGGCATTTACACTGCGATGACTACGTATTTGAAAACGTGAAATGGCTGATTGCCAAAAAGAACCTCGTATTTCGACTGGACCGATATCCGCCCGCCAGACCCGCCAGTTGTTACAGGGAATAATGAAAATTTGAAACCAATTTTTGATAATAAAATGAAAAAGAAATTAAAAATAGCCATGCCGTTGAATCTGGTCATGCTCAGTTTTTTTCTGGTTGCTTCGGTCTACACGAATGCTCAGTCGTATAAAAGCCTGCAATTTTCTGAAAAGCCTTTGCAATTGAAGGCGCAGGGTAGTTTTTATATCGGGGGCGAAAGCGTTAGCCAGTCAAGCGATGAACAGGGCAGCTTTGGCCCCGGGGGCCACATAACCATCAAACAGATGTATGTGAAATTTATGGTTCCGGAGGAGCAGAACAAAACTTCGGTAGTTTTGATTCATGGAATGTCGCTTACAGGAAAATGCTGGGAAACAACACCCGACGGCAAAATGGGCTGGGATGAATACTTTGTCAGAAAAGGTTACCCGGTGTTTGTTCCCGACCAGGTGGAAAGGGGCAGGTCTGGTTTTAACCAGGCGGTATTTAATAACGTCCGGACCGGAAAAACCGGTGCAAATCAATTGCCGTCGCTCCGAAGGTTTAGCGACGAAGTAGTTTGGCCAAATTTCAGGATTGGTTACGAAACCGACAAGCCTTTCCCGCACGGACTTTTTCCGGTGGAGGCCTTATCTGAACTTGCCAAACAGTGTGTCCCCGATATTGCATCGGCCCCGTTGGTTATTGCACAAAATTACAGTCATCTGGCAGAACTTTCAGCGGAGCTTGAAAACACAATCCTTATCAGTCATTCGCAGTCTGGCGCCTTTCCGCTCGAAACAGCTTTGGTTAACCCAACCGGAATAAAAGCCATGGTTTTGCTTGAACCGGGGCATATTCGAAGTGATTATACCGATGAGCAAATCATTGAATTGGCAAAAATCCCTGTACTTATTGTTTTTGGTGATTATTTGGCTGAAGTTCCAACGGGTATCCGGAACTTTTCGTGGCAGAATTCTTATGATTCGGGGCTGGCTTACATTAATCGGATAAAAGCAGCCGGTGGAAATGCAAGCATGTGGTTCCTGCCTGAAATGGGAATCAGGGGAAACAGCCATATGCTGATGCACGATAAAAATTATCTGGAAATTGCGGATAGAATCATAAACTGGTTTAAAGAAAATACTGAAAATTAATTGTTCAGGTATTTCTCAAAATGCAAAATTGAACAAAAACCGGCCATAAACCGCTGTTTATGCCGCAGCACCAGTTCTTTAACGCAAAACAGTTAAAAATTACGGATTTCAATTATATTTATTCTGAATCAATAAAACTGAAAAATAACATACTATGAAAAAACTGTTTATTCTGATAATCGCTGTATCGCTGGTTTCAATGGCTGTGGCGCAGGACTGGCCGCAATTTGGCGGGCCAGGCCGCACGGGCATTTCCCCCGAAAAAGGGATACTAAAATCCTGGCCCGAAACCGGGCCCGAAGTTTTGTGGAGTGTCGACGTTGGGATTGGTTATGGGGGGCCGGTTGTGAAAAATGGCAGGGTTTACCTGTTAGACCGGAACGATAAGGAGGGCGACAAAATGCGCTGTTTCGACCTGAATACGGGCGCTGAACTTTGGAAGTTTGAATATGCTGCCGCAGGCGAAGTGATGTTCCCCGGCTCGCGCAGCGTACCGGCTGTCGACGATAAACATGTATATTCCTGCGGGCCATACGGAAATTTGTATTGCATCGACATAAACACGCATAAACCGGTTTGGAATGCCAACGTATGGACCGATTTTGGCGGCGTGCTCCCCGAAGGCAACCCCGGATATGGGGGTCCGTTTCCAACATGGGCCATTTCGCAGTGCCCGCTAATTTACGGCGATTTGCTGATTTTGGCATCGCAGGCCCCTGGGGCCGGGGTTGTGGCTTACAATAAAAATACCGGCGAGTTGAAATGGAAAACAAAAAGTCTGGGAGCAACAGGGTACGTTAGTCCGAATATCGTTAAAATAGACGGGCAGGACCATTTGGTTATGGTTACTGCTTCAACCGGCGGCAGGGGCGGTCAGCCGCTTGTACCCGGAAATGTGGTGGGGATGGAACCGCTTTCAGGAAAAATTCTTTGGGAATTTAACGACTGGAAATGCGGAATCCCGGTTCCGATGGCTGTGGACGCAGGAAATAACAAACTACTGATTACGGGTGGATATGAACTGGGCGCGCTGATGATCCAGGTTGAAAAAAAGGCCGATGGCGCTTACGGAACAAAAGAATTATATCGCACCGAAGAATTTGGCGACCAGACCAAAACGCCTGTTTTTTATAACGGGTATTTTTATGGCGAATATGGCACGAACAACAGACGCGACGGCCTTACCTGCATGGACATGGATGGAAATATCATGTGGAAAACCAAACGCGAACCTGATTTCAATAAAGGAAGCATAATAATTGCCGATGGGCTGATGCTGGCCACCGATGGCGCAAAAACGCTGTACCTGATTGAGCCCGGCCCCGAAGGGTATAAAGAACTGGCGAAAGCCGAACTGCTGGCCGAACAGCAAAGCACAGATGAGCGGGCAGCACGGTTTGGCACTCAAAACTGGGCGCCAACAGCCCTGGCAAGCGGCAAACTGCTTATCCGCGACCAAAGCCGGATGCTTTGCGTAAAGGTGGCTAAATAGAAATTGCAGAATATTTTAACAGTTTTATGCCATTTTATTTATTGCTTTTCTGGGTTTTCAAAATACTAACAGAAGGATTTTTAACACCTGGTTAAAATGAAAAACCATCTTAAACTATTTGCATTTTTCTTAGTCATTGGCATTTTTTCATGTTCCGGTCCCGAAAAAAATCTGATAATTATTCAGGAACAGGGAAGTTTTGCCGTGGGTGGGACCGTAATAACAAATCCGGGGACCTTTGATGCTGTTACCAGAACGCCCGAAGGCCAGACATTTCATGGCGACCATGCCTATGTTTTTTACCAGGTCCCGGCTGATGCCCGAAAATACCCGCTGGTAATGTGGCACGGTATCGGGCAGTTTTCAAAAACCTTTGAAACTACTCCCGATGGCCGCGAAGGTTTTCAGAACCTGTTTCTCCGGAAAAAATACGGCGTTTATTTAATCGACCAGCCGCGGCGCGGAAATGCCGGGCGAAGCATGGCTGAAGGTTCATTTTCGCCAACACCCGACGAACAATTCTGGTTTAATACTTTTCGCGTTGGCGAGTGGCCCGATTTTTTCCCGGGAGTGCAGTTTTCAAAAAACCCGGAAGCGCTTAACCAGTATTTCAGGCAGATGGTTCCAAATATCGGCCCGATTGACATCAACGTAAATGTTGAAGCTGTTTCAGCCCTTTTCGATAAAATTGGCGAGGGAATACTGGTTTCTCACTCCCACTCCGGTGGAATGGGCTGGCTTACTGCAATTAAGAATCAGAATGTCAAAGCCATTGTTTCTTATGAACCCGGCAGCGGTTTTGTGTTTCCGGAGGGCGAAGTTCCGGCGCCCGTCGAAAACTCGGCAGGCCCGCTCGCGGCTTCCGGTGTATCTATGGATGATTTTATGAAACTTACAAAAATTCCAATCATCATTTATTACGGCGATTTTATTCCTGAATATCCCGACCCCAATCCCGGAACGGATGGTTGGCGTGCCCGTCTGGAAATGGCCCGCTTGTGGCGTGATGCAGTGAATAAATATGGCGGCGATGTTACCGTGGTTCACTTACCCGAAATTGGGATTAAAGGAAATACGCACTTCCCGTTTTCAGACCTTAATAATGTTGAAATTGCCGATTTAATGGCAGATTGGTTAACAGAAAAGGGATTGGATTAGTAATATTTTAAATTCATCTGATATGAAAAAGATATGGTGTTTGATACTGGTTTTGACCAGTGTCCAAATGGTTTTTGCACAGGATTCTTCAACCGAAAGGGAAGTAATACAACTTTCGAAAGAAAAATGGCAGTGGATGGCCGATAAAAATGTTGATGCGTTAGGAAAACTGTTTCACGAAAACGCAGTTTTTGTGCATGTGGGGGGTTCATGGGGAACGGAACAGGAAATTAATATTATTAAAAGTGGAGGCATCTGGTATAAAAATGCTGATATTCACGAGGTTTCGGTGAATATTATCGGCAGTACCGCCATTTTATTAAACCGGATCGACCTTTTGGCCGTGGTTGGCGGAAACGAGGTAACCAATCCGTTTGAGGTAACCGAAGTATATATTAAGTTGGATGGAAAATGGAAACTGGGTTCCATGTCATTCACCCGATTGATGATTCCTGCCAATAACCGGTAAATTCTGGCTGAGTACCAACAAAGGTGGAGCTGTTTGGCACCGGCCGGTTACCGATTTCAGGGCAACTGTTCCGCGTTTTTCAGAAGAAAACCGGAAAGCCAATCAGGCTGTTGTTGATTTACTTTCGGCTATTGCAAAAGAAATTGAATTGAGCTGGTGGCTCAAAGTTACCAGTTCAATAAAAATTCACCCTGAATTTTATTTTTTATTACTCAGCATTCCCCTCTTTCAATGGATTGTTTTATCTCTTCCAGCCGGATTTTGGTTTGTTGCAGCTGAAGAATTTTATCATCAATTTCGGCTATTTTGGCATCAAAAAATTCCAGTTGCTCTTCTTTCGTAAAATTTCCACTGTACCATTTATCAAGCAAAACCCTGGTTTCGGCCTGGGTAAAACCGGATGGTGTGGACCGGCACGCCCGTTTTCTTTGACAATGCGTTGATTTGCATCTGAATGTAAATTATTTTTGAAATAATTAATTAAAGTATAGGCTATGCTCTATGATTGCAGGTTGCTAATCTAATACATACTTTTGTTTCAGCAATTTAAAATTCTGATTTTTTTATGAAGGTAATTATAACAGGAACAACAGGAATGGTTGGCGAGGGCGTTTTACTCGAATGCCTGAATCAGCCACAGATTGCAGAAGTATTAAGCGTAAGTCGCAAACCGGTGGGAATAACTCACCCGAAACTAAAGGAATATCTTGTGCAGGATTTTCTTTTGTTAAAAGAGGATGATGAAAAGCTGAAAGGCTACGATGCCTGTTTTTTCTGTGCCGGTATAAGTTCGGTTGGAATAAGCGAAGCCGATTACAAAAAGATAACGTACGATACAACGCTGCATTTTGCAAAATGCCTGAATCCCAATCCAGCCCAGACGTTTATTTATGTGAGTGGCGGCGGAACCGACAGCAGCGAAAAAGGCCGGATGGCCTGGTCGCGCATAAAAGGAAAAACCGAAAACGATTTGATGAAGCTGCCATTTAAACAGGCTTTTGGTTACCGGATTGGGTTTTTAATCGCTTCGCCCGGACAGAGGCGGGTTCTGAAATACTACAAATATATTAACTGGATGGTGCCTGTTTTAAAATTGGTAGCACCAAATAGTATTTCTTCGATGAAGGAGGTGGCGCTCTCCATGATTTACGTATCTCAAAATGGTTTTCCAAAAAATGTAATCGAGATAAAGGACATAAAAATAATGGCCAAAAACCAGGCTGCAAAATTCGTATAATCTCTGTACATCTCTGTGATTCCTCTGTGTTCTCTGTGGTAAAACGTAAAGCAATTGCATAACACAGAGAGCCACAGAGAAGACACAAAGTTTCACAGAGGAAAATTCAAAATCAAAAATTCAGTAATAAATAAAATAGATTCAAAAATCATTTTAATTACCGGGGCCACACAGGGAATTGGAAAGGAAACTGCCCTCACCCTGGCTAAGCACGGACACCGTGTAATTATTTTCGGGCGGAACAAAGAAAAATAATTTCCCTGAAATGCCAGACTACTTTTTGGTAACCTTTAAATCTTTGAAATAGCCAATTGTGCCAATGTCGACCCACAAGCCAACAGTGCCGCGCGTGGTTTTTCCCTTCATTTTGTCTACTATAAAAGTGGAATACTTTGAACCGTTTATAAACATTTCGGCTTTTTCTCCATCCACTTCAATCCGCATGGTAATCCATTCGTTAATATTTACCGGCGCTGAAGTTTCATACTTTCCGGGCGCTTCTTCTCTCAGCCGGTCGAACTTATAACCGGGGTAAGCAAAATACTGCACCGTATGGTTTCTGAATAGCTGGTTATCCGACCGGCCAACTTTCGGCCGCAAATAAATGGCTTCGAAGGCAGAATTATCCGCGTTGATCCTGAAGGCTATTCCGATAAAACCCTGGGCCGACTGAAACGGCGACGGTTCCTGGATTTGGCTCAGCATTTTAACCTCAATCACCCCGTTTGCAAAATCGCAGTCTTTTAATTTTACATAGGTTGGTTCATCTACTGTGGCAACAAGGTTCTGCACATCAAATGGAATCACATTTAAATCCCGCTCCACCTTGATGACTTCTTCACCATTTAACGTTACAACCGAAGTTTTTACGGCCGAAACCTCAAAAATCTGATTCTTGTAATTCAGTGTTTGGGCAAACGCTGTCTGGATAAAAACCAACATCGCTGCAATGGTGTAAAATTCTTTTTTCATTTCAATTTAATTTATATCAGAATTAAAATCCTTCCCTTTCACCGGTCGCCGGCATGCCCGAGTAGTGAACATGTACAATTTTCCAGTTATCGCCGAATTTTTTCAGCGCCTGGGTTTCCCGGCCGCGTGTTTGCAATGGTGTGGGGTTTTCTCCTCCAAATGTGGCATCAAATACCCAGTAGAATTCTACTACCGCCATATCGCCATAAATTTGAATGTTTTCATCAAAACTTTTTAAAGCGCGTTTTGTGAAACGGCTCCCAAACATTTCATAGATTCCTGTTTTAATTTCCTCCCAGCCTTTTTCGTGGCCCCTCGGGTGAATAAAACTGACATCCGGCGTGGTTAACCAGAATGTAGCGGCTAAAGTTGTATCAGCGCGGTTGATGGACGTTTTATAGTTCTCAAGCACTAGTTTTATGGCTTCCACATCGTTCTGATTTTGATTCCCCATCTCCTGCGCGTAACTTCTTGGGTTACCCAGAAGAAAGAAAAGGAATATCATCTGTTTTAATATAATTAACTTCATTATCAGTGATTTTTATTTAAAGATAAAAGATAGTATTATAATTTATCGTATACCCCGTTTACCTCATTGCTGATGACCATTATTTTATTGAAATCGGGCAGATGGACCACTTCCGGAGAAAGGGTTGTTCCAAAATCAATGTAAACCAGCTTTTCGGTTTCAGAGATGTTTGAAATCACATGAGAACCTTTTGCACCTGCCGGGAACCCGATTACATCGCCCGCTTTCACAGGCACCTCGCCATCGTGCGTGCGGACCGCCCCACTTCCGCTGATGATGTAAAATACCTCTTCATTGGCTTCATGGTAATGAAATCCGTAGGCGTAATTTCCGGGTTCGAGTTCAACAAAATTTGCCCGGAGCTTGTCTGTGTCTTCATTCGGGATTATCGTTTTCACAGTAAACTCATTTCCGTCGCGATTGATTTTTTGTGCTTCAATCTGGTTGACATTTTTAACTATTAAATTTTTCATTTCAGTAATTATTTTGAATTAATTTCTCCCAAATTTCGATTAAATTTTTGGGGTTTGCAAACAGGTTAGTTACCTTCCGGCGAGGTTAGAATTATTGATTTTCAGGTTTTTAGCATTGAATTTTTTCGATAAAAAATTAATCCTTTTTCGCCGGTCAACATTCTGTTACAGGCATTACTCTCTAAAAGAGATTATTTTGTAGTTTTGCTCCGGTTAAAAAGAGAAAAAATGCGAACACCTGACCCGCTTTACCCGACCTGCCCCATCCGGAATGTAATCAACCGGATGAGCGATAAATGGTCGCTTTTAATTTTAAGCACGCTCAACCGAAACGAAATAATGCGTTACAAGGAACTTAAGGCTGCCATCCCCGACATTTCTCAGAAAATGCTATCGAGTACGCTGAAACGGCTGGAGGAAGACAAACTGATTAACCGGAAAATGTACCCGGAAATCCCGCCGCGTGTTGAATACTCGCTGACAAAACCGGGTAAAGAATTTATGCCGGCAGTTGAAATGATGGTGAACTGGGCGCTGGAACATTTTGAAGAAATTACAGGTTAATTCACCGGGCAAACGAATAGATAAGCGATAAATTCCAGACAAACTCATTTCCGGCGGCAATATTCGTTTTTATGGGTTGGTTAAGCATCGAATTGAGTGTTAGTGGATAATTATTTTTTCCCAAAGTAAATGCCGAGGTAAAATAGAAACCATCTGTGCCATCCTGATTTAAATAATAGATTTGCGGATTTACTCCTAAAAACAGTTCTTTTGAAATACTTAACCTTGATAAATTGACATTTAGTGTGGCAAAATGGGAAACGCCAACTGTACCCTTATCAATTCCCCTTGAATTCAAATAATAAATCCCAATGCTTGTATTTTCATTCAAAAAATAGCGCGGAAAAAGGTCGGCGACCCAATATCTCTCGTAATTTAGTGTTTTGTTTACGATTGCGTTTGTCTTTACTTCCGATGAAAAGAAATTTAATCCGAGATGAGTTCCGGCAGTCATTTTAAATTTTTCTTTTTCGATAACCTGGTATTTTAACCAATAAAGTGTGTACCAAGGTTTTGCTTCGAGTGAAAAATTAAAATCAGTTACAAAACTTAATCGGCCATTCGAAACTGAAAGGCTGAACAATGCTGCCGGATCACTCAGTGAAAAATTAGGTATCAGCGAGATCCCATTATTGGTAAGCCCGGCATATCCTGCAATTTGAACAGAATTTTTATTTACGGAATTTTCTTGTCCAAAAGCAATTGTTGTGCAACCGTACAACATCAGAAACAACAATAATAATTTGATTTTCATGTTTCCTATATTTTGTCAAATTATAAAGACGGTTATTATTTACTGACTCGAATGTATGTTATTTATTCAAAAAATCCTCGTAATCAAGCTGTTCAAAAACATTTTTTTTATAACTGGTGCCGATGGGGAATTCTTTTTTGCCGATGGTTACGCTAACCGGGCTGAAACTTGTAATGTGTTTTTTCGATACGATAAAAGACCGGTGTATCCGTACAAATCCATTTTCCGACAATACTTTTTCAACCGACGAAATGGTGCAGCGGCTGGTTATGCTGCGGTCGGCGGTGTTTATGGTCAGGTTGTCGCCCATGCTTTCGGCATAAATAATTTCGGAAACCGGAATTTTGTGGATGGTATTTTTTTCGCGCAGGTACAGAAATTCTTCGGCAGTGCCTTTATTGTGCACGATAACCTCGCTGTCGCGGTTGTAAAACGAAAAGAATTTTTCGATGGCCTGCATAAATCTCCCGAATGAAATGGGTTTCAAAAGATAATCCAAAACATTCAGATCGTACCCCTCGAGTGCATATTCACGATAGGCAGTGGTAAGGATTACTGCTGGCGGATTTTTCAGCGATTTCAGCAAATCGGTCCCCTTCATTTCGGGCATGTGAATGTCGAGAAACATCAAATCGACCTTATGGCGGTTCAGAAAATCAAACGCTGCAATGGCATCTCCGGCAGTTCCGGCAATAACAATTGAATCGAATTTGCCCAGATGTGATTTTAAAACTTCGATGGCCAGGGGCTCATCGTCAACTATTAAACATTTTACCTTTTGTTCCATAGCTGTTTATTTTTTCCAGAATATCTTCAAATCGACTTTGAATTCCCTGAAGCCGGGCTGAATGTACAGCTCAAATTGTCCGGGGTAAATCAGTTCAAGCCTGCGTTTTACGTTGGCAAGTCCAATCCCTTCATTTTCTGAATTCCCGTTTTTCTTTTCAACTGTAAGAGAATTTACAACCTTTAAATTCAAATGTACGGGGTTAATTTCGATTTTGATGTGCACCACAGGGTTGGCACGGTCTTTACTGGCGCCGTGTTTAAAGCTGTTTTCGACAAAAGGCAGTAAAACCAGCGGGGCAATTTGGTAAGCTATTGCGTCTCCTTTTACTTCATAGACTATATCGAGGCGTTCGTTGTAGCGCATCTTTTCGAGTTCAACATAGCTGTTTAATATCTCCAGTTCCTTTGACAGCGGCACAAATTCGTCGTTGCTTTTGTAAATCATATAATCCATCAAATCCGAAAGTTTCAAAACTATATCCGGAGTTTTATCTGATTTTATCAATGCAAGGGCATACAGGTTATTAAGGGTATTAAACAGAAAATGCGGGTGGATCTGCGCTTTCAGGAAGCTGAGTTCGGCAGCCATTTTTTCTGCTGCCAGCTTTTTGTTTTTCAGTTCATCGAGATACCATTTTTTAAAGATTACGATAGCTGCTCCCATTGCGGGAATGGCATAGTCGGTAATCGATTTTGCAACCATTTTGTTTGGGTTGAAAAAAGGAAGCTTAGAGAAATCGTAAAAGTTAGGGAACGGATTTGCAATATACATGGAAGCGTACAACAAAAAGCCATACAAAAAGAAATGCAGCAATAAAAAGAACACAAAAGCAGTAAATTTCTTTTTATCTGTTAGTACAGGGAGTACCAGGTAAATTAATGTATAAGTGCCAATCATTCTTACAGGCAGCAATATCAGGTTTGAAATGAATTCCTGATAGTAGCGGTCCATATAGCTGGCAAAAGTGAGCCAGTACATAAAAAACACCACCAGCCAAAATACAAGGTGCCAGGCCAGGCGGTACCTGAAAAAAACGGGCAGTCTTTCAGACATATTTTAAAGCGAATTTGTATCAAACTTAATGTAAGCATGTTAAACTACCAAATGTTTCGATAAACACGGTTTAAAACAAGATGTTTTTAAGGTAACCCGGGATATTTTTGCAATTTTTCAAATCTGTTTTTTAATAATTGTTACTTGTAGCGATAGCTAAATTACTGATACAGAGTAATTAATGTAAAAATGGAAAATAGTAATCATTAAAAGTACTGAAATATAACGGAAACTCTAACCCAATCTAAGCATAAATTATAATTAAAAGACACAAACGTCTTTTTTAAACCAATATTCATCTCAGCAATTTGCGAAAAGAATTCCTGTCGTTTATGTTTGTTCAGGATTCGGGAAAACAACAAAAACAGAAATAGGGGCCGGAAGTACCCTTGAAACTTCCAAAGATTAAAAGTTTAGCGCCGTCACCTGTTGGGGCGACGGCTTTGAAGAAAAGTAGTATTAATATAAATTTTAGAAACCATGAAAACAAAAACAATTTCAGTTGCAATTTTTGCAGTTGCATTTTCAGTGTTAAGTAATGCTTCAGAGAGGCCAAAAATGAATGTTCAGCCGATTGATGCCGACCGTTTCCTTATTAGTATGGAAACCGAAAACACTTCAGAAATGGAAGTTTCCATTTACGACAATCAGGGAAACACCGTGTACGCCAGCCAGGCAGTAAAACCTGCCACTACGTACAACCGCATATTCGACATGGAAAACCTCGACAGGGGCGAATACAGCCTGAAACTAAAGGTAAATGACTTAATTTCTGTAAGAAAACTAACAGTTGCCGAAAACGAAGTTGCCATCGGTAAAGCTGAAGAATTGGTTGCACCGTTTTTTGCACTTAACAGCGAAAAGCTGGATTTGACTCACCTGAACCTGGAAAACGAAAATTATGAATTGCAAATTTACAGCAAAGATGGCCTGGTTTATAAAACCGCTCTCGGTAACACAACTCCTATCCACGCCCGGTTCGATTTGTCGAGAATTCAGGCAGGCGACTATGATGTGTTATTGAATTCTTCAAAAAATAATTTTAACTACCGTTTAGTGAAATAATTCACAGGCTATCGGTCAGCGCTTTTAATTTCAGGCGCAGCTTTAAGGTTTTCAGGTTATCAGGGCATGTTTCAGTTTATAAAAGAAACGTCCGAAAATAAATCTGAAAACCTTTTTATTTGCGTTTGGTTATCCAAATATCCTGTTTTACCGCTTTTTCGCCGCAGAGGATTGGTAATCACCAATAAATTGATTAAGTTCATTGCTATCAATAACTTAAAATATTAGCAAATGAAAAAGCAAGTAATAAAAATCATCATTGTTGTTTTTTGCCTTGCCTGGCTTAGCCCATACCATGCGGTGGCTCAGGATTGGCCTTGTTTTTTGGGGCCTACGCTAAACAGCACTTCAACCCAGAAAGGGCTTTTTAAAGCCTGGCCTGAAAAAGGGCCTGAAGTTTTATGGACTGCAAGTGTGGGAATTGGCTATGGCGGCCCGGTGATAAAAGACGATAAAGTATACCTGTTTGACAGGGACGATAAAACAGGCGATAACATGCGCTGTTTCGATCTGGAAACCGGAAAAGAACTTTGGAGTTATGCCAACACCTCTTCGGGTACATTTCCTTTCCCGGGTTCACGAAGCGTTCCGGCAGTCGACGAAAAATATGTGTTCGGGTGCGGGGCAATTGGCGACCTTGTTTGCATCGACATAAAAACGCATCAACTGGTGTGGAGCAAAAATATCTGGACCGATTTTGGCGGAACCGGACTTCCCATCTGGGCCATTTCGCAATGCCCATTGTTGTACGGAAACCATGTCATTGTTTCTTCGCATGCCCCCGAAGCAGGGGTAGTTGCGTATGACAAGCTTACCGGAAAAGTGGCCTGGAAAACACCAAACCTGGGTAACGAAACCTACGTAAGTCCAACTGTGGCAAAAATAGCTGGGAATGACCACATTGTTATGGTGACCTCGTCGACCAACCCGTTCAGAAACCGGGGCGGCGAAAAAACCATGGGCAAAATTATTGGTATCGATCCAGCTTCCGGGAAAGTGCTTTGGCAGTATGATAATTGGGATTGCCATATTTCTGTTGCCAATGTCCTGGATGCCGGTAACAACAAATTGCTTTTGGTTGGCGGGTATGAACTGGGCACGGTAATGGTTCAGGTTGAGAAAAAGGCGGATAATTCATACAATGTAAAGGAACTTTTTAAACACAACGAGTTTGGCGACCAGACAAAACCGCCGGTGATGCACAACGGATATTTTTATGCCCAGTTTGGCACCAATAACAAACGCGACGGGCTTGTTTGCATGGACATGGAAGGAAAAATTTTGTGGAAAACAAAACGCGACCCCGATTTCAACAAGGGCAGCATGATTTTGGCTGATGGCCTGATCCTGGCTACCGACGGCTCGGATATGCTGTACCTGATTCAACCCGATCCGGCAGGTTTTAAGGCGCTTGCCTCAGCAAAACTGCTGAACCAGGGCGGAGTCGACAATACCGACCGGATGACCAACTTTGGCGGATCGACACAAAACTGGGCGCCGTTGGCTCTTTCAAAAGGCAAACTGCTAATTCGCGACCAAAGCCGGATGTTATGCGTTAAAGTGGCTGAATAGAAAAACAATTTAGCTTATGAACTGTTAAATTGGTGTATGATTTTGATAATCAGAAATTAATAAACTGATCAATATCCGGATTATGGCAATTTTTAATCTTAAAATTAACGGAAAAACGCATCGTGTGGATGTCGATCCTTCAACACCCATGCTTTGGGTACTTCGTGATCATCTGAAAATGATGGGAACCAAATTTGGTTGCGGTGTGGCGCAATGCGGCGCCTGCACCGTTCATTTGAATGGAGGGGCGGTTCGTTCGTGTATAACCTATGTAGATTCGGTGGGCGATAGTGAGATTACTACCATCGAAGGCCTTTCGGAAAACGGCGGCCATCGGGTGCAAAAAGCCTGGCTTGAACACGATGTGGCCCAGTGCGGGTACTGCCAGCCCGGGCAGATTATGCAGGCAACAGCGCTGCTCAACGAAAACCCGCACCCAACCGATGAGGAAATTGAATTGGCAATGGCCGGGAATATTTGCAGGTGTGGTACTTACACCCGCATTAAAAAAGCCATTCATACCGAGGCTAATTCGTAATCAGTTCAAAATTAAAAAATAAGAAAAATGGCAAATTCAAAAATAAATCCTGGAAGAAGGACTTTTCTGAAAAGTTCGGTTTTGGCAGGTGGCGGATTGATGCTGGGGTTTAACTGGACTACAACCCGCATCGCGGTATCCGGGCAGGCGCTTGAATTGCCCGAAACTTGGGTTGAAATTAATGCCTACCTGAAAATAAGTGAAAATGGCGTGGTCACTATTATGTCGACCAACCCGGAATTCGGTCAGGGCGTTATGACTTCGATGCCCATGATTGTTGCCGAGGAGCTGGATGTTGACTGGAAAAAAGTGATTGTGGAACAGGCTCCGTTTAATACCGAAATTTACCAGCGACAGTTTACTGGCGGAAGCCAGGCGCTGCGGCAGGGGTGGAACGGATTGCGGAATGCAGGGGCAACTGCGCGCCAGATGCTCCGCGAAGCTGCAGCAAAAGCATGGAAAGTACCGGTTGACGAAATAACTGCAGAAGCAGGTACGCTGAATCATAAAAAAAGCGGAAAATCTGCCGGGTACGGTGAAATGGCAACGGCTGCCGCAAAAATTCCGGTCCCAAAAGAAGTAAAACTGAAAGAACCAAAAGATTTTAAGATTATCGGAACATCGCGCAAAAATGTGGATGGGAATAAGCTGGTTACCGGAAAACCCCTTTTCGGGATAGATGTCGACCGTAAAGGAATGCTGATTGCCATGGTTGCCATTCCGCCTGCATTTGGATTGAAACTGAAATCGTTTAATGCCAGCGAAGTTTTGTCGATGCCCGGAATTAAACATGTTTTTGCATTTAAAACCTATGAAGACAGTTATGAAAGAAACTTTTTCGACGCCAACGCTTTCCCCGAGCTGGTGGCCATAGTAGGAAATACCACCTGGGAGGTGATGAATGCTAAAGTGATGTTGAACGTGGAATGGGGACCTATTGCAGATACTTCCTTTAAAATGCAGGGCTGGGGTGGGAATACGCAAACCATAAGAGTTCCTGCAGGTTTGGAAAGCACTGCCGGCCATATTTCGAAAATGAAGGAAGCCGCTGCAAAACCGGGCAGGGTGGTGCGCAAGGATGGCAATCCGGAGGAAGCGTTTAAAAATGCCGCAAAAATTATTGAAAGTACTTACACCGCTCCGTTTCTTGCCCATTTTATGATGGAACCGATAAACTTTTTTGCCGATGTAACCAACGAAAGGGTGGTGGTCGCCGGTCCGACCCAGGCGCCCGAGTTTGTTGAGCGAACCATTGCTGCGCGGCTTGGCGTTCCGGTTGAAAAAATTGATGTTCAAATGACAAGGATGGGTGGCGGTTTCGGGCGCCGAGCATACAACCACTACGCCACCGAAGCTGCGGTGATTTCGCAGAAAGTGAAGGCTCCGGTAAAACTTGTTTATACGCGTGAGGACACCACGCGGTATGGCGTTTTTCGCCCGGCTTATTATGTTACCTACAGGGCCGGCTTGGATGCAAACAATAACCTTATCGCATTTCATCAGAAAGCTGGCGGTGTTCCCGAAAGCTCGCTGCATGCCAACCGTTTCCCGGCTGGTGCGGTTGAAAATTACCTGGCCGAAGACTGGTCGGTGGAATCGAATATTACGATTGGCGCTTTCCGCGCCCCCGGATCTAATTTTATTGGTCCGGCAGAGCAAATGTTTTTAGATGAGGTTGCCGAAGCTGCTGGAAAAGACCCGATACAGTTCCGGCTCGATTTGCTGAAACGTGCAAAGGAAAATCCGGTGGGGCAGCGAAA
This sequence comes from Draconibacterium sp., assembly GCA_037444065.1. Taxonomy (GTDB): domain Bacteria; phylum Bacteroidota; class Bacteroidia; order Bacteroidales; family Prolixibacteraceae; genus Draconibacterium. The sequence continues at coordinate 192,266 of JBBINB010000001.1, forward strand.
TGATTACGATGCCGCCCGTTATGCCGGAGTGCTCGAACTTGTTCGCGATAAATCGGGCTGGAAGGAAACTTCAGGTAAAAACCGCGGCGTGGCGGCCTATTTCTGCCACAACAGTTATTCTGCCCATGTTGTCGACGTGGTTATGAAAGATGGCGGGCCGGTGGTAGAAAAAGTTGTAAGCGCGAATGACTGCGGAATTGTTGTAAACCCCGATGCTGCCGTAAATATGGTGGAAGGCGCTGTAGTCGATGGTATTGGCTGCGCACTGTTTGGCGAAATGACATTTTCCAACGGAGAACCCGAAAAGGATAATTTCGACAGTTACCGGATGATTCGCTACAACGAAGCGCCAAAATCAATTGAAGTTCATTTTGTTCAAAACGAAATTGCACCGACAGGTCTTGGTGAACCGCCATTTCCTCCGATTTTTGCCGCCCTGGGAAACGCTCTATACAAAGCCACCGGAAATCGGCATTATCATCAGCCGTTTACAAAAAACAGTTTTGAATAAAAATTCAGAAAAAATAATTTCAGATATTAAGATGACACATGAAATAAAACAACTGTTTCAGACGCTCAAAGAATGGCAAATACTGGGCAAAAAAGCTGTTTTTGTTTCGGTTGTAGCATTGCAGGGTTCTTCGTATCGGAAACCCGGTGTGCGGATGATTATCAGTGAAGAAGGTGAATCGGTTGGAGCAGTGAGCGGCGGTTGCGTTGAAAAGGAAATTGAGCGGCAGGCACAAAGCGTATTTCAAACCGGCAAAGCTAAAATTATCACTTACGACGGCCGTTTCCGTATTGGTTGCGAAGGAGTAATCCATATTTTGGTTGAACCCGTTTTTTTAAGCAAAGAATTGCTGAATGATTTTGAAAAACGGTTGGTTGAAAGAAAGGTTTTTCAGATAAAATCATGGTTTTACAAGGAAGTTGGCGAATATGAAAATGTTGGTTCTGTAATGATTATTGATGGGAAAAGCCATTTCCTTCAACCCTCGTTAAAAAATGAACCAGACCTGAAACAAGAGAGCTTTGTACAAACTTTCGAACCGCTTTTCCGGCTTTATATTTTTGGAGCAGAACACGATGCGGTGCAATTGTGTCAGTCGGCTAAATTACTGGGATGGGAAGTTACAGTGGTTGCTTCGCCCGATGAAGCTAAATCCTGCGATTATTTTCCGGGTGCCAGCGCTTTGATTACGCCGTCCGTTGATGCATTCGACAGTTCGGTTATAGATGAACAAACGGCTGTGGTTTTAATGACCCACAGTTTTAACAAAGATGTTCAATACCTGATGGCGTTGAAAAATACCAAACCTGCTTACATTGGGCTGCTGGGTTCTGTCAGCCGAAGGGAAAGGATTTTGGAGATGTTGCTGGAATACCAACCTGAAACGCCAATTGAATTTCTGGAACAGATTCACGGCCCGGCCGGGCTTGATTTAGGAGCGGTTGGGGCGCCTGAAATTGCGGTTTCCATTTTAGCTGAAATTTTAAGCGTGCTGCGAAATAAAATGCCGGCATCCTTAAGAACAAAAACGGGTTCCGTACATGGATAAAATTCCAATTTTATTGCTGGCTGCGGGTTCGTCGTCGCGGATGCTACAACCCAAACAACTGCTTCCATGGGGAAATCAGACACTGATTGAATTTCAGCTAAAAAAATTATTGGAAACCAATTGCCCGGTTCTTGTTGTTTTGGGGGCAAATTCCGAAAAAATAGTACCCTTAATTCAATTGTTTCCCATTCAAATTGTAATAAATAATCAATGGCAAAAAGGAATGGGAACTTCAATTAGCTGTGGGATGAATTTTCTTGCTGAAAATTTTCAGGATTCTTCTGCTGTTCTTATTTCACTTATTGACCAACCGCTTGTTCCGTTGGGGCATTTCAATAAAATGGTGGAATTGTTCAGACAGGGAAATAAGAAAATTATTGCTTCCTGTTCTTCTTCGGGCTGGGCAGGTGTTCCGGCTATATTTGACAAAATTTATTTCGAACGGCTCAAGAATCTTGATGGTGAAAAAGGGGCAAGGGAGCTGATCCGTGAAAATCTGGATTCAGTAGTTCAAGTGGAATGTGATGAAATTATGTATGATGTTGATACGCCGGAATCGTATGAAACCGTTTTGAGAATTTTTGAAGGCAGGAAGGGACCTTTAAGGGATTTTATTTGACGCCAGTTGTGCCGGCTGTGTGAAAATTACTAACCCCGGCATTCACACAGCCTGTAAAACAAGGGGAAAAGAAGAATGCAGAAAATTCAACCCTGAAGTGGGTTGAACATTTAAGATCAAAATAACTTCAGGCAAATATTTTTTGCCTATTTTTCGGACAATTTTAATCAAACAGCCAAAACTATGAAACCACATTATTTTCTGCTTCTTTTTGTAATTTCTGCAATAAGTTGTGCCGGTCCGAAACAGGAACCCGGACCTGAATTTGCCGATTACCCCATTACGGGTGTGCCGTTTAACGAGGTAAAAGTTACCGACAAATTCTGGTTGCCAAAAATTGAAACCAACCGCATAGCCACCATTCCAGCCTCGTTTAAAAAATGTGAAGAAACCGGAAGGTTGGAAAATTTTCTGATTGCCGGCGGAAAAATGGAAGGGCCTGTTCGCGGCGAAATGCCGTTTGATGACACCGATGTGTATAAAATTATTGAAGGCGCTTCGTATTCCATGACTACCATTCCCGACCCTGAACTTGATGCATATGTCGATTCGCTGATTTCGATTATAGCAATCGGGCAGGAAGATGATGGCTACCTTACCACCTGGAAAACCATCGACCCTACACATTCGCCGGCATCGTGGTGCCCGCCGGGCGAACGATGGGAAGGGCTGAAATTCAGTCACGAACTGTACAATTCGGGCCACATGTTTGAAGCTGCCGCCGCACACTACCGGGCAACCGGGAAAACCAGTTTTCTGGATATTGCTACAAAAAATGCCGATTTACTGGCTTCGGTATTTGGCGCCGAAGGAAATTACCAGGTTCCCGGCCACCAGATTGTAGAAACGGGGTTGATTAAATTGTATCAGATTACAAAAAAACGCGAATACCTCGAACTTTCGCGCCATTTTCTGGACAGCCGCGGCGACAGCACAAAACGTGAAGTGTGGGGCCCGTACCACCAGGATCATTTGCCGGTTACCCAACAAAGCGAAGCCGTTGGTCATGCCGTAAGGGCGGTGTACATGTATGCCGGAATGACCGATATTGCCGCCATTTACAGCGATACGGCCTATCGGAAAGCGGTAGAGGGAATCTGGGAAAATGTGGTAACTAAAAAAATGTACATCACCGGGGGAATCGGGTCGAGGCACGAAGGCGAGGCTTTTGGCGAAAATTACGAACTCCCCAACCTCGAATCGTACAACGAAACCTGCGCGGCAATCGGGAATGTATACTGGAACCACCGGATGTTCCTGCTGAGCGGCGATTCAAAATACATCGACGTGCTCGAACGCAGCCTTTACAACGGTGTAATTGCGGGAATATCGCTCGACGGCAAAAACTTTTTCTACCCTAATCCGTTGGCCTGCGACATGCATTATCAGTTTAACAAGGGTCATTTTGACCGCCAGCCATGGTTCGACTGCTCGTGCTGCCCCACCAATATCTGCCGGTTTATTCCGTCGGTGCCGGGGTATATTTACGCGGTAAAAAACAGCGAATTGTTTGTAAACCTGTTTGTTCAGAGCAGTATTTCGGTAAATTTGAACAACACGAAAGTCGAAATCAGCCAGGCCACCAATTACCCGTGGGAGGGAAAAGTTGAACTGAATGTAACTCCCGAAAAGCCAACCCATTTTGCTTTAAAATTGCGTATCCCGGGCTGGGTTTCGGAAAAACCGGTCTTTGGCGATTTGTACCGGTACACGGGCATTTCAGCGGGCAAAGCAGTTGTTTTGGTAAACGGGGAAGCGCAGGATTTTAAAACCGAAAAAGGATATGCGGTTCTGGAACGCAAGTGGCAGAAAGGCGATAAAATTGAATTGGTGTTGCCAATGGAAGTAAAAAAAGTTCTTGCCAATGAACTTGTTGAATCCAACAGGGGAAAAGTTTCCATTGAGCGCGGCCCGCTGGTTTACTGCATCGAGGAAAAAGACAATCCCGAAATTGACAGTAAGCTGGTGACTTCAGCTACAGGGTTTTCTTCACGGTTTGACGATAAACTGCTTGGCGGTATCGAAATAATTAAATCATCGGGCGAAAACAAAGACGAACAATTTACTGCAATTCCCTATTTTGTGTGGAATAACCGCGGCGCCAATAAAATGAAGGTCTGGCTTCGTCTGGAGTAAAGGAAATTTCATCGCAAACTTGATCCTGTAGTTGAATCATGCGCTGACTTGCACAGTGGGGTGGTTATTTTCCTGTTTATTTTTCATCGTTTTAAAAATCAGTTAAATCCCTCTTTCGTTTTTTTCTGTTATCAGAGAACTTGTCATTTCAAGAAGGATAATTCTCTGATTTTTTTTCATGGTTGAAGCTCCCAAAACTTGGCATTTTTAACATCACCTACTTTAATGTATCTCCGGCTTTTTAAGATTTCGGATGAGCCATCTTTCACAAATTCAGAAAGAATCAGATAACCGCCCGTTTGTTGCGGAAGTGTTTGTATAACAGGGATATTGGTTCTCTGGTAACCGGGGAGTTTTACAATCCTTTTTAGTTGTGAAACCACTTTGCCTTTTGCATCGATTAATTTTGACGTTACTGTTCCCGAAATGCCCTCTTTTAAATCGTTTATCCCAACCAGATTAAAAACCAACTCTTCGCCGGGTTTGTAATTCCCGTTGGGGAAATAGCGCTGGTCGGCCAAATCGATAAACACATTTGCGGGGGCAAAGGCATGTTTGAACCATTTCAGCGAAATACCGGGTTCGAGGTCTTTGATGTTGTTGATGTACCAGTCGCCGGTGTAGCCATAGTTGTTGGTAAGGTGGCAAAACGCCAACACACCGGCCATAGTTCGTTCGCCGCGGATCCATTCTGTTTCGCAGGCCAGCCAGTAGGCTTGCATCTCGCGTCGTTGCCCGGGTGTTGCATTTACCCCAACAATGTGGTCGTATGCGTTTTTGGTTAGTTTTGCAGGTTGCCCGTCGCGCCAGAGCCAGTTCCAGCCGTATTCATTTACCATTTGGGTGGCCGAAGCTTCAAGATATTGCAGGTGGCCGGGTTCCCAATTGTCCATTTTTCCAAGGAGGTACGGATTTTTTTTCAGGAAATCAATCGGATCCTTCTGACTGATAAGGTTCCATCCCGCACGGTAAAGGTGTGGTTCATCCATCGGGTCAACCGCAGTCAGGTCGCCTTCCTGCATGTAACCGGCATCCCAGATTCTTGTTGGGTCGAGTTGCTGCAACTCCGGTATCAGTGTGTTACCGATAAAACTGTTCCGGTTTTCGTTTATGGCATCCCAAATGGCAATGCTGGGATGGTTCCCATCGCTCCAAACCCAATCGGTAAATTCTTCCCTGATTTGCTCATCCCAGCCATGGTTTTGCCAGTACAGCCATTCGTTCTGAAACAGCATACCGTGTTCGTCGGCCAGGTCGTACCAGAAATCGGGAACCAGCCCGACACAAATACGCATGGCATTCCAGTCTATGGCCTTTGGATCGTCGATGAGCATTTTCCTTACCCATTCGCGGTTCCATGGCAGGGCCTGGCAGTCGGGATCCTCAAAAAAACGGTGCAGGGTAATGTTGCTTCCACGTAGGTAATATTTTTCATTGTTGAGATAAAAGAATTTACCCCTTCTTTCAAAATCTCTCATCCCAAACGGCTCGGTAACCACGTCGGATAATTTGTCACCATCAAAAAGCCTTATTTCTGCTTCGTACAAAAAGGGTTTTTCGGGCGACCAGGTTGAGAATTTCTCCAGGGGGATTTCAACTTGAAGCTGTGTTTCGTTATCGCGCGTGGTTTCACCTTCATAAGAAACTTTTGCAATTTCCTTACCCGATAATTTTTCGCGGATTACCACTGCGGCTTTTACTTTATCGAGCATCGGGTCGCCATACATAACCTGTTGCGGGTAAAAACTGCGGACAAGGAGTTTTACAGTCGCCTTTTTTTCCTTGACTGAAGGTAAAACGAGATTTTTTAAAATTTTCTGCTTCCCTGAAAACGAAAGAAACACATCATCCCAGATTCCCGGAATGTAATTAATTTTTTCCTTGTCGGTACTTCCTGCAGCCCACGCGGGCAGCCAAATTCGTTCGCCAACCCGGATCAGGATTTCATTGGTGGCGCCAAATTTTAAGGCATGTGTAACCTTTAAATCGATGGGAGTGTAGCATGAAACCGATTGGCCGACATCTTTTCCGTTGATATATACCTGTGTTACATATTTGCTTTTTAGAATTGAAAGCATTGCCTCGCTGCCCGATAAATCAGCAGGGATATTCACCATTTTTTTATACCAGCTGTATCTTGGCTCGTATTGAAGTTTGCGATAATCGTAAGCTTCGTCGGCCATAACCTGATCGGGGCGCTTGAACAGTTTATCATAGGCATCGATTTTTGGTTCAGCCAGATGGATTAATCCCGGCACAGGGCACTTTCGTGTAAATTTTTGCGGGGGAAATGCCAATTCAGTTTGTTCAAAGTCCCACTGTCCGTTGAGGTTGACGATTTTCCCTTCGTTTTGGGAAAAGGATTCACTGGCGATGACCAGCGTTAGTAAAAGTAAGATCAGGTTTTTCATTGGGTTGATTTTTTAACCGCAAAGGCGGTAAGATTTGCAAAGCACGCTATATTAAAGGTTATTGACGATTCTTTTAATGCCATCTTTCATCAAAGGGACATTGAAGTTTATCAATAAACCAAGTTTACAACCGGATAACTTAAGATAAGTGAGTACCTGTGCAAAATGCACATCATTTAGTGAATCAACCGATTTTACTTCAATTATGACTTTCTTTTCTATAAGAATATCAACACGATAGCCAATTTCAAGTTTTACCTCCTCGTAAACCAAAGGAAGTGATTTTTGTTTTTCTACAAAAAGCCCTTCCTTTTTTAGTTCATAACAAAGACATTCTTCATAAGAACTTTCCAACAATCCCGGGCCCAAATTACGGTGTACTTTTAAGGCTGGATTAACTATAATTTTCGACAATTCATTTTAGGTTAAAATAGTCATAACCAACCCTTTTTTGTTACAATTTGCGCCCTTGCAAAACTTAAAAAGCTTTGCGGTTTAATCTCTAGTTTACAAGTGCGGCAATTCCGGCCCCGATGAGGCTCGAATTGGGAACTTCAACAATTTCGTAATACCTTATGTTTTCGCCCGACAGGAATCCCTGCAAATAAGCTTCAAACAAAATATGGAAATTATTCATTTTATAAAAGGTCGTCCCTTCAATTGTCATTAAAATGGGTTTTTCTGCGGTTTTTGCTTTTCCCGTTTTCAGGATAACCGCAGCCAGGCTTGCCGCCGTAAGTTTTGCCGAACGCTGGATAAGATTATTGATTATTTCGGCAGCGGCTTCCGCATCTTCTTTAGTTGCCAGTTTAGTTGCCAAAATATTGGTTTTCCAATCAATTCCGCAAACAAATTTATTCACGTCTTCCGAAGTTAATTCGCCCATATTCTTCATGGTTACAGTTGTTTCGGCGCTAAAAACGCCGTCGCTGGCTGCGGTTTTCAGGGCTGTGGTGCAAAGTCCGCCAAAATATCCGCCTGAAATCATTTTTTCAAACGAATATCTGCCCGGGTTTTTGGTGGTGTTATCAAAAGCAATGTCAATATCGGTGCGTGGCATTTTGTCGAAATTACCGGTTTCGATGTTGATAATCTGGCTTTCTTTTGGGTTCAGATTGTTGGTTTTTGTAATGTTTTTGTTTTGTTCGATGTAACAGGCATTTGTGCCGGTGCCCAGGATAAAACCGATATACGTGTCGAATTCCCTTCCGGCAGTGGCAGCCTGGCCGGCAAGTAAAGTTGAAACCGTGTCGTTCATCAATACGATTTCCTTGTTTGGAGTTCCCATAGCGTGCAGCAGGTTTTTACCCACCATTTGCCCGATAACTTCAGGAGCTTTTACTTCCTTGCTCCATTCGAGCAATTTCCCGTCTTTGTCGGGGTAAATCTCCACCGCATACGAAAAACAAAATCCGATTTTTTCAGAAACTTCTTTATATTCGGTAAGGTAAGCTGCCAGGGTCGCAAAAAATTCCTTGTTCGACAATTCTTCGTCGATTGCAGGCATTTTCCGTTGCTGAAGGTTTTCTGTAATCAGTTCTAACTGGTTGTCGAACGTCATTTTTACGGCCCTGAAATTAGTCCCCCCGGCATCGATTGCCAGCACCGTTTCATTGGGCTTGATGGAGCCTTCGGCGCCCAGGTAGGTCGGAATCATTAATAACGAGCTTTCTTCCCCTTCAAGGCCATTTTTCATGTCGGTTATAAACAGGTCGACAATGGTCTTCATGTCGATAAAACAAGCAGATAACTTGTGCGCTTTTAAAAATTGTTGTGTTTTGTTCATTGTTACTTTTATTTAAGTTTTTAATAGTTTTTATAATGCGTTTTCGATTTTAAATACCCAGGCATAAGGGCTTGGATTTGTTGCAGGGGTTACCTTCGGAACAGAAATGGTTATAATATTTCCCGATTTTTTTGCTTTTACACTTTCTTGTACGCCCAGCATTTTAACATTCCCGGCATTTTTTATACCGCTGACAACGATTGGTTTTTCGGGGAATGTGGTGCAAAGCACGTACAAATCGGTTCCTTTTTTAGTAAAAAATACGTTGCCGGTTTTATTTGCTTTTGAACCTTCCCATTTACGGGTTCCATAAATAGCTTCCCCGTTTATATCCAGCCAGGCGCCCATATCGAGCAAACGTTGTTGCTGGATAACCGGGATTCTTCCGTCGGCAGTAGGGCCAATATCCAGAAGGAGATTTCCGCCACCGGCTACTTTTTCAATCAGCATATCCACCAGGGCATCAGAACTCATGTAATTTCCCAAATCTTCAATCCGGTTATAACCAAAAGAAGTACCTATTCCACGGCATTCTTCCCATGGGCGTTCCACTTCGCCAACACCTGTTTGTTCGTGCACCATGTCATATTCGGTAGTAAAGTACCCACCGTGTTTACTACGCGTTTCCTTACCCCATCGGTCGTTTATGCAAACTTGTTCTTTTACAGGCGATTCGTTATACAGCCAGGCAAGAAATTCTGTGCTTTTCCATTTTTCGCTTGGATGGTCCCATTCGCCATCGGTCCATAAAATATCGGGTTCGTAGCGGGTAACCAAATCTTTCATTTGCGGTATCATGTGGTTGTCGACATATTTCTGAAGGTTGTTTTTATACAGCGGGTTGTACCATTCGTAAAGCGAATAGTAAAAACCCATGTGCAAACCTGCATCTTTAACTGCTTTGGTAAGATCGCCGCACAAATCGCGGTGCGGGCCAATGTCAACGCTGTTCCAGTTCCAGCTTTGCTCGCTTGGCCAAAGTGTAAAACCTTCGTGATGTTTCGATGTCAATACTATATATTTTGCCCCCGATCTTTTAAACACATTGGCCCAATGTACCGGGTCGAAATGTTCGGCTTTAAAATCGCCTGCAAAATCCTGGTAAAGAAAATCCTCGCCATACATTTTGTTATGATAGTCGCGAAAAAGTTTACCCGCCTCACTTTTTTCGTTGATGCGCCACCAGTACCATTCGGCATATTTGGCATAAACCCCGATATCGGCATTTGCCGGCGCCCACGATGGTACAGAATAAACGCCCCAGTGGATAAAAATACCGAATTTAACATCCTCGAACCACGCCGGTACAGGGCGGCTGTCAATCGATTCCCAGGTTGGCTGGTATTTTTGGCCAAATGAATTTGATACAAACAGTATGGTAATCAGGTACAAGAAAGATTTTTTCATATTATGTTGGTTTAGATTATAAAATTATTGGATTTTAAAGATGGCATCCATGGAATTATCTTCCATTAAATTCCTGTATTGCTTCGAGCATGGCCACTATGTTTTCAACCGGAACATTAGCCTGGATATTGTGGACCGTGTTAAAAACAAACCCACCGTTTTTATTGAAAACCTCGCAGGTGCGCAAAACCTGTTCGCGCACTTCTTTGGGTTTGCCAAACGAAAGCATTTGCTGGGTATCGACCCCGCCTCCCCAGAAAACAAGGTCGCGGCCATAACGCTGTTTCAGTTTTACAGGATCCATTCCGGCAGCATTGATCTGCACCGGATTTATGATATCGAAACCTGCCCTTATAAAGCTGTCCATAAATGTCTCCACTGCACCGCAGGAATGTTTAAACGTCTTCCACCCGGTGTTTTCATGAATCCAGTCGTTCATTCTTTTATAATAAGGCAGCCACATTTCGTCGAATTGTTCGGGTGAGCAAAATGTAGAACTTTGAGTGCCGAAATCGGTCCCGCACATAAATATGGCATTCACCTTGTTGCCAACAGTGGCGTAAATCCGGCTAATGTTTTCAATGGCAATTTCTGATTGTCTTTCAAAAATGGTTTTTATATAATCAGGACGGATTACCGTACTCATATACCATTCGGCCACATCGCGGATTCCTTTCGGGTGTTTCAGGTTCATTCCCGGAACCAGAGCAATATCACCCAGGGCGGTTCCGCCAAAGGCTGCAATTACAGCTTTCCCCGAATAATAGGCTTTATCTACTTCTATTCGCCAGTGCTCAAGGTCTTTTCCGGAAATAAGCCCAAACTCCTCGAGGTTGTCTTCCACATCGAGTTCTTCTTCAACAACGGGCTCCTGCCGGATAATGGCATCGAAAAAGTAGCCTGTTTTGGGCATTTTTGCCGAAGGCGGAACCGAGGTGTCGGCTTTGGGGTACATCAATGTATTACCATTTTCGTCGGTGCTTACATTGAAATTGTGAGGGACCATTACCCGCTGTCCCCAGGGAGTTTTCCACTCTTTAAAAGGCGAATGGTTGTTAAACCCGAACATATTGTTTCTGCCCCAGGCGCCAATTACGTCGATTCCAATGGAATCGATTAGCTCCCAATCAACTTCACCGAGCATTTGGAAAGGCTCTATTACCCTGATTGGCTTTTGTTGCAGCCCGAAATGACGGCGAAGGTTGGCGATGGCCTGAATGTGGATTCCGGTTACTGCCGTGGCTCCAAGGTCTATAACAATCCGGTCGGGTTGCTTGTGGTTTACGGTTTTTAAAAATTGTTCCCTTGAGTTCATATCTGAATAGTTTTGTTTTTAAAGCTTAATAGTTTACAGATTTTGCAATTTTGTAAATATTTCTTTACAAATATGCGCAAATCTGTAAATAATTTTTTACAGATCTGCAGGCTGGACATTCAATTATTTCGGCCAGACTTTCATTTTTAAGTATTCTTTTTCGTTTGTTTCAAACGGGCCTGCAACCGGGTTTTTATTGTTTCGTTTTTTGCCTGAATAGTCGTAGTCAATTACAATCGATGTACCGTCGGGTTTTGTAAAACCCTGTTCAGAAATTATGGTTGTACCAAGCATTGCTGAGTTTGCCAGTTGATTTTTCATCTTAGTTATTGAAGAATTGAAATTCATGGAAAGATAAATACCATTCTCCTTTTCCTCGATTGAAATGTTTGGGTTGTTGCTTAAAGATAGGTTGTTTTTCTCTCCCGAAAGTTTATGGGCGCCATTAAAATAAACATTACCGTCGGCAACAACGGCTAATTCAGCGTTTTCGTAAACACCCAGGCCGGAACGTATTGCTTCTGATTCCTTTGTTCCGCCAACAAAGATGTTGTTGTAAAACCGGTTATCGCCACACAAAGTGGTTTTTAACCCGGCAACCTCGGTTGAATTGGGTTTCATAAATGGTGTCTCCCGGCTTTGTGGATGCAATTCTATATTTCCTGCAATAAGGTTGTGCACATAAGCGCCCCCCTCCGACCAGTCGCGGATGGAAAGGGGCGACAGCATAATATTATTTTCAATCAGGAAAGGGCCATGGTTAACTTCCACAAAAATATCGTCGTCGCTGTTGTTATATAGAAGGTTGCCTGTAACATGGGTTCCCTGGGCCATCCAGTCGAGCCACAATCCGCGTCCACAGTTGTACAGGCGGTTGTTTTTGATAAGCATATCGATTGATGAGTGAATTTTTATTCCGCCCATTTCGGCGCCTGAAAACTGTCGTTTATGCCAGATATTATAAATGTTATTGTTTTCGATTGTACTGAAAACGCCTCCCATACTTCCGCAGATACCAGTCTGTTCGCAATTGAAAATTGTATTGTTGCGAACAATATGGTGCCCGATATTTTCCTTGCTCCATCCGCGTTTTGTTGCACGTTTAATGGTTTCGACATAACCTTCGGCCGAATTTTCGGAAGTGTTGTCAAACTCGTCTCCGTATTTTCCAAGGGTAATCCCCGAACATCTCGAATCGCTGATGATATTGTTTTCAATAATCCAGCCCTTGCTCCAGTTAGTCCCAATCAGCCCGATTTGTTCGGCTGTAGGCGGAGCCCATTGGGTAGCTGCATGGCACATTTTAAATCCACGGATGGTTATGAAGTTGATATTATTTTTCTCGGGGTAGAAACAGGTTTTACGGACATTAATTTCTACCGTTTCCTTATTTGGATCAAACCCCTGGAAATTGGCATATATCGTCGTATGTCCGTTATCGCTTTCGCAATACCAGGTAAAGGTGGAACCCACGTGATCGAAATTGTTACTGGCTGTAACCGGATTTTTAACCTTATCAAGGGTTTCCATTTCCCAGAGCGATTTTCCGTTTAAATATACATCGCCCGTATGATGCGCCCTGCCTTTGTCGTCAAACCAGTCGCCATGTATTTTATCTTTAAATGGATTGTAATCTCCAAAAAACGAATTGGGAATGGTTACTTTCCAAACTGTTCCGGAAAATTTTTCCCAGTTTTTTATGATTTCGGAACCTTTGATTTCTACTTTTTCGCCCTTTGCTGCCTGGTAGGTTATTCTTTTTAGGTTTGATTCTCCACCAACCGGAGGTTTAACCCATTCGCGGTATACACCTTCGTGGACGGTTATTACATCTCCCGGTTTTGCCAGGTTGGCTGCTGCCTGAATGGTCAAAAACGGCAATTCCAATGTTCCGGGATTTTTATTGTTTCCGGATTTTGCTACGTGAAATTCTTTTGCTGAAACTGTAAATGTCAATGCTATAAGAATAAATGGTAAAATAATTAGTTTCATTGTTACTTGTTTAGTTTGATTTCAGATAAAATGTTTTTCCCACCCTGTTAATGTGGTTTATTAGTTCAGAATTATCCAGTTGATGAAAAATTGAGATGTCGAAGGTGTAAGGCAGCAATAGGTCGTCGATTTCCGTTTCAATTTTATTGATTAAAGTTAAATTCAGGTTTTTCCCGTATAATGTTAAATCGATATCTGAGCCTCTTTTAAAATTTCCTTTGGCTCGCGATCCGTAAAGAATTACTTTTTCTATTTGAGGAAATTTTTCAAATACAGAAGTTATTTTAAAAATCGTTTCTTCTTTTAATCCAAACTTCATAACAGCGTTTTCATTTTATCATAAAACTGAGAGAACAAGTCGAAATATTCCTCTTTTATTTTACCTGCGATCTCCCCGGCAGTTTCTTCATGATAGGTGTGGCTTGACTTGATTCGGCTCGCTATCATGTCCATCCATAATTCACCATCGCTAATAAGTTCCCTTTTATATGCCAGTCGGAATGCATCCCTGCTTCCAATTATTGCTTGTTCACCCTGGTATTCAAAATAATCTTTCATTACGAGCCATGCAAGTTCGAATGTATATTCAAAAGCCTGAATAAGACCTTGTTCTTCAAATTTATTTAGTTCTCCTTTTTCAATAAATTCTGCAAGTTGATTAAAAGCTTTCGTATAATTCGAAAACCGTAGTTTCCATCTTACATCCTGTTCCATTGATTTTGATTTTTATATACAGAAACCTGTTGTTTCATTCATTTAAATTAACTAACCCTTTACCAGCATCTTTTCAAGTTTTTCCAGCGAAATCCCTTTGGTTTCGGGAAGATATTTAAAAATTACAACAAAACCAATTATACAAACGGCCGCATAAATCCAGAAAGTATTTGCCGCGTTGAAGACCTCGACAAAGATTGGGAATGTCAAAGTAAGCAGGTAGCACGCTATCCAAAGCGACAGGGTAGAAACTGACATTGCGGCACCACGGATTTTGTTGGGAAAAATTTCGGATAAAATTACCCAAACCGTTGTTCCCAGCCCGAAAGCAAAAAAGGCCGGTGTTATTACTATGAAGGTAAGCAGCAACCAGTCTGCGTCCATTCCAATATAAAATAGCAGACCAATTACAATATAGCAGGCTGCCATTCCGGCCGAACCAATGAGCAACAACTTTTTTCGTCCCATTTTGTCGATTACCCACATTGAAAAGATAGTAAAAACAACATTCATTGCTCCAACAACCGACTGGTAGAGCAGGGCTGTGTCGACATTGAGTTTTGCGTTGGCAAAAATATCGGGGCCATAAAAAAATATAACATTGATTCCCGACCACTGCTGGAAAACAGCCAGGAAGACCCCCAATGCCAGAATAACAGTATATTTTTTACGGAATGCGTTTTTCAGAGTGCCCCTCTTTTCATTTCCTTTTAACGATTCCTTTATTTCACCCAGTTCAAATACTGCAAAGTTACTTCCTGCTATCTTTTCAAGAACGAGTTTTGCCTTGTTTTCATCGTTTCTTGCAACCAGCCAGCGTGGGCTCTCGGGTACAATAAACAGTGCTGCAAAAAAGAGTATTGAAGGAATTGCTTCGGCTGCAAACATCCATCGCCACGCATTTTCGCCCACCGCCAATAGGAAATAATTGGAGAAATAGGCCATCGAAATGCCTAAAACAATCGTTAGCTGATTGATAGAGACCATCCTTCCACGTAAATGCGCAGGCGAAACTTCGGCAATATACATTGGCGCCAAAACAGACGCGCCGCCAACCGCCAGTCCACCCACAATACGGTAAACTACAAATACCGTAACCGAATTGGCAACACCGCTCCCAATTGCCGAAACAGCAAATAGGATACTTGTTACAAGTAAAACATTTTTTCGTCCGAATTTATCGCCTAACCTGCCTGCGAAACTGGCGCCCACAATACAGCCAATTAAAGCGCTGCTAACCACCCAGCCTTTCATTGCTCCTGATAACCGGAAAACTTCCTGCAAAAAGGGAATCGTACCGGAGATTACTGAAATGTCGAACCCGAATAGCAATCCGCCCATGGCGGTAACAATTGAAATGGTAAGCAAATAACGAAAATTGACTATCATAAAGTAGTTGATTTAGTTTTCGAAAATACACATTTCTTTATGTTTTGATGTTGTAAACATTTATCAAAATTGAAAATACAGGAGCTGTATTTTCATACAGTGATTATTTGGATATATCGATCACAGAATCATCACATTTTTTGTATGAATCAGGAATAACCGGGATTCCATCCGGGGTTTTTTCGAACGATTTGAGATATTCAACCAGCGCAATCCATTCCTTTGCCTCCTGTATTCCTTCTTTCCCGGGATCAATATCTGCCAGTTGATTATAAATATCGGTAACCGGAATCCCGTTATTGTCTTTTGGAACCACTTTCAACAAACCAAAACTCATTTTTTTTATTCTGCCAATAAAACTTAGCAAATAAGTGTTTGCCGAAACAGAGTACAATGTTTTGTTTTTCCTTGATAAATCTACTTCTGAACCGTTAATTACAACTTTTTTTACTTTTCTAATAAACCCTTTTTTCGAATCGATCCAGGTTTTTATCCCCGAAAAGTAAATAAAACCGTCGCCTCCTTTATTTCCCGACATCACGAGGGCTTCCATAAGTTGCTTTACTTCGTGGCCGGTAATGTAAATTGTTGCCAGTGGATACCCGGGCACATTATCGGTCCCCATTCCCAACGACATCACCTTGAAAATATCGGGAGCGGTAATAACACCGGTTTGTCCCGCAACGAGGTTTTCGCGGATTGTGCCCGATGCAACAAGGCTAAAATCTGTCTTATTTCCAGTGTTTTTAAGGTAGTAGTTTGAGGCATCGGCAATAAAATTCCCCAGGTTGCTGTTTTTTAAGTCGCTGAAATCAATGTTCAAATCGAAACCGGTTTTTCCAATGGGCTTTTTGTATGACAAGCCCGAGGGCAATAAATACTGCTTGTCGATTTGGCCGGTTAATTTTTCAATTTCATCGTTTACTTCCTTATTTCCGGAAATACGATCGTCAATGGCAACCATCTCAGAATTAAATTCAGCAATCTTTCCGTTTTCATATTTGAGACCGATTTTTCCAACTTCGGCCCCATTACTTCCGGTTTGTACGATGTATGTGTTTCCGGTTTTGAAGTATTCGGGAGTACTTACATGTGTGTGGCCACTAATAATAATGTCTATTTCAGGCGCTTTTTTTGCCAGTTTGATATCTTCTCCCGAATAGGTATTTCCATTCAGATCGCGATTTATGCCGCAATGCGAAAGCAAAATAATGATATCGGTTTTATGTTTTGTTTTCAGGTATTTAGCCATTTTTGCAGCTTCTTTTACCGGGTCCGAAAATTTTACAGGCTTGCTGGCAGGCGCAACACTCGCGGCATCGAAACCCATCAGGCCAAAAATTCCGATTTTAATTCCTTTTTTTTCAAATACTACATAGGGTTTAATTTTCCCGTTTTTAAACAGCTCATTTAGTTCGTCATCGTCAGCCGAACTTTCGCTAAACACAAGATTTGAAGCTATAATTTGGGGAAGTCCGCCATTTTTGTCTGCCGCTGAAATAATATTTGACAGCGCTTTTGGGCCAAAGTCGAACTCATGGTTCCCAAGGGATATATAATCATACCCGATTTTTTTCATCAGGCTGGTCTGAAAACCGGTTTCCACTTCAACGGTATGGAAAAGGCTTCCCATTAAAAAATCTCCTGCATCGAGTATCAGCGTATTTTCGGGAAATCTTTCCCTTGTTTCTTTAAAAAATGAAGCCAGACGTGCAAATCCGCCAACCGTTTTATCATCATTTGTGGTCATTGGGCTGTATTCGGTTTCAGGGCTAAAACCAGTTAGTTTGGAGTGAATGTCGTTTGTATGCAAAATAGTAAGTTCCTGGCCCAGAGAAATTTGAGAAAACACCTGAACCAAAATGAAAGCGCCGGTTAAGGAGTAAATAATTTTTGAAGTTCTCATAAAATGACTTTGGTTTAGTTAAGAATTAATACCTCCTAAATTTAAGGTAAAATACCAATGGTAAAATGGCAAAAGGTAAAAATAAACAGATGATTATTCATTTTTTTGAGAAGAATGATTTCGTTTCGTTGTAAAAAATCTGAATTGGATTAGAGGGCCATGTAACCGATCATTTGGTTAGCGTTGTCTTTTTCATTTGGGTTAATAAACCTGAGGTTAACCTGAAAAAGTAAATTTCATTTGACAATTTGTTGCATTATTACCGGTGGCATCCCATGTAACGTGGTGAAATCCTTTATCCATATTTTTGTCAACAAGGGTTTTCACCTGCTCGCCCACACTGTTGTAAATTTTCAGGGATACATTCCCTACCCCAGGTAACCTAAAACGTATCGCTGTTGAACTATTAAATGGATAAGGAAAGTTTTGGCCGTGAGCAAATACATCACGAATTTCGCCGGAAATATTAATATTGAGCCAACACCGAAAAGTATGAAATTCAATGATTTTCATCTGTTTGGCCCCTGGCCCCGAAGGGGAACATCTGAAAATCATTAAATTAGAATCTCCCCCTTTGGGGGCCGGGGGGTGGATTGACTTTTCGGAGCAGGCTTAATATTGTTTTCAAGACTTGCATTTTTTAGCGAGGGTAACCAAATGCGTACATTGTTCCAGGTCCATCGAGCGCACCAGCGAACATAACGCCATCTGCAACGCAATCGTGAAGTGATTGAAATAAACCGGGTTCACCTTGGGGAACCAGGATTGGTAATTAAACAGGGTGTGGAAATGGTAAAAATGAGTAAAATGTAACCTGCAAAATATGAGGATAAAAGAAACTCCCGGAATAACTTCAGCAGGTTGAAAATTTCTCTTTATTGTTAAAGAATAAAAAATATCTGATTATTACATCCACTTTCGCTCCGAAACTTCGGTGTGATACAAAAGGTAATTATAAACCTGCATTGCCAGTTTTTCATCGATAAACGGAATGGTCATCGAACCGGCAGCATTCATCAATTGCAGGCTGGCAAGTTTCCGGCGTTTCTGGAAAATGGTTTGACGGAATTGTACTGATTGGATTTTATACAACTCCATTTGTTTCCATTTGTGTTCGATAGCCCCTTTCGAAATCCGGATTTGTTCCCCGTTAATCCTGAAATAACGCTTTTTCAGGACTAAATAACTGTAACCCGCTGAAGCTGCAAGCCACAAAACAACCCCAATCCAGTAAAGCCATCCGGCATAAAAAAACGGAAAAGCCAGTATAACCGGAATCCAGCCAGAAATAAACCATAAACGCCAGAAATAATAATTATTGGTAAAAATTTTGGGGGATTCCGATAGTTCGTCTTTTCCAAACAAATCGGATTTCAACAGTTCAAGGTGCGAAGTTAAGCAACCCGGGGCATCAACCAGTTGTTGGTTTTTCCGGTTTTGCTGCCCGCTCACAGCTTGTCTGAAAGTAATCTGGTAAATCCCGAACAGCTTCTTCAGGGGCCCGGTTTCCCAGTTGAGTTCCTGTACTTTGTTATGCGGGACGATTACATTCCGTTTGTTAACCAACCCCGACTCAATGCGGTAACTGTCTTCATTTTTGAGCAATTTAAATTCATAGTATTTTTAAAGGGTACGGAACAATGATATAAGTATCGAAACCAAAAGGAAGAATATAACCATAAACGTAATTAACGCCCAGCCAGAATTCGACATAAAAGACATGACTTCGTTGGAATATTCTTCGCTTTTATCTTTAAACAAATCCTGAAATTGTTGAAATAACTGTCCGCCAAACGCAATAACAATAAGCGCCGTGCGCAAATGGTTCTGGCTAATCCCTATTTTCAATAAATCAACCGGTGAAAGCGTTAAAATTAATTGATCCCGTTTTTCTTTAAAAACGTTTTCTTCCGTGGTTTCCATTAGTTTTGATTTCTTTTTTTCAGGACGCAAATGATTTTGAAGTTCTTTGGCGAAACTTAGCTCCAAAGCCTGTATTTTCAGCTCTTTTCCAATTGAACCAGCGGTGTCGATTTCGAGCGAAACCACATTCAATGCCTGCTGAATCAGGTTTTGTTTTGTGTTTACACTCTGAATCCGATCGAGGGGAACCGCCAACACTTTTTTTCGCAGGTAACCTTTTTTCAGGATAAACTCTTCGTTATCAATATAAAAGTAAAAATTAAGGAAATATAAAATTGTGTGAACAGCAAGCAGGATTACTACCGCGAAAACCCCAAACAGTATCAGAACTTTGTTTTGGTCCAGAAAGTTGTTTTTAACCAATGCCAGTATTACAACAGGCCAGAATGCCTGGATAAACCTGCGCAAGCTAAACAGAAAAATCAGCACGAGGCCGCGCACCGATTGCCGTGTTGGGACCGATAAATCGATATTATTCATGCTCGCTGATTTTATCGGATAAAAATGCTTTTAGTTTTTGGGCATCTTCAACCGACAAGCCCGGAATGGAAATGTCGCTCATTGAACCGCCCGCTGTGTATACTTTCACCGAAGACAATTTAAACAGCTTTTCCAGAACTCCCTGGTTAACTTCAACATGTTGTATCCGGTTAAACGGAACGGTAGTCAATTTGTAGGTAATCATTCCACGCTGAAAAGAAAGGTCTTGTTCACGGACCAAATATCCTTTTCTGGGAAAGCCAAGAACAGTAACCACCAACGAAAAAATGACGATAAGAATTAGTGCCGAACCGGCTAAAATACCAATAAAGGTAGTTGGTATTCCTTCGGCAATAAATAGAAATGCGATTAAAAACCCGCAAGTAAGTATAAAGAAAAATGCAATTCTGAAAAACAGGATGGTCAAATATTTCTTGCTGAGCCCGGTAAAAGCTTTTGAATCCACCTCGGGCATTTGTTCTGGTAGCAGTATGAGGTTGCTGAAGTTTTTCATTATTTTTTAAAGTTAAGCGACTGTTTTGAATCTTTATTAAAAGAACTTTACCAGTGAAATTTTTGTGAATTTTAGTGTTTTTGAGCTTTAGTGGCAAAAAATATCTGCCACAAAAACTCTAAATCACAAAAACTCTCACTAAAAGTATCTTTAAAAATTTAAAATATTTTTTAAAACAGTCTCTCAAATTTTGTGAATAACCCTTTAAAATCCTGTCAACCAAATCGATGGTTATAAAACCGAAAACTTTACAACATCAACCCATTCCATCCATTGTAATAATGGTCCCGTCAGGATTGTACAAAAGTTCCCGTACTTTAATACTTCTTAACCATGTTTTTCCACCTGAAGGGACACTGTCGTGATAAAACAAATACCATTTCCCTTTGAATTCGCAAATCGAATGATGGGTTGTCCAGCCTACTACCGGAGTTAAAATCACCCCTTTGTAAGTGAATGGGCCATACGGATTATCACCGGTAGCATAGCAAAGCATGTGGGTATTTCCGGTAGAGTAGGAGAGATAGTATTTTCCGTTGTATTTGTGCATCCAGGGTCCCTCAAAGTAACGGCGGTCGTGGTCTCCCGCTTTTATTGGCTCACCTTTTTCATCGATAATCACAACGTTTTTTGGCTCTTCGGCAAATTCCAGCATATTTTCGCTTAATAAAGCTACTTTAGGTGAAAGGGCCGGCTCTTCATCGGCAGGTTCGTGGCCGCATTCAATAGCTTTGTTATTTCGGTAACGCTGCAGTTGTCCGCCCCATAAACCGCCAAAATAGATGTAGTATTTGCCCTCTTCATCCTCCAAAACGGCAGGATCGATACTGTGGCTGCCTTTAACTGGGTCGCTTTCCGGAATAAACGGGCCTTCGGGTTTATCACTCACAGCAACGCCAATCCTGAAAATATCGTTTTTATCTTTTAAAGGGAAATAGAGGTAATACTTTCCGTTTTTGTGCGCAACATCGGGCGCCCACAGTTGGCGGCCGGCCCATGGGATATTTTTTACATCGAGTACAATTCCATGATCTGTGATTTCGCCATTAATGTCATCCAACGAAAAAACATGATAGTCGCGCATATCGAAATGATCCCCCAAATCGTTTTCAGGAATTCCTGATTCGATATCGTGGGAAGGATAGATATAAATTTTTCCGTTAAAGACGTGAGCCGATGGGTCGGCTGTATAAATTCCGGGTGTAAGATAACGTGGTTTCATAATATGTAATTTTTATTTACCCACCCCGGGCTCGCAGGCTTGCCCTGCCCCTCTCTGCCAGCAATGAGGGGCAAATCCCGGTAAAACCGGGATTGGGGAGTGTGTGGCTTATTTCTTTGTTTTCGCTCTTCTTTCAATTAATTCTTTTTCAATCTGGACTTCTTTACCCTTGTTTATTTCATAAAAGAACAAAAGGACAACAACCATAAAAAATGGAATCGATGCGTAAACACTTACCAACATTTTTGCGCCGGTGGCAACGGTTTCGGGTTGAATAATTTCGGCGCCTGCACCTGCAATATCTTTATTAATATATCCGTATTGTCCTAATATCCATGTAACAAGCGCACCTCCAACCGACAGCCCTGTTTTCAATCCTACCATCATGGCCGAAAAAATAATTGCCGTTGCACGCCGGTTGGTTTTCCATTCCGAATAGTCGGCAACATCGGCAATCATAGCCCAAAGAACCGGGATTGTTACGCCATAAAAAAATCCGTGCAGGATTTGTGACGCAAACATCATTTTTACACTTTCAGGTTTATAAAAAACGAAAAAGAGAATAAATAGTGTGGAGACAAAAAGTGCAGAAGAAAACACATCCCGTTTCCCGTATTTATCGGCCAGTTTTTTTGAAAGCCCGATTCCAACAAGCATAAAAATAATTCCACCGGCGTTAAACAATCCGAAACCTGCCGAAACCGGGTCGGAACCAAAGAAATTTATCCCGATTGATGTGAGCGATTCAGTTATCGGACTAATAAAACTTGTTAAAGCTGGTTCATCGACAAAGTTGTTGAAATAATAAACATACGATCCACCTTTCATAGCCAGTGTTACGAAAACAAGTATTGTTGAAGCAAGCATGATAATCCAGGGATTGTTTTTTACCAGGTCTGATAAATCTTCCTTCAGGGTTGATTTTTGCTGTTCGGTTGGTATAATTCTTTCACGGGTGCTTAAAAAGGTAATCAGCAACATAATGGTGCCCAGTATGGCCAGCCAGGTCATAACTGTTTCAATACCTGCAGCCTTATCGCCCCCGCCGGCATATTCGATAATAGGGAGCATAAAAACCTGGACAAAAAACTGCGCAAACATTACAGCAACAAACCTGATGGATGAGATGCTGTTACGTTCGGCCATGTCGCCGGTTATTACCCCGCTGAGCGCTGCATATGGGAGATTATTTGCTGCATAAAACAACAACAGCAAAGTATAGGTTGCTGCGGCATAAATTAATTTTCCTTTGTACGGGAAGTTGGGTGTTGTAAATGCCAGTAAGGCCACAACGCCAAGCGGGACAGCAGTGTACAAAACCCAGGGCCTGAATTTTCCCCATCTCGATTTGGTACGGTCGGCCAACGCACCGATGATGGGGTTGAATAAAAAGGCAGCAATCAGGCCTACTGTCAGCATGATTACCGACGCGTCGTTATTTTTCAAACCGTAAATATCGGTGTAGAAAAATGCGAGGTAGGTAATAAGTGTTTGAAATACAAGGTTGGCTGCCAGGTCTCCAAGGCTGTAGCCAATCTTTTCGAATAACGAGACTTTCTGCGCTTTTTTGTTCATAATCTGATTTTTAATTGAGTTTAATTTGTTGTACTGTCCTGGTGCGTAATGAAGCGAACAAAGCTAATGAAAGTTGCTAATTTCACAAACCCGGTTTTTTGATTTCTACTGCATATATATCTGATTGCCCTTCGAAGTTAGCCCTGAAAATCACCCATTCGGGGAATACCGGATGTGGTTTAGCCAGGCATGTTCTTTGAAAATTTCACAGGGGTTCACCTTTTTCAAATTCCAAAACAAAAAGTTCAAAAACACTGTCGCCACACTGGTAATAAACCATTCTGTTTTTTGTTGCCGCAATTTCGCCGGAGATTCTTCTCTTATCGGAAATCTGAGTTGTTTCACCTGTTTTCAAAACGACCGAAAAAAGCTGTTGGTTTTCATTCACACGTCCGTAAAAAATCATTTTTTCTTTGAACCCATTAGCCGCGGGCAGAAAAGGATTGTTGTGAAAGTAAAAACTACGGTTATCTCCTTCGCGGTTTACCAAATGAACGATTTTATGGCCGGTTTCTTTATCAATCCATTGTGCTGGCATCGTATTTTTACCCCCCGTTTCAACAACCGGAATTTTTTTTACTAATGGGAAATAAAGCAGAAAAACCTGGATTAAGCAAAGCAATTTCAGCATCGCCAGTTTAGTTTAAATAGATTTTGTAAAAGTACAATTCTTACGGACTTTAAAAGTAATAGAATTTGAATTGAATTCCGGTTAAAATATAAATTCTGAAATGTTATTTACTTAAAAGAAAGAGAATTTTGGTAAATTACACGCATTAATTTCAAACTTATACCTGAATGAAAAACCACACTGAATTTAACCGCCGTAATTTTATTGCCAAAACATCGTTGGGATCCCTTGGCGCCGCAGCTATTTTAACTTCGTGCTCTTCTGATAAGCCAAAGAAAAAGGAATTACAGCTTCCCGAATTACTTGAACAGGCGCCCGATGGCAAAGTTTTGAAAGCCGGATTAATTGGCTGCGGCGGAAGGGGAACCGGAGCTGCGGTAAATTTTCTGGATGCAGGCCCAAATCTGCAAATTACTGCACTTGCTGATGTTTTTCAGGATAAAATTGATAACTGCCGCGCCGAATTGAAAAAGGAGAGAAACGTGGAGATTGCCGATCAAAATTGTTTTGTCGGGTTCGACAGTTACCAGAAAGTTATCGATTCGGGGGTTGATATCGTTTTGCTTTGTACTCCCCCGCATTTTCGTCCGGCGCATGTTGAAGCTGCAGTTAATGCCCGTAAACATGTTTTTATGGAAAAGCCAATTGCAGTCGATCCGGTCGGGGCGCGCTCGGTTATGGCATCGGCCAAAAAGGCCGAAGCAATTGGTTTAAGCATGGTGAGCGGCACTATCAGGCGTGTACAGAAAGATTACATGGAAACATGGCGCAGGGTTGCAAATGGCGAAATTGGCGAAATTGTTGGGGCAAATATTATTCGAAACGGAGGCGCTTTGTGGTATAGAAATCGTCAACCGAAATGGACAGACATGGAATATATGTTGCGCAACTGGGTAAACTTCTGCTGGCTTTCTGGCGATCATATTACCGAACAATTTATTCACGAAGTTGATGTGATGAACTGGTACATGGGTCAAAATCCGGTAAGCGCAGTTGGCTGGGGTGGCCGGCAGCGAAGAATAACAGGCGACCAGTACGATTTTTTTAGTATTGAATATGTATACGAAAACGGTATGCGGACCCATTGTGCAGCGCGCCAGATTAACGGCTGCACCAACAGGAAATTGGAACAGATTATGGGCACAAAGGGTTATGCCAATGCATCAGGGACAATATTCGATTTGCAGGGAAATGAAATATGGAAATATCCTAAGCCCGAAGAAGGAGATACTGATTCGCCCTGGAAAGTAACCAATCCGTTTGTGCAGGAACATATAAACCTGGTTACTGCAATTCGAACAGGGAAACCTGTTAGCGATGCAGAAGCACAGGTTAATTCAACATTAATAACAATAATGGGCAGAATTTCGGCATACACAGGAAAGGATGTTACCTGGGAAGAACTGATGAATTCAGATTTGTGCCTCGGCCCAAAAACCTACATTTTTGGCCCTGTCGAGGGGTTTACGGAAGAAATTCCTGTGGTTGGGGTTCCCAATAAACCCGCAGTTTAACTGAAGATTGATTAGATAAACCTAAAAATTCAACTAAAAATGAGAATGTTAATTCAATTAATTTTGATGGTTTTGTTAACAGGAAACCTAAACGCGCAAAATCATTTATTTAAGTTTGGCGAAGAGGTAGGAATCGACGCATTGGCGCCCGGTAAAAAAGTTAAAACTGAAAAAGTTAAGTGGTTCCAGGTAAATACCGAAGATACAACCTGGAAAATTGCGGGAGATGAATTAATTTGTTCGGGACATCCCATTGGAGTTATCCGGTCGGAAAAAAAATACGAAAACTTCATTCTTCATATTGAATGGAAACACATGGAAGCGGGGGGTAATTCAGGTACTTTCGTGTGGAGCAATGCCGAGCCTGGCCAAAACCGGCTTCCTGATGGCGTTGAAGTTCAAATGCTGGAACTCGACTGGGTAAATTTAAATACAAGGAATGGCGAAAAACCTCCGGTAGCATACGTCCATGGCGAGTTGTTCGGGGTTGGCGGGGTTAAAATTGTGCCCGATAACCCGCGTGGCGAACGTAGCAAATCGATCGAAAACCGTTGCCTCGGAAAAGGGGAGTGGAATGTATACGAAGTAGTTAGCGTCGATGGCGCTGTCAAGCTTGCGGTAAATGGTAAATTTGTTAACGGAATAAGCAAATCATCGCAAAAATCGGGCTACATCTGCCTCGAATCGGAGGGAGCTGAAATTCATTTCAGAAATATCAGGATTATTGAATTACCTTAGATTTTAACAGCTGAAAAATATTTTTCCTACCGGAAAAAGCATTGAGAGGTTATTACCACATTATAGGTTCGGGGTGGATGGTTGAAATGTATCCGAACTTTTCCTCGATAGCTTTTTCAATTTTTGTACATATTTCATGTGCTTCATCCAGGGGCATTTTGGCAGGCAGTTTTATATGACAGCTTAACTCGGAATGACGGCCGTAATTGTGAATGTGAATATGGTGCAAATGTATTGGGACCTCACACGAATCCTGGGCCGTTTTGGTTATCGAAACCAAATGTTCTTCGGTTGGGCTTTCGCCCAGCAACGAAGTAATTTCTTTCGAAAGAATCTGGTAACTGGCATAACCAATCATAAGGGCAACAATAAAGCTCAAAACCGAATCGGTCCACCAAAAGTAATTTCCAACAATCAATCCAACCAGTATAACAATCGACGATAATGCATCGGAGCGGTGATGCCACGCATCGGCCTTTAAAATAGTGGAGTTGCATTTTCGCGCTGCCCAAAATGCATATTGTGCCATTGCCTCTTTCGAAAGTATTGAAATAATTGTTGCTGCCCAGGCAACCGATCCAAAAATTGTTTTTTCCCTTGAATTAAATTTTTCAATGGACCCCACAATAAAATCGAAGGCAACTATTGCCAGCAAAACCCCGATTATAACTGCAGCAATATGTTCAGCGCGTCCATGGCCGAAGGGGTGATCGTCGTCGGCTGGTTTGCGCGAAACTTTACCGGCAAAAAGAACAATTACCGATGAAACGGTGTCGCTTAAAGTATGCCAGGCATCAGCAATTAGGGCCAGCGAACCAGTAACAATTCCAGCCCAATATTTCAAAAAAAACAAAACTGTATTTCCTGCAATCGAAATCCAGCCTTCGCGAATAACGTATTTTTTACTTTCTGGCATTGGGTAAAGTTAAAAAAATGAATGAGCCCCAATGTAAGCCGACAAATATATTTTGGTTTTATTTCAGCCTTCGTTAGTTTTGCTGAATTTGAAGATCAATTGAAACAAGTTGTCGTTCTATTTTATTTTATCCGAAACAGAAGTAATAATTTTTTTGACAGAAGGGATTTTGCTAAACTTTGAAAAAAGGCCCTTTTTACCGTAATGAAGAAGAATATTTCGTGCGTACATAAATAAACCGAGGCTGTGCGCAGTGAACAGTACAGGATCCAAACGGGGAATCGAATAAACAAAAATCATTAACGAACCAACTGTGCTGATAATCCAAAACCCAAGTGGTAAAAACGACTCGTTGTGGTATTCAGAGTAAATCCACTGATATAAAAAACGCGAGTTAAAAATTATCTGTCCGGCAGTACCCCAAATTAAAAGTAAAAGCGAAACACTTTCGTTTTTTAGAATTGAACTGAAATTATGGTTTTCACCAAAAATTAGCCACACAAGGTATAAAACCGGAATAACAACGGCCAATGTCCGGGTAATCCAGTGCATCTTTTTCCAGGCTTTTTTAAGTTGGAGGTTTCTGATATAAACGCTGTAAACCAACACCTGCCCAAGTATAATGGCGAAATCGTTCCTCAAAATCCCGTAGGTTAACATTAAAATTGAAGCTAGCAGGCTAATTTGCCAGTAAATAGCCGGTGAAATAACTTCCCCTTCCTGTTCCGATTTAAACCATTGAACAATTGTCCGGGCAAAAAACAGGAATTGTGCAAAGAAACCAAAGGTTATTACCAGGTAATTATTCATTTACTGTTAAAATTGGGGTAAAAATAGCATTCTTAAGGAAGAAAAGCGAGTTTGGAAATAAGATTTACATTTCTTCCAGTTTCTCCAACGCCAAACGGGCAGCATTCTGATGGGCTTCTTTTTTTGAAGTACCCGTACCCGAACCAACATTGTTGCCATCAATTTTAACTACCGTGGTAAAACGTGGTTGTTTCGATTTTTCGTTAAACTCTTCGATGGTATCAAATTCCAGTTCTTTTTTGAATTTCTGGCTCCATTCAATTAAACGGCTTTTAAAATTGGAGTCGTTTTGCTCAATTTCGTAAAGATTTACAAATTTCGAGAGGATTTTTTTTGTTACAAAAAATTTTGCAACCTGGTAACCTTTATCTAAATAAATTGCGCCTATTAAAGCTTCAAGCGCGTCGCCGTAAATATGGCTGCTGTCGATGTTTTTGGTTGTGTTGGAGTCGATAAAATCATGCAGGCCCATGTCGGTGGCGAGTTTGGTAAGAAATGCGCGATTTACCAGTTTCGACCTGGTTTTTGTTAAATACCCCTCATCTTCATACGGAAAGCGGTTGTAAAGGAAGTCGGCAATTATGGCGCTAAGTACGGCATCGCCAAGGAATTCCAATCGTTCGTTGTTAACAAATTTTCCGTGCGTATCAACTGTCGAAGCCGATTTGTGCAAAAATGCAAGGTCGTAAAACCTTAAATTTTGCGGATAGAATCCGATTAGATCTTTTAGAAACAAATAAAACTCTTTCCGTGTAGATGAAAAGAGTTTTATTCGTTGAACGATTCTTCTAACCACAATCACCTAGTAACTTTTTAAAAACCAAGGTTGCATTATGACCGCCAAAACCAAACGTATTGCTCAGGGCAACGTTAACTTCCTTTTCCTTGGCAACATTGAATGTTAAATCAAGTCTGCTGTCAATTTCCGGATCGTCGGTAAAATGATTAATTGTAGGAGGAATAATGTTGTTGTTTATGGCTAAAATACTTGCAAGGCCTTCCACAGCTCCCGCGGCTCCCAACAAATGGCCAGTCATCGATTTGGTGGCGCTAATACTGACCTTAAACGCGTGATCGCCAAAAGTTTTTATAATAGCTTTGGGTTCTGCAATATCTCCAAGAGGGGTAGAAGTACCATGAACATTGATATAATCAACATCCCCGGGTTTCAGTCCTGCATCTTCAATAGCCCATTTCATAACCAGGTTTGCCCCTCTTCCTTCCGGATCGGGCGCAGTCATATGAAAAGAATCTGCCGACATACCGCCACCAGCCATCTCGGCATAAATTGTGGCGCCCCTTTTAACGGCGCTTTCGTATTCTTCAAAAACAAATGCAGCCGAGCCTTCACCCATTACAAAACCGTCCCTGTGGAGATCAAATGGGCGTGAAGCAGTTTTTGGATCATCATTACGGGTAGAAATAGCCCTCATCGAGTTGAACCCGGCAATACCGGCCTCGTTAACTCCGGCTTCTGAACCCCCGGTTATAATGTAATCTGCTTTTCCAAGACGAATCATATTAAATGCTTCGATCATGGCATGCGATGCAGAGGCACAGGCTGAAACGGTGGTAAAGTTAGGCCCCCTGAAACCGTATTTAATTGAAATTAAACCTCCGGCTATGTTGGCTATCATTTTTGGGATAAAAAACGGAGAAAACCTTGGCATTTCATCCTTATAGGCACGGCACTCTTCAAAAAAAGTCTGAAGCCCGCCAATTCCGGCGCCCCATATAACACCAACCCTGTCGTGATCAATCAACTCAAGGTTAATTCCTGAGTTTTCAATAGCCTGTTGGCTGCTTGCAAATGCGTATTGGGTATATAAATCGTGTTTGCGAATTTCCTTACGATCTATATACAATCCGGCATCGAAGTTTTTTACTTCGCAGGCAAATTGTGTTTTATGATTTGACGGATTAAATTTGGTTATATAGCCGGCGCCACTTACCCCGTTTTTCAAATTATTCCAAAATTCCTCAACGGTGTTGCCTAAAGGGTTTACTGTTCCTAATCCAGTTATTACTACCCGTTTTAATTCCATAAATGAATTTCTGAATTTAATTACTTAATTGCCGCCTCAATATGGGCAATTGCCTCTCCTACAGTTGAAATCTTTTCAGCTTCATCATCCGGAATAGCAAGATCAAATTCTTTTTCAAATTCCATAATTAACTCAACGGTGTCAAGTGAATCGGCACCCAAATCGTTGGTGAACGATGCTTCGTTAACTACCTCACTTTCATCAACTCCTAATTTATCAACGATAATAGCTTTTACTTTTGCTGCAACGTCTGACATAATTCTAAATTTTAATTAATACTTAATTTTGTTTTCTAAATAATTCGGTGCAAAGTAATACATTTACAATTTATATCTCAAACAAATATTTTAAAAAATTTGATAAGAAGGTATTTGTCATAAGATTCAAACTGTTAGATTTGAACAAATTATTCAATTTTTCTACGAGTTAATTATTTGTTAAAATGGAAGAAAAAAGAATAGCGTTATTTGCATCGGGTTCTGGCACCAATGTACAAAATATTATTGAGTATTTCGCTGGCAATAAGAATGTTATAGTTGATTCGGTTTGGTCGAACAATCCCGGTGCATATGCCTTGAAACGCGCTGAAAAATTTGGCATAAAAACCTTCGTATTTAGTAAAGATGAATTCAGAAATACTGATAATGTGGTTAAAGGGTTGAAAGAAAGGAGTATTGATTTGATTGTATTGGCAGGTTTTCTTTGGCTCATCCCCGATCGGATAATTCAAAATTTCAGAATCATCAATATACATCCTGCCCTTTTGCCAAAATATGGAGGTAAAGGAATGTATGGGATGAGAGTTCATGAAGCCGTGGTTGAAAACGGGGAAACCGAGTCGGGGATTTCGATACATTTTGTTAATGAAAAATACGATGACGGGAAAATAATTTTTCAGGCCAGATGCGAGGTGCTTTCAAACGATTCGGCTGAAGATGTCGCGGCAAAGGTTCACAGGCTGGAGTATGAATTTTTCCCTCAGGTAATCGAAAAAATTTTGATCGCTGGTTAATAAAGATTACAATTTAACATTTGGTGTTAAATAATGTTAACCCTCTAAATCATGGCAATCCAATAAAATTATCTTTGCTGCATGAGTCGGAAAATGCTTTTAACATTGATAGTTATGCTGATTTTTGTTTTATCGGGTTTAATACTGGTACAAACAAAAATGATTAAAACCGCTTCTGAAATCAGGGAGGAGCAGTTTAACCAGCTTGTCCGGAATGCATTGCAGTATGTTGCGGCCATGTTAGACCAAAACGAGCAAATTGTGGCCCGAAACAGCGCAAGGTCAAATCAGCTTCCGGTACAGGGCATAACATCCGATAAATTCAATGTCTTTCCAAAAAACAGCATAAGTGGTGGATCAATCAGTTTCGGCCTGAGTTATTCCGAAAATGGGGTGATTAGTGGATACCAGGAAGAGATTCAGTTTAGCTTTCAGGATTCATCAGTCCTTCAGCAAAATCCGCCGAACAGTCTCGAGGCATTTGCGCTTGGGTTAGAAAGCCTTGTTGAGTACAATAACGAACATCGGCGCAGACGCGAAAATTATCTTAACGATTTAAACTGGTATCGGAATTATAAGGTCTTTCTTGAAGAACGCCCTATACAGGAGAGGGTTGATTCTTTGCTGTTGAAAGGTGTTCTTGCCCAGGCCCTTCTCGAATCGGGGATTGAACTCGAATACAAATACGCCATAAAAAATTCGAACCTTGGAAAGGATAAAATGATTTTCGGGGATGCTGATTTCAATCCAGGGAAAAAGAAAGTTTTTCCACAACCACTTTTTCAGAGCGACCTGAACGGGGCAAAACCAAATTACCTGTATGTATATTTTCCGAAACGAACCGGTTATCTTTTGCGCGAAACAGGAATCACAATTATCCCCACGGTTATTTTGACATTTTTTTTGATAGGGATTTTTGTTTATACCATAATGGTCATTTTCAGGCAAAAAAAATTGTCGATTATTAAAAACGACTTTATCAATAACATGACCCATGAACTGAAAACGCCTATTTCCACAATTTCGCTGGCAAGCCAGATGCTCGAAGATGGAAGCATTGCAAATACGCCGCAAACCATTGAACACATTTCGAGGGTAATTAACCAGGAAAGCAAGCGCTTAAGCTACCAGGTTGAAAAAGTATTGCAAATGGCTGTTTTTAACGAGGGAAAGCTCAAATTTAAATTTAAGGAATTTGATATTAACCGGATGGTTGATACTGTAATCGCAAATTTCGAACTACGGGTTAAAAACAAAAATGGAATACTTTCAACCGAAAAACTGGCCGAGAAACCAATTATTAACGGCGACGAAGTTCATATAACAAATGTAATTTTTAACCTGCTCGATAACGCGGTTAAATACAGCAATGACCCGCCCGAAATAAAAATAACTACAGAAAACAGGAAAGGGGAATTGTTAATTTCAGTGCAGGATAAAGGGATTGGAATATCGAAAGAACATCATACTCAAATTTTCGACAGGTTTTACAGGGTGCCTACTGGCAACATTCATAACGTAAAAGGATTTGGACTGGGATTGAGTTATGTTAAAAAAATAGTAGATTCGCATAATGCTAAAATCAAGGTGGAGAGTGCATTAAACAAGGGAACAAAATTCACAATTTTATTTCCGCAATTAAATAATTAAACATGGAACAAAAAACAAAATTGCTTCTGGCAGAAGACGACGAAAACTTAGGTCTTTTATTAAAGGAGTATCTCCTGGCAAAAGGCTACGATGCAACATTGTACCCCGATGGTGAGGCTGCATACAAGGGATTTATGCGTGAACACTATGATATCTGCATTTTAGATATAATGATGCCCAGGAAAGATGGTTTTACGCTTGCAAAAGACCTACGCATTGTGAAACCTGAAATTCCAATCATTTTTCTTACTGCAAAAAACATGAAAGAAGATGTGCTGGAAGGGTTTAAACTTGGGGCCGACGATTACATTACAAAACCCTTTAGCATGGAAGAGCTGATAATGAGAATCGAAGCGATTTTAAGAAGGACATTGCAGGAAAACCTTTCAAATTCGCAACCTGTGTTTAACCTTGGGATTTACACTTTCGACACAAGAAAACAAACGCTGGCACATGGCGATGAGGTTGTAAAGCTGACGACCAAGGAATCGGATTTACTAAAACTGCTTTGTCAGAATGCCAATAAAATCCTGGAAAGAAATTATGCTCTCCGCTCAATCTGGATTGATGATAATTACTTTAATGCCAGGAGCATGGATGTTTATATTACCAAGCTCCGCAAACATTTAAAAGATGAACCTTCGGTAGAAATTATCAATGTCCACGGGAAAGGTTATAAACTGATTATGTGAGGTTTGGAAAGCTGAAAGCCGGGAGCCGGCCCCGAAAGCTTTCCAAAGTCCGGCATTTTACCGTAGGGAGTTTCGCTAATTAACCAGGATATTAGATATCAACACATTAAGTTGATAAAAGGATAAATAAAAACCCCAAAAGTACCGTCAAAACGAGTAAATTCGGGGTAATTCTTTTTTTCAACTATGGCTAAAGTAATCAATTTCGGGGAAAATATATCAAGGATCAACCTGTTTTCTCCACACCACGACAAAGAGCTTTACT
>JBBINB010000002.1:0-155291 GCA_037444065.1 Draconibacterium sp.
GTAAATGCATACTCTGCTAAAAATCGAAATCTTGTCAATGAACTTATATATTATGGCACTATTGCCGCTTAATTTTTTAACGAAGTATTGTTATAGTGAACTTGCAAGTAAATGAATGGATTCTTTTTTTTAATAACTTTGAAACATGGAAAACACAGTATTTGACAGGGACAAAATTGTAAATTACTGGCTTGACAGTTCTGATGATGATTTTGATACGATGATTGCTATGTATGAAAGCAAACGATATAGCTGGAGTTTGTTTATAGGCCATTTAATGATTGAGAAATTACTTAAAGCACTGTATGTTAAGGTGAATAATGAATTTCCGCCATTCATTCATAATTTATTGAGATTAGCCGAAAAGTGCAATCTCGATTTAAATGATGAAATTACTTTGTTTTTTGTTACCGTTACCGCATTTAATATTAATGCCAGGTACGACGATTATAAAATGAGTTTTCAAAAAACCTGCACTCCCGAGTTTACAGCAAAATGGCTTGATGAGATAAAATTGAAAAGAGTATGGATAAAGGAATTCGTGAAACAGTAAAGCGATATATTGATTCGGTTGCCAGGCATCAGTCAGGGTTAATTTCAGCATTTATATTTGGCTCTTATGCCAGGAATATGCAACGTTTGGAAAGTGATATTGATGTTGCATTGGTAATTGACAATCTGGATGATAATGAAAGATTTGACACCCAGGTAAGGTTAATGCTGTTAGCCGCTCAAATCGACACCAGAATTGAACCACATCCGATTTCAAAAAAGGATCTCGATTCAAATAATCCGTTTGCTATCGAAATTCGTAAGACAGGTATAAAACTGAAAGTAAAGTAATTGGGTAATAAAAGGGTATGTGGAGATAAGTGAGCAGGTGACGGAGAGTCACCAGCTCACAAAAAAAAGGGCACTCAACGATTCAATTTCATTTATGCTGCGCTCATACGCGCGGGCAATACAAAAACAGGAAAAAATGACAGGCAGCCTTTTCAACATCGCACCAAATCGGTTTGTCTTACTGCTGTTAATGGTGTTTCTCCTGCCTGGTTTCAATCCAATTATGGCGCCATAATCAATATATCCGATCCCGAAAAGGAATATCCACAGGTTTGCTTTAACAACATTCATCAAAATCCGGTGAAGGCCAGATTGGTATTAAATCCGGAAGATTGGGAATTTTCCTCTTATCCTGATTATTTAGGGCTTAGAAGTGGAAAATTAATTATCAGGAATAGAGCAAATGAATTTGGGTTGATGATTTAAATTTAATCTGCTCTGAAAATTGAGCTGGTGACTTCTTCGTCACCTGCTCAATAAAAGCTGCTTCGGAGCAAATTATTCACCAGCTGACCGGGAAAGTCAGCAGGTGAAGAGTGCAGAGGTTGAGCTGGTGACTTCCCGTAACCAGCTCAATAAAAGTTACAGAAATTATTTTCTTCCCGAGATTACCAAAAGTTTTTCAGTATCGACCGTGACAGTGGCCGGAATGTCAAGATTTCCCGGTTCCCCATCAAAATGATAAATTGAGGTTCCGGCAAATTCGATTTCAATTTGTTTTGCCTTGTAACTTTCGACAAATGGCAGACGATGAATGAATTTTGCAAATAAACCGACCGCAAAAACAGGCAGCCAGATTTTATTGAATGGATTTGCAATTATTACATCAATTAATCCGTCGGTTATACTTGCCGAAGGGGCAATATAGGCATTGTTGCCAAACTGGCGTGCATTTGCGAAGGTGACAAGAAAAACCTTTTTTTCAATTAAATCATCATCTATTTTCAATTTAATACCGAATGGCTTGAAATTGAGGCTTTCTTTGATGGTAAGCTTAATATACTGCATGAATCCCCGGGTTCGGGCTTTGCCCATTTTATCGGCCACCTGCGCATCGAAACCGATTCCCGAAGTACAAAAAAACCGTTGATTATTGATACGGCAAACATCAATTTGCACAGGGTTGCCCGAAAATAAAGTGTTTGCGCTTTGTTCAATATTCATCGGGATTCCCAGTTCACGGGCAAGACCGTTTCCCGAACCCAACGGTATTATTCCCATAGGTGTTGATTTTCCGATCATCCCTTGCGCTACTTCGTTTACAGTCCCATCGCCACCTACTGCAACCACAATATCAAAACCAAGCGAAGCAGCTTTTGCTGCAAGTTCGGTTGCATGCCCGGGGTAATTGGTGTTGGTGTATTCAACTACTGCATTATTTGCCTGCAGAACTGAATGCAGCTTTTTAACCGCCCGGTCAAATTTTTTCCGGCGACCTGCAAATTCATTGATAATAAGGAATATTTTTTTCTGGTTTTGATGTGTCATCTTTTTTATTGCAAAATACTTTCGATAAGGTGTGATATTGTTTCCTCCGGTACATTTTTTACCCACCCCGGGTTCGCTTTGCTCACTCATCTATTCCTGCAAATAAACACGTTTTACCCTTTGCGAAATCCCTGTAAGAATTTCGTACGGGATCGTGCCTGCCCTTTCGGCCACTTCGGTAATTGGGATGTTTGGGCCAAAAATCTCGACCCTGTCACCGGTTTTAACATTTAAACCCGTAACATCGAGCATAAGCATGTCCATACAAATATTTCCAATAATGGGGACCCGCGTGCCATGAATAAATGCCGAACCATTTTTATTCCCAAGTTTGCGGTCGAGCCCGTCGGCATAGCCCAGCGGGACAATGGCAATTTCGCTTTCGCGGTTTAACGTACCCTTCCGGCTGTAACCAATTGTTTCCGTTGACTTCACTTTTTTAACCTGCGAAACAGTGCTCCGCAAGGCGCCAATGTTTTTCAGCGGTAACCCCGTGGTTGAAATCCCATACAAACCAATTCCCAGCCTGACCATTTCGAACTGCTTTCCTGGAAAACGTTCGATACCAGCTGAGTTTAAAATGTGCCTGTCGAATTTGTAGTTTATCGATTCCGACACCAAACGCACAACCTCCTCAAAACGCGAAACCTGTTGGCTTGTAAATTCATCAAAAGCGCTGTCATCGCTGGCGGCAAGGTGCGAGAAAACCGACCTAACTTTAACATGCCCGTTATTTAGAACCGATTGAATTGCTTTTTGAATTTCGTCATCGGTTTTAAATCCCAGCCGGTTCATACCGGTATCAATTTTCAGGTGAACGGGAAAATCATTTAAACCATTCTGGGTAACCGTTTTCAGGAATGCTGTTAAAAGTCCGGCAGAATAAATATTGGGTTCGAGCTGGTAGTCGATTATTTGCTGAAAACTGGCCTGCTCGGGGTTCATAACAATTATTGGCGCATGGATTCCGGCGTTTCGCAGATGCACACCTTCGTCGGTTACAGCAACTGCCAGGTAAGCTACATTCTGGTACTGAAGCAGGCTGGCAATTTCAACATCGCCGCTACCGTACGAAAACGCTTTTACCATTACCATAATTTTGGTTTCGGGTCGAAGCAGGGATTTAAACACATTCAGGTTATGTACCACGGCATTCAGGTCGATTTCCAACTGGGTCTGGTGCGCTTTAAACTGCAACAGCGATGAAATTTTTTCGAAGGTGAACTGCCTGGCCCCTTTAATCAGAATCGCAGATGACTGAAAACCAGTGCGGTTAAACTGTTTTTCAAAAGCGGAAAGCGAGTCAAAAAACGATTTTTTCAGGCTAAACAAATCAGAAAACCCTGAAATTTCAGTACCAATTCCGATAATTTCATCCATATTCCACTCAACCAGTAACTTATTCACCTTACCGTACAGTTCGTCTTTTGGCAACCCGGTTTGCTGAATATCCGATAAAATGACTGTTTTGTTTAAATGCGCTTTCGCAGCTTGCTGGTGTAATACAGATAGGGCAATAGAAAGCGAGTTTAAATCGGAATTGTAATAGTCGTTAACCAATAAACAGTTATTTATGCCCTGTTTTATTTCAAGCCGCATTTCAACCGGATACAGGGATTCAAATTCGGATAACAATTCTTGTAAATTGCCGCTTAAAATGCTTGCCGCAGCAAAACAATGACAGGCATTTTCTATCGACGAACCGTCGGTGAACGGTATTTTAAACCTGTATTGTTTTTCTCCGGTTGTAGCTTCGAGTTCAGTAAAATCAAATTTTATGTCAGCCGTAAACCTGATTGCAGCGCTCTTTTTTTTCAATGTCCAGTCAACCTTTTCAATCGAATGTTTTGTGCAAAAACCTGCGGCATTTTCATTAACAATTTCAGAATCAGCACAAAAAATCAGCTTCCTGCAAGAGGAAAAAAGCAACAGTTTTTCTTCAGTTTTCTGCTGAAGCGAAACAAAACCTTCCTGGTGTGCATCGCCAATGTTTGTAAATATCCCGATATCGGGTTGAATAATTTCTGCGAGGTTTTTCATTTCACCGGGTTGCGAGATCCCTGCTTCAAAAATCGCCAGATTGTAGCTTTTTTCCATCAATAAAACAGATAGCGGCACTCCAACCTGCGAATTATAACTTTTTGGGCTGCGCACTATTTTAAATTCCTTCGAAAGAACCTGGTGGAGCCACTCTTTCACTATAGTTTTTCCGTTACTCCCTGTAATACCCAAAACCGGAAACACAAACTTTTGCCGGATATATGCGGCTAAATTCTGCAAAGCTTTTGTAGTATTGTCAACCAGAAGAAATGTTGCTTTTGGGTTTATGGTTGCCCGATCGGAAATTACAAAGGCAGGGATCCCTTTTTCAATCAGGTTGGGAATATATGAATGGCCATTGTTTCTTGGGCCGGTTAACGCAAAAAACAGGGTGTTTTCGCCTTTAAAATAATTCCGGCTGTCAATTTCCAGATGCGTAATTCTTCGGTCGGTAAAATTGAAACCCTTAACCAGTTCCGCATTTATTGCAACAGCAATTTCAGAAATAGAAAAATCAATCATTTGTTTTGATTTATTTCGCGAAAACACCCCCGGCAAAGTGGCTCGTAAACTTCTTTCTCACCAAGTAAAACAACCTGTTCCTTATCTGAAAGACGATGCGAGAACTGTGCAACATTTCCGCATTTAACACAAATTGCGTGAACTTTGTCGATATGATCGGCCACAGCCATTAAGTCGGGGATTGGCCCAAACGGTTTTCCCTTAAAATCCATGTCGAGGCCGGCAATTATCACCCTAATCCCCATGTTGGCAAGTTTAATAACCACATCAACCAATCCTTTATCAAAAAACTGGGCTTCATCAATCCCGATAACATCCACATTGCCGCTAAGCAAAAGAATATTCGCCGAGTTTCCAACCGGTGTCGATTGAATTGAATTATCGTCGTGAGAAACAACTTCGGTTTGCGAATACCTTATATCGATTTCGGGTTTAAAAATTTCCACTTTTTGTTTGGCAATTTTTGCACGTTTCAACCTTCTGATAAGCTCTTCAGTCTTGCCCGAAAACATTGAACCTGCAATAACTTCAACAGATCCGGCCTTTTTTCTGCTGTTTATGTTTCTTTCGATAAACATAGATTAATTAAAGAAATTAGTACTTTTACAAAAGTAAAATTTTAAAAAATCAGGCTGCATATAATGGAAAATAAAAAACTGCTGAAATACCTGTTAAAAGATATAAACGAACTGAGCGAGATGTTTAGCGAGAGGGATAAAAACCGTTTCGACGACATGGAGATGGAATTTATCCGGAACCGGCTTGCCGGCGCACAAAGGTTGGTTGAACTGTTTATCGACAATGAAGATAGAATTTCCGAAATTTTCAAAACCGATTCTCTTCCTGAACAAAAACCTGAATATCCAGCTCCCGGGATAGCTTATCCGAAGCAGGAAATCAGGGTCGATATAAAATCGCATGAAAGACCTGAAAACGAAAAAACACCAACAGCAGGCAAATTACATTCACCGGGTGTTTTTGTACATGAGGGGGTGCTTGTTAGTTCGGAAATAAAGCAGGAAAAAACAATGAATCAACCTGTTACAGAAAAATCATCTGAACTGTCAGGCGCTGATATCAGCTCAAAACAAAAAGAAATGGAGCTTGTTGATGAAGAACCTGAAGAATTAGCCAATAAACGGATTGGCGACAGTTTCCAGAAAGAAAAATCGGTTAACGACCTTTTGTCTGATGACTCTTCGAAACTTGAGCATAAATTATCGAACCGCCCCGTTACAAGCATTCAAACTGCAATTGGCATTAACGACAGGTTTCAATATATACGCGAACTGTTTGAAGGAAATGCCGATAATTTTGTAAAAACTGTAGCTGACCTCGATTCGATGAACGATATAAAAGAAGCAGTGGAATATTTGCAGCAAAACTTTAAATGGAAGAAAAACGAGACCAGCCTGAAATTTGTAAACCTGATTAAAAGACGTTTTCCGAATGCGTAATTCCGGGAAGCTAATACTGGTCCCAACGCCAATCGGCAATCTTGGAGACATTACCCTCAGGGCAATTTCAGTTTTAAAAGAAGCCGATATAATACTTGCCGAGGATACCCGGATATCATCCCGCCTGCTTCACCATCTGGAAATTGACAAAAAACTTTGGGTACACCATAAATTCAACGAACATAAAGCTGTTGGTTCGCTGGTCGGCAAAATCCAGGAAGGGAACAAAATTGCAATGATTTCGGATGCCGGAACACCTGGAATTTCAGATCCTGGCTTTTTACTGGTTCGGGCTTGCATAGATAACGATATTGAAGTTGAATGCTTACCCGGGCCAACTGCTTTAATTCCGGCACTCGCTGTTTCGGGCCTTTCCACCGACAAATTTGTTTTCGAAGGATTTTTGCCACAAAAAAAAGGCAGGCAAAAGCGAATGAGTCAACTTTCTGGCGAAACACGCACCATGGTTTTTTATGAATCCCCGTTCAGGCTGATAAAAGCGCTTTCGCAATTTTCAGAAATCTTCGGAAGTACAAGAAAGGCATGCGTTTGCAGGGAATTGAGCAAAATGTTTGAGGAAATAAAACGGGGCACCCTCGACGAACTCGTAATATATTATAACCAGAACCCTCCAAAAGGCGAAATCGTAATAGTGGTTGAAGGAAACCGGGAGCAGGAAGAGAAAAAGGAAAACAGGAAAGCCAGTGATAAATAAAAAATACACCCACGTTTTTTTTGACCTCGACAACACGCTTTGGGATTTCGAAAAAAATTCGCGAAATGCAATGTGCGTTGCCTTTAATAATTACAAACTCGATACTTTTACAACCTTCGATTTGTTTTTTAGCGCTTATTCAAACCACAACCATTCGCTTTGGGAGCTGTACCGCAAAAATGGGGTTTTAAAAAAAGATTTAACCCGGCTGCGATTCGCAAATACATTTTCGGAGCTGAAAATTAAAAATGTCGGCCCCGATGAAATGAATACATTTTACCTTAACGAAATGCCCAAACAAAAAGAGTTGAACGAGGGGGCGCTCGATATTTTAAATTACCTGAAAAATAAACGGT
Organism: Draconibacterium sp.; assembly: GCA_037444065.1. GTDB lineage: Bacteria > Bacteroidota > Bacteroidia > Bacteroidales > Prolixibacteraceae > Draconibacterium. Next base: position 7,422 of record JBBINB010000002.1, read on the forward strand.
ATTTACTGTTTATTATTACCAATGGTTTTAAAGGGGTACAGAACGAAAAAATTGAAACATCGGGGTTGAAACCTTTTTTCGAAAAAATTTTTATTTCTGAAGAAATTAAATCGCCAAAACCCGGTCGCGGGATTTTCGAATATTCGATTAAGTCGGCAAACGCAAAAAAGAGAAAAAGTATTATGATTGGGGACGAATGGGAAGTGGATGTTTTTGGTGCGGTTAATTTTGGGATCGACGCGGTCCATTTTCAAAATAAAATCGATTTTCCTTTGAAAAAAACCGAAAATCCATTTAATAATTCATGTTCTATTTACAAAACGGGGATGCTGAATAATCTGCAATTAATCCTTTAATTCGAATTATTTTTCGCCACTTAATCAAACTCTTAGCACATATAACACTGGCAAGAATATTATTTAGAATTTCTCTATATAAGATAACTGACAGCAGAATTACTTCAATTTTTACAACATTATGTTTCTTTATTTTAAATTTGTGAAGCTCAACAAATATTAACAATTGCCTTATTTATTAAGATTTTTTAATATTTAGGCATTTGAAATTTCCGGCGTTAAAATTAAGTTGAAATTTTCCGGAAGGCATTTTAAAAAAAATATATATAAATTTTATAGCTGTTTAATTATTAATTTAAAACTATTTCTATGAAAAAAATTGCATTTTTTTTATTGATCATGTTTTTCATGGGAACTGTGCTTGTGCATGCCCAAACGAAGACTTTAACCGGAAAGGTTACTTCGGCTGGGGATAATCAGCCAATTCCCGGAGTTTCGGTATCTGTTAAAGGAACTTCGCTTGGAACAATTACAAATCTCGATGGAGTATTTGAACTAAATGTTCCCCAGGAAGCTAAAACCTTGGTTTTTAGTTTCATTGGAATGAAAAATTATGAAACTGAAATTGGGACGAAAACCAATTTTACAGTAAAAATGGAAACCGATGTTTTCGGTATTGATGAAGTTGTTGTAACTGCAATGGGTATCAATAGGCCCAAGAGGGAACTTTCCTATCAGGCACAAAACGTTGAAAGCCAAGAGCTTGTAAAAGCTGGCCAAACAAGGGCTGCAAGCGCTTTGGCAGGTAAAGTAGCAGGCTTGCAGATTAACGTTCAGGACAACGGGGTTAATCCTTCAACCCAAATATTATTAAGAGGGTTACGCTCGATAAGCGGAAATAACTCTGCATTAATTGTAATAGACGGTTCTATTGCCTCCGAAGGCGCTTTTGATGCGTTAAACCCCAACGACATTGCCGAAATCAGCGTGTTAAAAGGGGCCACGGCTGCTGCCCTTTACGGCTCCAGCGCAGGAAATGGCGCTTTAATTGTAACAACGAAAGCCGGAAAGGCTGGCGACAGGTTTACGGTAGGTTTAACCTCAAATTTCACGATGGACAAAGTTGCCTATATGCCCCATTTCCAGTCGGAATATGGAACTGGCTGGGAAGGCGCTTATGATAACGTTGAAAATACAAACTGGGGGCCTCGTTTCGACGGGACGTTAAGGCAAATTGGGCCAACTTTCCCTGAAGGTTATGGTTTGGAAACCCAAATAGTCCCATACGCTCCGGTAAAAGACAATCTGCTCCATTTTTACAACACTGGTCAAACTTATAATAATACGGTTTATTTAAGCGGAAGCAATGATAACAGTAAATTCTATGTTTCAATTGGCGACCAACGAACAAAAGGTATTGTCCCCGACGATACATATCAAAGAAACACGTTCAGGGTAAATGCAAGTAAAAAAGTTGGCAAGGTTGAATTGTCGGCAAGTACCAGCTATTTTACCGATAAAACCGATGTAGTTGGAAGTACAATTGGCGACCAGGACAGGCCTTTATACTGGTTTGTGTTGAATACGCCGGCAAACATTCCATTATCGGAATATAAAGACTGGGATAACCCGAAAAGTTATGCTTATGCCGATAATTATTACAATGCTTATTACCAGAACCCGTACTGGGCAATTGGCACTAACAGGGACATTGATGAATCCAATCGTTTGGTGGGTAACTTTAACCTTTCTTATGACATACTTGAATGGATGAATTTCACAGCAAGAGCTGGCGTTAATAATGTTTGGGGCAATGGCAAAAACTGGAGGGCAAGACAAACATACGACCACGATTTGCAACCTTATCACTCAACTGTTTCATCGTTTGTAACAGATAGTGAGTTCCAAACTAAAACTTACACCGGGGATGCTATATTATCGGGTAATCGTAAAATTGCCAACGATTTTTCGTTAAAAGCGATTTTAGGGGCAACTGTTTATGCCACAGATTACAGGAGGAGCACAATAACTGCCAACAACCTTAGTATTCCCGATTTTTACGATATATCGAACGGTACCGGCGAATTACAGGGAAATGTTGTCGAGTCGTTAAAAAGGGTTTATGGATTTTATGGTGATTTTACCTTTGGATACAAAAATTACCTTTTCCTGAATTTCTCTGGAAGAAATGACTGGACATCGACCCTGGCAAAAGGAAATAACAGTTATTTCTATCCATCGCTGGGAGCATCATTTGTTTTTACCGATGCATTTGAAGCAATTAAAAACAACGAAATTTTATCGTTCGGAAAAGTTACTTTAGGTAATTCAACCGTTTATAACGATTTAGCTCCTTACCGGATTAACGAAACATACTCTCAACACCCGTCATTCCCGTTCGGAAGTGTTAATGGGTTTGTTTTGTCCCCTACCGCTGTCGACGCCAGTATCACCAAAGAAAAGATCAATACCACCGAGGTAGGGTTAAATTTAGGTTTCCTTAAAAGTCGTTTATGGGTTGACGCATCATGGTTCAACACAATTACTTCAGATTTAATTACCTTTACTACTCCTTCCATTACCTCGGCATCAACTTCATTTCTTACAAATATTGGTGAATTGCAGGGAAAAGGAATCGAGGTTACTGTAGGAGGTACCGCCCTCGATGTTGCCGGATTTAAATGGGATATCAACCTGAACTATACATCAAGCGAAACAGTGGTAAACGAAATTTACGAAGGATTGGATGAAGTTGCTGTTACAACAACCGGACAATACGGTATTTATGCCGTAGTCGGAAAAGCTTTCCCGCAAATGAAAGCAAACGTTTATGAACGCGATCCACTGGGAAGGATTGTTGTTGACCCTTCAAGTGGCCATCCGTTAACAAAAACCGATTTACAGGAACTTGGCAAAACCACACCCGATTACATCCTGGGTTTAAATTCATCGCTGAGCTACAAAGGAATTACAGTGTCTGCCACAATGGATTACCGTACAGGCCACGTTTATTACGAACAAGGTTCTGATGCAATGGAATTTACAGGAAGGTCGATTGCCAGCGTATCGGCAAACCGTCAGGATTTTGTAATTCCAAATTCGGTAATTGAAACATCTCCGGGTGTATATGTCGAAAATACAAATATTGCTGTTGCAGGTGGACGCCAAAGTTACTGGACCGATGTATACAACGATGTTAAGTCGAATTACGTAAAAGATGCTACAGCGCTTAAATTAAGGGAATTTGCCGTGAATTATGAACTTCCGGAAAATTTAATTGGAAAAACCCCTTTAGGAAAAGTAAGTATTGGATTTATTGGCAGGAACCTGTTAACATGGTTACCCGAAGATAATCGTTTCTCGGATCCTGAATTCAATAATAATAACGACAACAGAATTGGAATCGGTGGTTATTTTCAATCGCCTCCAACAAAATCACTTGGATTTAGTTTAAATGTAGAATTCTAAAATTATTGAAACATGAAAAAGATATTAAAATATACAAGCTTGCTTTTGGTAATACTACTGATAGCATCATGTCAGGAATTTTTGGATGTGAACGACGATCCAAACAATCCTGTTAAAGTATCGCCTGATTTGGTTTTACCTGTAGCCCAGGTTTATACTGCTAATGTAATGCACCAAAACCGTTACTTAAATAACCTGGGGAACATGCTCATGTACAACTGGAGCCAAAGTGATGGTTTTGCCTGGTACCCCGATGAGTTTAAATACAATGTAACTTCATCATTTTATCAGCAGATTTTTAATTACACCTATTCCAATACGCTGAAACAGTACCAGATACTGGATCAACTGGAAGCTCCATATGGTTATTACAAAGCTATAGCAAAAATTATGAAAGCATATCATTTCCAGCTATTGGTTGACTGCTATGGCGATGTACCTTATAAGGAAGCATTGTTACGCAGTAAAGAGGCAACCCCTGTTTACGATAATGCGAAAGCCATTTACGAAGATTTAATTTTACAACTCGACACAGCAATTTTATTAATCAATAATACCGAAGTTCCTGTATTGCCCGGCAGCGATGATGCCATTTTCAAGGGCAACATGACTAACTGGAAGAAATTTGCCAACTCGGTAAAATTAAGGATTCTTGTGCGTCAGTCGGGTATGGCCGGAAGAGATACCTATCTGAAAGCTGAGTTTGCTAAAATTAAAGCTGAAGGATCGGGTTATATTACAACAAACGTTGGCGTTAACCCTGGATATCTTCAACAGGAGAACAAACAAAGCCCGCTTTGGAATACCTTTGGAAAAGATGTTGGCGGTACAGTTACAATGAACAATAACGCCACATGTGCAACCGATTATATTTTAAATTTCCTTACCGGATTGAATGATCCGCGTATCGACTTTTTATATGAAAAACCTGCAACAGGCCACCTTGGCGTACCTCAAGGACTACTTGATTACGACACACCGGTAGTTGATGCTTTTATGCCCGAAAAGGTTTCAAACATCGGTCCTGGTATTTTAAAAGGTGCCACCCAGGATGCGATAATTTATACCTTAGCTGAATGCTATTTCAACCAGGCTGAAGCCCGTTTAAAAAATTTAATAACCGATGGCGATGATGCAAAAACCCTTTATGAAAAAGGAATTCAGGCTTCTTTCACAATTTTGGGAGCCGGCAGCGCTACAAGCTATTACTCGCAGGTTAAAGACCTGGCAGGTTGGAATTCATCAACCAATAAACTTCAGGCAATTATCACGCAAAAATGGATCGCTGTAAACGGAATGACAGCTGAGCAGTCATGGTTTGACTACAATCGTACAGGTTTCCCGGCCAGCTTGCCTATTTCCATGCAAGCTACAACTTCCAATCGTCCGGTACGTATATTTTATCCAGCTGGTGAGTATTCATCAAATGGCGCCAATGTACCTGCGCAGCCTAATGCTTTTACAGAAAAGATATTCTGGGGTAAATAATTAAAAACAGATAATTATGAAAACATTGAAAAACATATTGATTTTAATAATAAGCATTGGGATGTTTAATTCCTGCTTATTTGAGGAAGATAACACCCTCGAATTGAACGGAAAAGGGCCAAATCTTGGAGGGTTTGATCAGGTAAGAACAACCGTTTCGGCAATTGCCGATGGTAAAGAAGCTAAATTTGACCTGAAAGTGAAAGTTTTCGGGCCAACATCAATGGATCTTAAAAACGATGTAACGCTTACCATTGCAGCCGATCCTTCATCAACTGCTGTAGCAGGTAAACATTACAGAATCGATAATCCTAAAGTTACTTTGTCGCCAGGTCAAAACATGTTAGGCTTTTTCAAACTTACCATGTTAACTGCTGGCATCAAAACCCCGCTTGCCGCTTCTCCGGTTTTGGTACTGAAGGTATCGCAGGTTTCCGGGGATCCTATGGTTGTGAACAGTGGCAAACCAATTTCGGTTACAATGAATTATGCCTGTCCATCGTTCCTCGAAGGGAATTATGATGTTACAACCGAATATACGGCTTATGATGGAACTGTGTCAATTTTAAAATGGAGCGAACGTATAACCAATACCGGAATTGGTCAGTACAGAACTGAAAGAGTTGGCCATTGGACGGCTGCCACACTTGGTGGGACACCCGGATATACATTTACCGATGTTTGCGGTAAATTATCTGTTGCAGGCCAAAATCTTGTTGAATTGTATTCAAATTGGGTTGAAGGTACTGCATTCGGAAAAGTTGATGAAGCCACCGGTAATCTAACTATTGAGTACTCGATTTGTGTTGACAACGGCGCTCGTTGCAGATATTATAAAAGCACATACGTTAAGAAATAATTGATGGGCATAGTAAACTTAAAAATTTATAACAATGAGAATACAAAATTTTTATAAAATAATAGGTGTAGTTTTATTTATGGCATTCGCAGTTTCATGCGAATACCTTAGAACTCCCGAACAGGATGTAAGCCCGGTTATTGATCCGAATATTAAACCTACCGTTACTTATACTTCAAGTATTACGGGGAGTACTGCAAAAGAGGGCGATAATATTATTTACACCATTAAACTGAACAAACCAATTGAGAGGGCTTTAACTTTTACTGCCCACCAGATTGGGGGTACGCTCAGCGAAGAGGAATACGTAGCTGAAACCGTTGTTCTGCAACCCTTTACAACCGAAGCAAAATTAATTGTTGCCCCGGTCGATGATGATTATCCGGAAGTTGAGGAAACTTTAAAACTCGAAATCGGAATTTTCGGGATTGCTGAAAAATATTTGATTAATCCAAATTCAGTAAATCCACTTGTGGCCGATTGGAAAATCGCAAATAAAAACGATGCCAAGAAATTAACCGTTGCTATGGAATGGGCAAATCACGCATTGGATTTCGATTTTGTTGTATGGAGCGATACTCCTGCTAATCCAAAAACCGAGTGGGGCGATTCAGGTGCTTCTTCGCACAATCCTGAAATTGACAAATCTATCGCAATCACCGATCCCGATGGAACATACTACATAAACATTATGGATTGGGATACAGGCCCATTTGCTTATAAATTTTCGATAGGGATGCCGAACGGTACCGTGCAGTTTATTGAAGGTACTTTCGACAGGGCCAAAACCACATACGTAAATGATAAATGGACAGCATGGGGTGGTTCTTACGATTCTTTCAGGGTTTTGAAAGTTGTAAAGGCAGGTTCAACATTTACTGTTACAAAATTGTAGTTTGAAACTCTAAAATTAAATTTGGTTAGGATTGATAACAATTTATTTTCCGGTTAAACGGAGGATTATCAAAATTCCCTAAATCAAAATAAATTATTAAAAAACGGGGCTGTTTCAGGTTAAAGTCGAAACAGCCTCTGTTTTTTTCATCTATTTTTACAAAATGGTTACGTAGTTAATTACCTTATGTTCATTTTCGAATTTTGTTTTCGATTTTAGCAAAAACTTATAAAATTTTGAAATCAGTTTTATTCAACTCAAAAGGATTTTTATTTATAACTTTTATGTTACCGCTGTTTACCTTTGCGCAGAGGGATTATAAAAGTACGCAGGACAGGTTTGTGGCGCTTTTAAATTTAATTGAAGAGAAATATCCGGTAAATGATGAATTTATAAATGGCACGGTTTATCCGTTGCCTAATGGTAAAATTCCGGGCAATCCGTATCTGAACGATGATTTGTGGCACAGCGCTACCCTATTTATTAATAATATGGCCTTCCCGGGGGAATTGGTTAAATATGACCTTATTATAGATGAATTGATAATTAAAACAAAAATTGATGACAATATTGAAAGATTAATAACTATTAACAAATCTCAGGTTGATTCGTTTTACCTTGGCTCGTCGTGTTTTGTTAATTCCCGGAATTTATTCCCTGAGGAGAAAAAAAATACTTACTGCGAAAAAGTCTTTCGGGGCAGATTTTCGGTTTATAAACTCTACCAAAAAACCTTTATCGATATGTACACGAGTTCTACCCCATTCGGAAAATTTTCGGACCAGAAAAGCAACACTTATCTTTTCAATAATAATAAACTTACCAATATAAACAGCTTTAAATCGTTTCTGGCGATCTTCGAAAAACCCGAACACGAAAAAATAAGGAAATTCTTAAAATCAAATAATATCAATTATAAAAAAATATCCAATGCCCAAATGGTTGAGCTAATGGTTTTCTGCTCAACGTTTATCTCCAATTAAAATGAAATTCGGTTTATTTTTATTCATACTCGGTTTTTTAACCCCTGATTTGTTGCGTGGTCAGAGCTATAGTCAAGATATATATTTAAATAAGCAAATTATTTATTGGGAAGCCCTTGTCGGAAAAATTGAACCGGAAAACAGGGTTAGGTTTTTTTATCACACCGATAGCATACCGAACATACAAATTAACATCGCAAAAGACAGCACACTGCTCGAGAATGCCCTTAAAGAAGCGTTTTCGGGGTATGGTATTAATATTTCGCGGGATAATAAGGGAAACTATTTTTTATATAAAAAATTCACTATTCAGCCCAATATAAGCAAAACACTCTTTGCCCGCCCATTAACAATTGAAAGAACGGGGTTGCTATCCGGCACAGGTTCAATTAAAGAAAATAACGCCGGTGAATTTCTAAAAACGTACCAGGATTTTATTTCTGAAAACATTGTTGTTGGAACTAACAGACATGAAAATAAAAACGAAAAAGTTAAAATAACCGGAATAATTACAAATGCCAGTGATGGGGCCCCGGTTACCCAGGCCAGGATTTTCATTCCCGAAATCAATAAAAACTTCGTTACAAATTTTTCAGGATTTTACGACATGGAGCTTTCGCCCGGTAACTATACACTTATTGCAAGTAGCTTGGGAATGCATGAAAAGAGAGTGAAACTAACGGTTCTTTCAGAAGGTAAAGCAAACATCAGGATGAATGTTAAATCGATTCTGCTCGATGAGGCTACAGTGACCGGGATCCGCAACGAAAATATAAACACCACATCGATGGGTTTTGAGCGCATGACCCAAAAAGTGATTAAGGAGCTGCCCGTTATTCTTGGAGAGAAAGATATTGTTAAAATGGTATTACTTCTTCCGGGGGTGCAATCGGTCGGAGAAATATCATCAGGGTTCAATGTCAGGGGCAGCCCAACCGACCAGAACATGTTTTATATTAATGATTTGCCTGTTTACAACACCTCGCATCTGTTCGGATTGTTCACCACTTTCAATTCCGATGCCATTGGTGAGTTCAAATTTTACAAAAACAGCATCCCAATCGAATACGGCGGTCAATTGTCGTCGATCTTCGATATTGATGTAAAAAAAGGTAACAATAAATATTTTTCGGCGCTTGCAGGAATTGGCCCAACATCGACAAGAGTATTGGCCGAAGGGCCTATCGAAAAAGACAAAAGCAGTTATTTGGTTAGTCTGCGATCGTCTTACTCCGATTGGTTGTTGAACAAGGTCGATAACCTGGATGTACAGAACAGCGCTGCGGCATTTCAGGATGCCCTTATGGATTTTTCTCTCCAGTTAAACGCTGCAAACAAGCTTGATTTATTTTTGTACGGAAGTCACGATTATGCCGATTTGGCTTTTGGTATCGAAAATGAATACACAAATTCAGGCACTAATTTAAAATGGGGCCATAAATTCAGCGAACGGCTAAACGCCGAACTAAACTTTGCGAAAAGCCGTTATTCATACAAAGAAGCAAACACCGGGATTGCATATCTTGCAAGCAAGCACTCATTCGACCTCAACCATAACGAAATAAAACTTAGTTTTAAATACAAGGCGGGGTTGGGACATAATATTCAGCTGGGGTTAAACTCGAAATTTCTTAAACTTAATTTCGGCGATTTTTTACCGCTCGACAATAAATCATTAATTGAACCCATAACTTTTGAATCGGAACAGTCTGTCAATAACAGTATTTTTTTGGGCGATACATGGGACATTTCGCCGCGAATAACCCTTGAAGCCGGTATGAGGGGTACCCTGTATTCTTTTTTAGGGCCAAAAACAATGTTCAGCTATTTACAAAATGCCCCGGTTGAAATTGAAAATATAACTGATACCCTGGGCTATAAAAAAAATGAGATTATTAAAACATACAAGAATCTCGATTTAATGCTTTCGGCACGGTTCGAAATTGTGCGTAATTTTTCGGCTAAAGCCAGCTACAGTCAGCTCAATCAATACACGTTTATGTTGTCGAATACTGTCTCTGTATCGCCAATAAGTAAATGGAAATTAAGCGATCCACATTTAAAACCCATGACCGGCCAACAGGTTTCGTTTGGGTTGTATAAAAATTTACTTAATAATGTCATTGAAACATCTGTTGAGGTGTATTTTAAGGAAGTGGAAAATTTAGTGGAATATAAAGACGGCGCCGAATTTGTTACCAACCAGTATCCGGAAACAAATATTATCCAGGGCGATTTAAAATCATACGGCATTGAGTTTATGGTAAAGAAAAAAACCGATAAACTCAATGGCTGGTTAAACTATACCTACTCGAGGGCCGAGGTTACAGCATTTAATCAGGCCACCGGTGAAAAGAACAACCAGGGGCTAAAATACCCTGCGAATTATGACAAGCCACATACTGCTAATCTTTCGCTTAATTACAAAATGTCGAAAAGATTAAGTTTTTCAACAAATGTGGTTTATTCAACAGGGCGTCCGATAACTTATCCATCATCGGTGTATTACCTTAACGATATAAAAGTTACAGGTTTTTCGCGAAGGAACGGGTACCGGCTACCCGATTATTTCAGGACCGACCTGGCTGTTAACCTTGAAGGGAATCTTAAAAAATACAAATTTGCACACAGCACCTGGTCGCTTTCATTTTATAACCTTACCGGTCGAAGAAATCCATACACAATGGTTTTTCAAAATGCCGACGGCGTGGTAAAAGGGTATAAAATTTCGATACTCGGAACGGTTATTCCTTCAATAAATTACAATCTCAAATTTGGCAATTATGAAAATTAACCGGCTAATTTTTCTATTCATATTACTTATTTGGGGTTGTAAAGAGGAATTTACAATAGAATTTAATTCAACTGAAAAAACTATTGTGGTTGAAGGTGGAATAACTAACAAGCCCGGCCCCTATTCCATCAGGTTATCAACCACTCTGCCAATAAACAAACCAATACGGGTTCCATTAAAAAACTGTGTTGTAACTATTTCCGACGATAAAGGGATATCGGAGAAATTGACCGAAACAGAACCCGGGGTATATTTTACATCAAAAGATGGAATAAGGGGAACAATCGGAAATTCATATTCGCTTTCTGTAGTAACAGACGACGGCAGGAAATACCAGACATCATTTGAAAAAATGAGACCTGTTATTCAAATAGATTCAGTTTACGCCGAACTTACCAAACAAGAGGATTTGAACTATCCGTATGGTTTGCCAGGAATCCAGTTTTACATCGATTCAAAACCTGCGATTGAAAAAGAAGGCTATATTTTATGGAATCTTGAAGAAACCTATCAGTACGAAGCCGATTATCCTTTATACGCATTGTATTATTTTGGTGATTATTTCTATGTCAACAGGCACATGGATACAATTGCCCAAATTACCGGGCTAAGCTATGACACAGTTTTTACCTGCTGGAAAACCAATCCGGTTAGGGATATTTTTACCGGGCAATTTGCAAATCTGTCAGATGCGGTAATAAAACGAAAGCCCTTGCATTTTGTAAGTACCCAAACAAAAAAACTGTCGGTGAAATACAGCCTTTTAATACAGCAGTGTTCAATTTCAAAAGAAGCCTATATTTTTTGGGAAAGCATCAGGGATCAAATTACAGATGAAAGTTTTCTGTATACAAAACAACCATACAATATTGCCGGTAATCTTCGTAATACAAGTAATCCTGAAGAACTTACCTTCGGTTATTTCACAGTTGCATCGGTAGTTGAAAAGAGGGTTTTTTACAAGAGGCCAAATACAACTTTTTATTTTAAAAAAGGTTATGCCGCCGATCCAATTGACCTGCATAAAAAAGCCCAGCCTGTATACCTGATTTTAACCGACAGGGGCGAGGCTTTTGTGCATAAAGACTGTGTTGATTGCCGCACCGAAGGCGGTAGTATTAAAAAACCCGATTTCTGGATTGATAATTAGTGACAATGACCTGGATAAAATGATGTGTAAAAAGAGTTATAAAATAGTTGTTTGCCTTGTTGTACTGCTTATACTGCGTGTAGTGCAATACTCGAATGCACAAAATAATGCGGCTGTTACGCTTGACGATATAACTGAAAAAGTTGTTTTAACTACCGTCCGCCATATTTATTTTGCTGAAGAAGAAATACTTTTTTCAGCTCAATATTTCATTAATCAGAAAAAAATCACCCCGGTTTTAAGTAAAGTTTTATATGTTGAATTAATTAACTGCTTCGATAATCAACCTGTTTATCAGGGCAAGTTCGAAATAAATGATTTTAACTCGCATGGATCAGTTGCTATTCCTGCTGGGGTTCCGTCGGGAAATTACATGCTGAGGGCATACACACAATATCAACGCAATTTTGGATGGCGCAGCTTCAGCCAACTTTTTGTCACTATCATCAACCCACTGAATAGCGATAATCTGTTAACAGCCGGGTTTCAAACCGACACCATTGAAATTACTTCCGAAGGAAATATTTTGCTCGACAATGTAAAAAACAAGGTTGTTATCCGAATTCCAAAAAACATTCTGAAAAATGGAATCGATTTTTTTATAACTGATTCTGATTCAAATATTACTGAGACACTAAAAGTAGCCGACAATGGTTTTACCCAAACCGACTTTACAGGTAGTTTCGGCAAGAGCTATTTTCTGAATATTAAAAACAGAAACGGAGAAACAGTTACAAAAGCATTTACAAAAGTCCAACAGAAAGGTATTCAAACTCAAACTGAACGTTCTGAAAATAATGTGAAATACCATATTCAATCACTGGGTATTGTAAACAACAATAACATACCTGATTATACGGTAAATGTTTACTCAGGCACTTTAAAAAAATTATTCACAAAAAATATAGCCTTAAATAAAGCATCGTTTGTAATTGATATTTCGAATAATTTGTTTGCCGATGGTTTAAATTATATAGTTCTAACCAATTCGGGTGGGGAAATTGAAAATATTAACACGCTGTTTTTCAGAACGGGCACATTAAACGAAATAAATATTTTTACCGATAAAACATCATTTAAGACCCGTGAAAAAGTAAACACAGCAATAGCTTTAACTAATGAAAAAACTGACGGATTTCCGGTTGTTTCGGTTTCAGTAGTTAAAAAAGGGGCCAACAAGGAGGATCATTTCTTTAAACCTTCGGTTTATCTAAAAAATGAATTTTTGCTTAATGATTATCTGGTAACAAATACCGGTTTGGATAATACAACACGCGACCAAATACTGGTATTGTTCAGCAAGTATGTAAACCGCCATTTATTTACTTCTGTTGTAAATAACCCCAAAAATCAGTTTTTGCAATATTTACCCGAAATACGGGGCATAACATTAAACGGAATTGTTAGAAACAAAAAAACACTTGAGCCCGTTGCTAACCAAAAGGTTTATCTAGCAGTGCTTTTTAAAAATCCGCAATTGCATGTTTCTAAATCAAAGGAAGATGGAAGTTTTGTATTTTCGTTAAGCAGGGTAAATGGAATCAACGATATTTTTATTTGCCGCGAAAACGATGGAGAGGAAGAGTTAGAAATTTTGATTTCCAGTTCGTTTTCAAACGAATTTCCTGAAATTGGCAACTTCCCGGTTTTTGTTGATTCTGCATCGGCTGAAATAATTGACGATATTTTTATAAATGCTCAAATCAGCAAAACTTTTTATCCGAATTCAGAAATAAATTCACAAAACGAACTTCAAAAACACATTTTTAATATCGATAATGGCAAATCGACAACTAATTTATCTGATTTTGTGACACTGAAAAATATGGAGGAACTTTTTACCGAAATTATTCCAACCGCAAAATTCAGGAAAAACAAAGGGCAATATTCATTTGCTGTTTTCGATTCGAACGGAAATATAATTTCAGAAAATCCACTTTTGCTTTTGGATAAAATTCCGGTTTTCGATGCAAATAAAATAATGGAGTTGGACATTTCCCTTATCGAAAAAGTTGAAGTTATTAACAAAAACTATATTCTCGGAGAAAATACTTTTCATGGGGTAATTATGCTTACCACAAAAACAAAAAATTTTGCAGGAATAAAATTCCCCAAATCTTCTGTTTTCATCGAGTACCCTACCATAAACAAACCAATAAACAAAAAATATCTTTTTAATGAAAACCTGACCTTAAATAAACGCATTCCCGATTTCAGGACAACATTATTCTGGGCCCCGGGAATAAAGCTGGATAATAAAGGTTACGAATTTAATTTTCCGACTTCCGATAGTAAAGGAGAATATGAAATTGTTGTAAAAGGATATTCTCCCGACGGGGAAATTTATTTTGGCCGAAAGCAGATTACAGTTGATTAAAATTTTCTATGTCTTTCGTTTTTTCTTCTTTGCTGCCGGAAACAATACATTGTTCAATATCAGCCTGTATCCGGGCTGTTAGGATTTTTATTTTGACTTAAATTTGAGTACAAAAAATTATATTATAAATTTGTTGTATGAGCAATAATCGAATGGATGTAGATAAGATTGTAACACATTGGATTTCAACATCTGATGCAGATTTTCAGACAATGCTTAATCTTTTTGATACCAATGATTTCCATTGGGCTTTGTTCATGGGGCATCTTGTGATTGAGAAATTATTAAAAGGTAAAATTGTAAAGGATACGAAACAACACGCCCCTTTTACTCATGATTTGAGAAAACTTAAAAGGATTTCAGATTTAAAGCTTGATGAAGAAAAGATAAAATGGCTTGATACAATTACAGCCTTCAATTTAAATGCAAGGTACGACGATTACAAGCAGGAATTTTATCATAAATGTAATAAGGATTTTACAATACAGTGGATTGAGAACATTAAAACACTACGATTATGGATAAAAGAGAGGCTATAAAAATTGCTCAAAGATATATTTCAAGTCTGACAGAGAAATATACAATTGAGAAAGCTTACTTATATGGCTCATTTGCGAAAGGGACGAATCATTCGGATAGTGATATTGATTTAGCATTAGTGTTTCCAACCATTTCTGATATTATTGATGTACAGATTGACTTAATGCAAATGAGGAAAGATGAAGAACTATTGATTGAACCACACCCATTTAGAAAAGAGGATTTCAATCTTAATAATCCTGTTGCTGCAGAGATTCTTAACTATGGAATTGAAATAATAAATTTTGCAGCCTAACAACGCAATCTTTTATGGAATTTCTTTATAATTAATTTTACGTTTTCCTTTTCTTCTTTTTAGCCGCAGGGAAAAGCACATTGTTCAATATCAGCCTGTATCCGGGCGAGGTTGGGAATAAGCTTAAATCGGTGGGGGGATCGCCCACCAAATGGCGGTAATCTTCGGGGTCGTGGCCACCGTAAAAGGTCCAGAAACCTTTCCCCTTTTCTCCGTGAATATATCGCGCTTCGTTTGCCGATTTATTTTCGCCCATAATTAAACTGGCAGGTTTTACCAAATCCTTGTTGTAAGCTGTTGTTTGCCCCATAAAACCTTTTATCAGGTTTCTGTGGTTCTGGCACAACATAGTAGGAATGGGATCCCATTTTGCCGAAAATTCGAACAGGGTAAAATAATCGTTTTCGCGAACTACCCTCCGGGTATCGGTAACATCGATATTTGAAAACTCGTAGGCAAACGGATCGGTATTTAGCTCGAAGTTTTTAAAAGCAAAGCAATGGTCAAAATTGAGTAATTCCTGGGCATTTTTATCGGCCGGATCGCCATCGAACATGGTTTCGCAAATGTCAATGCCGGTTGCAGCCAGCGAAATATCGTAAGTATCGGTAGCAGCGCACATGGCAAATAAAAATCCGCCGTTAAGTACATATTTTTCAATCTCCCGGGCTACAAACGATTTCATCTCCGAAACTTTCATAAAACCAAGTTTTTTGGCCAGTTGACTGTTGATACTTACATCCTGTTGATACCATGGTGCATTTTGATAAACCCTCCAGAATTTCCCAAACTGACCCGTAAAATCTTCGTGGTGAAGGTGCAACCAATCGTAATCCTTCAATTTTCCTTCGAAAATTTCTTCATCATAAATCACATCGTACGGAATTTCGGCATACGTTAAAACCAGGGTAACCGCATCGTCCCAGGGTTGTTTGTTTGGCGGGGAATAAACTGCAATTTTTGGGGCCTTGTTCATCGCAACGGCATCCTGGTTAACATCGGGCTGGGCAATTCCATTTAAAATAGCAGCCGCCTTTGCGTCGGTAATCGATTCAAACGACACCCCCCTTATTACACATTCGTTTTCAATCCGGGGCGAATTCTGCATTAAAAAGCTTCCGCCCCTGTAATTCAGCAGCCATTTTACCTCGATATTGTTTTCAAGGACCCAAAATGCTATGCCGTATGATTTTAAATGATTCTTTTGCGAATCATCCATCGGAATTAACAGGAATATACTTTTCGCCTGAAACGAGAAAAGTAAACTGATAGAAATGATAAATATTTTAAACTTCATGTTTTCAACTCATTTAACCAATTGTTAAGTTTACTCTTTTACCAAATCCAATCTCAACAAGCCTGTACAATGTTGATAATTGAATATCACTGTGTCCGTTTTCAATCCGAGATATAAAACTTTTTCTTGTACCCGTCTTTTGTGCAAGTTCTTCTTGTGTCATATCAGCTTCTTTTCTTGCATCTCTTAGTATTTCTCCTATTGCAAAGGCTTTAGCTTTTATCTCAAAATCTGTCCTTCTTTCAGTTCCAATTTTACCATATCTTTGGTCTAAATGCTCATCAAAGGTTGTAACGTCTTTCATTTTTTGTTTTCTTTCTTTTTATAATCAAAGTAACCGTGCATTATTTGAAATGCTTTTTCAATTTTTTTTTTCGGAGTTTTTTGAGTTTTCTTTTGAGATCCGTTAAAAAGCACAATTAAATTTCCTTCATAAAAACAGCAAAAAATTCTGAAAATATTGCTCTCAAGCTCAATTCTTATCACAAATAATCCATCATATCCAGTCATCTGCTCAAAGAATTTTTTTGGTATTCTGTCTGCTACTGTAACCAGAAAAAGAACGTAATCAATTTTATCTTTAATTTTTTCCGTCTGCGAATTAAAGAAATTCCAAAAATAATTTTTGAAATATATCAATTTTCGCTTTTTATCCATTCGTCAAAGTTAACTAATAATGGAACAATACCCATTATTTCAGTACTTAATTTAAAATGGCGATCCGGATTTAGATATTTTCTGGCTGTCGAAGTCCCGGTTTGTTGAGATGCCTGCACCTGCCAACTCGTCTTCCTCGTTCATTTTCGAACTGAATGTATGATTTCCGGCTCCATAATTTCGTCCAAACTGGTTTTCCATGTCTGAGAATTTTGCCAGTTCCTTTTTAAACGAAAGGTGGACATCTGCGGTAGCCCCGTTACGGTGCTTTGCAATAATAATTTCGGCAACACCCAACAGCGAATTTCCCGAATCGTCTTCATTAATCCCGTAATACTCGGGGCGGTGAATAAACAAAACAAGGTCGGCGTCCTGTTCAATAGCGCCCGATTCGCGCAAATCGGAAAGTTGCGGGCGTTTCCCTTCGCGCGATTCAACCGAGCGGTTTAACTGCGAAAGCGCCAAAACCGGGATATTCAGCTCCTTGGCAATGGCTTTCAGCGAGCGGGATATTGTACTTACCTCCTGTTCGCGGCTTCCACGGATATCGGAACCAGCCGTCATTAATTGCAGGTAGTCAACTATAACCACTTCAATATCGAATTGCATTTTAAGGCGCCGGCATTTTGCCCTGAATTCGAAAATCGACAAAGCGGGTGTGTCGTCGATAAAAATTGGCGCTTTATCGAGACTTGATATTTTGCGGTTCAAATGTTCCCATTCCCAATCTTCGAGCCTGCCCGATTTGAGTTTTTGCGATCCCAGTTCAGTTTCGGCAGCAATTAAACGCGTAACCAATTGTATAGACGACATTTCGAGCGAAAACAACGCAACCGGCTTGTTATGCGAAACTGCCATTTCGCGTGCCATTGAAAGTACAAAAGCTGTTTTTCCCATCGATGGCCGGGCTGCGATAATCACAAGGTCGGTTTTTTGCCATCCCGAAGTAATACGATCCAGGGCAGTAAATCCCGAAGGAACCCCGCTTAACCCTTCTTTCTGGTTTTTTGCCTTCTCAATCTGAAGTATTGCCTCATTCAGAATGGGTTTAATCGGGACTGTTTCCTTTTTAATATTTCCCTGTGCTATCTGGAAAAGCGATGATTCTGAAAAGTCAATCAAATCGTCAACATCCATGGTATCGTCGTACGATTTGGCCTGGATTTCGGTAGAAACCCTTATCAGTTCGCGTTGAATAAATTTCTGGGCAATAATACGGGCATGGAATTCAATATGGGCTGCCGAGGCTACGCGCCTGGTGAGCTGCGTAATATAAGCCGGACCCCCTATTTCTTCGAGCTGGTTGCGGTCTTTCAGTTCCTGGGTTACCATCAACAAGTCAACCGGTTTTTCATTCCCCGAAAGCTTTTTTATGGCATCGAAAATCTTTTGGTGTTCTTCCTTGTAAAAACTATTTGTGTCGATAAAATCGGCTACTGTAACATAAGCATCCCTTTCGAGCATTAACGCGCCAAGAACCGCTTCCTCAACCTCAATAGCCTGTGGGGGCATTTTCCCGTATTGTGCATTTATTTGCTCAATGTTAAACTGGTTTCCGTTTTTTTTCTTTTCAGCCATTTCAAAAACTTAAAAAAATTGTAGTTTGAAAACAAGAATACAAAATTACGAAAATTGAGGGGCAGGAAAAGGTAAAGTCCGATTAAGTTTTTTAACAGGGCTTATTCACAATTGTTAGTTTCACAGATAATGTGATTCTGAGAGTTTTAGTAAAAAACAGGAATAAGAAATAACGAATCAATGTCGTTTAGTTAGTAAAAACAGACTTCCCTGCCTGTCGGCAGACAGGGACTTCGCTCAGTCTGACTGTCACCCTGAGCGGAGTCGAAGGGTGTTGGCCTTTCAGATTTTTTCATCTTAGTTCTTAACTAAACGACATTAAATAACGAATACGAAATTTTTATCAACAAAGAAAATCAACTGCTGATTTACATTGCTTATCCGTTATTCGTTATTTAACATTTTCTTCTTTTCCTTATCCAATCCGGCCTTCTATGATCCGGGTAATTACTTCGCTTAGTGTGAGCCCCATTGCAGTAATTTGCTGCGGGATAAAACTTGTTGCTGTCATTCCGGGGGTTGTGTTTACTTCAAGAAAATAAAACTCTTCGTCTTTCAAAATATAATCAATTCTTACAATTCCGGCGCACTGGCACAGATCGTAAATCTCGGTGCTGATATCCTGGCATTTTTCGAAAAGATGCGCGGGGAGCCTGGCTGGAGTAATTTCTTCTGTTGCGCCGGGGGTGTATTTGGCTTCATAATCGAAAAATTCATTTTTCGGAAGGACTTCGGTAACGGGGAAAACAATTTTTTTATTGTTTATTTTAACCAGCCCGCAGGTAAATTCCTTTCCGTCAATGAATTGTTCCACAAGGGCATCGTTGCTTTCCTTCCAGGCTTGCTGAATGGCCTCTTCAAGCTCTTCCTTCTTTTTCACTTTTGTTATGCCAAAACTCGACCCCCCTGCATTTGGCTTCACAAAAACGGGCAATCCAAGTTTGCCGATAATTGACTGCGGATCAATTGCTTCCCCCTTTGTAATTTTAACCGACTTTGCCATTTTAATATTAAAATTTTTCAGAAAGTTGCTGCAAAACCATTTGTTAAAAGTTAAGGATGAAGTGTGTACATCGCAGGTTGAATACGGGATTTCCAACATCTCGAAATATCCCTGTAAAAGGCCGTCTTCGCCCGGGGTTCCGTGTATGGTAATGTAGGCAAACGCAAATTGTACCTTCCGGTTTTCGTAAATAAAACTGAAATCGGATTTATCGATATCTGCAATTTTGGTATGGTTTTTAAGCACAATCCAATCTTTTCCCTTCATTTGAACCAGCCAGGGATTGAATTTTGCTGAATCTATCGCATTATATACGTTTGCCCCACTTTTTACTGAAACCACAAATTCAGAAGAATTCCCTCCTGAAACAACTGCAATATTAGGTTTATTAATCATTTCGGTTAGCTATATAATTTTCCCATTTCTCAACTACATTTGCAAAATCTTCGGGCAATTCCGAGTCGAAAATCATTTTTTTGTTCGTTACGGGATGGTTAAAACCAAGTGTTTTTGCGTGAAGCGCCTGTCGGGGCATAATTTTAAAACAGTTCTGGACAAACTGCCTGTACTTGCTAAAAGTTGTCCCTCTTAATATTTCGTCCCCACCATAGTTCGGGTCGTTAAACAGGGTATGGTTAATATGTTTCATGTGAACCCTTATCTGGTGGGTCCTTCCGGTTTCGAGCCGGCATTCTACAAGGGTAACATAACCTATCCGGCGTAAAACCCTGTAATGTGTTACCGCTGGTTTTCCATATTCACCCCCGGGAAATACGGTAAACACCTGCCTGTTTTTTAAACTGCGGCCAATGTGCCCTTCAATTGTTCCTTCGTCGTCCTTAACACTGCCCCAAACCAAAGCCTGATAAGTACGTTCGGTAGATTTATCGAAAAACTGCATACCCAATTTGGTTTTTGCATGTTCAGTTTTTGCCACCACCAACAGCCCCGATGTATCCTTATCAATCCGGTGAACCAAACCAGGCCGGGGATCTTGGCTGTTAAACAAGGGCAAATCCCTGAAATACCATGCCAGTGCATTTACCAAAGTGCCTGTATAATTACCGTGGCCGGGGTGCACAACTAATCCGGGGGGTTTGTTGATTACGATCAACTGATCGTCTTCGTAAACGATGTTTAAAGGAATATCTTCGGGAATGATTTTGAGCTCGCGTTTAGGATAATCGAGAACAATAACAACTTCGTCGTTTGGTTTTACAATGTAATTCGATTTAACCGAAACATTATTAACCAATATACAACCGGCATCGGCTGCAGCCTGCAACCTGCTACGCGAAGTATTTTTTAACTGGTTTGAAAGAAATTTATCGATACGCAGCCTTGATTGGCCCGGATCGACAGTTAACCGGAAATGTTCGAACAACCCGCCTTCGTCAGAATCTTCAATTTCTTCGAAATATTCTTCTTCCATATTCTCACTGTGCCTGTAAAGCGGGTTGCTGAATTTTAAACGAGTCGAGGGTCATCCATAAATCCACGGAAGTTCCAAGGCTTACTATACGTGTATTATGAAAACCCGGATATTGTTTCCAGATAAAAGCTGCAAGCGAATCCTGCGAGGTAATAATTGTTTCGTCGCAAACTAACACTCCTTTGTTTAACCCATGCCTTATGAGTAAGGAATCTGCTCTACTGAAAGTTAACCCAATTAAATTTGGCAGGGGTGTTTCCTGATTTCCAAGGCTTCGGCCAATTATCAAATCAACCCTGCTCCCTTTAACAATTATATCGCCGGGGGCTAAGGCTTTGTAATCCTGTTCAACACGTAAAACGAGGTTGTTAAATTCTGATGGTTCGTAAATAATGGAGTCGAGGATAAGCCCGCAATTTTCTATTAATCCTTGTGCCTGCCGGAACGATATATCGGTAAGTTTGGGCAATACAACTTTTTCGGGAACAGTAGAATTGATGGTTAAGAATACTATTCGGTCGTTTTTTACCCTGAACCCGGCCTGCGGAACCTGTTCTATTACCACTCCAGGTTCAGCATCGTTAACATGCAGCGAATCAATAATCTGATACCTGATATTATTTTGTTCTGCAAATTCTTCAATTTCATTAATTTTAAGTCCAGTAAAATTGGGAACAGGGGTAGATTCGCCGTGCCGCGTGTAAAATTTTAACCACTGCAGGGTAAAAATAACTATAACTGCTACCAGGGCAACTGCCAGAAGCAAATGTTTAATAAAAACCCTGCTGGTTATAAAATTTTTTAAACTCATTTTTAAAAATGTATATTTTGAAGCAAAAATAATTTAAAAAAGTGTGAATAGCTTTAATATCGGTTTTCCACCCAACAAAATAATCAAAAAGTTTCAAGAATGTTGTAAAGGGTATCCCGTTCAACCGGGATTAGTTTTACATCTTTTATCATTTTAATCAGTTCGGCGCGGCTTGCCGATGGATTCTCCTCTCCGCCTGCCATGGAGTAAATTTTTGTAGAATCGTCGATAGTCCCATCCAAATCATCGACCCCAAAATGCAAAGAGAGTTGGGCCGCCTGCTTGCCAATCATCGGCCAGTAGGCTTTTAAATGCGGAATGTTATTCAGAAAAATACGCGATACAGCATAATTTTTAAGGTCTTCGATTAATGTCGATTCCTTTACCCACGAATACGCGTTGTTTTCCCGTTTAAATTTCAACGGGATAAAGGCGTTAAAACCCCCTGTTTGTTTTTGGAGCTCCCGCAGACGGTTTAAATGGTCGATGCGGTGTTCGTAATTTTCAATTAAACCATAAAGCATGGTTGCGTTAGTGGGGATCCCCATTTTATGCGCAACTGAATGTATCCGCAGCCACTCGGCTGAGCCGGTTTTGCCGGGGCAGATTTCGGCCCGAAGTTTTTCGTCGAAGATTTCGGCGCCGCCACCAGGCAACGAAACAAGGCCGGCTGCTTTTAATTTTTTTAAACCTTTTTCAACCGTTGTTTTGCCCATTTGGCACATTTGATCGATTTCGACAGCGGTAAACGCTTTAATTTGCAGGTTAGGGGCGCTTTTCTTCACTGCCGCCAACAAATCGACATAAAAATCGATTCCGCGTTTTGGATGCACACCGCCAACAATGTGTACCTCAGTAGCGCCTTTTGCCGAGAACCGCCCAACATCTGAAACTATATCTTCAATGCTGCATTCCCAGGCGCCGTTTTGCCCTTCGTGCCGGCGGTATGAACAGAATTTGCAATGGTTGACACAAATATTTGTGGGTTCGAGATGAAAGTTCTGATTAAAAAATACCGAATCGCCGCTTAACCTCTTTTTTGTTTCGGTGGCCAGAATACCCAGAAAGGCCAGGTTTCTGCAATGATACAATTCCAGCGCATCATCTGTTGAAATTTCTCCGGCCCTAAAAACTTTATGGGCAATGGTTTTTAATGATTGGGGCAGTTGCAACGATTTTACCACATTTTGAAGTATTTCCATGTTTTTCTCCCTTGCTTATTTTCCCTTTTACACCTTTGCATTGTGGTGGTTTGAAAGGGCCTCTTTACCGACCGTAAGAAACACAAAAAGGTAAAGAAAAACTTCTTTACCTTCCCGCAAAAAGATCATACGTAAGTTTAACTATCTTTTGTGTCTTGGTTCGTCCGAAACTGTCAATTTTTTTCTTCCTTTTGCACGACGCGCTTTCAGAACTTTACGTCCGTTTGCAGTCGACATTCTTTCCCTGAATCCGTGTTTGTTTCTTCTCTTCCTGTTTGATGGCTGAAATGTTCTTTTCATTTCTATTTACTTTTATATGTTTCCTAACTGATTTTTTTCGGACTGCAAAAATAGCTCTTTTTTTATCTCTTCCAAAATATGAATCACCTTTTTACAACAAATCGCAATAATTTGAAGATATGACAGTAATCCGGTTAAAATCTATTTAGAAAAAATCATTTTTAAAGCAACTAAAATCATCAGAACTCCAAAAAGTTTACGGATTAGTTTATCCGAAATCCCGATTGAAATATGTGAGCCAAAATAAGAGCCAATAATAAATGCAAGTGACAGCACAAGTGCGAATTTCCAGTTTACATGACCGGCTTTCCAGTAATTCCAGGTAGCCAGAAACCCAACCGGTGGTAACATAAAGGCAAGGCTGGTTCCTTGGGCGTCGTGCTGGCTCAATCCTAAAATAAAAACCAGTACCGGGATAACAACAATAGCTCCCCCAACGCCAAACATTCCGGCGAGCATTCCTGCCAGAATGCCTACAAAAATCAGTATTAATAATTGCACAAGGTTCATAATTCTTTTATTCTTTTTTTACTGAAAACCGAAATCCGATTCCGTGCAGGTTTGTAATTTTTATATTCGGATCGGATTTAAAATATTTCCTCAACCGCGAAATAAATACATCGAGACTTCTTCCAAGAAAGTAGTCGTTGGTTCCCCAAATTGTTTCGAGGATTTCGTTCCTGCTCAGTATTTTGTTTGCATTTGCAGCGAAATACCGAATAAGTTCTGTCTCTTTCAATGTCAGTGTTTTCGAATTCCCTTCTATCGACAAAGTTAAATCATCGGGAAAAAATTTATAATTCCCGATAGAAATCACATTAGATTCGGGATCTTTATTACCGGGTTGCGATGAACTGCGTTTAAGAAAAATTTTAATTTTCAGCAATAACTCTTCCATGCTGAATGGTTTTGGGATATAATCGTCGCCACCCAATGTTAAGCCCAAAATCCTGTCTTCGGTCATCGATCGGGCAGTCAGGAATATAATCGGGATTTGTTCGTTTTTCAACCTGATAGTTTTTGCTACCTGAAAACCATCCATTTGGGGTAACATCACATCCAGAATAACCAGGTCGAAACCGGCACTGTTAAATAAATCCAAAGCTTTTTTTCCATCTTCGGCAACTTCCACTTTAAATCCGTTTTGTTCGAGGTTGTCTTTTACGATAAACCTCAATGCATCGTCGTCTTCAACAAGTAATATTTTATAAGCTGCTTTTTCCATATCAATAGGGCATTGTTATTGTAAAAATACTTCCTCCACCGTTATTTTCATCAACCCGTATTTTCCATTTATGTGCAGTTACAATTTTCTGAACATAATCAAGGCCAAGTCCGAATCCTTTTACATTGTGGACATTTCCTGTCGGTACCCGGTAAAATTTTGTAAATATTTTTTTACGTTGGTCTTTCGGAATACCTATCCCGTTATCTGAAATTGCCAGTTCAAAGTAGTTCTTCTTTTTGTTGATTGAAATTTTCAGCTCTGGCATTTGTTCACAGTATTTCACCCCGTTTTCCAGAATGTTTAGAATAAGATTCGATAAATGAATGCGGTCAGCAAAGATTTTCAGGTTCAAATCAAACTGAGAGATTTTCAAACTGGCTTTTTGGCCGAAATCGGTTTGTTTAAACTGTGCTGCTGTTTCGGTTAATAGCTCGTTCAGAATTATTTCTTCGCGGTTTAAATGAATCCTGTTTTTTTCGAGCGAAGCAAGGGTTAAAACCTTTTCCACATTTTTCGACAACCGCGTATTTTGTTCTTTAATTATGCGGGCATAAACAAACAACCTTTCGGGCGATTTTAAAATGTCTTCGTTGTTCAGAACAGTTGCAGCGATTGCAATCGAAGATATGGGCGTTTTTAATTCGTGTGTAAGGTTGTTAATAAAATTCTTTTGCACTTCGGAAAGCTGGCGCTGCCTGAGAATAACCGAGAGCGTATATCCAAAAAACAATACCACAATTGCAAGCAAAGCGGTCAGAAAAATCCAAATCGATAATTGAGTAATAAAAAATGTAGACCGGTTCGGAAAATGAACTGCAAAATAACCCGTAAAATTTTCTTTTTTTGCGAACTTGTAATCCGATGGGATTTCCTTTTCCCCCGAAATCAGGACACCTTCATCCAAAGTATCGGTAACCTGGTTGTATATGGCAAACTCAAAATCGTCATAAATCTCGTGCTTTTTAAACTCCCTGATCAGGTGTTTTTTTAATAACTCCCTGTCGATGGCGGTATTAAGGTTCACAATGTAGTAATTGCCCGAAACCATCTCAACCGGGGTTAAACTATCATAACTCGACACATTCCCGCTGGCCAGCAACACCTGCCAGGCTACTTCCTTAAGTGCAACACTCGTACTTTCCTTGAATTGTTTTTCGATTGAATTGTACGAACTTTTTAAAAATCCGAACTGTATCAGGAAAACGCCTGCAACCGAAATTGCTGCCAGTAAAATGATGTATCTCAGTGTTTTTCCTTTCATTTCGAAAACTGATTGACGCTCAACTAAAACATTTACAATTTATAAGGGGTTAACACTTCGTTAACAAATTATTGAATTGGGTTAACATTTTTATTATTAAGACATTTATACATTTGTTAGCGCAAAATAAAATAATTCTCAACGATAAAAAATATTTTTTATGAAACAAATTTTTCAAACCCTTGTGACTTTTTGCCTGGTAACTGCTTTCTATGCAGGATTTGCTCAAGGACAAGCAAAAATTACCTTTGAAAACACAGAGTACAATTTTGGATCTTTTATGGAAGCAGCCGGGGTACAAACAACGACCTTTAAGTTTAAAAATACAGGTACTTCGCCATTGATATTAAGCAGTGTAAGGGCATCGTGTGGGTGCACTACCCCAAAATGGACGCGCGAGCCGATAGCCCCGAATGGTCCGGGAGAAATTACCGTAAGTTATGATCCTAAAAACCGACCGGGCGCTTTTATCAAAGCTGTTACAGTTAATTCAAATGCCGAAAACGCCGTGGTTAATTTAACCATTTCGGGCCAGGTAGAACAACGAGAAAAGACACTTGCCGAAAAATATCCGCGCGAAATTGGTCCTTTGCGTGCCGAAACCAACCATATTTCCTTTGCGCAAATAAAACAAAATTCGGTTGAAACAAAAGAACTTGAATTGATTAATGACACTGACAAACCGATAAAAGTTGAATTACAGACAATACCATCGCATTTGGTTGTAAAAATCGACCCGGAAACAATTCCTGTAAAGGGAAGCGCAAAAATGAACGTAACTTATGACGCCAAAGCAGCCAATACTTTTGGCTTTACTTCACACCGGATTTATCTTTCGATTAACGGGAGCAAGGATTATAAAAATTCAGTAGGTGTGAGCGCTACCATTGAAGAAGATTTTTCGCTTTTAACACCTGAACAGCTTTCACACGCCCCTGTCGCTAAATTCAATGTCTCCGATTACGATTTTGGCGATATGAGGCAGGGTGATAAAAAGGATTATACATTTAATTTAACAAACGGGGGAAAAGCAGATTTGTTAATCCGCAACGTACGTTCATCGTGTGGCTGCGCTGCTGTTGCACCCTCGAAAAAAATGGTTGCCCCCGGCGAAACTGTTCCAATAAAAGTGACATTCGATTCGCGCGGAAAACGTGGGCGTCAAAGCAAATCGGTTACAGTTATTACCAATGATCCGAAAAATCCGACTTCCACTTTGCGGATAGCATGCAATGTGATTGGCGAAAGTTAGTGTAAACAATGTTCGAAATATTTCTTAAGGTGTTGCAATCGGATTTTGCAACACCTTTTTTTATGCCTACTTTTCCAATTTGTAATATTTTTGCATGCGAGAAATAACTGTAAAATGTCGGAAAAAGAAAAGTACCAGCACATTGAAAATGATCCCGCTTTTAAAGGGCTAAAAGTAAACGAAGGAATCAAGCAACCCGAATCGGTGAACTACGATTCGGTAAAACGGTTCTTAACTAAAAGCAGGAGCCTGTTGCCGCTAAATGATTATGTTAATGGCATTTTAAAAGGCGACATTACCATTCTTAGCAAGGCCGTAACTTTAGTCGAAAGCGCCAATTCCAAACATCGGCAGCTGGCACAGGAAATTATTACAGGGTGCCTGCCTTACAGCGGTAACTCCATACGCGTTGGCATTACCGGCGTTCCTGGTGCCGGAAAAAGTACTTTTATTGAAGCCCTGGGAAGTTGTATTACAAAACGAGGCGGAAAACTCGCTGTTCTTGCAATCGATCCAAGCAGCGAGCGTACTAAAGGAAGTATTCTGGGCGATAAAACCCGTATGGAAGAATTGTCGTTGGATAAAAATGCCTACATACGTCCAAGCCCATCGGCCGGATCGTTGGGCGGTGTTGCACGTAAAACCCGCGAAACAATTATATTGTGCGAGGCAGCCGGATTCGATCATATTTTTATTGAAACAGTCGGGGTTGGTCAAAGCGAAACTGCTGTTAATTCGATGACCGACTTTTTCCTGCTTTTGATGCTTGCAGGCGCCGGGGATGAATTACAGGGCATTAAACGCGGAATTATGGAAATGGCTGACACCATAGCCATTAACAAAGCCGATGGAAACAATTTAGAAAAAGCCCAACTTGCGCGTATTCAATACAACAACGCAATTCACCTGTTTCCAAAAAAAGATTCAGGATGGGAACCCAATGTACTTACCTGCTCAGCTTCTCAAAAAACCGGAATTGCAGAAATCTGGGAACAAATTGAAACGTACAGAGTACTAACCACTACTAACGGTTATTTTAAAATAAAAAGAAATCAACAGGCCACCTGCCTCATGCACGAAACCATACAGGATATATTGAAGCGAAGCTTTTATGATAACCCAAAAATTAAAATAAAGGTTTCTGAACTCGAAAAACTTGTTCTTGAAAATAAAATCAGTTCATTTATGGCAGCCGGGCAATTACTCGATTTATATTCATCGCTTGAATAAAAAGTTTTTTAGAGAAGTACCCAAACCACGCGATGGCAAAACAGGCTAAAATGAACTATATTTGTGTAAAACCTTTCAAAGTAAAAACTGTTTTAAAGGCATAAATTCAAAAAATTAAAATTCTAAGAAAATGATCTACGATGTAATAATAATTGGCAGCGGACCCGGAGGTTATGTCACCGCTATCCGGGCAGCGCAGTTGGGATTAAAAGTTGCTGTGGTTGAAAAAGAAAACCTTGGCGGAATTTGCCTGAACTGGGGTTGTATCCCTACCAAATCGTTGTTAAAAAGTGCACAGGCCTATGAATATGCAGTTCATTCGGCTGATTATGGTGTGTCTATTTCAGGTGAAATCAAAGCCGATTTTGCCGCGATGGTAAAACGCAGCCGCGACGTGGCAGAAGGTATGAGTAAGGGAATTCAGTACTTGTTTAAAAAAAATAAAGTCGAAACAATATTTGGGACCGGAAAACTTGCCGGAAAAGATACGGTCGAAGTGACTGATACTGAAGGCAAAAAAACAAAATATACCGCTAAACACATTATACTTGCAACAGGTGCACGTTCGCGCGAATTACCAAATTTGCCCATCGATGGCAAAAAAATTATCGGGTACCGTAAAGCGCTGACCCTCGACAAACAGCCTGAAAGCATGGTAGTTGTGGGCTCGGGAGCTATTGGGAGCGAGTTTGCCTATTTTTACCAGACCATTGGCACAAAAGTTACATTGGTCGAATTTATGCCAACCGCGGTCCCAAACGAAGACGAAGAAGTGGCCAAACAACTTGAGCGTTCATTCAAAAAAATGAAAATGAATGTGTTAACCAGCTCAACCGTTGAAAAAGTAGATACTTCGGGCGATAAATGCAAGGTAACAGTTAAATCGAAAAAGGGAGAAGAAGTGGTTGAGGCCGACATTGTCCTTTCGGCGGTCGGGATTACCCCAAATACAGAAGGTATCGGGTTGGAAGAAATGAAAATTGTTACCGAAAACGGACGGGTTATGGTTGATGAATTCTATAAAACAAACGTAGAAGGAATTTATGCAATTGGCGATATTATTGAAGGGCCTGCCCTGGCCCATGTTGCGTCGGCTGAGGGCATTGTTTGTATCGAAAAAATTGCCGGGTTAAATCCAGAGCCCGTCAATTACGGAAATATACCGGGCTGTACCTACACAAATCCCGAAATTTCATCGGTTGGATTGACAGAAGCAAAAGCAAAAGAAGCGGGCTACGAAATTAAAGTGGGCAAGTTCCCCTACTCTGCCAGCGGAAAAGCAAGCGCTGCCGGACAAAAAGACGGTTTTGTAAAACTGATTTTTGATGCAAAATATGGCGAATTGCTTGGTGCACACATGATTGGCGGCAATGTAACCGAAATGATCGCCGAAATGGTAGTGGCAAAAAAACTTGAAATTACAGGACACGAGTTATTAAAAACCATCCACCCGCACCCAACAATGAGCGAGGCAATTATGGAAGCTGCTGCCGCTGCTTACGATGAAGTGATTCATATATAAGATATTTAAGATGTAGGTAATACCCGGAATTTTTCCCGGGTATTTTTATTTAATCTGATTTGACTTTATGATTAAATTGTTTGAAAAATCTACAACCCATTGAAAATCAATCAGAAAATTTTGTGTATAATAAATTAATTTTAATTTTACCCGGTCAAAATTCAGCAGCAAAGTCGGAGATACTTTCTGTATTGCTAAAAAATTTTTTTTTTGTAAAATAATAAACTTTAAAATCAAAAATTAAACTTATGAAAAAGCTTACTTTTTTAGTGGTTCTTTTTATGTTGGCACATACTACTTTTGCGGGGGGCATTTTAACCAATGCCAACCAAAGCGCCCAATATGTGCGTATGCTATCAAGAAATGCATCAACCCAGTTAGATGCAGTTTATTTTAATCCGGCAGGTATCATGGAAATTGAAAATGGTCTTCATCTTGGAATCCATAATCAAAGTATTTTCCAAACACGGACAATTACCAGCGGATTTCCATATCTTATGAACAAAGAGTATGAAGGAAAAATTTCAGCTCCGGCTTTTCCTGATTTTTATGCTGCATGGAAAAAAGACAAGTTTGCATTATCCTTCATGGTAGGGCCTGTTGGAGGTGGTGGCGGGGCCAAATACGAAAAAGGCCTTCCGTCATTTGAAAGGCCTGTATCGGCTATTCCGGCTTCATTAACAGCAAGCGGGATTCCTACAACAAAATATTCTTCCAACATTTCTTTTGAAGGCACCAGTGTATTTTGGGGGTTGCAGCTAAATGGCAGCTTTAAGATCAGCGAGGCCGTATCCGTTGCTGCAGGTGTCAGGGTAAATATGGCCACAAATACTTACCTTGGGCATTTAAAAGATATTAAAATAAATCCTAACCAGCCCGCATTTGGGGCAGCTTACAATGGCTCAAGTATGGAATCGGCCAACAGGTTCTTTACAGATGCGGCAACTACTTTAAACGGGTGGTCAACCGGGGCCAATTCGTTTGCAACCGGATTACAACCCATTGTTTCAGGCGGAGGCGGTACAGTATTACTGGCCAATGGTACAGCCGTTGGATTAAGCGCTACCCAGGTTGCACAAATACAAGGTTTACTTGGCGCTGCCGGTCTTACGCCTGCTCAAATTGGAGGAATTAATATTCAAACTGCACGGGCTACTTTGGCAGCCGCTTCACCAACTTTTGCCGGAAAAGCAGCCTTAATGACTGCCAATGCTGCCGGAACTGCCGACAAAATTGTTGACACAAAACAAACGGGCACCGGCTATACTCCTATATTAGGAATTAATATATCGCCAAATGATATAGTTAATATAGGTATCAAATACGAACATAAAACAAAATTAAGCCTGGAAAATAACCGGAATCCAAACGATAATTATGATTTGTTTGGAAAATCGGTCAGAAGTGATATACCCGGTCTTATTATGGTTGGAATGAATATTAAGCCAATACCAAAACTTCTTGCTTCAATATCATACAACCAATATTTCGATAAAGGAGTTAATTGGGGAAATAACCTGTATGGCCAGGAACGCATAATTGATAAAAATTCAAGAGAAGTTGCAATAGGCTACCAATATAGCTTAACCGATAACTTTGCCTTAAGTTTTGGCGGTTTGAGTTCCAAATCAGGAGTCAGCCAACAGTATCAAAGCGACTTTAGTTACAGTAATTCATCGTACACGGGTGGTTTCGGATTTCAATGGAAATTCTCGAAAGCAATAACCCTTGACGCGGGTATGCTGTATACCTCTTATTATGACAAAACAAAATCATTCTCAGGTTTTTCTGAAACCTACGATAAAGAAAATGTTGGTTTTGCTATTGGCTTAACTTACAGTATTTTCTAGAATTTTAAACGACATAAATTGAAAAGCTGCTCTACACAGGGCGGCTTTTTTATTTTATCCAGCGAAACGATTTATTGTCAATAGCCCTTTGAGTGGCTAAAATACCATCCTGATGATCATATTCATGCTGGATTAGTTCCGCCATATCATCTTTAAGATGCCAGATTTGTTTTTGCCAGTTGATATCGTAAAAACTGATTTTAAGTCGTTTATGACGCTTAACCTTTACCAGTAAGTTTGGGAAACTCATACAATCGTCCCAAACTTCAAACATTTCTTCGCTTAACCCCGAAAGTTCAGGATTTATCATTGCAATGGGTTTATCGATATTTAAGCATATTATTCGTTTCTGCAAACCAATTTGTGGGGCGGCTATTGCACGTCCGGCACCATACTTTTCCCTGAAATCAATTATGGTTTCAAACATCAAATCGAGCTTGGGTAAAAGTCCACTTACCTCATTTTTTTTAACCAATACTGATTTTTCGTAAAGAAGTGGATTTCCAAGAAGAAGTATATCATTTACCGCCATTTTTTCTCATTTTAAATTGCCTAAAGATAATGCTGTTTTAAAGAACTGATTATTTGGGTACAACAAACTAAGTTCAGCATAATGAAATTTTGCATCATTTGGTGATTTTTCAATGTCGGTAAATATTTTTGCTAAAAAATAATGTGCAAATGTTTTATTTACAATATTTTGCGAGTTTTGATATTGTTCAATCATCATAATATTCCCGCGGTTGCTCCTGGCATTTAGAAACAGAATTTTATTAATTATCACATATTCCCAATAGAAGCTTCAATAACAGCTCGTTGTATAGTTATCATCCTTTGACAATCACCTTATTCCAATAATTTTTAACCATCAAAATGGCCGCATGAAATCTGGTCAAAATGTGTTAATTTATCCTGAATTTTTCATTATAAGTGTTTCCGTCAGTTAAGCTGGCTTTCAAAATAATTTCCTTAACTCCGGTTATTTTAAGGGGTGTTAAATCAAACCTGAATTCTTTTGTAAAGTAAGCTTCGCACATGTCGCCGTTTGCATTATGCCTGATTTCGAAAACCGGGACAGTATCAAAATTTCCATTTGCTGAAGTTGCCAGGGCCAAATCGATTGTGTGTTTTTTGCACCCACCGCTATACGAAAGTTTTACCTGAAGGCAATTCCCATCAATAAAAGCTTCATGTATAAACACCGGATCGCTTGCGAGGCTGTCGTAATTTTTCGAATTCAAGACAACATAAGGCGTACAATTCAACTCTTCAATAGCAACAATTTCAACAGGAACTCCTTTATTACACGAAGGTACAATATTCGGCAGCTCAAAATACCCGATATAAACCCGCTGACCGTGCGAAAAGGTAAAGCCCTCAGGATAAAAAAATGGCTGAATCATACCTCCGGCTTCCAATTCGATAATAATTCCACAATCGCCGGCTCCGGCATTATCAACCACCACTCCTGTATTTTCCAGCTTAATTTCATGGTCTTCATTCATGCAACCGGCGAGGCAAAATGCAAATAAAACCAACAGTAATATTATTCGATTCATGGCTTTGAAATTTTAATAAGAACGTTTAACTGTACCTGTTTAGTCTAAATGATTTCTGATATTGAATAACTTGTTATTAATCCCAAATCATTGTAACCTGATAATTTTTAAACTGGCCATCTTTGCTCACAATTTTCAAGTTATCATGAATGGCTTGTGAGATAATAATTCTATCGAAAGGATCTTGATGGTGATGTGGTAAACCGGCATTTATCAGAATCTGATTTGTCGTAATTGGTAAAATCTCAAATCCGGTTTTTTCAATTATTGCGAAGATATTTTCCAGCTCAGAATCTAAATTTAATCTGCCAAGTGAATGTTTTATGGCAATTTCCCAAAGAGTTGCAATACTTACAAAACAGTTATTTTCAGAATTCTCAATAATTTTCTTTGTTTTCAAAGGTAATTTCGAATCCTCTGTGATAAACCAAATTACAGTGTGTGTATCTAACAATAAATCCATTACACATATTCCTTAAATCCTTCAATTGGGTCATCAAAATTATCTTTCATCGAAATCAATCCCTTTGCCTGCCCGGCAATTCTTTTGTCTTTCTTCAACGATTTCTTTACTGATTTATATTTTATAAAATCAATATAATCCGACACATCATTTTTTAAATCCAAGGGTAAATTTGATAATTTTATATATAATTCAAGGTCAGTCATGTTTCATTATTTTTACATTTTAATTAGTTCAAATATACAAAATTCACCATAAAGTTTAGTCTATCACCCTCACCTCAATTATTTTACAATCTTTTCCAATAGTACAACCCGACTCCCGAACGGATAGTTTCTGGTATTTCAGTTTTATACGGTTTCCGGTTTTCAGTTTCATTAATTCAACAGAAAATTGATTAGGTATTAATGTATCACCATTTTCCATTCTTACCTGTGCATCACAATACATTAAACCTCCGCTTAGCCAAAGGGTTCCTTCTCCTTCCAACACATTTTCCTCCCGGTTTTCCAGGGTTTCAACTTCACCTGAACAGGAGAAAAAGAACAGAACCGATAAAATCAGAATAATTCTATTCATACACAGGGTTCCTCACTTCGCCAATAAATAAAATGGCATCGGTGTCTTTTTCGGTTATGGCAAAAACAAAAGGCCTGTCAACGATGAAGTAGGTTTTCGGAGGCTCATTCCCGGCGCTGGTAGTAGTAAAAGTAAGACCTGTAACTGCCGCTGCTTCAGTACCGTTTTCATTTACATCGATAAACGATTTGTGAACAGCTGAACTGATATAAAGCTCCTCGTTTGATATTTTTGAAAAATTGGCTTTACCAGCCTGAAATGCTTTTTCCATTCCCATTTGTGCAAGTACATTCATTAATTTTGTTTCGAATGCAAACCTGAAACGCGGCATTCTTACAACCACAGGGTCTTTTGTTTCAAAATTTTTTATCCAGTTTTTCCATTTATCAAGGGTAAGTTCGTTAATTAAATCCTGAGAGGTTTTATTTGGTGCCGGAAGCAAAACAATCATGTTGTACTGGCCATTCCCGTATGGCATTTTTACAGCGCTGAAAATTGAGTTGGTTGTGTAAGCCAGTTTTTCCTCTTTTTTCATTGTAGGAACTTCGACATTTACCCCGCCGGTTTTTGTAAAATTCAGCAGGTGAGTCCCCTTTTCTTCGAATTTATTTTTCCAGATGCCATTAAAATAAATGGCATTAACAAGTACCATTCTGTCGAGTGGATTTAACTGGTCGATTATCGATTTAATTTTATCGTGGGTTTTATCGGCCACCCACTTATTAATGGTTGGCACAGCCGCTGGAGAACCGAAATTCAGTTTTTGCACCTCGGCATTGTACACTGTTTTGTTGATATTTAAAAAGCCGGGGTTAACCGAGAACCCTTCAGCATAAAAAATGGCATTTGCAATCTCGAACACCACCTCTTTATCAAGCGATTGCAAAGCGCTTATCAACATTTTATAGGAATTGTTAATCTGTTCGGTTGTTAATCCATTCAGTTTCATTGCTTTTTCCATTTCGGTCTTGGTTTCCTTATCGGCGCCATTGTAAGCCATGGCAAATGCTACCGAAATGCTAAGCGGCGAAATCATAATATTCTCTTCTTTGCCCGTCTGCCTTATTTTCTGAAAAATTTCGAGCCCAAATGCATTATCGGCCTCAACTAACTGTGCCGATTTAACATCAAGGTTAATCTTTTTATTTTCGTCGATTGATAAATCTTCAGTCTGACACGAATAAAATGCAAATAAAATCCCCAGTAAAATTGTCATTGATGTTTTCATTGTTTTTGTTTAAATCTTCTGTTTTGTTTACACTTCAAGCCGCCCTTGAAGCAAATTTAAAGTTATGCTCCTGTACTATCCTTCAAAAGTAAGTTACAAAAATCGTAATATATTTTTAAACCAACTTTCTGCAACTCCTTTTTAAACGATTCGAAATAATTTTTAAGTGTGTGAATTAATTTCAAACTTAATAAAAATCCAGAATCCGTTTTACTTATGATGATGACAGGTGCCTTATGGTTGCGTTGAATTTAAGTATTCGTCACGCAACCGATTTAAAGAATGTTCCATCTAATTATTGTTTAAAACAAAAACTGAGTGGATTGAAGGTATGCCGGAAATTACAAAAACATTGTTTAAAAAAAATTAAAACAATAATCCGTAATTTTGAGCGAACATTTGCAACAACATTTGGAAGATTTAAAAAATATTGCAGAGAAATGTGTTTCCGGGAATGTTCGCGCTCAGGAAACCTTGTACCGCATGCTGGCGCCAAAAATGTACGGCGTTTGCCTGCGGTATTCGAAAGATGCTTCTGAAGCAGAAGACAACCTGCAGGAAGGGTTTATTAAGGTTTTTACATATATTAAAAACTTCAGGCACGAAGGTTCATTGGAAGGTTGGGTACGAAGAATTATGGTAAACGTTTCGCTCGAAAAATTCAGGAAACAAAACTTGACGTATCCGGTAGAGAATATTGGAATTTATGAATCGAAAAATTATTCTGAAGATATAATTGAAAAAATAACAGCAGATGAATTAATTAACCTGATACAGGAACTTCCGCCACGGTACCGAATGGTTTTTAACCTTTATATTATGGAAGGAATGAACCACAAGGAAATCAGCGAAATAATGCTGATTTCAGAAGGCTCTTCAAAATCGAACCTTTCGAGAGCCAGGGATATTCTGAAAAGAAAAGTTTTGGAATTATACAGCGAAACACAAACAAAAAAAAACTACTCTGTTCGATAGGCATGGAATGAAACAATCTCCAATCCGGCAGGATATTATAAAATGAAGGAAAAGCAACATACAGACAATCTAATCCGCGAAAAACTGGAGGGTTTTTCAGCTGAGCCGCCATCACATGTCTGGGAAAATATCCAGGGGCGGCTTGCAGCACAAAAAAGAAAGAACCGCAAAATTTTCATCGGTTGGGTTTTGGCAGCGGCGGTTTTGCTGATTGCAATGGTTGCAGGCTGGTATTTTGCCGAAAGCCCGTTCAACAAAGAACACACGCAGGCCACAACTGAAATTACCCCTGAAAGCGTTACACCAAATGAGAATCAGCCAGCGCAAATTGATACACAATACGATACTGACCTTCAGGCATCATTAAACAAAACAGGTTCTGAAAATACCGGAAAAACAGGATTAACTGCTGAGTTGCCCCTTTCTTCAAAAAGCCGATCGCAATCCACCCAATTAGCTGCTTCAAGTTTGTCACTCCGCGAAAATGTTGTTTTTACAAAAATTGAAAAGGCAAAAGCCCGGATTAAACAGGAAATACTGCAAAAAACCGTGCTGGCAGAAAAAATAATTACCGACCCGCTTGAGAGCCTTACTGAACAGGACAGGCTACTAATTGCTCAAAACATTATAACAAATAAAACCGAATCAAAAACAGGGAGTAACTGGAAAATGGGAATGTACCTTTCGCCAGGGTACTCATCGTACACTTCAAGCCATTCGGAAAGTTATTCCCAAAAAATGACTTACTCAGGTAGCGGGGGAAACACCAACATGAGCGGTGGCTTCTCGGTCCAGTATAAAACCGGTAGCAGGTGGAGTGTCGAAAGCGGGATTTACTATGCTCAAAACGGACAACAATCAGAAAATTCCCTCAACCTGTTTGGCAGCAACAAACAAAATGACAACTCATTTGCCCCTACAGAAACATCGTATTTCAGCAATGCTGTACAAATCGAAAACAACAACATGTCGATGAACAGCATTGCCGGAGTGATTGATATCAAAGAAACTCCGAAAGGAGCTGAAATAAGCAGGGAATTCGATGCGCTTAAAGTAAGCAATTTAAATATGGTTGTTCCAAATGGTGAATTCTCGCAGGTATTCCAGTTTATAGAAATCCCGCTGTATGCAAGATACCAGGTGCTTGATTCGAAATTCGGGGTTGAACTGATAACAGGACTGAATGCCGGGATTGTTGTCGGAAACGATGCATTCATAAACAACCAATATGGCCTTCAAAACATTGGTGAAACCCGTGATATTACGCCCGTTAATTTTTCGGGCACTGTTGGAGTCGGGTTGAACTATGCCCTTGGAAAACATTTTGCCATCGCCCTTGAACCAAGATTTAATTATTACCTGAATTCGATTAATTCAAATCCATCGGTTGATTTCCGGCCCTACCGGATTGGTTTTTACACCGGACTGACATATGATTTTTAAGCCCTTCAAAACTGAATTCAGTACGAATAAACCTGTCGGAAAATGGAATAAACGGCATTAAACTATTGCACCAAATTCCCGAAAAATACACCATTGGCAAGCAGTTTATTTGTACCTAACCATATTCCGCGGAAAACCGTGCTTTCGTAATAACATATTATTTTACCCCTGCCAGATGCCTGCACCGAAACAACCGGCGCATTTTTAATTTTTTCAAGGTTTTTATCCGAAACAAAACCACTGATTAAGGGATCGGCGGTAAAACTGACAGGTTCAGCATACTTAACCCCAAGCGTTTCGGCAACCATGTTGCCCGTTTTAAAAACAGGCAAATAAGGTTTTGTATAACCGTAACACAGTGGATGCGAAACATCAATCCTCGTATTTAAAATTGCACCACTAATTACATTGATATTCGATTCTGTCAAACGGTTTTCGTAAATCAGGTTTTGGGCCGAATCGGCGGTATTTTCCCTTTTGAATTTAGTTTTTCCAAATTCATTCCGCGAAGCCCATGAAGCCGCACTTTCGCAGGCAATAAGTATTCCACCCTGCCTTACCCAGTTTTGCAAATTATCAACCTCAGTTTTACCCCATTCGCGGTACGAACCGTCAGGAAGTATTATGGTATTGTACCTCGAAAGATTGATTGAATTTACGTTGCTGGTTTCGGCTAAAGTTACCGGTATCTGGTACCTTTGGTCAAAAAGGTGCCATATTTCGCCGGCATCGGTGCTTCTCACACTTCCTCCAACTACCAGCAAAATTGACGGTTTGTTAATATTTTCGAAATAATTGCTGCCCAGGTCAATACCTGCGGGCGAGAGGCCCGTTGTTAATCCATAAAAATCGATACCTGTACTTTTCGCGATTGATGAAACCAAATCAAAAATCTGAGAATCATTCATATTCTGGTCGTGCACCGGCACCTGTATTGTCCCGAAAGTGAATTGTTCTTCCTTACCACTTACTAAAAAACTTAGTTTTTCCGATGTCACCTTTGTTTTTAACCCGGCCCGTTGCAAATGATACAGGGCTTTTGGCGAAGTATATTCGTTCCACCTGAAAAGGTAAGCCAGATTGCTTTTCCCCCCGATTATCCTTCCTTCAGGTTTTTGAAAGAAAACTCTTTCCTTCGAAAACTGAACATCCTTAAGCGAATTAACCGGTGCAAAAACAACATTGAAGGTATGAGGAAATGTCCAGGTAGAGACATCGTAAAATGTTGTATCAGCGAAATTTGTAACGGTGTCGAACATCGATTTTACCAGCCTGTATTGTTTTTGTTTCATCGGGACAATAAAACTTGTTCCCTTTTTAAAAACCACGCCGTTTTTGTTTATGTCGTTTTCATTTGCAAAAACTTCGATTTGATGTTTATTCAATAAATCGATGAAATACCGGGTTTTAACAATATCGGTCTCACTTCCGAAAATATATGCTTTAACCTGATCCTTTTCGGCAAGTTGGATAGCTTCCGAATAAAAATCCTTCTGCATCTGTAAAAGTTCGTCCTTTAAATTTACCGCAGCTTCCAGCGTTGAAAGGGTAACTGTAAACTGGTTCCTGATCCCGAAGGATAATTTCCTGTTTCCGTTTGAAGTTTCCCTTATCCTTCCCCTGAACCCTGCCTGTTCAAATAAAATACCGATGCTACCGTTAATATCGGGATACGACGAACCTTTACCAAAATAGTAATCATCAAATTGCTCTTCAGAGAAATAAGCTGAGCCAATTTTATCAAGAAATTTTGCGTGGTAACCGGCAATTTTTTGTGTTAAACGGTAATTTTCTTCCGGGGTAAGCGGATTATTTCTTTTTGGCACGCCTGGCTGAAAAAAGAAGGTTGAGTTGGCGCCCATCTCGTGATGATCGGTAACAACATTGGGCAACCACTCGTGAAACTTTGCCACATGGCCAACCGATTCGGGATTTACCAGCAAAAGATAGTCGCGGTTTAAATCGAACCAGTAATGATTACCGCGGCCACCGGGCCACACTTCGTTGAACTGGCGCGAATTGGAATCTCCGTTGGTTGTTTCACTTTGGTTCATATTTGCCCATGTACCATGCCGGGTAAAACCATCGGGATTCAGACAGGGATCGACCAGAATAATTGCCTGTTCAAGTAATTTGTCAATTTTAGTGCCCTGCGCAGCCGAAAGGTAATACGCTGTCAGTACTGAAGAATTTGTGCCACTCGACTCGTTACCATGGACGCCATAACCCAGGTTTACAACAAGTGGCACTTTTGATTTATCGATATTCCCAACCGAATGGGCAAAATCTACATGCAGCTTTTGCAATTCGTCTATTTTTTTTTGATTTTCAACCGATGTAAATATCAAATGCACCAGCGGCCGGTTTTCCCACGAACGGCTATATTCCTTCAAAATGGCACGGTCAGAAATACGGG
Organism: Draconibacterium sp.; assembly: GCA_037444065.1. GTDB lineage: Bacteria > Bacteroidota > Bacteroidia > Bacteroidales > Prolixibacteraceae > Draconibacterium. The sequence goes on from JBBINB010000002.1 coordinate 47,853, forward strand.
CAATTTCTTTTACGTAGTTTAAAACCTGGTCGTGTGTTAAATGCCATTCACCTATTTCCTGTCCTAAATATTGTTCGGGCGTGGGTATATTTTTATCGTAAGTTACATTATCCGGTAAAAAGTAATCTGTTTTTTCCTGCGAAAACGAGATAAGGGAAACTAATAGAATTAGCTGAATGGCAAAGATTTTTTTCATTATGTAATGGCTTGTTAAATTAGAAACGATGAAAGTAATATCTTTCGAATATTGAAAAAATAATATTGGGTAAAAAAACAAAGATTTTTTTTATTCTGATTTTATTCGAACAAATGATTAAACTTTTTGACAAAGAACTTATCTGCTCGTTTTCTCGAATCGTTGTATGGCGAACCCGGTTTGCCGGTAAGCAGATACAATGATAAACTGACCGATTATGCCAATCAAAATTCACTCGATGCGTATACCTTAAGTAACAAACTCGATTTGAACGGGTGACCTCTATTGATTACCGGAACAAACATGGAAAAAATGTTCGAATGGTAGCGTACATAAGTGATGAGTACCTGGTTTTACCTAGTTTACCGATTGTTGCCGGAAAAAGGTATAACCATGCAGCCAACATAGGTAAACCAGTTGTGTATATCTATGATCCTGAAAAACAGGTCTGTTCTCAACCTGTATCCCGAAAACAAAAAGGCAATAAGAAAAATTTTACGTAAAAACAAAATCAGGATTTCAAATGAAACTTCTGCTATCGATGCCCTAAAACTTCCGGAAGAGCCGGGATTTTCAAAATAATTATTCTTTTTTTAACTGTAACGCAACCCCCGGCATTTTAATTTCATCTTTTTTTAAAATCTAAAAACTATTATGAAATACCTGTTTCTTTTTTTTCTGTCGGCGCTTATCACAATTCCGGCAATATCGCAACCCCGCAAGGGATACGTTTACCTGAAAAACGGCTCCATTCTGAAAGGTAAATTCCGGTATAATGAAGATTTATCGAAACTTCAAATTGAATCGGCCGGTAACCTTTGGATTTTCAAAGCCGATGAAATAGACCATGTTACAACTAAAAATGAGCCATTAAATGACGAATTTGATTTTATGGAATTGAATTCGCCATTTGCTTTGCGAACAGAAATCGGGGTGCTGGCGGGCAATTCGGGCAACAGTCAAACAGCCCCTTTTAGTTTTTCAACAGTTTTAAATTATGTAATTCTGCCAAAATTATCGGTTGGGGCAGGTTTTGGGTTGGAATTTTTAAAAGAAACCTATTTGCCAGCGTTTATAAATTTAGAGTACAAGCTCAGAAATTCAGGGTCGACCCCATTTGCTTTTCTAAAATCAGGGTACGAACTGGCACTTGAAGAATCGAACAACATTTACAATTCAGGGATTCAACCATTGTATTATGATTATATATGGCCAAATCCAAATAATGTCAACCAAAAACTGGATACAAAAGGAGGATTTTTAATCAATACAGGAATCGGATATCAACATATGTATTCTCGTGATTTTGGGATGTCTTTTGGTTTTGGATATCAGTTCAACAGGCTCTCCTACAGCGGAGAAAAAGATTACAACCTCCAAATCGATTACAACCGTTTAACCTTGAAAATTGGCTTCGTTTTTAATTAAATCAGTTGAACATGAAAACTATCAAAAATATCCTTCCACTATTTTTTTTGTTTGTTTTGGGTAATTCTTGCTTGGACAAGTACACAGAAGTTTTTACAGCATATTCACCAATTTATATGTCGTACGACGATCTGCGGGCAGCTGTAAAAACAACTTCTGCAAACGAATTGGAAAATCCGGGCAAGATCTACTTTAAAGACGGGTACATTTTTGTGAACGAGGAAATGAAAGGGATTCACATTATCGATAACCGAAACCCGCGTAACCCGCAAAACATTAAATTCATCGAAATCCCGGGAAATGTTGATATGGCAATAAAAAACAACATATTATATGCCGACAGCTATATTGATATGGTAGCCATCGACATTTCCGACATATCCAATCCTCGAGAAGTGCACCGTGTAAAAGATGTTTTTCCGTACATGACCCCGCCGCCTGCAAACGAAGACTACCGGTTGGCCATGGTCGATAAAGAAAAAGGGGTGGTTATCGACTGGGAAATTAAAAAAGTAAAACAGGAAATTGAGTATCAGTACTATCCAACCTATTTCAAATTTCGCTCAGAAATGACAATGGATGCCAACTATAACTCTGCTTCCGGTTCGGGTTCAGCTAATGCTGGCAATTCATTTGGAGTTGGCGGATCGATGGCCAGGTTTGGTTTATATAACAATTATTTATACGCTGTCGATAATTCAACCTTATATATGTTCGATGTTAAAACTCCTGAAAAACCAACCGGTATTGGCAAACAAAATATTGGGTGGAACATAGAAACTATGTTTATTTATAACGGCCACATGTTTTTTGGGACACAAACCGGAATGATAATTTACAGCCTGAAAGTTCCAACAGCTTTAAATTATATCGGCAATTTCTGGCATGTAACCAGTTGCGACCCGGTAGTTATCGCCGATGGTTATGCGTATATAACATTACGCGGGGGAAACACTTGTGGAGGAAACACAAACAGGCTTGATGTTTTGAAACTATCCGATGACTTCAAAAAAAATGAACTTCTGGCGTCATACCCTATGGCAGGGCCTTACGGGTTGGGTATCGATGACCAAATCCTATTTATTTGCGATGGTGAGGCAGGTTTGAAAGTATATAATGTGGAAGATAAACTCCATATCGACGATCATCAAATTGCAAGGTTTGCAAATATCAAAACTTATGATGTGATTCCGTTTAAAGGATATTTATTTATGATTGGCGACGATGGATTTTATCAGTACGACTACTCCAACCTTCAAAATATTCAGCAAATTAGTTTTATCCCTGTAAAAAAATAATTCTAACCCTTCTAATGGAACTTTATTCGAACGTAATTTCAATAAAATGGTGAATAAACTATTTTACTTGCATTCTTGCATCACTGAATGCCATTTCAAACAACATTAACAAAGATAAAATGGCAATTATAAGTACCGTGCTGTTTTAAAAGTTGTACAGAATATTGCTTTCAAAATATCATAAAATTAAAGGAAAAACTGTTTAAGCAGTTACTTCCTATTCGGCTAACTATCTGTATTACTGCATTTTTAGCTATTTAAAACAGAAAACATAAAAAATAATAACAATTTTTGATAATGTTCAAAAATTTATTTATGTTTGCCTTTAGCTTTTTGAAATACATTTCTAGGACGCATTTTAATAACTATTTGAGTAATTGGAACCTATTTTAGGTAGAATTGTGTTTGTCGTACATTGATTTAATTAATGAAGTTCGGATTATAAAAGATAAAAGTATCATTTCTAAACGTGCTGCTTTTCTCTTTGCAAAAATCCTGTAAACAAACTGTCTGAAATATAAGTTCCGCTTTACGTATGATTTGACAATAACAATTTCTTGTTATTGAGGGCGCTAAGTATCGGTTATTTAGCTAAGATGCGTATGCGAAATTGAAAAAATGGACATAAATAAATTTTTATAATACCATTAATTATGAATTCAAATTTTGCACACAGCGAATCGGCAATATCGTTAAAACGAATCATTCAGAAGGAACATTCTGACGAAGACAAAATCAGGATTGTTATTGAAGGTATATTTGGCGATATTTCAGTTAAACAAATTTGCGAAAAAGAGGGAATTAATACAGACTTGTTTTACGAATGGAGTAAATATTTTATGGAAACAAATTACATCAGATTTACAAGCGACGCGAAAAGTAGAGCATCCTTAATTAACGTTGACCAATTAAAAAGTCAAAATATGTTTTTGAGAAGGTTGGTTGCCGACTTGAGCCGCGAAAACAATTTACTGAAGAATAAATTGAATAAAGCCTGTTAACCAGTTACTAACCAGTTTAGGCTAACGATTTAATTTGTTAACAGTTATTTTGGTTTATTGGGCTAATAAACAGATTTACAATTTATTACGGCATATTTTAACAACCTGCTCATTTAATATATCGGAACATAAGAAAAGAGATAGAACTGGGCCTTTTATTTTGATAAAAAAAGTATGGCGCCTGGTTTAAACTAAAAGCTTTTGGAAGAAAAGGAATTCCGGAAGATTTTTAACAAAATCGAAATGGAAAATATGTATTAACTTAATAAAATCCCAATGAAAGCTGGCACAGATAATCAAGTTTTGTATTCTGCATCTAAAACAGAAATTTTTTGTGAAGAACAAAATAAAATAGAGTTGTTAAGTTGTCCGAATGGTAAAACCACCTGTAAAGAGCTTTTGCTGGTTATTAATAAAAACTTTGTGATAGCCCATCAGGCTTTTATCGATAAGGATTTTAACCGTTCGATTGATTTGTTAAAAAACACCTATTACAAAACGGCTGAATTAACCGATGCTCAGTGCCAAAAATGTGCAAACCTTTTTCGTTCAACTATTAATGACTCTTTAAAAGACATTCACATCGATTTGAATAAAATGGCCTCAGGCCTTTTTGGAAAAAAAAGCTATAGGCCCATTTGCAACAAAGCCCTGAATGTTTTAACTGAATTTGACAAAGCAAAAATAAATGGTTCCCTGCAAAAAGAGAGATTTAATACTACATACATAAAATCGCCTTTAAGAAAAGTGAGCTGACTGGCATCACCGGACAAATCAAATGAATTAAAAAAGAAATCAATTTCAAGGTATTACAGATAAACCAAAATTAAGTAAATCTGAAGGGCAGTTATTTGGAAACTACTTAAATAAAGGAATTAGTTTTGTTTGGAAAGAACAAAATTAAAAGCCTGGCAAACTGCCGGGCTTTTTCTTTGTTATCAAATAGGTAAAAATGTATTTTTGCCAAAACAAATTAAACTGGTTTTACAGCTTTCAAACCGTATTAATTTGAATAAAAGGGGTAAGCCCCATAATAATTTGAAAAGGAGTAATTATATGACTGACAAAAGATGGTGGAAGATAATATTACCGGTTATTGCTATAATAAACGTGGTTTTTTTGATCGTGGTATTAAGTTCATCAAAACCCGGAGATAATCCTGTTCCGGAAAAAATTGAACCACACTACACTTCGGTTAAAATACCTGAAAAATTCTTATTTGCCGGAGAAGAAATGCCATTAAACCAGTTTGATGTATGGGAAGCATTGGACCGCGAACTACTTTCGAATGCCTATTTTCATTCGCAAACCATACGTTATATTAAACTGGCCCCCCGGTATTTTCAACTTATCGAGCCCATTTTAAAAGAAAATGGCATCCCCAGTGATTTTAAATACCTTGCCGTGGCCGAAAGTGGTTTAAACCCAAGGGCAGTGTCACCGGCAAGCGCGGTTGGAATGTGGCAGTTTTTAAGCAGTACGGCAAAAGAATATGGCCTTGAAGTAAACGGAGAAGTTGATGAACGCTATCACATCGAAAAATCGACCTATGCATTTTGTTCCTATATCCGGCAGTCATATAATCGTTATGGAAGCTGGACCCTGGCTGCAGCAGCTTACAATGGTGGCATGGAAAGGGTGCGGCAGCAAATAAACCGTCAAAAAACAGAAAACTATTACAACCTGCTTTTTGTTGAAGAAACACAACGCTATGTGTTCAGAATTGCTGCCCTTAAACTGATTCTTGAAAATCCCGGACAATATAATTTCGACATTAGCGACGAAGAAAAATACCCCGTAATAAAAACCCGCGTAGTAGAAATATCGGGCCCGGTCGCCGATTTTGCCGACTTTGCCAAAGAAAATAACACCACATACAAAAGGTTAAAGGATTTTAATCCGTGGCTGCGCGATAGCAAGCTTACAAACAAGTCGGGTAAAAAATATGCAGTAAAAATCCCGGTAGAAAGTTAAGCAGGAACTACATTTCAGAATGGGAAAAATTTCAGAAACAAATATTCAGCCCACACCCGAAATCGACGAAACCGGCAATCAGGTTATTGTTTATGGTGCGCGTGTGCACAACCTCCGAAATATTAATGTAACCATCCCGCGTAACAAGTTAACAGTTATCACCGGGCTAAGCGGCAGTGGAAAATCTTCGCTTGCCTTCGATACAATTTATGCCGAAGGCCAAAGACGCTATATTGAAACATTTTCGGCTTATGCCCGCTCATTTTTAGGCAATATGGAACGCCCCGATGTCGATAAAATTACGGGGTTAAGCCCCGTTATATCCATCGAGCAAAAGGTAACAACCCGAAATCCCCGCTCTACCGTTGGCACTGTTACCGAGATTTACGATTTTCTTCGCTTGCTTTTTGCCCGCGCCGCTGAAGCATTTTCGTACAATACCGGCGAAAAAATGATAAAATATACCGAAGAAAAAATTATCCAGCTAATAAAAGATGATTTTGCCGGAAAACGCATAAATATTCTGGCGCCCCTGGTTAAAGGGAGGAAAGGCCATTATCGCGAACTTTTTGAACAAATCCTCAGAAAAGGATTTCTGTCGGCAAGGATTGATGGGGAAATTACCGAACTAAAACATAATTTTCGGGTCGACAGGTATAAAAACCATTTTATCGAGATTTTAATCGACAAGTTAAAAGTCGACGATGTAAGTGCCGCCCGTTTAAAAGCCAGCGTTCAAACTGCTATGAAACATGGCCAGGGAATATTAATGATACTCGATCACGACACCCAACAGGTAAAATATTACAGCCGCCTTTTGATGTGCCCTACAACCGGGATTTCTTACACCGAGCCGGCCCCGCACAATTTTTCGTTCAATTCGCCACAGGGTGCCTGTCCAAAATGTAATGGGCTGGGAAGAGTAACAGAAATCGACATGGATAAAATAATCCCCGACAAAAGCAAAAGCATTTCAAAGGGAGCAATTGCCCCCCTGGGCGCATACAAAAATTCAATGATTTTCTGGCAGATTGAAGCTTTGGGAGAAAAATTTGATTTCACGATTAATTCACCTGTCAGCGAAATTCCTGATGAGGGATTACAAGCAATTCTATTTGGGACCAACGAAAGAATCCAGCTAAAAAATACGCCGCTCGGTACGGGCATGAATTACCAGATGAGCTATGATGGGTTAATAAAATATATCGACAGCCAACGCGACGACAATCCATCCAAAACGGCTCAAAAATGGGCCAACCAGTTTGTTAAAACCACCGAATGTGATGAATGTAAGGGAATGCGCCTGAAAAAGGAATCGTTACATTTTAAAATCGACGGCAAAAATATTTCCGAACTTGCTCAGCTCGATTTAAACGAACTGGGAGAATGGTTCGAAGGACTGGAAGAAAGGTTAAGTGAACGTCAACGCATAATCGGGACCGAAGTTATAAAAGAAATCCGCGACCGGCTTGGATTTATGCTTGGTGTCGGCCTGGAATACCTTTCACTCGACCGCACTGCGCAAAGCCTTTCGGGTGGCGAATCGCAACGGATAAGGCTGGCAACGCAAATCGGCTCGCAACTGGTAAACGTGCTTTACATTCTCGACGAACCCAGTATTGGCCTGCATCACCGCGATAACCTTAAACTCATAAAAGCGCTTCAGCAATTGCGCGATTCAGGGAATTCGGTAATAGTTGTAGAACACGATAAAGACACAATGCTTCATGCCGATTATCTAATCGACATGGGACCACTCGCCGGAGCTCATGGCGGCGAAATTGTGGCTGCCGGCACGCCAACCGACGTTTTGAAAACAAAAACATTAACCGCCGATTATTTAAACCACCGGAGAAAAATAGAGGTGCCCGGAATTCGCAGAAATGGAAATACGGACTTACTCGAAGTTAAGGGATGTTCGGGCAATAACCTGAAAATGGTAGATTTAAAAATACCCCTCGGAAAATTTATCTGTGTTACCGGTGTTTCGGGCAGTGGAAAATCGACATTGATAAATGAAACCCTTCAACCCATACTGAGCCAGCATATTTACAAATCGTTGAAAGATCCGCTGCCCTACCAGTCGGTAAACGGATTGGAATATATCGATAAGGTTATCCAGGTCGACCAATCGCCAATTGGCCGCACACCGCGTTCGAACCCGGTTACCTACACAAATATTTTTGGCGATATCAGGAACCTTTTTGCCCAACTGCCCGAAGCAAAAATCAGGGGCTACAAACCTGGCCGATTTTCGTTTAACGTAGCGGGCGGACGCTGTGAAGAATGCCAGGGAGGAGGCTTAAAGCTTATCGAAATGAATTTTTTGCCTGATGTTTATGTGCATTGCGACAAATGCAATGGCAAACGTTACAACCGCGAAACCCTTGAAGTAAGGTACAAAGGAAAGTCGATTAGCGATGTACTTGAAATGACCATTGAACACGGGGTTGAATTTTTTGAGGCCATCCCGTCGATAGCCGGAAAACTTAAAACGCTGAAAGATGTCGGTCTTGGTTACATTACGCTCGGGCAGTCGTCAACAACCCTTTCGGGAGGCGAGTCGCAACGTGTTAAACTTGCTGCTGAACTGGCAAAACGTGAAACCGGAAAAACTGTTTACATTTTCGATGAGCCCACAACAGGTTTGCATTTCGAAGATATCAGGGTACTGCTCGAAGTGCTGAACAAACTGGTTGAAAAAGGGAATACCGTAATTATAATCGAACACAACCTCGATGTAATAAAAGTTGCCGATCACATTATCGACATTGGCCCGGAAGGAGGTAAAAACGGCGGGGAAATATTATGCACCGGCACACCCGAGGAAATCATCAACAACAAAAAATCTTTTACAGCAAAATTCTTAAAAGATGAATTATGTTGCCACCGACCAACAAAGTTTTAAATAATCGGTAAATAAAATTCCTCCCGTAAAACCTTATGCACTTTAATAAAATCCGGCCCGGAACAAAAAATAAAGTTCCGGGTTATTATAGAAAAGCCATAATCTGAATTTTAAAAAGAATATGAGTTATGAAACGATTTTTTCCCTTTTTTATCATTTTTATTTTCGGCCAGCATTTTTTAACTGCTCAAAATAACCTCAGCACAAAAACCATTGCTACCAATCTTGACACTCCCTGGGAAATACTTTGGGGGCCCGATAATTATATCTGGATTACCGAACGATATGGTAAAGTAAGCCGGGTAAATCCGTTTAACGGAACAGTTCAGGAAGTTGTTTTGATTGGCGATGTTAGCGAAGTTGGTGAAGGTGGCCTGTTGGGAATGGTTTTGGATCCCGATTTTTCCGCAAACCACTTTTTCTATGTTGCTTACAATTATTCAGCCCAGGGAAATGTTTACAAAGAAAAGATTGTCCGTTACACTTATAATCCGTCTACGGGTAAAGCAACAAATCCGGCAATTATATTCGATAATATCCCTGCGGCCAATAACCATAACGGTTGCAGAATGGTAATCTCTCCCGGCAAAAAACTAGTATTTACCACTGGCGATGCACAAGTTACAAGCTATTCGCAAGACATTTCCAGGTTAAACGGTAAAATCCTCAGAATAAATTTAGATGGGACAATTCCTTCTGACAATCCCCAACAAAATAGCCCGGTTTGGTCGTGGGGGCACCGGAATCCGCAAGGCCTTGTTTATTCGCCCGATGGGAAAAACCTGTACAGCAGCGAACATGGACCAAGTAACGACGATGAATTAAATATTATTCTGAAAGGTAGAAACTATGGCTGGCCATCCGTCGCGGGTTTTTGCGACAACACTTTTGAAACCGGGTTCTGTTCACAAAACAATGTTGTTGAACCCATTTTTGCCTGGACCCCGACCCTGGCAGTTGCCGGAATCGATTTCTATAACTCTGATTTAATTCCCGAGTGGAAAAACAGCATTTTAATAGCCTCCCTGAAAGCCAGCAGGATAACACAGATAAAACTTAGCGAAACCGGAACTTCGGTCCTGAAAACAACTGATTTTTTTACGGGCCAGTTTGGGCGTTTGCGCGATATTTGCATTTCGCCCGAAGGAAAAGTATATATTGCCGTTAGCAACCGCGACGGGAGGGGGACCGTAAAAACGGGCGACGATAAAATTATTGAAATTTCACCCCTTTCTACCACAGCTCCAGAAATCAATAAGAGCGGTTTTATTTCTGTTTCGCCAAACCCGGGAAGCGATGTTTTTATTGTTACTTTTGCTGAGGAGTTGAAAACCAAAACAAATTATGTATTGTACAATACGTTGGGGCAAATCATAAAATCAGGATACCTCGGACCCAAAACAACGAAAATTGATTTGGGTGAAGTCAACGAAGGCATGGTTTTTCTGCAAATTGATTTGAAAAACCGCCCAATTACAAAAAAAATACTGATTAAAAGATAGTAGCCGGTAATAAGATTAGAATTCTTACAAGCTCAACTTTTCAGATTATATTTTTTAATCAAAAAGAAGGCAGGGAGTAGCTGATTTATACGTTTAAAGTTTCGCCTTCCGATTTTGCCACAATTACTGCAGCGCAGGTATCTCCCCAAACATTAACCGTGGTGCGCGACATATCCAGTACCCGGTCGACAGTTAGAATTAACCCAACGCCTTCAAGCGGGAGATTTACCGCTGTTAATACAATGGTCATCATAACAAGCCCCGCCATCGGAATTCCGGCAGCCCCAATAGATGCAAGCAGGGCGGTAAGCACAACTATTGCCTGCTGGCCGGTTGTAAGGTCGATTCCGTAAGCCTGCGCTATAAAAATAACTGCAATACATTCGTACAAAGCAGTTCCGTTCATGTTAATTGTCGCCCCCAGCGGAAGTGTAAAACTTGCAATTTTGCCAGAAACACCATTCTTTTTCTCAACAGCTACCATCGAAAGCGGAAGCGCTGCGTTTGACGACGAAGTGGAAAAAGCAGTCAGCAACGGAGTTGCCATATTACGGAAATGTTTATAAGGATTGGCTTTCCCAATGAACTTAACCAACAGCGGAAGTAAAACTGCCCCGTGAAAAAGCAGGGCTATAAAAACCGTTATCATGTAAACTCCAAGCCTGCCGGCAATATTTTCGAGCGAATCGACGTTTTTAGCAACTTCTTTGGCAACAATTGCAAAAACGCCCAGCGGGGTAAACTTAATAATGAAAGTGGTTATTTTCATCATTACTTCGAACACCGAATCGAAAAATACGATAAGTACCCGTTGTTTTTCACCTTTTATCTGGGTAACAAAAAAGCCAAATAATATGGCAAAGAAAATTACCGGAAGTATCTGGCCACCAGCCATTGCATTGAAAACATTTTCGGGGATTACCCTCATCAGGATTTCGCTTGCCGAATTACCCACATCGGGCAACGAATTTACGGTTTCGGCATTTCCAATGTTTGCGCCAACACCGGGTTTAAACAAATTCACAAAAAACAAACCGATTAAAATTGCCGTCAGGCTTGTGGAAATGTAAAAAATAATGGTCTTTGCCCCTACCCTGCCCAGGTTCGAACCCCCGCCAATACTGGCAACCCCGCTGATTATTGAACTTAATACCAGCGGAATAACCACCATGTTAAGCGCACGCAGAAAAATAACCCCCATCCACGAAACATAAGGAATCCAGGTGGGGAAATAATATCCAAAAAACACTGCAACAACTAGGGCGATAAGAATTTGCCAGTGAAGGTTGATTTTTTTTATCATAGTAAGGTTTATTCAGGCCGCTAAAATAACGATTCGTTTTGTTTTACAACGCTACATTAAAGCAGTTGTCCAATTTATTTTTGGCGCAAAAACCATCAGCCCTGCATTACAAGATCATACCTTTCAGCGTCGTTAGGCCTGAACGTATTAACCTTAATACCTGATCTTTACCTTAATGGTCCCTTCAACCTCATTTTCTGCCGGAAAAACAACATATCCTCCGCCGCTTCCGGAAGTAATTGCTCCGGAATATTTTGAGAAATAGTTTGACTGAATTTCTTCCATAACCCACTCGGGTACCGTATAAGGCAGCATCAGGCTCCAAGCAAGGAACGATTCTTTCATCGATTCGCCAAGTTGTTTTACATCTTTTTTCAATATGGCATCATAACATGCCCTGCCCGATTCGCCCAACCGTTTTACAATTTTTGGATCGAGATTTTTTTTAAGTATAGGATTATAACCTTCGGGGCGTGGCTGCAGCGGTACAAAATGCAACACTTTCGACAACCATTCACAGGTTTCGGGATCGACTGTGTTTTTGATGTTGGCAGGCCAGTATTTTCCATTGTAATTGATCCGGGTAATTCCGGGAACCAGTAACCCGATATGGTCCTGAGTGCCCGAAATATATTCTGATCCAGGAGGATTTTCGGCCCCAAAAAGCAACCGGGCATTGCGGACAGGGTCCCCGCCTGGATATTTGTCGCCCCAAAGCTCTATGGCGACCCTGCGCGAACTTGTTGCCATACCAGAGCGGTCGTTAAACTCAATTGTTGGCCTCAGTTGAGCTACCACGACCGAACCTGGATGCACTTCTGAAACCCAGGGCTGATCGATCCATCCACCTGCCAGACAAACCCTGTACGGAAATTTCAGTTCCCTTTTTGAAGCAGAACTTGATCGTTCGGGCAAACCTTCTTCCGGAATGCGTTCAAGCACAACCAGTTCGACACCGTTTTCTTCACACAGGCGCTTTTTCCCTTCGGTGTACCCATCTGAATTAACCACAAAAAAATCGGGTTTCAGTTCTTTCATATCCTGTTCAAAATCGAGCATTCCGGAACCTGACGCAATGCTGGCTTTTTCGACGTAGCGGACAGCGCCAACCATAAATTTGCGCTCTTCCTGCGAAAAATAGGGAGCTTTCCCTTTTAAATTTTTGATGTTTTCATCCTGCCCAACGTAAACATGCAGCTTACCATATTGGGCGGCGGTTTTAAAGAAAGCGATGTGACCCGCGTGTAGCAAATCGTAGCAACCGCTTACCATTACTTTTTTTTCATTCATTGTGATACCGGATTTTGGATTTTGGATGCCGGATACCCGAAACTTGATTTTTGATTCCCAACTCCTGAAACCTGGAACCCCGAACTCTAAACTTAAAAACGATTTGTATTGTTAACCATCTGAATTTTAATCCAGTCGTATGTTTTTTTCATTCCATCGCGAAGCGGATACGAAGGGGCCCAGTTCAGGTATTGCTTAATTAAGGTATTGTCGCTGTTACGGCCGCGGACGCCTTTCGGAGCGCCTAAATCGTAGGTTCTTTTCAGTTTGTATCCGGCAATTTCCTCAACATAGTCAACCAACTTGTTTATCGGCACCATCTCGTCGCTTCCCAGGTTTATCGGCTCTTCAATATCACTGTACATAATTTTGAGTATGCCTTCAACACACTCGTCGATATACATAAACGAGCGGGTTTGCTCTCCGTCGCCCCAAATTACAATCTCATCCTTTTCGTACAGTTCGCCTTCAATAACTTTGCGGCACATGGCAGCAGGCGCTTTTTCCCGGCCCCCGTCGTACGTTCCATACGGACCATATACATTGTGGAAACGGGCAACACGGGCCACCAATCCAAAATCTTCATAGAAGTGACGGCACATCCTTTCAGAAAATAGTTTTTCCCATCCGTAACCATCCTCTGCAAGAGCAGGATAAGCATCCGATTCTTTCAAGCCCGGGTTATTTGGGTCGGTTTGTTTTTCGCCATTGTACACACAGGCCGAAGAAGCATAAAAAAACCGGGTTACGCCAAGATCGCGCGCCGCCATCAAAAGATGGGTGTTGATTAAAACACTTAACATACAATCGGCTTTGTTGTTTTCGATAAAACCCATGCCACCCATATCAGCCGCGAGATTGTACACTTCGTTGTACCCTTTTGCCGCCGTGTAGCAATTGGCTTTTTCAGTCAGGTCTAAAACCAGATTATCGCAATCTTCATGAACCTGGTACCACTGATTTATTGGTTTTTTATCCACTACCCTTACCGTGTGTCCCATATCTGCCAGTTTTCTTGCCAGGTGGCCCCCGATAAAACCACCGCCGCCGGCTACTAATACTCTCTTTTTCATTTTTTTTGTTTTATTTTTTTTATACCCAAAGATTATGAATTTTCTTGTTCCATTCAACTACCTGATAATGTGCTGTTTTATGCAAAGCGTTGCGCAAACCTTTGCATCTGAAAAAAGTGTTATACAACATGCGAATCAGCAATTTTTTTAGTATTAATACACCCGGAAATACCATCGCCGATTTGGGCAATTCCAATTCCATTGTAAAGCGGAACAAAAAACCTGACTGCAAGAATTGCAGCAATTGGAATTGAAAGGCTGAAATCAAACGCATTCCAGTCGGCCATAAAAGCTTTTCCGGGCAAGGCCGGAAAACTGATGCCGCTGACAAACGCGGCAAAAATCTACATCCCCACAATCCATGCCGGCAGCTTACCTCCACCCGAAGTAAACTGGCCGGTGGTTTTGTTTTTATAGAAAAAACTAGCCCCAAACAGCACATTTCCAAGGGTGATGATTATTAAAAACAATTAGATGGGCTACAGGCATTTTCATGAATTTAATAAAATTAGAATAGAATTGCTGTTGATTGTTTGCATGAATCGTGTTTCAAATTAAATTTGATACCTAAACAAACTGAACCGGTTTAAATGAAAGAAGTTAAAGCAGTAATTTTCGATATGGACGGTGTTTTGGTTGATACTGAACCCTTTCACATTCAAAATGAGAAAGCAATGTTCAAAAAACTGGGGCTCGATATTTCTGATGATGAACATGCCGGCTATATGGGCACTGCAACCGATGTAATGTGGAGACAAATCGGCTGCAAAAGAAATCTTGATCTTGATTTCGAAGAAATTACCAGGCTCACCATAAAAGAAGGGTTACCACTTTTTTCTACACTCGAAAAAATTGAGCCCATGCCCGGGTTGGTAAAACTGCTCGAAAAACTGAAGGAAAAAAAGATACCGATGGCTGTAGCTTCTTCTTCCGATCCTGAAACCATTAAAGTGATACTTGAAAAATCGGGGCTAAAAAAGTACTTTAAGTATGCGGTAAGCAGCAGCGAAGCAGGCAAAAGTAAACCCGAACCCGATGTTTTTTTACACGCTGCAAAATTGCTTGAAATTGAACCCGTTGGATGTGTGGTTTTTGAGGATTCAAAAAACGGTATAAAAGCAGCCAAAGCTGCCGGTATGTATTGCATTGCCTATACCGGTGCGGGCGCTGGCATTCAGGACAGAAGCCTGGCTGATTTTTTCATTGAACATTACGATGAACTTGAAAATACAGGTTGGGGATTGATTTAATTTAACTCATAAAAACTCGACAATTGAGAATAAAATGAAAAATGAATTTTATCATTAATTGGCTTTAATAATCTGATTTTTCAATAACTAAATAATACTGAATGCAATGATTAACAACGAATTAGAACTCTACGAATGGATAAACAAGCCTAAACATTTTGTTGTTGAAAAAAACAGGCTCATCATTGAAACCGAGCCTGGAACCGATTTGTGGCAACGCACCTACTGTGGTATTCAGAAAAACAATGCTCCTGCTTTTATGCGCGAAATAGGGGGCGATTTTACTTTTGTTGTAAAAACTGAATTTGAAGAAAGCAGTTTATTATACGACCAGTGCGGTTTACTGGTGCACATCGACGGCGAAAACTGGATAAAAGTTTCTGTTGAATACGAAAATGAAAAATTTTCGCGTTTGGGTTCGGTTGTTACCAATCTTGGTTTTTCCGACTGGGCCTGCGCGGAAATATCATCCGAAATTTCGGAAATGCATTTCAGGATTAGCAGGCGCGGTCAGGATTTTTTAATCGAAAATTCTTTCGACGGAAAAACTTACAGCCAAATGCGGATTTCTCACATGCATAAAAATACGGAAAAACTGCATGTTGGGGTTTATGCCTGTAGTCCATTAAAATCGAGTTTTAACGCTGTTTTTTCATTATTCGGTCCAGGCCCGTGTTTATGGGAGGAAACAAAATAAAATTTTCATAAATCATAAGCAACAAATACCGGTATGAATTACCAAATCACAAAAATCAAAAAACAGATAAATTCCAAAACCAATAATTCAAATTTTAATAATTTCAAAATGATTAGGTTGGCGGGTGCAGCCGTTTAATAAACCATTCCCTGAAAGATTGCATGGTTTTTCTCTGGCCGGGTGGCGCCTGCCGCTTACAGGTTGCCCTTTCCTCGCTGTTTTCAGGGGCGCCCCAGCGTATTTCTACTCCGTCATTCGGATTATATGCCATTTCAAACGCTTCCCTCCGGGCAATGATTTCGGCTACAGTAAGTAACTGCAATGATCCATCAGAACGGGTGTAAGTAATGCTAAGTTCATCGACCTTCTTTTCTAGCACCGACTGCAGGTTTTTCCTGATTTCTTCAGCCGGTTTCGATTTCGAAATCCTGAAATCTTCGGGAAAAGAGGCAACCCGTCCCGGAAATCCTGCCACTTCATCCATAGCTATTAACAGCCGCAAATCTCGGTTTGGCGTTGCATAATCTTCCCAGGGTCCAAGCGTCTGAAAAATTCCCTTAGCCTTCGAGGGCATTGAAATTACAGCTCCCGGATGCGATTTAAACCAGGCTTCACCTACTGCCACCGAATTGACGCGTACAAGCAACTGCTCATGAAGCGCCTGGATTAAGTTTAACAAAGCCGCCTCAGAATCAAGCGGTTCGGGATTGATTACCCTTTCCATAAGGCGGTAAAACGCATCGCGTCCCATGGTTTTTTGTTGAAGGGAAAAAGGGGCAAAACCTGCCGAAGCAGTCAGGTTTTCAAAAGGCATGAGCGTAAACCTGTTGTTTTCGATAATTATAGGCCGAAAAGCCTTAAAGCCGGGTTCGCCAATTACTTCGGAGGTGGTGAAAAGAAAATTCCCTTTCCAGAACCGTTTTATGGCGATTGTATTATCGGGCTGGGCATCAACAGCAAGGAGTAATCCCGGACGGCCATCGTTTTGCGGGACCCAGCTTACAATGGTAAGTGTATGTCCGTACGGATCGGCAAATACAGCACCGGGCCGTAAACCAACCCTGTCGAGCGAAACCGGGTAGTAATCTGAATTTACATTATCGAGCGAAGTACGGGCGGTGCCTGAATGGACGCCGTCCATTATATTTCTTGCAAAAGAGTTAAAGGCTAAAACCGGGTTGTTTTTCGATGACGAAGTCTCATTTGTCACCCATCTCCCTGTTTTAGGATTACTTCCAAGGTAACCCCTGTCGCAAATATGATAGCCAAAAGGCAAACCCAGTTTCCATGCAAAATATGCCCTCAGAAAAAACGGATTGTCGGCACAGTCGGGTTCCATAATTACCCGGGTTTTACTTTCCGGAACATCCTCATCAAGCGATAGATGGTTATAAAGAAAATTTTGCTCCTTGTTTTGTGTCACAATATGCAATGCCTCCCACGACGACTGTTCGTTGCATCCTTTAAACAGCGCGTTTATCCATGCCGAATAAAGCGTTTCCATTTGGATGTCCCAACTCCGGTTTGTCTTCCAGACTTTGCCGCCCGACCGGATTTCTTTCTTCGGGGCAATTTCAAATTCAAGGCTGGCGAATTCTTTCCTGTCGATAATTAATTCGGCCTTGTATTTTCCTTCTTCACTTCCTTCAAAAGAATCAATTCGCCAAAAGGGCAATTCATTGCCTGTTTTGAAGTTTTGTGATTTCAGCGCTCCCGATTGGCTTCTGATAACAATCTCAGCATTTCTGATATTACTTCCCCCTGTTGACAGTATCCGGAACCCTTCACCGGGAACCGGACTTGCAGGTAGCACTAACAAAGCATTAACCGGTTGGTAAATATCGGCCGGCCCGCTTTCTATCCTTGAGACCAGTTTGTCTGTAAATGATTCACCGATTTTATCGCTTTTACGATTGCTGCACGATACCATGAAGTAACACAGCAAAAAGATCAGAAAACCATACTTCGCCAGGTTACAGTATTTATTGGCTTTAATACAGGTACGCGTTATATAACGAAAATTTACAATCATTCATTTCAGATTAAAAGGATGGCCGAAAGAAATCCATTTGAATTGGGTTGGCAGACCCTAATACCACGGGTGATTTTTTACGCTTACAACACCGTCAGTATCCAGTGAATTCAGGATCCTGCGGGCAGCCACAAAGTTCCGCTCCGGCACGAATTTCGGGTCTGCCGGATCCAGGCTGCTGACATGCACCCTGCCTGATGCATGGATAAAATAACCATTCCCCAGATAAATGCCAACATGCGTAATCCGCTGCGCCGATCGTCCGAAAAATACCAGATCGCCCGGTTGCAGGGTGTTTATATTGCCAATATCGATTGGTTCGCCGTAACGGGCCTGCTGAGATGCATCGCGGGCAAGAATAATCCCCTGTGAATAGAAAGCCAGTTTTACAAAACCCGAGCAATCGGCGCCTTTGCTTGAAGTCCCTCCCCACAGGTAGGGAAAACCATTCATTCTTTGTGCTAAATCAAGAACCGGTGCAACCCCTGGGTTCATGTTGCTCCAGTTATTAAATGATAAACAATGCGATTTGCGAACAAATCCGGTTCTTCCATCCGGAAAAACAATTTTCAAAAATCTCCCCGTCTTTTTTTCAACGACAAATAAATCGCCAACAACCAGGTCAGAGACAATTTTTCCTTTTTTGGAAGGTTTATCGTAAACAAATCCTGAAATACAATTAAAAATATATCGCGCTGAATTCTTCCATTGATCCATTTCCAATGCTGTAAAAGTTTTTAAACAGCCGGAATCCATCCAACCAATATAATTGTCGGGTGTTTGAACCCTGTACCATTTTGCTTTGTTTTCGAGTACTTTCAAAGGAGTCCCCATTGGCGCCTGCGAAACAAGCTCCGATGCATCATCGGGTTTGGCGCGCAGATTCGATACCGATAATGTTGTTAATGCCCAGGTTTTTTCTCCCACGTCTGAACCTGGCAATAACCTTAAAGAATCAATATACGAAACATTTTTATCGGTAAGAAACCCGATGATTTGCCTTTTTGCATTCGGAAGATTTGTTTCTCCAGACAAAACCTGGGTTTGATGAATTGTATCCCTGAGCTCTATTTCCAGAATTGCCACCCGTTTATCGGGTACAATATGTTTTTGAAGTGACTGTAATTCCTCAGTTATACTTTTAAACGATGGATTTTGGGAGAAAGCAAATGTTCCGGCACACAGGAACAAAAGGAGCAATCCGGATATTGCATATAATTTCTTCATTACCAGTTTCTTTTAATGCCGCAAAAGTACTGAAATTGTTGAAATCAACGGTTGGTGGAATCTGAATTTTAATCCCTACAAACAGAAACATTATCTTAGTTCAACTCTTCAATTCCTGACTCATTTACATGTACTGCGCTTTATTCATCCAGCAGACCAGTTACTTCTACTTTTAATTTTGGCAAATGATTTAATACAATACTCCATATCAAATCATCCGATATACTGTCATATCCGTGAATTATCCTGTTTCGGGTTCCGACAATTTTCTCAGCATTGTCAAGTTTAAAATTTTTGTCCTTTTTAAGTATCCTGTTTACAGCCCCTCCTATAATTTCCAAATTTCGTTCAACTGCTCTTCTGGTTTTAATATCAGAAGTATATTCCCCAAAAATCCTTGGCTTGTTCTCAAAGTAGCTATCAATTTCGTTTATCGACTGTAAAATATCAAAAAGCCAGGTCTTTATGTCATTATCCATAAATCAAAAGTTTAGAAGAGTCAATCGATTTTCTTAAATATGGATTTTTAATCGCCTTATTTTCAAGCAAATCAACTTGTCGCTCCAGCAATTTCTCTAATGAGGTTTTTAAGTCAAAATAATTGTCAGCATAGTAGAATAGATCAACTCCGGAGAAGTCAACCAATAAATCGATGTCACTTGACTTATTAAAATCATCTGTCAGGATTGAACCAAACACAAATAGCCTCGCAACCCGATGTTTATTACATAATGCCCTTATTGTATCAATATTTTTATCAATAATCCTCATAATTCAAAATTACAATAATATTAAATCATTTAACAGTTTCATTGTTCTCGTTGTCTCCCAGTGTTCGCAAACTTAATTTATTTTGTACGCCATCAGGGCATTCCCATGCCTGATATACAACACCCCTTTTGCCACAACCGGGAGTGCAAAATGTTCCTTGGTCCCTTTGGTAATTTTAAACTGGCCTCCTGGTGCCAGAATTCCTTTTTCATAATTAATAAGAGCCACATCGCCGTTAGTGCCGTAACAAATAAATTTACTGTCGGCATAAATAAGGCCGCCATAAGGAGCTTTTAGCCTGAACGACTCAGTTCCTTTTGCCGGATCGAGAATGTTTATATTTTTATTCTCAGTTGTTGTTATCAGTTTGCCATTAATCACAATTAATCCGCCCATGCTGTTTCTAACCTTTGGATTTCTCCAGACTTCCTTAACGCTCTTTCCATCGGGTGCAAGTTCCAGTTTCACTGCGCCACAACTGTTTTCATCGCCTGAAACCCAGTACAGATAAGGCGCTTCGTAAACCGGAGTGTTTAAATGGTCGCCATCATACTTATAATCTATGGAGTATTTCCATACCAACTGTCCGTCTTTGCAATCTATTCCAAAAATCCAATGGCGAGAAACGGTTACATAAATTTTTCGTGAAGGTAAATAGATAATAATGGGGGAACAAAAGTGCGTGGTGTCACCGATCGCCCCGGAAGTCCAAACCGTTTTCCCGGTAAACCGGTCGAGGGCAGCAATGTTATTGGTTTTGCCGCCTGGAAAGCAATACAGGTTTTTATCATCGGTAACAAACGATTCGGCATAACCAAATTCGTTCAAATAACCTTTCAAATCTTTCACCATATCGACAGCCCAAATTTCTTTTCCGCCGGAAACTTCAAAACATGCAATCCGCCCCAGCCCCGATGAAGTGTATACCAGGTTGCCAACTACGGTTGGCGAGGGACGTGCCCCCGGAAAATTAGCAGAATAGCCTTCTCCGGTAAATTCTTTACCATTTGGCGATTTCCAAAGCAGCTTTCCTTTTAAATCGAAAGCAAAAAGATAACTATCGGCCCCTACCACGCCATTTACAAAAAGTTTGTCGGCAGTTACAACCGGTGCGGCAAATCCGGCCCCCAGCTCCTCGGTAAACCAAAGCAGTTGGGGCCCTTTTTCGGGCCATTGTTTTAACAAACCGGTTTCGTTGTATTTCCCATCGCGGTTGGGGCCGCGCCACTGGTATACCTCCTGGGCTGAAGATAAAATATACAAATTACAAAAAAGGATTACTAACGCGGACAGTTTGATTTTATTTGCTTTCATTCGAATTGGATTTTTCAGGTTCATACTTTACGCTTTAATTTGGTTTTTACAAATTTAAAATATTTTGCAAACCCTGAACACAGCTATTAACTAACACATAATTAATACTATATTTGAGCTTACTCCGAAAAGTTCGAGTACATTGATTTTCAACTCTTTTACCCCTGAACCCTAAAGGGTAACTCGCTGAAAATCAATGAACTCTTCAAAGTCCCCTTTAGGGGATTTAGGGGTTTTTGACTTTTTGGAGAGGACTCATATTTTAAATTTGATTTATAGTAATCCGGTATTTTGGGTAGATCATTGGTATTTTTGCCAATTCTGTAACACATTCAAAATAAAATACTATGATAGTTTCAATAAAAGAATTTTACAGTCACTTTCTGAATATCTTTTCGTATTAATTGATAAATTTATTGATAGCAGAAAACTCTTTTAGTCATGAAGGTTTCATTAGCATTACTTTCTGTTTTTGTTTTTATTTTTCTGTTTACGAATTGCAACGGGCAAGCCACAAAACAAGCCAGGGTGAGGCTTCCTGCTGTATCCGGTTCTTTTTATCCGGCTAATGCACAGGAATTAAAAGCACAAATTGCCTCATTTTTCGATAGGATACTGGACAAAAAAACCGACCCAGATATTGCAGCTGTTATCGTACCGCATGCAGGCTACATTTTTTCAGGAGAGGTTGCCGCGACAGCGTATGCCAGGCTGGATCCTGACAAAACCTGGGAACATATATTTCTCATTGGGTCGAGCCATTATGAATCACTAAACGGCGCTTCGATTTATAACCTTGGCGATTTTCAAACACCGTTGGGTGTGGTTAAAGTCGATACGCACCTGGCTAACAAACTGATTAACGGGCACAAAGTTTTTAAATCAGTACCCTCAAGCCACGAACGCGAACACAGCCTCGAAGTCCAGCTCCCATTCCTGCAGTACCGGTTAAATAAACCTTTTAAAATTGTACCTGTCATTATTGGAACACAATCGGCCGAAACCTGCAAAAATATTGCCGATGCGTTAAAGCCGTATTTCAACAGCCAAAATCTTTTTATAATCAGTACCGATTTTTCGCATTACCCGGCTTATGCCGATGCCGTAAAATACGACAGAATTACAGGTGATGCCATTGCCTCCAATAACCCCGCCCTTTTTGTAAATACCCTTTTGCAAAACGACAAAAAGGGAATTACCGGGCTTGCCACCAGTTGCTGCGGGTGGAGTTCGGTGCTCACATTCCTGAATATTACATCCAATGTACCAGGCGTAAAAATCGAACATGTAAAATACATGAATTCAGGCGATACTTCTTATGGAGATAAAAACAGGGTTGTGGGCTATCATTCGTTTATTATCACTATCGGAAATAAGGAAACAACAGGCTTTAACCTTTCACAACCTGACGGGCAATTGCTGCTAAGAACCGCTCGCGATGCAATAGAAACACGGTTGAAGAATAAGCCGCTTCCAGTTTATTCCGGGCCGCAATTAACTAAAGACATAAAAATTCCCTGCGGGGCTTTTGTAACCCTTGCCAAAACCGGGATTTACATTATAAAAGGAACCCAAAGCGGTACTTTTCTGCCAATAGTTGCCCGCGAAACCGGGTGGAATACAGAAGAACTGCTGGGGCATTGTGCCCGCGACAAAGCCGGCATTGGATGGGACGGTTGGAAACATGCCGACCTGTACACTTTTGAGGCGTTGGAATTCAATGAAAAGGAAACCATAAATTCGGGAAGATGAACGCTGCCTATCCGCTGTTTCCTGTTACAATTATAGTTTTTGGAGCTTGGTTTGCTACCTGGCTTTTTTCGAGCTGGGACATTTTCAAAGAAAAAACACACCTGAAATTCTGGAATTATATACTTCTTGTAGTTTTTCTGATAACAGGATTATTAGGTTTGTTTAGTGTGGTTAAGGTAAACTACAAACTTGTAATCCCGAATTACGAATTGTATTTGCAATGGCATGTGTCGTTTGGGATAGCAATGGTTTTTGTATCGTTTTTTCATCTTTCGTACCACCTGAAATATTTTTTTGGATTCAGGAAAAAAAAGCCAAAGAATGAAAGTTCCGGTAATGCCAAATTGCCATCGGATACTCCTCAAAATGCGGCGCTAATGCTTTTTTTGCTTGGTTTTGCAACCATAATCACGCAGGTTGTATTTATCCGCGAATTTATAACCGTACTTTCTGGAAACGAGCTGGTTACGGGCCTGGTGTTATCTGGTTGGATGATTCTTACAGGCTGGGGAGCTTTCACAGGGCGAAATGGCGATTTTACTGCTTTGTCTTCCCAGAGAGGAATTTTAATGTTGTCGGCGCTTACAATAATTGCCACAGTGATGACCGGTACGCTGTACGGCTTAAAATCGCTGCTGTTCCCTCCCGGAACGCTTACCGGTTTGGGAGCCTCTTCAGTTGCCGTATTTTTACTTTTGTTCCCGGTTTGTTTCCTTTCGGGATGGCTTTTTACCGGCCTTGCTTCGGTATGGTCCAATTCAGAAAATGTGAACCTTTCCGGCAGGTCGTATGCAGTCGAAGCGCTGGGAAGCCTCGCCGGAGGTGCAATTTTCAGCCTGGCGCTGGGCAGGTTTTTTACTTCTTTCCAGATATTAGCCATCACAGGTTCTCTCATTCTG
This sequence comes from Draconibacterium sp., assembly GCA_037444065.1. GTDB lineage: Bacteria > Bacteroidota > Bacteroidia > Bacteroidales > Prolixibacteraceae > Draconibacterium. The sequence continues at coordinate 71,768 of JBBINB010000002.1, forward strand.
CTCGCAGGAGCATGGTTTTTAAAACCCGGAAACCGGAAAACAAATTTCTCCTTCTTACTGGCCGCAATTCTTTATTCATTTCTCGTTTTTTCGTTCAATCCCGACAAGATTATAAAAAAAATGTTATTCCCTAACCAGGAACTGATCTTGAGCAAAAGTACCCGTTACGGAAATCTTGTCGTTACAGAACAGGCCGGCCAACTGAATGTGTATGAAAATAACGACCTCCTTTTTTACACACATAATGTAATGATGAACGAAGAGGCTGTTCATTTTGCGATGGTTCAGCACGATAATCCAAAAAGTGTTTTACTGGTTTCGGGCGGGATTTCGGGTATGATTAACGAAATTGAAAAATATAAAGTTGAAAAAATTACCTATCTCGAAGTAAATCCCGAAATATTTTCATCGCTTGAAAATTATGCCGATTCACTTGATAAATCAGGAAGAGTGAAAACAGTCAGGACAGATATCCGGTCTTTTATCGGGAAAACGGACGAGAAATTCGATGTGGTTTTGATTAATCTCCCGCCACCTTCAACCCTCGGAATGAACCGCTTTTACACTATCGAGTTTTTTGAAATGGTTAAAAAGCGTTGTACAAAAAACGCGGTAATTTGTACAGGGCTTCCATCAACAGCCAATTATGCCGAGGAAAACGCCCTTGCAGTAAATTCTTCGCTTTGGAAAACACTGGGCGCCTGTTTCAAAAACCAGTTGGTTTTAACCGGAGAGAGAAATTATTTTCTTGCTTCCGACGCCATGCTATTCCCGGATATAACCGTAAGGATTTTACAAAAAGAAATTGAAACCATTTATGTAAACCGGTTTTATATTGACGATGCGCTGCTGGCAATGCGCAGCGGGTCGCTTACAGCGGGTTTTGTAGCCGAAACCCCCCTGAACCGCGATTTCAAACCATTTATGTTTGTGAAACAGATTGGCCACTGGTTAAGTCATTTTGGTGGTAATTTCAAGTGGTTCGTTTTAATTCCCCTGGTTTTGTTCGTAATGTTCCATTTAAAGCTAAACCGCATTACAATTGGATTATATACCGGCGGGTTCACATCAGCATCACTCGAAGTTGTCCTGTTACTGGTTTGGCAGGTTTGGTTTGGAAGCATTTATCTGGCTTCGGCCCTGTTTTTCGCTGTTTTTATGGCCGGGCTTGCTTATGGCAGTTCGCAAAAATTCGGGTTAAAGGGCCCGTTAATCAAACGATATTATTTATTGCAATTCGGCCTGGCAGCTTTTGCTTTATTGTTGCCATTTGTACTGCGGTATACCGGAGATTGGGCAGCGTGGAAATTCCCGGTTCAAATGCTTCTGTTTGTTCTGGTTTTTGTATTGTCAACAGGTGTAGGGCATGAGTTTTTACTGGCGACAAAACTTCTGAAAACAAATTTTTCAGAAACGGCTGGCAGCAGTTACAGCATCGACCTTTTAGGCTCGGCATTTGGCGCTTTTATAGCAACCATAGTGCTTTTGCCTTTACTTGGATTAAAAAACACCTGCCTGGTTGTTGCCGTATTGAACATGGTTAGTGGTTTGTTCGCCTTCTCTGCCAGGAAAACCCTTCTTAATACATTTTCGTAACGAATTGTATATTTCGACAGGTAAATTTAAATGCATGGAAAAAAGACAGTTTTTTAAAACAGCTTTTTGGGGAGCGGGAGGATTTTATTTTTGCAACCCGCTTTCTGCTGCATATACGGCCGGTGTTACTCACGAAGTTGGAAAGAAATGGACAAAAGAAGCGCTTTTTTATACCGAAACACCCAAGGGGATCAGGTGCCTGATTTGTCCGAACGAATGCGATATTAAAGAGGGAGAGGCAGGCGACTGTAGAAACCGCGTGAACAAAAACGGGAAACTCTGGTCGATAGCTTATGGTAACCCTTGTGCAATCCATGTCGACCCAATTGAAAAAAAACCGTTGAACCATTTTCTTCCCGGAAGTAAAGCTTTTTCAATAGCCACTGCAGGCTGTAACCTTGCCTGCCTGAACTGCCAGAACTGGACCATTTCGCAAAAAAGCCCGAACGAAACAAAAAACTTCGACCTGATGCCCGACAAAGTGGTTGATAGCTGCATAAAAAACAACTGTGAGTCAATTGCATACACCTATTCCGAACCTATAACATTTTATGAATATACCTACGACACCTCTGTTCTTGCCCGTCAGGCGGGTATTAAAAATGTGCTTGTTTCGGCAGGTTACATCAACCGCGAACCTCTTTTAAAACTTTGCAAAATAACCGATGCGGCCAATATCGACCTGAAATCGTTCAGCGATGAGATTTACCTGAAATTAAACGCCGGAAAACTTCAACCCGTTCTTGATACATTGATAACCATGAAAAAGGAAGGCGTTTGGCTCGAAATTACAAACCTGGTTGTTCCATCGTGGACAGACAACCTTGAAATGATAAAAAAAATGTGCGGATGGCTGGCCCGGAACGGGTTGGATGAAGCGCCCCTGCATTTCAGCCGTTTTATGCCCTTTCACAAACTTACCCTGTTGCCGCCAACGCCTGTAAATATTTTGCAGAGCGCTCGTGAAACAGCTCTCAGTGAAGGTTTGAAATATGTATATATTGGAAATGTGCCGGGTATAGGGACCGAAAATACAACCTGCCCAAAATGCAAGAAAAATGTGGTTGAACGCCGGGGATACTCCATCCTTAAAAATAACCTTAACGATGGAAAATGCAACTCCTGCTATGCCAAAATCGCCGGGGTGTGGCATTTGTAATAATGTTTTCTTAAATATCGAAGCTATTCAAATTCCTTTGGTTGAAAGAATTCGTTTTATCTTCTAATTTTACAAGGTTTTAAATTATTTATTATGCATCCCGATTTCGATCATTTAAAGTCGCAGCTCGATGGCGATGTTTTTACCGACAACGTTCAGCGAGTGTTATATTCCACCGATGCGTCACAATACAGAGAATTGCCACTGGCGGTTACGCGCCCGAAGTCGGGCGAGGACATTAAAAAAATCATTGCTTTTGCCCGGGAAAACGGAACTTCAGTTATTCCGCGCGGAGCCGGAACTTCGCTGGCAGGCCAGGTTGTCGGGCCCGGAATCGTGGTTGATGTTTCAAAATACATGAACCAAATACTCGAATTCAATTTGGAGGAAAAATTTGTGATTGTTGAACCCGGCGTTATACTGGCTGAGCTAAACCTGTTCCTTGCAAAACACGGGTTGCAGTTTGGCCCCGAAACTTCAACGGCCAACCGCTGTGTAATCGGCGGGATGCTTGGCAACAATTCCTGCGGGCTGCATTCGTTGGTTTATGGTAGCGTGCGCGAACATATTCTCGAAGTGGATGCCATTCTTTCCGATGGTTCTGAAACCACTTTCAAAGCGCTTTCAAAAGATGAGTTTCTGCAAAAATTGAATGGCAATCCCAACCTGTTGGAAAAAGCCATTTACCTGAATATTTACGAAACACTTTCCAACCCTGAAAACCAAAAGGAAATCCGGGAACAATTCCCCGAGCCCAAACTTACCCGCCGGAACATGGGATATGCCATCGACGAGTTGTTAAATTCTGAAATGTTTACTGAAGGTGGGCCTGCTTTTAATTTCTGCAAACTGCTGGCCGGTTCAGAAGGGACACTGGCATTTTCGCACCGGATTAAACTGAATGTAATCCCGCTCCCGCCCAAATTTAAAGGATTGGTTTGTGCCCATTTCGAAACGCTTGAAGAATCGATTCTCGGAAACCTTATCGCGTTGAAACATAAACCCACTGCCATAGAATTAATGGACGACCCGGTTATGCAGGCAGCCAAACAAAATATAGAACAAAACAAAAACCGGTTTTTTGTAAAAGGTGATCCCGGTGCGCTGCTGATGATTGAGTTTTCGTTTGAAACCGAAAAAGAGTTAACCGATACAGCGGCAGCCCTCGAAAAAGATTTCAGGAATGCTGGTTTAGGATATCATTTCCCGCTGGTTACAGGCGCCGACAACATCAAACGTGTTTGGGCGCTCAGAACTGCAGGCCTGGGTTTGCTTGCCAACATCCCCGGCGACAGGAAAGGCGTTCCCGGGATTGAAGACACGGCAGTAAATCCCGAATACCTGCCCGATTATGTTGCCGATATCAAAAAAGTACTTGCCAAACTCGGTCTGAACAGCATTTTTTATGCACACATTGCCACCGGGGAAATACATTTCAGGCCACTCATCAATTTTAAAGATCCCGAAGACGTAAAGCTTTTCGAAACGTTAATGAATGAAGTTGCGTTGCTGGTAAAAAAATACCGTGGCTCTATGAGCGGCGAACATGGCGATGGCCGCGTACGCGGAAAGTTTATCCCTTTTATGTTGGGGGAACACAATTTCCAACTACTTAAAGAATTGAAAAAAACCTGGGATCCCGATAATATTTTCAATCCCGGTAAAATAATGGACTCGCCCTCAATTACTGAAAGTTTGCGGGTGATCCCGGGAATTCCGTCCCCTGAATTTAAAACCGAAATGAATTTTTCGCGTTACCGGGGATATTTCAGAAGCATTGAAAAATGCAACGGTTCGGGCGATTGCCTTAAAAGCGAAATAATAGGCGGAACCATGTGCCCCACTTTTATGGCCACACGCGACGAAGATAAAAGCACACGCGGACGCGCCAATATTTTGCGCGAATTCCTGAGTTCAGGGAAAAACGAAAATCCTTTCAGCCGGCAGGAGATTTATGATATTCTCGATTTGTGCATATCATGTAAAGCCTGTAAAGCCGAGTGCCCGTCGAATGTTGACATGGCTAAACTTAAAGCCGAATTCCTTCAGCAATATTACGATGTTCAAGGCACCCCGCTCCGCTCAAAACTGGTTGCCTACCTTCCGCGTTTGAACAGCCTGGCAGTGTTGGCCAGGCCTCTGTCGAATTTTTTGATGAATACTTCAATACTCAAAAATGCAATCGGTTTTTCAACCAAACGAACCGTTCCAAAACTTTCGAAACTTACCCTGAACCGTTGGGTAGGCAACGGAATTCCTTTGCCCGAAAAGGAACCAAAAGGGAAGGTTTACCTGTTTAACGATGAGTTTACCAATTACAACGAAAGCGAAATTGGAATAAAAGCAATTTTACTGCTTACAAAGCTGGGGTACGAAGTAAAAATACCCATCCACAAGGAAAGTGGCAGAACCTTCCTTTCGAAGGGCCTGGTGCGGGGCGCAAAAAAAATTGCAACAGAGAATGTCGATCTTTTAAAAGAACTAATTTCGGAACAAACCCCGCTGGTAGGAATCGAACCCTCGGCAATCCTTGCCTTCCGCGATGAATACCCCGAATTAGTTGACAACGATTTGCAACCTGTTGCAGAAAAGTTGGGAAAAAACGCGCTTCTGTTTGAAGAGTTCTTTTCGGCGGAAATCGATAAGGGAAATATCACTCCGGAACAATTTACAGCGGAAGAAAAGCAAATCCTGCTGCATGGCCACTGCCAGCAAAAAGCTGTAGCCAGCACCGTCCCCACAAAGAAAATGCTTTCGCTGCCCGTAAATTATTCGGTTAAAGAAATCCCCTCGGGATGCTGTGGTATGGCCGGCTCGTTTGGATACGAAAAAGAACATTATGATTTATCGATGAAAATAGGCGAAATGGTTCTATTTCCGGCTATTCGAAGTGCTGAAGAAAAAATAATTATTTCGGCCCCGGGAACTTCGTGCCGCCACCACATAAAAGACGGAACAGGGAAAAAAGCTAAACACCCGGTGGAAGTGCTGTATGATGCCCTGAAATAAGAATTTGTACTTAGAGAAATCGAATTGAAAAATTCACCACTTTCCTGAATGTTTTTTCAATTTTTCTTTTTAAGCTACACTATTACAGCTTATTAAGTTCAACCAAATTGAAATCTATCCTATTCAATTAAAATATTTAAATATTTAAAGGTATTTTTATTTGTTTATTAATTTCAGATGTTGTAACTTTTCCTCAATAATTATAAATGATTAACGTTTTTCAAAACTTTAAAATTTATAAACATAATTTATCGACTTACAATAAATTAAAACTTATACTAAAAATTTCCCGCAACAAATATTTATGAATAATTTCAGGTTTACCTATTTCAACACTTCATAGTTACAATCACTTTAATTTTCTGGGCGGAAATTATATTAACCTGCAAGGCTATTCCTTCCGCTACTTAACTTAAACTTATTCAAACAGTTAGCTTTGAGTATAGGAATGCTATGTTTAATAGGAAAATCGTTTATTCCACAGAAAAATCGTTTTACAAACTTTCAAAAATTCAATATTAACTTTACAATTTTAAAAATTATGAAAAAAATCTACACTTCAGTTGCCAACTGGCTTATCCATTTTATCCCGTTGGTTTATCAAAAAAAGAGATATTATCCTCTTTTTGTTGGTATTTTGTTTTGTTCCTTTTTACTTTCTTCAAACCAGGCAGATGCTTCTCATTTTAGGTATGGAAACGTTAACTATCGGATTGTTTCCAATACGGCTACAACTACTCTTGTTGAATTTACCATTACAATGAGTTATTATTATGGCCCGGGTTCGCAATTTACACAGTTCGGATCAGTGCCAATTGGAGGAACTATAAATACCGCTGATAATTTTAACTTTGGAAATGGTAGCGTATCAAATTTGTCGTATATAGTTACGTCAAAAAACAATACCGAAAACTGGCTTGTAGCCTCCAGAACTTTACAGCGTACATATACCTCATTGTCAGACTTTACCGCTATTCTAACAGGAATTGCAAGGGTAGGAAGTTTACAACCTCCAAATAGTAGTACAAATTTGCAATACATTATAAGAACAATTGTTGCATTGACAAATCCTAGCAATCAACCGCCTTCTGCCAGTACACCGCCCATATTTTATGTACCAGTAAACCAGGCAGCTTTTAACATTCAAATTAATGCTTCCGATCCGGAAGGATTTCCTTTGGCCTATGCATGGGCGCCTGGTGGTGCAACAGGTTCGGGCTTGAATAGTCAGGTTCTTACGATAAATGGACCTGCCACATTAAATGCCTCAACAGGTCAGATAACATTAAATACTCAAGGTACTGCAGTTGGCAACCAGTATGCGGCACAGGTTTGGATTCGAGACAATTTAGGCGCGCGGGTTGCGGTTGACTTTATTGTTCAAACAGTTACCCAGTCCAATCCGCCGGTTTTTGATTATGCCAGCGGCTTTACTCCAGCAAATGGCTCTGTTATAAAATTTCAGCCGGGCCAGACAGTTAACTTTAACGTAAAGGCTTCAGATATGGATGCAGGTAGCTCTGTTACGCTTTCAGCAATTGGGGTTCCGGTAGGGTCAACATTGTCGCCATCAAACAACGTTGGTAATCCAATCCTGCAAAATTTTAATTGGGTTACTTCAATGGCAAATCTGGGTTCTCGTACGATCACTTTTTCAGCCGTTGATAATTTCTTTTCGCAAACCACGACAAGTGTAACAATTGTAGTAACACTTGCCCCGGTTTTTGACGTACCACCCACCCCGGCTACGGGAACTCATATTGTTGCCGCACCGGGTACACCCATTTCTTTTATGGTGCAGGCACAAGATCCCGATCCAAACGATATTTGCCGGATAATTGAAATTAACGGGAAAGACATGAGCGGGAAAATACCAATTTATGCGGGAGCAACAACTACACCCGGATTACCAACAACGGCTGGCAATACTACTTCGCTTCAATTTAACTGGACGCCTGTTGCTTCCCAATGGGGACACCGTCATGTAATTTTTACTGCAGAAGATGGCTATAATGATAAAACAGATCATGAAATACCGATCCTTGTTAACACAGTTCCAAACTTTACTTCTACTCCGGTGACAGATGTCTTTACAAATAAATTATATTCATATGACATTACTGTTTACGATCCGGATGTACTTCAGGGTGATGTGATACAGATATTAGGCCAGGCGATTCCGGCGTGGCTAACTTTAACAGATAACGGCGATGGAACGGCAACCTTGTCAGGTACCCCTGCATTAGGTGATGCAGGATTGGTAAACATCAAACTAATCGCTGAAGACCTTTACCATCACGAAAGTCCGGTTCCAACACAGGAATTTGCGATTACAGTTATCCCATGCGATTTTAGTATTTCGGGCACATTATCTGATGTTTCCTGTTTCGGTGGCAGTGATGGTTCTATTGATTTAACTTTAAACGGGGTTTACGGAACACCTTCGTTTACATGGACAGGCCCTGATAATTTCAGCGCATCAACAGAAGACCTTACCGGATTGGCAGCAGGCACTTACAATGTTTTAGTTACAAGTGATTTAGGTTGCTCAGAAACTACAAGTTTTGAAGTTGGGACAATCCCTGACGTTGCACCGCCCGATATTTTCTGTCCGGATAATATGAATGTAAATAATGATCCGGGAGATTGCGGAGCAGTGGTGAATTTTAGTGTTTCTGCATCGGATAACTGCCCGGGTGTAACGGTTGTAAGTTCACCTGCCAGCGGAAGTGTTTTCCAAATTGGAACAACTACCATAACATCAGTTGCAACCGATGCTGCCGGAAATACGGCCACCTGTAGTTTTACTGTTACAGTTAAGGATACCGAGGCGCCAACAATTGCATGCCCTGCGAATATTTTGGTTAACAACGACCCGGGAAATTGCGGAGCAGTGGTCAATTTTAGTGTTTCTGCATCGGATAACTGCCCGGGTGTAACGGTTGTAAGTTCACCGGCCAGCGGAAGTGTTTTCCAAATTGGAACAACTAACGTAACATCAGTTGCAACCGATGCTGCCGGAAATACGGCCACCTGTAGTTTTACTGTTACAGTAAATAACACTCTTCCGGTTATTAACAGTGTAACCGGCCCGGTTACCCCAACTGCACTCGGTAATTCAATTACCATAGAAGTGCAACATAACAACGATAATAACTTAACAAAAGCTACTATTGACTGGGACGATCAAACTGCGGTTCAGAATATTTCCAATCCTGCATCAGGTTCATTCAATGTAACACATACTTATGCCACTCCTGGTGTATATACGGTAAGCGTAACCTTGACCGACGCATGTGGCGCAGTTTCTGAAACGTTTAATTATCAGTATATTGTTATTTATGATCCGAGCGGTGGTTTTGTAACCGGAGGTGGATGGTTCTGGTCTGAAGCATGCGCAATAAAGGATGGAAGTGGAGCTACCGGAAAAGCCAACTTTGGTTTTGTTGCCAAGTATAAAAAGGGGTCCACGGTTCCCGATGGAAATACTGAATTCCAGTTCAAGGCCGGAGCAATCAATTTCCACAGCACAGCATACGAGGATATGCGCCTGGTAATTTCAGGAGCAAGGGCAAACTATAAAGGTGTTGGAAGTATTCAGGGTTCAAACCATGTTTTTGGATTTTTGGTATCGGCAATTGATGGCCAGGTAAGCGGAGGAGGCGGTATTGATAAATTCCGTATAAAAATTTGGGATAAGGATGATGGAAACCGCGTTATTTACGACAACAATTGCACCGAAACCGATGAAAATGCCGACCCTGCCACTGCTATTGGAGGAGGATCAATTGTGATTCACTCAACCAAAACCAAATCTGCCGAAATTGAAACAGCAATTGAGCCTGAACCTGTATTCTCCGGATTAAAAGCATATCCAAATCCTTTCCACGAAAAGCTGTATTTTGAATTTAGCAAGGAGAAAGATTCAAAGGCAACACTTATTCTGTTTGATGGGACTGGCAGGGAAATTGAAGTTTTGTTCAACCAACAGATTAAGGCAAATCAAAACTACAGGATTGAATATGTTCCTAATAATGTGGCTACTAATATGGTTTTTTACCGTATGACCTATGATAATGAAGTGATTAACGGAAAATTAATTTACAGAAAATAAGCTAAAACTAATGAACATTTATTGAATTACATTCTATTAATAAACAGGAAAGGCGCACCAAAGTGCGCCTTTTTTTGTTTTTAAAACAGAATTTAATTTAACCTTTTCCAAAGTTCTCAACTTTGGAAAAGCTATTAATAAAACTAATATTTCTGTAATAATGCGAGCATTTTTCTGTCGAGTTTGTGGCCGTGCCAGTCTTCATAATTCACATCCTTTCTCCCCGAGTCGATGAGGCCAAAATCGCCCCTGAAATTCCATAATGCATACCCGATTTGGTGTCCGGTAAGCACCGAAATAACATCTTCAAACCACGAAAGAAAAACTTCATGTGGCGTTTCCCTCCAACATCCGCACTCCCCGCAATGTACCCCAACTCCTTTTTTAACCGCATCAATCCAAGGTTTATAAAATTTTTCGAGGCTTGCCCTGTTAAATTCTCTCCCATCAATTGTTCCCGGCCAGACAGGTTTTGGCGCATCATCAGGATTTTTAAATACCCAGGGCGCCCGATAATGCGAAATATAGTGAGGAAAATAGCCACGACAACTTTGTGCAATATCTAAATCAAACATTTCCGGAATGACATCGCTCCCAACATTGTTTCCGTTGGCAACTACCAGGTGATTTGGATTAAACTGACGGATTTTTTCTGCGCTTTTTTTGGCTACCCCGCGGTACAACAGCCCCGGGACCGGACCACGTTCAGAAAACTGGTCGTTCATGTCGGCGCGTGTACAAGGTTCGTTTACCAAATCGAAGCTGATTTGTTTTTGAGTTTTCGAGGCAAATCGTTTTGCCCACATCGCCCAATGAAAATAAAAAGCTTCCTGCGCTTCTTTGTCTTCCCACAGATTATAAGGTTCGTTAAAACCGGCATTTACACAAAATCCGGGCGCACGGTGCAAATCGAGGCTGACATGCAAACCATAATTGTTAGCCCGCTCTACCAGTTTCTCTATTTTTTCAACAACAGCCTCATCGATGTTATAAATATCGGCCGGCGTTATATTTTTTGAACGGTCGAATTTTACATATCTCGGATAAGCCATTGGAATTCTGACAAAATCGAAACCCCAGTCCGACATCCACTGAAAATCTTCTTCAGTTGTGCCATTATTGTCCCTGGCTGGCGGGTTTGGCGAAAAGTAATCGAGCAGGTTAAACCCCTTCCAGCGGGGTAATTTGTTTTTTACTGCCACCGACGCGTTCGAATATGCCAGGTTCCCGGCAATTCCAACTCCCGCGGCAGCAAGCCCTGTGGTTTTTATAAAATTTCTACGTTCCATTTTTTTGGTTTATTGGTTTATCGTAAAGATATAATTTGGCTTCAAAAGAACAACCGGTTTAATTGCATGATTTTATTAACATCAAGCTTTGGAAACAATAAAGCCGATAAACAGGTATTTTTCAAAATTGCAGAAAAGATAAACCCGGATTTGGATAAATTTAAAACCGATTATGACTCTGAAATTTGCAGGTTAAAGATTAAAGAAGATATAAATGAAGCAACAAAGCTTAATATTGAAGGTACGCCATCAGTTTTCTTAAACGGCCATTTGGGAAGGAACCTGCAACCCGATAACCTGGATTTCCTAATCAGGTACCTTTCTAAATAAGAAATTAAAAACCAGTCTTGTGTTTCACGGTTTCAAACCAATTGTAAACTGTAATTCTTACTTCTCTGCTTGCTGCACCCAAATCAGTTTTGAGGTATCGTAACCCCGTTTTTCGGCCTTCTTTAAAATCAGGTTATGAACGTTTTCATCAAGTTTTGGCGAACGGCTTAATATCCATAAATATTTATCTGATTTGCTGCCAATTAAAGCCCATTGGTAATTGGCATCAAGTTCGAGAAAATAATAATCGGCATAGAAAATCCAAAAGAACGATACCTTCAGTTTCCCTGGTTCATTGGTTAGTTTTGCCTTTCCTTCTGCAGTACTTAGTTCACCGTCAAGTGTGCCTTTATAACCCTGGTTTAATACTCTTATTTTTCCATCATCGCGCATTGAATAGGTTGCGGTTACCCCAACCAACCCCCGTTCGAAACTGTGATCGAAACGGGCAATTTCGTACCAGGCGCCTAAATAACGTTGCAGATTTAGCTCCTTAACCGTCGATGTCTCCATTTTTCCTTCTTTTTGGGTTTGGCAGCCACCCGAAAAAACTGACAATAAGAAAGCGAAAACAAAAGTCAATTTCATTGTTTTCATGATTCAATTTGTAATTAAGAGTTGGTTTCAAAAATTTCAAAACCCAATTCACAAATATCAAATAAATCCCAATTTTTCAATTTTTCAAAATCCAAAAATTTCAACTTCAATTATTTAAATAATTGGTTTTTGAAGTTTGGTATTTATTTGTTTTTTGGTTTTTGTTATTTGGTAATTCATTCATAAATATACAATTATAAAAGAAATTTACCGTCTTGACAGCAACCTCCTCATAGTTCTATTTATTAACCATATCAATCCTCCGGATCATTTCCATGCACATCCTTCCGTTGTGGTAAGGCCCTTTCCATGGACCAACCTTATCGCCGCGCAAAGGTTTCAGGTCGGCGCCAACACCCCAAAACCATTCGCCTTTATTTTTATCGATGATGTAATCCTGAATAAACTTCCAGCTTTTTTGCGCCTGAACCAGGTATTTTTCGTTTCCGCTTACCTGGTAAGTATTAAAAAAGCCAACCACTGCCTCGGCCTGGGGCCACCAGTCGAACTGAACCTGCAAATGGCCTTCGGCTTTTTCGTAATACATGCCACCATGTGCCGCAAGGCCTTCCTTTATCGCAATATCGCTCATTTTAACCGCAACATGTCCCACTTCCTCCAAAAGTTCCTTTTTCCCTAAGACTTCTGCAGCTTCGTGCATTAACCAGGTTGCTTCAATGTCGTGACCATAAGAATCGATTTCGGAACGGACAGTCCAGTCCCTGTCGAAAAATAAAATTAAATGGCCGGTTTTATTGTCGAGAATTTTATCAAGAAAAATGCGAAGTAAATGTTCAATTTTCTTTTCAACTTCACCGGTTTTATACACCCTGTAAAGATTGGTATATGCCTCAAGAATGTGCAAATGCGTGTTCATCGACTTTTTTACATCCTTGTCCTTTGGGCTAAGGCGCTGGTCGTCGGTTTCTTTCCAATCGGCTGTTTTGGCTTCTATGTAGCCGCCAAATTCGGGGTCAAAGGCGTATTTTTCCATGAGCATAAACATCGAAACTGCCAGTTGCCGGGCTTTTTCATCCTTAAAAGCAAGGAAGTATTCCGACATGGCATATATAAAAAATGCTTCGGCGTAAAATTGTTTTTTGGTATCCTCGGGGCTTCCGTCGGGAAAAACACTCCAATAAATTCCACCATTTTCATTATCCCAAAATGTTTCAACCAGGATACGAAAAGCTTCATCGGCCATTTTTTTATAAATAGCCGTTGGGTAAAAACGGTAAGCTGCCGAGAATGTCCACAAAATACGTGTTGTAAACACTGCCGACAATGGCGCTTCAGGATATTTTTTCCCTTCGTTGGTAATCTTCCCGAAAAAGGTTTTACGATTGGTGTCATAAACTTCTTTCACCCAATAATTCAGGATATTATCGGTAAGTTCGTTTTCGAATTGTTTTTTGAAATTGTTCCAGTCCATAGAGTTTAAATTGGTTTTAATTTCGAATATTAAAAGAACAGGTTTTTGTCGTGGCCGGGATAAAATATTCCAGCATCGATACGAATCCTGTCCAGGGTTTCCATCAAATCGAGGCTAGTTTGCCAGGTCATAATTCCGCTTTCGGTTTTGCCTTCATCGAGGCATTGCATCACATGGGCCGCTTCGTACTGATACCCTGTGCCTTCATTGTGTTCCGAATTGAAATGCCGAGGTTCCTGACCATGTTTCACTACGGTAATTTTTGTTGGCATATACCAGCGGGGATTAAGTATCATGTATCCTTTCTCGCACCAATACTCGGTTTGTGTTGGCGAGTAAGAAGCAAAACCAGATGTCAGGTTTGCCATCTCCCCACCCTTGTATTTAAAAATGATGCTGATGCTTTCCTCGGCACCAGTAGGGCTAAAATGGGCAAAAGTTTTCACTGTCGCGGGTTTCCCAAGCGAAGTTAAAGCCGCAAAAACCGGGTAAAGGCCAATATCGAGGAGAGAACCGCCTCCCAGCGCCACATTGTACAATCTCCTTTCCTCGATATAAGGGGCATTAAACGCGAAGTCGGAGCGTACTATCTGGAGCTTACCTAATTCTCCAGACCTAAGAATTTCCATTGCTTTGATAAAACTGGGCTGAAACATGGTCCAGAATGCTTCCATCAGGAAAGTATTGTTTTTGCGGGCACAATCGATCATTTCGAGGGCTTCGTTTTTATTGATGGCAAATGCTTTCTCGCACAATACCGCCTTTTTGTGATTGAGGCAAAGTAAGGAGTGCTCTCGGTGAAGAGCGTGAGGCGTGGCTATATAAACCACATCTACCTTTGGATCGGCTACCATTTCGGTATAACTGCCGTACGCCACTTCGAAACCAAATTCGTTTTTAAAATCGTTTGCTTTGTTAAATTCTCTCGCTGATGCCGCGTACAAATTTGCATTTGGCAAGAGTTTTAAGTCGTTTGCAAATTTCTTCGCTATATGTCCGCAACCAAGAATTGCCCAGTTGTATTTTTTCATTTTGCCCCCCTAATGTGGCTGTCTAAAAAAATTGAAAAGATACCTTCATTTGAAATTTAATGAACCCCACCTGACCTCCCCAAAGGGGAGGAAAAGTCCCCCTTTGGGGGGATTTAGGGGGTCAGCACTTGTAATAAGATACAAATTGTAAGCTCTTCATTTCTTAAATATACTTTTTAAACAACCTCTTTTTTTATCAATTTAGTTATGTATTTTTTCGTTCCGCAACAGCATTTCAACCAACTGGCTGAGTTTCTTCTCCCTTATTTCGGGTGTCCGGGCAATTTGCAGCCTGTAAATAATTGCATACCGGTTAACACTATTCAGGGTTTTAAAAAACCGCGCTGCTTCGGGATACTTTTTAAATTCAGCTTTAAGATCTTCTGGTACTTCTGCATTTTTCAGCGAATCGTAAGCCGTGTCCCATGTTCCCTTTTTTTTGGCAATTTCAATCGCAGCCATTCCCGATGGCCTCATTTTCCCCGCTGAAATCAGTTTCAACGCCTTCTCCTTGTTTATTTTCGACCATTTGCTGTTTGGTTTACGGGCGGTAAAACGTTGTATCCAGGTTTTACTGTCGAATGCTTTTTTCAGACCGTCGATCCAGCCAAAACACAAGGCTACTTCAACCGCCTGTTCATAGGAAATGGATGTTATTCCGCTTGCTTTTTTTGCAATCTGTACCCAGAGGCCGGGTTCATCCCCGTTATTTTCCAGCCACGAGGCCCATTCTCCTTCGGTTTCAAAAAGTATTACAGGCAATCCGTCAATCATAATAAAGCCCCCTCTGACTCCCCCAAAGGGGAGAATAAAAAATATTTAAATAAATCTTTGTAAAGTATTCAGAATACATAAAACAAATCGTGATTATAACCCCTTGTTTTTATCAATCAATTGATTGATTGTTTTTACACTTTCAGCCGTTCTGAACTTATCTTCGGGTGTGTTTTTACAATAATCAATCAACCGTTCGACAGTGGTGGTTGCCACGTGCATTCGGGTATCCGACGAACCGTAGTATATAAAGACCTCATCGTTCTCGTTTTTAATCCAGCCGTTTGTAAATACCACATTCGAGACATCGCCGCTACGTTCTTCGCCTTCGGGGGCCAGGAAATAGCCACCGGGGCGCGCGATGAGTTTTGAAGGATCCTTCAAATCGGTCATAAACATAAACAAAACGTACCGCAACCCGGCAGCGCAACCCCTAACGCCATGAGCAAGGTGCAACCAGCCTTCGGGTGTTTTAATTGGCGCCGCACCCTGTCCGTTTTTCAGTTCTTTAATGGTGTGGTAAATCTTCTCATCAATAATTTTTTCTTCGGGAGCCTCGGCTTTTGTAATGTCGCTCACCAGCGCCCAGCCAATTCCGCCCCCGCCCCCAACCTCGATAAAACCATCCTGCGGCCGGGTGTAAAAAGCATATTTGCCATGGACAAACTCGGGGTGTAGCACCAGGTTCCGCTGCTGGCCGTGGTGCGAAATAAAATCGGGTAGCCGCTCCCATTTCACCAGGTCTTTGGTGCGGGCAATACCACCACTTGCCGTGGCCATCGAGGTGTCGCCCGATGGCGCTGATTTATCTTTTCGTTCGGAACAGAAAATACCATAAATCCATCCATCCTGATGTTTTACCAGGCGCATATCATAGACATTCGCATCGGGCTCACTGGTTTCCGGCATTGTAACAGGGCGATCCCAAAACCTCCAGTTATCAATACCATTTGGACTTTCGGCTACAGCAAAAAACGATTTCCTGTCCCAGCCCTCAACCCGGACCATTAACAAATAACTGCCATCCAAATAAATAGCCCCGCTGTTGAAGGTTGCATTTATGCCTATCCGTTGCATTAAAAACGGGTTGGTTTCGTAATTCAGGTCATATCTCCAGTTTAACGGGACATGATCAGCCGTTATTATTGGCCTTTTGTAACGTTTGTAAATTCCGTTGTAACCGTTTTCAACAGGCTTATTTTTTTTGCAGATTAGCTTTTCGTGTTCCTTTTTGAGTTTCGCCAACCGTTTTTTAAATTGTTTTTCCGATGGTATCATATAGTTTCGAGTTCCGAGTTCGGAGTTTCGAGTTCCGAGTTTCGAGTTCCGGGTTCCGAGTTCCGAGTTTCGAGTTTCAGGTTTCTTATTTCTTATTCCTTATTCCTTATTCCTTATTCTGTTGCCTACTTCCTACTTCCTACTTCCTACTTCCTACTTCCTACTGCCTACTGCCTACTGCCTACTGCCCACTGCCTACTGCCTTATGCCTGTTCCGGGTTCCGGGTTCGGAGTCATTAGGAACTTTGAATCAAAAGCTACTCTTCCGGCAGTTTGTCCCACCATGTTTTTTTCAGGATGTAACCGCAAATTATGGTAATTATTATTGTTATCCAAATTGGCATTGCCTCTTTTAAAACGATATAAATGGGCAGTGCTACCAAAGCGGTTTGGGCAATTGTTCCGATAACCACATTAAACATATCTCTCTTAAAGTTTTTATTGGGCTGAAAACCAGGATTTTCGGCTATTACTTTTCGTTTTACCGGGCCCCAGAATCCCCATGGATTAACTGAGCGGTAAAATTCTTTTAAAATTGCTTCATCAGTTGGTTTAGTTAGTAATGTCCCAATAACCGCACCTGCTATTGAAATCAACAACAACCATGGGAAGTAGTAAAGATCGAGGGTTTCAGAAAAAACGTAAGGAAAAATCAAAGCTGGAATTAATCCGGCCACCATTCCCCAGAAATAACCATAACCGTTAAAACGCCACCAATACCATTTCAATACATTGGAAACCACATAACTTCCGTACAAAGCTGAAACAATCCATTGTAACATGCTGTTTACATCCTGCGCAAACACCCCGAAAATAATGCTCACAATAACCACCACCACCCCTACTATGTAGTTCATGTTTTTCATCTGGTTGTTGCTGGCGCCGGGTTTTAGGTAACGCAGGTAAATATCGTTAACAATGTAAGCCTGGGCCGCATTTAATGTGCCTGCGAAAGTCGAATTAAAAGCCGCAAGCAAGCCTGCAAGCAACAATCCCATAAAGCCAACCGGCACAAACTCGGCAATTGCAGAAGGAAGTATCTGCTCGAAATCGATTTTACCTGCCACCAGCAGGTTAAGCTTGTCGTAATACAGCAATGCAAGTATTGCAAAACCGGCAATCATAAAATAGCGGATGGGCATTAAAACCACCGAAACAAAACCGCTCATTTTTGCTGCTTCCTTTGGCGATTTTGTTGACAGGATTTTTTGCATATCGTAGGTTGGCGCAGGGCCGGCAAGCGAAACCAGCAGGCCTTTAAAAAGCATCATCATAAAAAATATGGAAAATAACGAATAGCCATCGCTTGCAATTTTATCATTCACTTCGTCGATTATTCCGCGCCAGTCGAGATCGCCGAGGTTCCACCCGAAAAACGGCGTGTGCCAGCCTTCGGGCACATTCAGTGTTTCAACAGCCATTGCTTTCATTGCCAGTACGCCAATTAAAATGGCAGAAACGGTCATTATTGCATATTGCAACACATCGGCCCAAACTATACTGGCCATTCCGCCAATAACAGCGTAAAACACCGCAAACATGGTAAACGTGATTCCGTATATATGGGGTACATACTCTATTGGCACATTAAAGGGAATATAAGGCTGAATAATTTCCCATGGAATAAAAATCATAACAAATTTCCCCAGTCCGATAAATCCGTAAGCCAGGTAACCCAAACAGAGGATAAGAGCAAAAAATACCACCACCCCGTGCGACAACTTGCTGTCGATTGATTGCCCGAAACGGGTGTTTATCCATTCGGCACCCGTTGTAACTTTCGACCGGCGTAGCCAGATGCTGAGGAAAACCATTAAAAAAACCTGGTTAAAAACCGGCCATAACCAGGGGATCCAGATACTTTTCAATCCGTAAACAAACAGCAGGGTAACAAGCCACATGGTTCCTGAAATATCAAACATCCCCGACGCATTCGAAAGCCCGAGCATATACCACGGAAGTTTGTTGCCCCCCAGCATGTAATTTGATTTACTTTTCTGGGCTACTTTTTTTAATACAAGCCCAATTATTACTGTAGAAAAGAGGTAAACAAAGATTACGATAATGTCGATTGCTGTTAATTTCATAGAATGGTTTATTTTGCTTATTTCGATTTCAAATTGATTTATAGTTTTACTGCTTGTAAACTTTAACTACAGGTTGTTGTAAAAAACACAATTTTACAATAATTATTTGGGTTCGTTATGATTTCAAACCTTAAAACTGAACTTGTTTTTTCTGATTAAAATATACTATCTGTAAAAATCCTATATGAAATGCAAAATATAAACTGTTCATGGAAAGATTCTCCATTTTTAGGTTATATAGATTATAATTGTAAAAATGATTTTAAAATGATTATCGAAAGAACAAAAAAAGAAGTGATTATCAGGCTATCACCGTCAGTTGACACTGATGAACTTCAGGAATTAGCGAATTTTTTCAGATACAAAGAGATTACATCAAAATATTCAACCCAACAAGGCGTTGTGGATGATCTTTCATCAGATATTAATAAAAACTGGTACAGAGCAAACCGTGATCGACTCTTAAAATGAAGGTTGTAAATTATGGACAGGAGATAAGATCCTAATTAATGGCTTGGAACATAAAGGATTTATGAGATTTATTACAACCCAGGAACTAAAAGAAATACTCAAATAATTTCACTCCGGGTACCCAGTTATTTCCCTGATTTCGTGATAAAAAGGCTCCAGCTTTTTGTACATTTTTTTATACACTTTTTTGTATAGCTGGTCATACAACTGTACATGTTTCTTATCAGGATAAAATTCGTGCTCATGGGTAACCATGGTACTGACAGCCTCTTCCATTGATTTGTAAAATCCTGTTCCAAAAGCCGTAACAATGGCTGCTCCGAGCCCAGAAGTTTCGGTTGTCTTCCCCTTGAAAACCGGGAGGTTAAAAACATCGGCGGTAATCTGGCAAATTTCATCGCTTTTTGAAGCCCCGCCCGAAACAGCAAGCCGCTGGATTTTGGTTTTCGATACCTTTTCAATTCGTTCCTTCCCTTCGCGAAGGGCATAAACCAGTCCCTCAATTACAGCCCTATAAATGTGCGGCTTTTTGTGAACATCGCCAAAACCAATCATAGCCCCTTTGGCCGAAGGTTTCGAAAGCCCGGGGCTCCAGTAGGGCTGTACCATCAGCCCCATTGCCCCCGGTGGCGATTGGTGCAGCAACTCGTTTAATACCTCTTCGGCCGGTATCCCCCTTTCTGCGGCTACCTGGATTTCGTGATGTGCAAACTCGTTTTTAAACCAGCTTACCATCCAGAACCCGCGGAAAATTTCAACCTCGGGATTAAACAACCCCGGGAACACCGCTGGATACGAAGGCATATAAGGAACCGGTTCGAGATATTTTTTACTGGTAGTCTGTATGGTTGCCGTTGTCCCAAAACTCAGGCTGGCAGTATCGGTTGTCAAAACCCCCATCCCAAGCGTTTCGCAGCCTTTGTCGGAACCGCAGGCTATTACCGGCAGGTTTTCACGAAGGCCTGTCTCGATCGAAGCTTTTTTGTTTATTCGGCCCAATACTTCTCCCGGACTAACAATTTTGGGCAATTTCCCTATTTCAATAGGGTAAAGTTTTGCGCTGAAAGTGAGCAGGTTTGCGGGATTTCCCCATTTTTGCCTTTTATAATCGAACGGGACATGCCCTATCTGTGAAGCAACCGAATCGTTGAACAGTCCGGTTAACCTGTAATTCAGGAAACCCGAAACCTGCACTACCTTGTGGGTTTTTGCCCATATTTCGGGTTGGTTTTGCTTTATCCAGTTGCATTTCCCGTCGCGCTGCGCTTTTTTAATCGTATCGCCAATTCCAATAAACCAAATCAAAAGTTTCATTGCCAGTCCGGGTTTAAAAACTGTCTTTGCTTTGCGTTGGTCGAGCCATACCATCACCGGCCGAAGCGCATTTCCAGCGGAATCAACATTTACCAGCGAATCGCGCATGGTAGTAATCCCTAACCCTGCAATCAGGTTGAAATACTCCGGGTTCGACTTTTGCAATGCACAACACGACGATTTTAAGGCCTCCCAGTAAATTTCAGGATCTTGCTCCGCCCAACCCGGGTTCACGCTTATATATGGCTCGTACGTAACCCTTTCTATTGCCAACAGTTCGCCTTTTAATGAAAACAACATGGCCCTCAGGCTTTGTGTGCCGCAATCGATGGAAAGAATGGTTTTTTCCACAATTTTTTTTTCAAAAATAAACAGAAAATCGAATTACAGCTAAAAAACTCATTTTTGACTGTTTTTTCAATTTGAATAAAAAATAAAAACACCCATTTTTACAACACATTATTGTGAAATGAAGAACCTGATCCTAATAGCTTTTATCCGATTTTTGCCTCTTGCGCAGGTAAGCCATCACGACAGGAAAATGCTGTTCAAAAAACCTCTGAAGAAAATTCAATTACCAACATAGAAAATACCACGAAGAAAGTTGAAGCCGAAATGATATACTTTGAAGGCGGGACTTTTATTATGGGCCCAAACAAGGGTTGCCACAGGAAAGTACTTGGGCACAAGGTAACCCTTCAACTGCATGATGCTTGCAGTTTTTTTGCCTGCTGCCTGCCAAAAACTGCCTACTTTCTGACAGCCCCTTCGCCTTTTACAAGGGGTTTGAACCTCAGCGAGGGACTAGGAATAAATTCATCCAACCCAAGTTCTGCCAATTTTTTATCGACTTTTGCAATGGTTTTTTCGTCCATTGTAACCACATTTGGCCAATCGCGTTTAAAATTATCGTGACCAGCGGTTTTAAAAGTGGCATCGACAAAAACCACCGAATGCCCATCGCTTGTTTGCAGTACCGATATATCGCGGGCAGGCTCCAGGTTTCCACCCAACAACCAGAACAGGGTAAACAGGTCGTTTAAATCTGCCCCATCATCGAAAAACAAAACCACCTTAAAACTTTGTATTCCTTCGTTTTTTAAAACCTGTTCTATCAGGTATTTTTTAGCATAACCTGCTTCCTTTCGAACATTCAGTAATAGAACCGGAAGCGACAAACTTTCGCGAAGATCGCTGAGGCCTGTAATGCCGTTGATTGATGTAAAATTCTGTTTGCTTATTTGTCCCGTTGCCAAATTTGTATTCACCTCCTCAATGGTTTCTTCCGGAAGTGGATGTGTGAGGTCGATTCCCAGTTTTGAACCAAAAGCAAATTTATCCGACGAGTGATCCAGTATATCCAAAGGGCCTTTCGAAAAATGCAAACTGTATTCCGGGTTAAAATTCTGAAAAAACGCCTTAACAAGTTCACCGGGTTTGTGAATATTAATTTCCGAATCAGTAACAATCAATACCTTGTTAAACATCATTTGCCCGGCACCCCAAAGCGAATTCATTACTTTAATAGCTTGTCCCGGGTAACTTTTTTCGATTTTTACCACAGTAAAATTATGGGCCACGCCGGCAACCGGTAAGGTCATATCTTTTAACTCCGGTATCATTGATAACCTTATTGGAGTTAAAAAAATACGTTCTGTGGCCAGGCCGATATACGCATCTTCCATTGGAGGAATCCCGACAATGGTTGCGGGATACACTGCGTCTTTCCGGTGTGTTATACAGGTAACGTGGAACCTGGGATACCAGTCGGCCAGCGAATAAAAACCGGTGTGGTCGCCAAAAGGGCCTTCCCAAATGAATTCCTCGGCCGGATCAACATATCCTTCTATAACAAAATCAGCATCTTCCGGTACATACAAATCGTTTGTAATACATTTTGCAAGTTTTACGGGTTTTTTCCGGAGAAAACCAGCGAGTAAATATTCGTCCATATTTTCGGGCATGGGTGCTGTTGCGGCGTATGTGTAGGTCATATCGCCACCGAGCGTAACAGACACAGGCATTTTGCGACCCAGTTTTTTGTATTTTTCGAAATGGCTTGCCCCGGTTTTGTGCTTGTGCCAGTGCATTGCTGTCATATTTTTTTCGATTACCTGCATACGGTACATACCAACATTTGGCGAGCCGGTATCGGGATCGACGGTATGCACGCAGGGTAAAGTAATAAATGGCCCCCCATCGGCCGGCCAGCATTTAAGCGCTGGCAGCAGGCATAAATCGGGAATTTTCATTTTAACTTCCTGGCATTTACCTTTTCCATTTATTTTGCGCGGCATCCATTGGCTTACTTCTTTGAGCTTTGGCAACAATTTTAACTTATCCCATAAATTGTCTTTTGGCTGCATTAGCGCTTTAAATAAGCTTTCAATTTCATTTTCAATATCAAAAACCGAATTTCTTCCAAAAGCAATAGCAATACGTTTTTCAGAACCTAAAGCATTAACCAGAAGCGGGAAATTTGTCCCGTTGTTTTCAAACAGCAGCGCTTTACCCCCACCCGGTTGTTTCGAAATGCGATCGGTTATTTCGGTAATTTCCAGATCGGGGTTTACAAAGGATTTAATCCGCATTAATTCGTTCTGTTTTTCAAGGGTTGCAATAAATGAGTTCAAACTTGTATCGGGCATAATTTTTATTTTGCATAAAAGTAGTAAACTCCCTTATTTTGACGAAATCTAAATTTGAGGTTTCATCTTGAATTTCAAATTGTAAAATCTATCTTTGGTGCTTTTTCAATTTGAAACTTTAAACGACAGTAGAATGACAAATCAAAACAGTACTACCGTTAAATTTTACAACGGAGAACAAATACCGGTTGAATTACACAAAGTAAGAGTTGTTCAAAAACTTCACCTGAAACCGATTGAAGAGCGTGCAAAGGCAATGGAAGTTGCAGGGTATAATACTTTTCTGCTCGATACAAGCAATGTATTCCTTGATATGTTAACCGATTCAGGAACAAATGCAATGAGCGACAACCAGATTGCTTCGATGCTTCAAGCAGATGATGCCTATGCAGGATCGCAAAGTTTTTACAGGATGGAAGCCGCTGCCCGTGAGGTTTTTGGGAAACATTATGTTTTGCCCGTACACCAGGGCCGCGCAGCCGAGAATATAATTTCCCAGGTTTTTATTAAAAAGGGCGATGTTATACCCATGAATTATCATTTTACCACAACCAAGGAACATATGATGATAAATGGTGGGACCGTTCTTGAAATTTACACTGACAAAGCGCTTAAAATTAAGAGCAATGAATTGTTTAAAGGTAACATCGACATTGAAAAATTAAAGGATGTTTATCGGGAATACGGAAAAGAACGAGTTGCTTTTGTTCGGATGGAAGCTTCGACCAACCTGATTGGCGGGCAACCATTTTCGATGCAAAATATGCGCGATGTTAAAAAGATTTGTCAGGAAAACGGTACAATGATGGTTCTGGATGCCAGTTTGATAGGCGAAAATGCCTATATGATAAAGCAACGTGAACCCGAATTTGCAAATGCTTCGATAAAAGACATATTACTGGAAATGTGCAGTTATGCCGATATTATTTATTTTTCGAGTCGCAAAGTGAGTTCCACTCGTGGCGGAGGTATACTTACAAGCAGCGAAGATTTGTACCTGAAAATGCGCGATCTGCTTGTTTTATTCGAAGGTTTTCTTACCTATGGCGGAATGTCAACCCGCGAAATTGAAGCTATGGCAGTTGGTTTACGCGAAACCTGCGACGATACAATGATCAGCCAATCTCCCTCATTTATAGAATATACTGTAAATTCGCTGGATGAAATGGGAATTCCGGTGATTACGCCCGCCGGTGCACTTGGTTGCCATATCGATTCAATGGGTTTCCTTCCGCATGTTCCGCAACAACAATATCCGGCCGGCGCACTTGCTGCTGCACTGTTTATTATTTCAGGTATCCGTGGAATGGAGCGTGGAACCATATCGAGCATCCGCGATGAGAATGGAAATGATGTACTTGCCGATGTTGAATTGCTCCGACTGGCCTTCCCTCGAAGGGTATTTACGCTTTCGCAAACCAAGTTTGTTATCGACAGGGTAAAATGGTTATACGATAACCGTGAATTAGTTGGCGGATTGGAATGGATTCAGGAACCACCACTTTTACGTTTCTTCCTTGGAACATTAAAACCGGTAAGCGACTGGCCCCAGAAACTTGTGGCGAAATTTAAAACCGATTTCGGGGAGTCGTTGTAAACAAAAAAACTCAAAATATTGATTGATAATATTTTGAATTACAAAAATATCATAAGGGAATCAATAATGGTTCCCTTTTTTTTGTCTGGTCAATGTACTCTGACAAGCCTGTTGTATTAACCTGACAACGTCCGCCTGACTGGTCAGCGTTAAACATAACTGACTTTTATTGATTAATTATTTTAGCTACACTGAATTTTTATTTTTCACTTTAAACTTTCATCTTTAAACTTTCATCTTTAACTCAATATTATGGTCGATTGGAGTAAAGTGCGCGAAGAATTTCCAGTATGCAGAAAGTACGTTTATTTGAATCCTGCCGGGGGTTCGCCAGTTTCACTTAGCGCGGCAAACGAAGGGAAACGATTTTACGACGAAATGCTTGAATTTGGAGATACCTGCTGGGAAACGTGGCTCGAACGCACGGAAAAAGTCCGTTCTGCACTGGCTGGTTTTATTGGGGCCGAACGGGAAGAAATTGGTTTTACAACAAACACTTCCCACGGAATGAACCTCGTTGCCCAAATGTTAAAAGATAAAGGAACAGTGCTTACCATGCGCGATGAGTTTCCTTCAACCACTTTTCCCTGGTTAAACCAGCATGCAAAAATAAAATTTGTTGAACCTGTTAATTACGGATATTCAATCGAGGATATTCAGAAAGTGTTAACACCCGATATTAAAATTTTGGTTACCAGTTATGTACAATACTGTACAGGGTTTCGGCAGGATTTGGAGGAACTGGGAAATTTTTGCAGGAAGAATAACCTGATTTTTGTTGTAAACGCAACCCAGGCGCTTGGAATTTTTCCGGTTGACGTGAAGAAATGCAGCATCGATTTTCTGATGTTTACCGGGTTGAAATGGGCCACAGCCGGTTATGGAATAGGGGGATTGTTTATTGATAAAAAATGGCTAAGCACAGAAAATTTTCCTTTTGCAGGTTGGCGCAGTGTTCAGACACCCGGGAAAATGGATAACCTTGATTTGGATCTTAAAAATGAAGCATCTGTTATCGAGTCTGGCTGTCCGCACTTCCCCAATATTTTTGCTTTGGGGGGAGCGTTGAAAATGTTTTCTGAAATTGGCGCTGAAAATGTAGCGAACAGGGTATTGTATTTAAACCGGTTGATTGAGGAAAAACTCCGGTCGTTGGGAATTGAAAATATTGCACAAAATGAAGATAAACATCGGTCGGGAATCCTTATTGCAAAAATTCCGAATCCGAAATATGTTGTCGGGGAGCTTTTAAAAAAGAACGTCATAGTTTCGGCAAGAGGTGAGGGGATGCGTGTTTCGGCCAGTATTTTCAATAACGAAGAAGATGTTGAGAAATTAGTCAAGGAACTCCGGATTATTATGTAACCCATTCAAAAAAATCAATTTATTTGGTTAAAATAATCCCAGTGTTGGTTACGTTTAAATCATAATCGGCAGGATAATCCAACTGCATCTTTAATTTTAAAAATAAAGCCATGAAGAGTGTGATTTATCTGTTTGTGTTGGTTTTCCCGACATTTAGCGCTATTATCGGCAAAGCACAGTTTAATCCATTTACAAACGAAAGGAAATTGTTTACGGCGGGAATAGGGATTTCAGACTGGGGAATGCCTTTGTTTGCAACGTACGAACACCCGGTAGCCGACAACGTTACAGTGGGTGGCCGTCTGTCGTTTCAGTCGAAATTGGAAACTCACATTTACAAATGGAAACATAATATTGTAGGGGTGAATGCCAGGGGAAGTTATCATTTTAATGAACTATTAAATGCCCCTGCCGAATGGGACTTTTATGCAGGCGCTTCAATGGGGTATTACTTATGGAACACGAAATACACAGGGCAGGGCTTGTTTGTTTACAGCGGCCAGGGAAAGAGTGGGTTTAATATTGATGCACATGTTGGCGCGAGGTATTTTATACAGGATAATTTTGGTCTGTCAGTCGAATTGGGTGGCGGTTCTGTTTTAGCCGGAGGTACTGTTGGCCTCACATTTTTGTTCTGAAAAGTTTTTTGTACTTTTTTTGTGCTTGTGCAACCTGAAAATTAGTCGGTATTTTGGTACTTTTTTTGGTAGAGCAAATACAGGACCAGGATTTTCTGTTCGACTTATCTTAAAATAAGCTCCAATGAAAGCAAAATATATAATGCTGTTATTGATTGTAGTAGTTACTGTTTCTTGTAGTTCACAAAGAAAGGTACAAACGTCAAGATCAAATCTCAAAAAAATTGAAAATGAAATTACCGGTAAAAACTGGAATTTAGTTGAAATGAATGGCAGTGCGGTTAAACCTGATGGCAGTGAACCTTATATCAGGTTTAACCGGGTTGATAACAGTGTCAGCGGAAACACAGGGTGTAACTCGTTTTTCGGAAATTTTGTATTATCGGAGGAGAACAAAATAAAATTTTCGCCATTGGCATCGACAAAAATAGCATGTATGGGAAAAAATCCTGAAGAGGAGTATTTGAATGCCCTTTCCAAAACTGAAAGTTACTCTATAGGTGCTAACGAATTAATTTTTAAGGATATATCTGGTAATTTTGTACTGAAATTTCAAGCAGTCTTTTCTAAATAGCCGGAACTAGTTCAGCTTAATTTTAAAGGTTGAGTCCACTCCAAAAAGTCAAAAACCCCTAAATCCCCTAAAGGGGACTTTGAAGAGTTCATTGATTTTCAGCGAGTTCCCCTTTAGGGGTCAGGGGTAAAAGAGTTGAAAATCAATGAACTCGGACTTTTCGGAGTAAGCTCAAGGTTAATATAAAAATACCTCAAAATACATTTATTCCCGGTACTTTCGGGGTTTTTCTGATTCGTAGTCCTGATTTGAAGAATATGTTTTCCGTTTTTCAGCCCCGAACCCAGGGTGTAAAACCAGGGCAGGTATAAATTTTTACTCCAACGGGTAAATAAATCAAGCCTCTTCCAATCAGAATTGTCGATGCTGAACTCGATTATCCCGGCATCGGGACCTGCTGCAACCGCAATACCAACAGCATTTCCTTCGAATTTGAATTTAATTATTTTCCCGGGGTAGTCGCCAACCAACATTGGAACATTGACATAGTTAAAACGTGTAGCTTTTCCGTCAGATGGATTCCAGTCCTTCACCAATTTCCAGCCTTTTATTGGCTTTGGTGGATTCGGTTCAATCAGAATACCTTTCGCGAAAGAAAACTTATCGATTGGTTCGGGTAACAATCTCTGGGTATAATCGCCTGTATGGGTTGATACAAAAGCGTTTGAAAGAAAATTTTTAATCGACTGATAATAGATATTCTGACCAAAAGGCGACGGATGTAAATCTTTAAAATCGTTTTCCCAGGTAAACTCCCCGGCTATAATCCGGTGGGTCACCTCACCGGCCAGGTTTATTGTTGAAATGTTGTAGTGTTTGGCAACTTCTTCATGAATCTGGATCACTCCGGGCACCCTGCCGTTTTTATAATCTGCTATCTTCCCCGGGTCGACAAAATGCATAATTACAATATCGCATAATGGATTTGCAGATTTTGCATGGCGCACAATTCCTTCCATGGACCGGGTAATTTCAATTGGATCGGAGCCATTTGTATCGTCGTTTACTGCTGCCTCAAGAAAAAGTAAATCGACAGGGCCATTTTTTAACACGTCTTTTTCAAAACGAAAAGCGCCCGGAATTGAGCCCATCGATGGAATACCGGCATTTATAAAATCAAATCTGGTTTCCGGAAACCTTAGCTGAATGAATTGGCAAACCGAATCGCGCCAGCCCGGGTTATAAGTTATTGAACCTCCAAGGAAAACAATTCTGCCAGCCCTTTCTTTTATAAACTTCAAGGATGAATTTGTTAAATGCCCCCGAAGTACATGGTATTCCTTCGAATCAATTTTCTGTGCTCCGGAAACAACTGATATTAAGATAAATATACTCGATAAAAAATAAGTGATAAAATTTTTCATCCGGTGCTAATTTTACAATAAATTATTTCCATTAAACCGGATTAAGCTTTCCATTCGACCTTCGATTCAATTTCCCCGCGGCCAGGCGAAGGATAAGCAAGCGCAATATGGCCTACATAGAAAAAGCCCAGGAGTTTTTGACCGGGTTTTATTTCAATAACTTCGTTTAACAAATGTAAAAAGCCGGGCGTGGACCAGAATGCGCCCAATCCAAGGCTGCTGGCGGTTAACCACATGTTTTGCACAGCCATCGAAACAGCGGCAATTTCTTCCCATTCGGGTATTCTTTCGCCTGCATCGCGTTCAAAAATAATTGCAATTACAACGGGTACATTTTCAATTGCATATTTCAGTTTTTCGACTATTTGCGGGTTCAGTTGCTCGCCCGATTGAATTTTGTTATCCAAAATTGAAAAAATATCGCGGGCAAGTTTTAGTTTAGGTTCCCCGGTGTAGACTTTAAAACGCCATGGTTCGGTGTTTTTATGAGTTGGCGCCCAGTTTGCATTAATTAAAAGTTGCTCTATAATAGCTTTCGAAATTTCCTTTTCGGACATGAACCGTGGGGGGATGGCCCTGCGGTTTTTTATAATGTCGTTTATATTGCTTTCCATAATTCTGAAAATAAATAATTGGTAAATATAACAATGAACCAATTTTAGGTGTTGATTCGCAGATTAAAGATATAAAACTTTGAAGGGAATAATACATTTCGCGGGAAAAAGAGGAAAGGGGCTTACCAAAAAGTCAAATATAGAAATGAGATACTTACAAATTGAAAGTTTCATTTTTAATTTTTTTACTTTTTAGTCAGCCCCTTTGTGGTTTTCATTTCTCGTACCCTAATATTTTAAACATATCCTGTGCCGACTGTTCATTTCTGTACACATAATCGACAATGTTACCCTTGTCATCGCGGTCAATAATTACATGTTTTGGCGAAGGGATCAGGCAGTGTTTAATACCGCCGTATCCGCTAATGGCATCCTGGTAGGCCCCTGTATGAAAAAAACCGAGGTACAACGGTTCTTCATCGTCTTCGGGGTATGATGGCAACAAAACTTCCTGGTTTAAATCTTCAGAGTTGTAATAATCAGAGTGGTCGCAGCTGATTCCCCCAATGTTTACACGTTTATATTCGTTGTTCCACTTATTAATTGGCAATAAAATAAATTTTTCAAAAATCGACCACGCATCCGGAATTGTATTCATCAGGCTGTTATTTACAATGTACCAGCTTTCGGTGTCGTTTTGCTGTTTTTGTTCAAGCACTTCAAAAACAATAGCGCCGCTTTCTCCTACGGTATATTTCCCAAATTCGGTATAAATATCGGGTTCTTTTACTTTCTCAACTGCACAACTATCTTTAATAGCTGCAACAATTTCGTTAATCATGTATTCGTAATTGTATTCAAAACCAAGGTGGTTCCTTATCGGAAATCCTCCGCCCAGGTTAAAAGAATCGAGGGTATTGCATTTTTTCTTTAAATCGACATACAGTTTCATCGCTTTTTGAAACTCGCCCCAATAGTACAAACTGTCTTTGATCCCCGAATCGACAAAAAAATGGAGCATTTTTAATTCAATGTGCTCTTTGTCCTTTATGTTATCCAGGTAAAACTTTAAAATATCGGTGTGCCTGATCCCCAACCGGGATGTATAATATGAGGATTGTGATTCCTCATTTATTGCCATCCGGATTCCAATTTTAACTTTTACCCCGTTCGCTAATTTTTCAATTCTGCTCAGTTCGTTTATGCTGTCGAGAACAATAATGTTATTTCTGAAACCGATTTCCTGGAGATTAAGTATTTTGGCCAGGTACTCGTCGGTTTTGTATCCGTTATGAACGATAATCCTGTTTTTATCTATTTTTTTTTCGCGGAATAAACTCAGAATCAGGTCGATGTCGTAAGCCGATGATGTTTCCAGATTTACGTTCTGCTTAAGTGCTTCGTTAATCACATGCGAGAAGTGGTTGCATTTTGTGCAGTAACAATAATAATAGTGGCCTTTATAGTTGTTCTTTTTAATGGCCTTATTAAACAAATTACGCGCCTTTTTTATTTGATCGCCTATTTTGGGTAGGTAAATAAACCTGAAAGGTGTTCCGTACTTTTTTATCAGGTACTTTAACGAAATCCCATGAAATGTAAGACTGTTATCCCTTAAATCAAAGCCTTCCTGTGGGAAGTAGTAGCTTTGCTCGATCAAATCAAAATAGGTATTTTTCATTACGCATTCATAAAAAAATTATTGGTATTTAAATTTGCGACAAAATAAACTATTTTTTCCGAAAAAAGGGGAAAGAATTTTTAAAAGGACCCGCTAAAGACCAATAATTTCCGATACATAACTTATAATTTTAAATGAAAAAAACGGTTGTGGCTTTTTTATTTGCAGCCTGTCGTTGCGGATCCCGTTTAATATTTCACGATGGGCATTTCATAAAAAAATGCTTATTTTGCTTCTTTATTGTATCTTTTAGTTTTGATTATATTTTAAGTTTTCAATAAAAAGTACTTAACAAACAATTTCAAGATTTTATTAAAATGAGTAAAGTATTAATTATAGGAGCAGGTGGGGTAGGCCGCGTAGTTGCAAGCAAATGTGCCGATAATCCGGAAGTATTTTCTGAAATTTTACTGGCAAGCCGAACCCTTTCGAAATGCGATGTCATTGCCCGCGAAGTTGGAAGGGGAAGGATTTCAACAGCACAGGTAAATGCTGATAATGTGCCCGAAGTGGTGGCCTTAATTAACAAATTTAAACCTGAGCTTGTAATTAACGTCGCACTTCCGTACCAGGATTTACCAATTATGGATGCCTGTCTTGAAACAGGCGTGAACTACCTTGATACAGCGAATTACGAGCCAAAAGACGTGGCAAAATTTGAATACAGCTGGCAATGGGCTTATCATGACCGTTTTAAGGAAAAGGGTATCATGGCAGTTCTGGGTTGCGGTTTCGACCCAGGTGTAACAAGCATTTACACAGCATATGCAGCCAAACATCATTTCGACGAAATTGAGTATCTCGACATTGTAGATTGTAACGGCGGCGACCATGGTAAAGCTTTTGCAACTAATTTTAATCCCGAAATCAATATCCGCGAGATTACCCAGAATGGCAAATACTGGGAAAATGGCAAATGGGTTGAAACCAAACCTTTTGAGATAAAAAAAGCGCTTACTTATCCCAATATTGGCCCGCGTAATTCGTATGTTTTGTATCACGAAGAACTCGAATCGCTGGTTAAAAACTTCCCTTCTATTAAAAGGGCGCGGTTTTGGATGACTTTTGGCGATGAATATTTGACCCACCTTAGGGTTATCCAGAATATTGGAATGGCCCGCATTGATACGGTAAAATATAAAGGTGTTGATATTGTACCGCTCGAATTTCTGAAAGCTGTTTTACCGGATCCTGGCGATTTAGGCGAAAATTACACCGGCGAAACGTCGATAGGCTGCCGCATAAAAGGCATTAAAAATGGAAAAGAACAAACCTATTATGTCTGGAATAACTGTAGCCATCAGGTAGCTTTTGAGGAAACCGGGACACAGGGAGTTTCATATACAACCGGAGTGCCTGCAATGTTAGGTGCAATGCTTGTTCTAACGGGAAAATGGAAAGGGAAAGGTGTGTTTAATGTCGAAGAATTTGATCCCGATCCGTTTATGGAAAAAATTGGCCAGTATGGGTTGCCATGGAACGAAGTGTTTAATGTCGATTTGGAAGTATAAATTAAAATTCATTGGACTATTCAAAAATACCTTCTCCGGCGTATGTTTTAGATGAAAAACTATTGCGCCAAAACCTTGAATTGATTAATAAGGTTCAGAAAGAAGCCGGCATAGAAATAATATTGGCTTTTAAAGGATTTGCCATGTGGAGCGCTTTCCCGCTTGTCAGGAAATATTTAAGCGGTGCAACGGCAAGTTCATTGTTCGAAGCCCGGTTATGTTTCGAAGAAATGAAAACCCGCGCCCATGTTTATTCACCGGTTTATTTTGAAAACGAATTGGAAGAATTGATGGGGTACAGCAGCCACATTGTTTTTAATTCCGTCAACCAGTTTCTTAAATTCTATCCTGAAACCCGGAAAGCAGAACATCCAATTTCGTGCGGGATACGGGTAAATCCCGGGTTTTCGGATGTAAAAACCGAACTTTACAATCCAAGCGCTGCAGGTTCGCGGCTTGGAGTGGGAATAGAGGATTTTCCGGATGAACTGCCGGAAGGAATTGAAGGAATCCATTTTCATGTTTTATGCGAATCTGATTCGTTCAGTCTTGAAAAAGTTCTTGAAAATCTTGAATCCAAATTCGGGAAATACCTGCACCAGGTAAAATGGGTAAACATGGGAGGAGGTCATTTAATGACACGTGCTGGTTACAATCTCGAACATTTAATAAATCTGCTGATAAAATTCAGAAAAAAATATAATGTTAAGGTAATTTTGGAACCAGGCAGCGCTATTGCCTGGGAGACGGGTGTTTTGGTCTCTGCCGTTAAAGACATTGTTTCTCATAAAGGCGTTAAAACAGCTATTCTCGATGTGTCGTTTACGGCCCATATGCCCGATACGCTTGAAATGCCTTACCGTCCGAAAATTATAGGGGCAACCGATCCCGGCAAAAACAGCAGCCATTTATACCGGCTGGGGGGGGTGAGCTGTCTGGCCGGCGATTTTATGGAAGCCTACGATTTTAAACACGAACTGCAAATCGATGAGAAAATTATTTTTCTGGACATGATTCATTACACAATGGTAAAAACCACCATGTTTAACGGGGTAAACCACCCGGCAATTGCAATCTGGAAAGAGGACGGCCCGTTGGAAATTATCCGGCAATTTGTTTATGAAGATTTTAAAAGCAGATTATCCTGAGCCATTTTGAATATTGCGTTTTTTAATCCGATTCGCACTCATTTCTTCTTGATATTAATCGTTAAAGCCATCTAACCATGAAAAAATATTTTGTTCTTTTACTCCCTGTGTTCTTAAATTTGTATGTTTTTGGTCAGAATCAGACCAATGAGCGTGCCAAATGGTTTACCGATTCGCGCTTTGGAATGTTTATTCACTGGGGAATTTACAGTGGCGCAGAAGGATACTGGAAAGGCGAAAAGCTAAGAAACGACAATGATTATGCTGAATGGATCTATTACCGGAACCGCATAGAAAAAAATGAATACCTTTCCTTGCTTGACCGTTTCGATTGGGAGGATATTAATCCGGAAGAATGGGTAATTCTGGCTAAAAAATCGGGAATGAAATATGTAACGTTCACGGCAAAACACCATGATGGATTTGGCTTATGGGACAGCAAGGTAAGTAATTACGATTTGGGAGATTATACAAATCCGAAAAGAGATATCGTTAAGGAACTTGCCGAAGCCTGCACGAAACACGGCCTTAAACTTGGTTTGTACTATTCGCATTGGGTCGACTGGGAACACGAATACGGATGGGATCACACCAAAGAGTTAACGGGAATTGCATCTGAAAAATACGACAAATACTGGCAGGAAAAAGTTATGCTTCAAATGCGTGAGTTGCTCACCAGTTACGGGGAAATCTCAATTTTCTGGTTCGATATGTGGGTTCACCATTCAAATACCGTGGTTACAAAGAGTCAGCTGCTCCAGTTAAAAGGATTAATCAGGGAATTACAACCCAATTGCCTTGTTAATTCGCGCCTGGGGCTTTCAATTGAAGAAGATCCCGACATCGATTTTAAAACACTTGGCGACAATTCATTGGGAAACCGAAAAGAAGAATTTCCCTGGCAATCTCCGGCAACAGTTGCCCATTCATGGGGTTTTCACGCAACCGACACCCAGTGGAAATCGACATCGTCATTATTGAAAGCATTGATAAACAATGTAAGTATGAATGGTAATTTAATGCTGAATATTGGTCCGCGTGCTAATGGCCAAGTCCCGTTCGAGATTGCTCAACGTATGCAGGAAATGGGTAAATGGCTTGAAATAAACGGAGAATCTGTATATGGTTCAGGGGCCGTGAACCTTCCAAAAGATCAACATGACTGGGGTAAAATTACCTCAAAGCAAACGGATAATGGGACCAGATTGTACCTGCATGTTTTTAGCTGGCCTTTAAATAGGGAATTGTATTTAACCGGCATCGGAACTAAACCCGAAAAAGTATATATTCTGGCCGACAAGCAAAAGACGCCAATGGATTTTACACATTCAGAGGCGGTGACAAAAATCCAGCTTCCCGCTATGCAGCACGATAACTACGTTTCTGTAATAGCAATCGAATACAAAGACGACCCGGAAATAATAGAAGGCCTAGCTGCCAGAACTACCGATGGTGGTTATTCACTGCTGCCTGGCAATCAAAATCAGTTCGACCAGCTTTCGATCAATAAAAAAGAACGTGGCGGAACAGTGCCTGAATATGTTGCTATGGGCGATAAAAAAATGTTCAGTTGGAAAATTTATGTCGATGAGCCGGGTGAAAAGTCAATTGATGTTTCCTACAGTTTTCAACATCATTCCAAAACAGGTAAAATGGTTTTTGCAACCGCTGGCAACAGATTGGAACATCAGGTTTCAAATACAGGGAAAACCGTTGGCGAGCCTAACCAAAATTGGATAATCGATAATTTCAAATCGAACCGGTTAGGGAAAATAGTCTTTCCTGAAAAAGGTTATTATAATGTTGCCTTTGAAATTATACCCGATGCGGAGGAGGAGGTAAAATTTCAGTGGATTTGGATAAGATAATTTTTTGCTAATTTTTAATTATCATTCTGTAAAACAGTAATTTATACCGTATTATTTTATTAACAATTGTTAATAACCCCGGTTCACATAATGTGCAAATAAACCATACTAAAACTCGATATTTTTTTGGGGTTTTAATTATATTTGTTCTATCAGGTGAGCGATAAAAGGCAGCTTTGAAAACGTGGAAATGACAAAAGTTACTTAGTTGAAACCAAAAGCATTTCAATCCAACCTTCGGGATGGCGCGTCGGAGAAGCCGGAGTTTGAACAAGACTAACTGGAAAGTCAAAGTTCAGGCAATTATCGGAGAACAAATCCAGACGTTCTTTAAAGATTGAGTTATCAGGCAGAAGTGATAAGAATTTCGGTTTGAGTCGCAGGCTGCACAGTTTCGGAGGGATAAAACCTGAAAAGACTGGTAATTGGAAGCGTGTGCCGAAAGGGACAGGTAGAAAATGCTGAATAACACTTCGTCCACAAAGACATCCGGAAAGTTGAGTGGACGGCTTGAGGATTACGCCTTAGAAAGTGTAATCCAGGAGTTGGGGGCAGAAAACAATTCGAAAGAGTTGGGTTAAGCCGGCCGAAATAACAGTAACCTGGCGCTTTAGCGACTTCGGTTGCAAAAAGTGAATGGGAACTAATCGTAAAGATTGGTTCCCATTTGTTTTTTATTACCCGCGATTAATTTAAAATACATTTCAGTCAAAAATTGCCTTATCGATTTTACTTTTTACTTTTGTTGAAATACCTATAAAAAATGATTCCACAAATTGACAAATTAAAATTCACCGAATCGGGCAATTTTTTTCTGATGGCCGGACCCTGTGCTATTGAAGGAGAACAGATGGCCCTGGATATTGCAGGGAAAATACTCGAAATTTCGTATAAGCTCAGAATTCCATACATTTTTAAGGGTTCTTACCGAAAAGCTAACCGTTCGCGGATTGATTCATTCTCAGGTATTGGCGATGAAAAAGCCCTTAATATCCTTCAAAAAGTTAGTGAAACATATAATATTCCTACAGTCACCGATATTCACTCTGCCGGTGAGGCTGCAATGGCAGCCGAATTTGTTGATGTGTTGCAGATACCCGCTTTTTTATGCCGCCAAACCGATATTCTGGTTGCTGCAGCAAAAACAGGAAAAGCTGTAAACATAAAAAAAGGCCAGTTTCTTTCGGCTGACGCCATGAAATTTGCTGTTGACAAGGTACTTGAAAGTGGAAACAGGAAAATCATTTTAACTGAGCGGGGAACAACATTCGGTTACCAGGATTTAATAATCGATTATCGGGGAATTCCTGAAATGCAAAAATTCAATGTCCCCGTAGTACTCGATATTACCCACTCGCTTCAACAGCCAAACCAGGCAAGCGGAGTCACAGGTGGAAAACCTCAGTTAATTGAAACAGTGGCCCGTGCGGGTATTGCTGCTGGTGTCGATGGAATTTTCATAGAAACACATCCAAATCCTTCAATTGCAAAATCGGACGGCGCAAATATGCTTCAACTTGATTTACTGCAAAACTTGCTTGAAAAACTTGTGCTGCTGAAACAGGCAGTGAACCGTTTTTAAAATCGTGTTTGGAATCAGTGATGCAGTTTGTCTAAAAATTCTGAAATAATGGATGATATACATTCTCTGGCTGGGGAAATTACGGTGCCCGTTAATAAATGGGGGAATGAATTATTGAAATTAACTGAAAAAGTAATTACGGAGCGGTGCAATGTACACATCTGGCCTGTCAAACAGTTTCTGGGTCATTTAATCGACCCGGCACGGACAATACTCACCGTGTTATTCACTTACAGTACCGCGAAATCCCGCTTAACTTCCCGAATTATGCAACTTTCGGGAACAACGGCCGTTGGATAGCCATTCAGAATTACATTGCATTTGAAGGAGATTGAAGAATTGATTGAAAAAAACTAAACTCGGTTTTAGGTACAACAAAGCGTACGTTTTTGCTGGAATGAATAGATGTCCATTAAAAAAGAATTTATTAAGTAGAAAAACGCTGAGGGTTTGTAAAAATTGATGTGGATAAACTTAAAAACGGCCAGTTATGAATAAATTCATGTACTTTTATATCTTCAACATGAAAGAGTAAGCGCTAATTTATTAAAACTGTAAAAATTGAGAACCTATGAATAAAAGAAGAACGTTTTTAAAAAAAGCATTAGCCGGGATAACTGTAGCCGGACTGATCCCAATATCGAAAAATACAATGGCAGGCGAAATAAAACTGACTGGAGCTTTGGTTCACCATGTTTTTTTCTGGTTGAAAGAACCCAAAAATGAGGCACATAAAAAACAGCTAATTAAAGCATTAAACGAATTATTAAAGGTAGAAACCATCAGGTTAAGCCATATTGGAGTTCCGGCCGGCACCGAAAGCCGCGATGTTGTCGATCATTCCTATTCGGTTTCGTATATGGTATTGTTTGATGACCAGGCAGGGCAGGACGCCTACCAGGTTCATCCTCTACACATAAAATTTGTAGAAGAGAATTCACATTTATGGTCTAAAGTAGTGGTTTACGATTCTGTCGACGATTCTGCCGGCTAAAATTGGGTACGGATAACTATTTATAAGCTGGTTTCTTAATACTCCTGCAATTCTCTGGTACGGTCAAAATATTTTAATGGAAAAAAAGGTATGCTATTAAAATGGCGGCCACAATCCCGACAACATCAGCAATTAAGCCGCAAACAACTGCGTAACGTGTATTTTTTATGCCTACCGAACCAAAGTATACAGCCAAAATATAAAAAGTGGTATCAGTTGCTCCCTGCACCGTACTAACCAGGCGGCCAACAAAAGAATCGGCCCCGTAAACCGTCATGGCATCCACCATCATTCCGCGGGCGCCGCTTCCACTTAGCGGTTTCATCAAAGCAGTAGGCAACGCAGGGGTAAAATCGGTGTTGAGCCCCATCTGCCCAAATGCCCACGAGAAACCGGAAACCAACCAATCCAATGCTCCCGATTCGCGAAAAACACCAATGGCGACTAAAATAGCAATCAGGTATGGAATGATTTTGACTGCTGTAAGAAAGCCGTCTTTTGCACCATCAATAAATGCTTCGTAAACGTTTACCTTACGCAAGACGCCCATAAAAATAAAACTGATGATTACTGAAAACAGGATTAAATTACCCGCGATATTGGATATTTGAGTTACTTTTTCTTTTTCGAGAGTTGAAAAATACAATATCAAACCGATAATAAAAACAGTTAGTCCACCTAAATATGCAAGTATTACTTTGTCGAACAAGTTGATTTTTTGATAGATAGATACCGAAATCAATCCGGCAAGAGTTGAAAAGAAAGTTGCAAGCAAAATAGGAATAAAAATATCTGACGGATTTGCTGCTCCCAATTGTGCCCGATAAACCATTATGCTTACCGGTATTATGGTCAGTCCCGAAGTATTCAAAACCAGGAACATTATCTGGGCATTTGAAGCTTTGTTTTTATCGGGGTTGGTTTCCTGCATCTCTTTCATAGCCTGCAGCCCTGTGGGTGTGGCAGCATTGTCGAGGTTAAGCATGTTTGCCGCAATATTCATCATAATTGGGCCATAAGCCGGATGATCCTTGCCCAGTCCGGGAAAAAGCTTATTAAAAAATGGCCCGATTGCTTTAGAGAAAACTGCTACCACGCCGCCTTTTTCCCCTATTTTCATTATACCCATCCAAAGGGTTAAAACTCCTGTCAGCCCTAAGGAAATTTCAAATCCACTTTTTGCCATGTCGAATGTGGAGTTCATCATAGCCGGAAAAACTTCGACATCGCCAAAAAAAATCAATCGTACCAGTGCAATTATAAATGCCGAAAGAAAGAAGAATATCCAGATGTAATTAAGCGCCATTGAGAAGCCCCTCCTGTCCTCCCCAAAAGGGGGGTATGGAAAAAAGTAACCTATTTACCTATATTTTATTTTCGAAATCTTTTGACATTTTTTCTATTTCCTCCAGCGAAGGTTCGCCCGAAAATATTGCCAACCGGTAACGGAAAGTAGCCGACTCTCCATTTTCAATGACAAAATTCATCTCTTCCTTCCCGTTTGAAAAAACTTTTTGCCCAAGCGTATTTGCTGAAAACAAACCATAACCACGTGCATGCCAGTATGTCGGATAGCCCGGATTGCCCGGGTGGTCGAAAATTACAACAGCCACTTTTTCGCCATTTACAATCCCCGAAAGTTTCATCCATTTGCCCCGGGTAGCCCAAACTGCATCACCTGTAATTCCTTCGCTGCTAAGATAATTTCCTTTGGCAACGTTATCCGCCGATGCTTCAACTTCGGTTTCTACACCATGAGAATCTATCAGTTTTACTTTCCCTTTCGACGGCAATTCCAACTCGCGTGTGACCCTTATGGCAAACATTCCTTCCTTGTTGTCGGTAATTTTAACTTTGCCATTTTCGGCCTTTAGCAGGGTTGTACGGTCTATAATCCGAGTTTTACCCTGAACTAAAAAAGTATGTTCGGTTACTTCTTTCAGAAGTTTATTTCGGTTAACATCTTGCCACGATTCGGTTGTTATAAGAGTTGCTTTTCCTTTGCCACTTTGC
Source organism: Draconibacterium sp. (assembly GCA_037444065.1). Classification (GTDB taxonomy): domain Bacteria; phylum Bacteroidota; class Bacteroidia; order Bacteroidales; family Prolixibacteraceae; genus Draconibacterium. The sequence continues at coordinate 111,786 of JBBINB010000002.1, forward strand.
ACACTCTCAATAGTTTCGTGTACAATTGTACCGTATTTTGGGGCATTTTCTTTTGAAATTGCTTCCGAGTTGTTCCAGAAATCAAGTCCGTTGACATCGCCATAATTTAACCAGATGCCTAAATGGTGCGGATGATCGGTGCGTTCACCGGCTTTGATTTTTAAAGGATATTGCCGTGTTATTTCATTTCCTTCAGATGTAATTACAGGCCACAATACGGGTTTTTTAATTTGTTCATGATAGATATATGATGTAAAAAGTTTACCATCAATTAAAACATCAACCTTTTTATCGGCAGGTTTGGAAACCAAATCTACTTTTGATTGGGCTGTTAACACAGTTGTTCCGATTGTCAGAATAATGAATATTGAAAAAAGTTTTTTCATAATGTAAATAATTAACGTATGTGCCCCCAAAATAATAAAAAAAGGAAGACTTTACGGTGAATTAGCTGTATAATGTTAAAATGAAAGGATTTGATACTATATTCTTAATGCATTTTTAGAATTATTGTATAAAACAAAATCCTTTCTGGTTGAATAATGTTTTAAGTTTGGATAAAATATTTAATTACAGATAATTTTTATCCGTATTTTATAAAAACCACTTATCATTGTATTAATCAAAAAAAGTTGAATATGAAAGTTGCTTTTTATTGGATATTGGCAGTGTTAGTTACATTTGCAGCAATAATTTACCAGCGCAAAACCGGTCCTACCTACGATAAAAAAGTAGATGTAAGTATTGATAACCAGGAATATAAGTTTAAATTGGTTAGAAGTCATGGAGGAACTACCGATTGTAAAATCGAACTTCCTGTTCATGACGAAGCGGTGAATGGTGTTTTAATGTTTAAAAAATACCCAACCAACGATGATTATACTGTTATTGAACTGGAGCGTCAACAGGCGGTTTTAATTGCCACGCTTCCAAACCTGCCGCCTGCCGGAAAATACCAATATAAAATTATACTGAGAAAAGGGGAGCAGGAATATAATCTGAATGAAGGAAAACCTGTTATCCTCAGGTTTAAAGGCGATGTTCCCGGAGCATTACTTATTCCACATGTGATATTGATGTTTTTTGCCATGTTCCTCGGAAATGTTGCCGGAATTATGGCTTTGTTTAAACATAAAAAATTCAGGCTGTTTACAAATTTAACAGTAGTTTTCCTGTTTATCGGGGGTTTGATAATGGGTCCGCTGGTACAGAAATATGCTTTCGGTGAATTTTGGGCTGGGGTTCCGTTTGCCTGGGATTTAACCGATAATAAAACCCTCGTTGCATTTATCTTCTGGGTGGTTGCTTTTTTTATGAACCGTAAAAAAGAACAGCCGGTTTATGTGATTTTAGCGTCTATTGTTATGTTGATTATTTATTCCATTCCGCACAGTTTGTATGGCTCGACCCTCGATCCGGAAACGGGAAAAGTAATTCAGGGGATGATTACCTTGTATTTTTAAAATTTTTTGTGGGAAGAAATACGAATCAATGTAAAAAAAGAGAACCGTTCTTACTGAGTTAAAACAGTGAGAACGGTTCTATTAATATACGCTTGTTTAATTTATTACTATTGGGGCAGATAGTTTTTCAGCTTCCTCGCTGATGTATGTTCTGAACCCCTCCTCGGTTTTCCATTGTTCTTTTTCAAGACCCCATACCGAAAAGAAGTAATGTTTAACCGGCACATTGCTTTTGCATTTTTGCCCAATATAATAGGTTTGCGAAATGATATTGCTAAAACTTTTTTCTACAACAGTCTGGAATCCAAGTCTGAAAAAATTAATGTCGGTGGTACGGCCAATCTTCCCCGCCCCGGCAAGCGGCACAATAACTGCCATTCCCAGTTCATCGTTATTCAGCGATTGAACATCATGGGTGCCAATGCATTGGAAATTACCTGCTTGAAATTCAAATGGATCGCGTTTTAAATAACTGGTAACAATTCCGGTAACAATCTGGTCATTTTCATCGCAACCTTCCACAGTTACATCCGATTCGAACCAGTATTTTCCGGGGTAGATGGTAATCCGCTCAATTGCTTTCATGTTTTTACCGTTTACTTGCCAGCCTGAATAGCGTAATTCGAAAATTGAGCGAATAGGTCCTTCAACTATCTTCTGATATTCATAAACATCGGTAGAGCCAAGCCTGTACAACGAGTCGTTTTTCAACAGGGCCAGCCCTCCTGAGCCTAACGAACTTCCACAATGAAGGACATCCATTCCCCATTCAGCCAAATCGTGGTAGCCTGGCAATTCCGGCGTTCCTATTTTATCGATTACAAGGCCGGGCTGAAGTTTACCAAATAAATCTTTTACATTCCTGCAATCGAAATACACCCTAAAGCCAATTTTATCATTTTCCCAACTTACACTTTCGGCCTGTGCAATAATTTCAAATCCATCTCTGCAAGGAAGCGCACGATAGTTATCTTCTTCCTTATATGAACCATCTTCCTGTTTAATTCCCAGCCGTAAACCCGTACGGTTTTCAAAAACCGGATAGCCGGCCTCGGCAGACAATTTGGCTTTGATTTCTTTTGACTCGCCCGCATTAAAATCGAGCAGTAAAACAGCTTCATCCCACTTCCCATCGCCATCCAAATCATCAAGTTGACAGGGAATTACCGATCCATCAGAAGTAGTAAAAACAGGCAGCTTTCCTTCGGTTAGTTTAAGTTTTTGTGATACCTGATCGCGATTCAGAAAAATTATTTCGTCTGTCCGAGGAGTATTTGTTGGATTTTCGAGAACAAAACCAGCCTCTTTTTTACACGACACAAAAAGCAGCAGCGCCAATACAGGGATATAGATTGATTTTTTCATTTGTAAGTATTTAAATTTCGTTTTCGCCCTTAATATATCCAAAATTGGCCAAAATGCCGCCATCGACATACAACACATGTCCATTAACAAAATCACTGGCTTTTGATGCCAGGAAAAGAGCTGCGTTTCCAACATCCCCGGGTTCTCCCCAACGACCTGCGGGTGTACGCGTCATAATCAATTCGTTAAACGGGTGGTTTCCCTCGCGAATGGCAGCCGTTTGGGAGGTTGCAATGTAACCCGGTCCAATTCCATTGATCTGGAGGTTGTATTTAGCCCATTCGCAGGTCATGTTTGCAGTAAGCAATTTCAGGCCTCCCTTAGCAGAGGCATAGGCAGAAACCGAATTCCGGCCGTAAACACTCATCATAGAGCACATGTTAATGATTTTACCAGCTCGTTTTATAATCATTCCCGGTGCAACGCGTTTCGAAACTATAAGGGGTGCGACCAAATCAACATCTATTACCATTTTATAATCGGAAACAGACATATCCAGAATTGGGATACGTTTTATAATTCCGGCATTATTCACCAGTATGTCAATTATACCCACTTCGTTTTCTATTAGAGAAATGCCGCGATCAACATCGATTTCATCTGTAACATTGAACTTTACAGCATAAACATTAATGCCCGCTCTGGCATATTCTTCCCTGCAACTTTCAAGTTTTTCATCCGAAATGTCGTTAACACAAATTTTTGCCCCTGCCTGACCGAGTACTTTACCGATAGCCAGGCCAATTCCGTGTGTTCCACCAGTAATTAAGGCCACTTTTCCTGTTAGATCGAATAGTTGCTGTATCATTTTTTTTCACTGATTTATTATTGTTTGCTTTATTTTTTGTCCTTAGTTTCTTGTACCCTAAACCCTGAACTTAATACCTTGTACCCCGAAACCATAATCACTATCTTAATTCTGAAGGCTTTATTGAGTCCATATCCGTATAATCGAGATTTTCGCCGGCCATTCCCCAAATAAAAATATAATTACTGGTTCCTGCAGCAGAATGTATCGACCAGTTGGGCGAAATTACCGCCTGTTCGTTTTGGAGCCAGATATGCCTGGTTTCCTGGGGCTGCCCCATAAAATGACAAACAGCCTGCCCCTGGGGAACATTAAAATAAAAATATACTTCGTTACGGCGGTTGTGAAGATGCGGAGGCATAGTGTTCCATACACTTCCGGTCTGTAATTCGGTCATTCCCATTTGTAACTGGCAGGTTTCCACCACGCCATTTATAAGCAGCTGGTTGATATTTCTTTTGTTTGATGTTTCAGGCGAACCCATGTGCAGCACATTGGCATCTGCAAGTGTAACATGCTTAACAGGGTATTCCTTGTGCGCCGGAGCCGAATTAATGTAAAAATGGGCCGGGTTTGCCGCGTCGTCAGATTTAAAGAAAACTTCCCTGCTTCCTCTTCCTATATAAAGTGCGTCCTTAAAATTCATCTTAAATTCGTTACCATCGACTGTTATCGATCCGGGACCAGCAACATTGATAACACCCACTTCGCGTCGTTGACAAAAATACCCGGCTTTCATAGGGTCAATCGGTTCAAGCATTAGACTTTCGCGTAGAGGTACTGCTCCACCAACAATATAACGCTCAATTGCTGAATAAACCAATCTGATATTTCCCGGATCCATCAATTTTTCGACAAGAAATTCTTTTCTAATCCGTTCTGTATCATACGTTTTAAAATCTTCGGGATGGTAATTATATCTTTCTTCATAAACGGTAGCCATAATATGTTTTTTTTATTGTTAATTAATTAATTACTTTTATCATCACTTTGAAATATATACCTTTTACAAAGATAATAAAGTTTTACGAAAGTTGCAATCGATTGCAGAATTAAATATATTTTACTACTTTTGGGACTAAACTTAAACGTATGGCTAATAAATCCGAAGTCACCATTCATGATATTGCTAAAAAGCTAAACCTGGCAGCATCAACTGTTTCGAGGGCCTTGCAGGATAATCCGGTAATAAGCTCAGGCACCCGTTCTTTGGTAAAACGTATTGCTTTGGAAATGGGATACAGGCCAAATGTTCAGGCGGCAAATTTACGTACAAGGCGCACAAATACCATCGGGGTGGTTGTACCGTTAATCAACAGGTATTTCTTTTCTTCGGTAATTAGCGGTATTGAGGAAATTGCTTATGGCAACGGATTTACCGTAACCATTTCGCAATCGAATGATAATTTTGAAAAGGAATGCAAAATAACCCAGACTTTATTTGATAACCGGGTTGATGGGGTTATTGTTTCGATAGGCATGCAAACCACTACTTTTGAGCATCTTAAATTGTTTTCGGAGAGAAACATCCCTATTGTTTTTTTCGATCGGGTGGTAGACGAAATTGAAGCTCACAAAATTGTAGTTGATGATTACGGCGGCGGTTACAGGGTTACCGAGCATTTAATTAATCAGGGTGCAAAAACAATTGCACATATTGGCGGCCCTTTAAACCTTAAAATCTATGTAAATCGTCAAAAAGGATATTGTGATGCGCTGAAAAAGGCAGGATTGGAAGTTAACAATTCTTTAATTATCAATACAATGTTGTCGACGGAGGAAGGTACTGAAGCGATAATTAAGCTGTTAAATAACGAAACGAGGCCCGATGCAATTTTTTGTGCAAACGACACAAGTGCATTAAGTGTAATTGTTTACCTTAAAAAGAAAGGAATCAGGGTACCCGAAGATATAGCAGTAATTGGATTTAGCAACGAACCCTTTTCTGAAGTTGTTTCACCCTCGATAAGTACAATAAAGCAACCTGGTTTTTTAATGGGGCAGAAAGCAGCCCAATTAATCATTCAGCAGATTTTACATAAAAAGGAGGAGCCACATTTTAGAACTATTGTAATGCCAACTGAAATAATTATACGGGAATCTTCGCAAAAAAAGGCATAAAAAAAGCCTGACTTTGATATTTCAGCCAGGCCATGATTTCATATGCTGTCCGGATTATTCGTCTATCGAAATACACTCAACCGGGCAAACTTCGACACATGAACCACAGTCGGTGCAAAGTTCAGGATCAATTTTATAGATGTCTCCTTCGGCGATTGCGTTTACCGGACATTCATCGATGCATGTTCCACATGCAATACATTCTTCAGAAATTTTATATGCCATAATAGCGATTTTAAGTTAAACATGTTGTTGTGGCAAAAGTAATAAGTTTAAATAAAAATCAAACTACCGGTTACTTTTATTTCAACCGGTTTATTATTTTATAACATAAACAGTCGATTTGGAAACGTTGTCTGAGTGTATATTAATATGCTTAAAATAAACCCGTTGGAAGCTGAAATTATGCAGGTTATGAACCACGGTTTTTCAAGGGATTTTTTACTGAATTCCTCGAAAAATACGGGATTAAATTTTTCAACTTATACTTTTCAATAAGTTTTTTTTGCCATAAACACCAGAAATCTACGTTTGTGCATTAACCGTTTTTTTGATAATATTTACAAATACTATTTAAACCGCAAAGGCTGCATTTTGGTTTCCGCGCAATACAAACATACCTGCCATGCAAAATCAGCCAGTGATGGGCTTTGGCAATCAATTCATCCGGTATGTGTTTAACGAGTTGAATTTCGGTTTGAAGAGGATTCTTTGCCCCGGTACTTAATCCAATTCGTGCAGCAACCCTGAATACGTGCGTATCGACAGCCATAGCCGGTTTATTGAATACCACCGATGCAATAACATTAGCCGTTTTTCGGCCAACACCTGGCAATTTTTGCAATTCATCTACATCATCGGGTACTTTTCCATCAAATAATTCAATTAGTTTTTGAGCCATTCCAACCAAATGTTTAGCCTTGTTGTTTGGATACGAACAACTTTTTATGTAATCGAAAACCTCTGCGGGTTCGGCTTCAGCCATTTTTTGAGGTGTCGGAAACCGCCTGATTAGTTGCGGTGTAATCTGGTTTACACGCTTGTCGGTGCATTGTGCCGATAAAATAACTGCCATTATTAACTCAAACGGGTTTTGATATTCAAGTTCAGTTTCGGCAATCGGCATTTCCTTTTGAAAGTAATTTATTACCAGGCTAAACAGTTCGGATTTTTTCATTGAGTTTTAAAATGTTGCTAAAATTAAGTTTATTTATTTCCAGTTCATAATAAATCCGCATTTCAACTGGCTTATATTTTTGTTACCCAATTATTATTTCTATCCCAGTTATATTGAAGTAGTTTTAAATTAGCAAATTAAACAGCAATAAAGCCGGAAGTGTTCGGGCTTTTTTTATGCCGAAAAATTAAAAATGTTCTTTTTTAGGTTAAGTAAAAAAGTGGGTTAACGGTTTATATTGATTTTTGTATCTTCGGCACGGTTTCAAAAAAGAATTGGTTGCTTTTTTATGAAGAAATACAAATACCTGATATTACTGGCCTTTCCTTTAATCGTATTTATTGCATTTAAATATTGCCCTTTTATTGGAAATGCAGGTGCCGGCAAGGAAATGATCGACGATTTGTTTTCGATAGATCATTCCAGGGAAATAGAAGAAGTATTAACAAAATTCGACAGCATTTACAATTCAGGTATCGAACAGTCGGGTGCCATTGGCGGTGCAGTTGTTATTACTTATAAAGGGCAGATTGCAAAAACCAGGTGTTTTGGAGTTAAAAAACAAGGCGAAAACAATGCAATTGACGAAAATACAGTTTTTCGGCTGGCATCGGTTTCAAAAACCATGACCGGTGTTTTGGCAGGTATTCTGGCAAGTGAAGAAAAAATAAATCTTGACGACAAAGTGGTGGAGTATTTACCCGGGTTCAGGTTAAAAACTTCCGAAAATACAAACGGCCTTACAATCAGGAATTTACTTAACCACTCTTCGGGTTTGGTTCCTCATGCTTTCGATATTATGGTTGAGGATCGGGTTCCTCTCGAACAAATTATGCAAAGGTTGGACGAAGTTGAGATTGTGGCTCCGCCAGGGCAGATTTATGCGTATCAGAATGTAATGTTTAGTTTATTCGGCCCTGTTATTGAAACAAAAACCAAAAAAAGTTTTGAAACCCTGATGAATGAGCGGATTTTTTTACCATTTGGGATGGAAAATGCATCGCTCGGTTTTGAATCGTTCAGAAATAATGACAACATTGCCTTTCCACATCAGAAAACAGCTAACGGATATACTGCAATTTCGCTGAACAACAGGTATTATAACACTGGTCCCGCGGCAGGGGTAAATGCAAGTATCTCCGATTTAGGAAAATTTCTGATTGCGGTATCAGGAGGTGAAAGTAACCTTTTTTCAAAAAAAGCACGTGAAATTGTTTACACTCCTCAAATTGAGTCGCCACTGAACAGGGGGTATTACCGGAACTGGGATAAAATTCAATCGAAACAATATGCAACCGGCTGGAGGATAATAAATTATAAAAATTATCCGATAGCGCATCATGGCGGCTATGTAGCTGGTTACCAAAGCGAAATTGCTTTATGTGAAGCCGGGGAAATAGGTATTGCCGTTATTACCAATTCTCCAAATCCGTTTTTTTCGGAAAGTGTGCCAGCATTCTTTAACCTGTATTTCGATTTTAAGAAAAGAATGGATCATGATTCTGAAATTTCTGAAAAATCTACTCTTGGTAAACCATAATTTTCGCGATTTTCAGAATTTGACATCCGTAAAATTCATTTTCTAATTTTGCCAAAAAATAAAAACATATGAAACCTTTCCTTCAGGGAGAAAACCTTTCGAAACACTGGGGCGAATTATTGCTTTTCGAAAACATATCTTTTACCATTTTCGAAGGCCAGAAAGTAGCGCTGATTGCAAAAAACGGGGCCGGAAAATCTACGTTGCTCAATATCCTTTCAGGGAAAGAATCACCCGATTCGGGAAAAGTGACACTAACCAACAACGTTGTATTGGGATATTTCGAACAAATACCGGATTTGAATCCCGAACATTCGGTTTTAGAGGAGATTTTTGTTTCGGACAATGAAAAACTTCGAACAATAAAGGAGTTTGAATTTGCTGTTGAAGAAAATAACCAGGAGAAGATTTCCGAAATTTCATTGAAGATGGATGAGCTTGCCGCCTGGGATGTGGAAGTGGAAATAAAACAAATTTTAACCGAACTGAAAATAGACCTGCACAACCATAGAATTTCTGAATTATCTGGCGGACAGAAAAAACGGGTATCACTGGCAAAAGTGCTGATTAACAAACCCGATCTGTTGATTCTGGATGAACCCACAAACCACCTTGATTTAGAAATGATTGAATGGCTGGAAGCTTATCTTGAAAAAACAAAAACCACACTTTTGATGGTGACCCACGATCGTTATTTTCTTGACCGTGTGTGCAACGAAATAATTGAAATGGAAGACAACCAGATTTACCGTTACCTGGGTAATTATTCCTATTTTTTAGAGAAGCGCGATGAACGGATTGAAATGCAGCAAGCATCGGTTGCCAAGGCAAAAAACCTGTTGCGGACCGAAATTGAATGGATGCGCCGGATGCCGCAAGCCCGCAGCCACAAGGCGAAATACCGGATTAACGCGTTTAGTGAGTTACAGGATAAAGCATCGCAAAAGCTGAATAACGATGTGGTTAAACTGAATGTGAAATCTTCGCGTCTTGGGAAAAAAATGGTCGAACTCGAAAATGTCTCAAAATCATTCCCGGGAGTTAAGCTTATCGAGGATTTTAGCTATAAATTTTCGCGTTTCGAAAAAGTCGGGATTATTGGTAACAACGGTACCGGAAAAACTACGTTTTTGAACCTGATTACCGGAATTTTAAAACCCGATTCAGGAAACATCGATATCGGGAAAACCATCAGTTTCGGTTATTACCGGCAGGATGGGATTTCGTTCGATTATCGTGAAAGAGTAATCGATGCAGTAACAAAAATTGCCGAGTTTGTTATTTTTGAAGATGGCAATAAAATGAGTGCTTCCCAATTGCTGAATTATTTTCTGTTTCCGCCCGAAACACAGTACAATTACATCGAAAAACTCAGCGGTGGAGAACAGCGCAGGCTTTATTTATGTACCGTTTTAATGCAAAATCCGAATTTTCTTATCCTCGACGAACCTACCAACGATTTGGATATCCTAACGTTAAATGTGCTCGAGGAATACCTGAAGTCGTTTGCCGGATGCGTGGTTATTGTTTCGCACGACAGGTTTTTTATGGATAAAATTGTCGATCACCTGTTTGTTTTCGAAGGTTTGGGAAAAATTACCGACTTCCCTGGAAATTATACTATTTACAGGAACAGGCAACTTGAGGAAAAAGAGCTTGAAAAAACAAATCAGCAGGAAAAAACAAAGAAGCCGGAAGCAGATCCGTTAAAAGTTAAAACAGCGCTGGCATCGGACCAAAAAAGAAAACTTACCTTTAACGAAAAGCGCGAACTGGAAATGCTGGAAACCGAAATTGCATCGCTTGAATCGGAAAAAGAAATATTGGAAACAGCCCTGAATTCAGGAACTTTACCGCACGGGGAGTTATTTCAGAAATCGGAGAAGCTGGTCTCAGTAAAACAACTTATCGATGAAAAAGAATTGCGCTGGCTTGAATTAAGCGAACTAAACTGAGAATGAATTTTAACTTCAAAAAAAATCCCGGTTTTAAATATCTTCAAAATCTACGTTTGTGTAATTCGCAACGGGTTCGTTCTTTGATGTCGCTACTGGTTTATTATTATCGACAACTGATTCAGGTTGATGATCGTCAATAAAATGAATTACTTCCTGTAAACCTTCCAGAAATTTTTCGAAATCTTCTTTGTAAAGGAAAATTTTGTGTTTTTCGTAATGGAAATTTCCATTGTCTTCGAACCTTTTTTTACTCTCAGTAATTGTAAGGTAATACTCTTCGTTTCGGGTACTTTTAACATCAAAAAAATAAGTTCTTTTCCCGGCCCGCACTACTTTTGAATGGATTTCCTGATTGAATTTGCTATCAGAATTTCTCATTTCCCCCTTATTATCAACGCTTTCCATCCTCGATTATTTTGGTTTTTATTAAGTTCCAAAACCAAAAATAAAAAAAATAATTAAAGTTAGGTTCGAATTGAATGATTTGGGGCCGGAATACATTCGATTTCAAACAGTTTAAACTGATTCTAAAATATGAAAATTGAAAAGTGAGACACGAAATTCAATCCTCGAGGAAAACTTATTTTTTGAAACCGGGTAACTATTTATAAATCTCTTTTTTTGCCGACAGGAGTGTGTTTTGTAATAACGATACCCTTGTCATTGGGCCAACGCCACCCGGAACAGGTGTTATATACGAGCATTTTCCGGCAACTTCTTCAAATAAAACATCGCCTTTTAATTTAAAACCCGATTTTGTCTGGTCCGATTTTACCCGTGTTGTGCCCACGTCGATTACAACAGCCCCTTCTTTCACCATGTGGCCTTTAACAAATTCAGGAACCCCGATTGCTGCAATCAGGATATCTGCATTTCTGCAAACTTCATCAAGATTGGCAGTGCGGCTGTGGGCGACAGTGACCGTTGAATTTACCGATTTTTGCGACATCAGCACACTTAACGGACGGCCAACAATATTGCTTCTTCCTACAATTACACAGTTTTTACCGCTGGTTTGTATTTTGTAGCGTTTTAACAGTTCTACAATTCCGAAAGGCGTAGCCGAAATATAAGCAGGCAAACCAATTACCATGCGGCCTACATTTACCGGATGAAAACCATCGACATCCTTTTTGGGATTGATGGCTTCAATTACTTTTTGTTCAGAAATGTGTTTTGGTAAGGGCAACTGCACAATAAACCCATCAAGGTCGTTATCGTTGTTCAGTTCTTCGATTTTTGCAAGCAGCTCTTTTTCAGTTACATCATCTTCGTATCTGATAAGGGAAGATTTAAAACCAACTGCCTCACAATCTTTTATCTTATAGGCGACATAAGTTTCGCTGCCACCATCGTGTCCAACCAGAATTGCTGCCAGATGAGGTGCTTTGCCCCCATTTGCTACAATTTTCTTTACTTCTTCTGCAATCTCCTGCTTCATTTCAGCAGCTACTTTATTCCCGTCAATAAGCATCATTATCCTGGTATTTTCATTTCTATTTTTGTTCTTAACCTCCCCCCCTCAGGGTCCAGATATCTATCGGGAAGAGGGGGCTTCATATTTTTAGAACTTCCTTCCCTGTTTCTGCATACCGCCCATCATTCGCTGGATATTTTTACCCTGCGAAACCATTCTCATCATTTTACGTGTTTCGTCGAATTGTTTTAGTAAGCGGTTTACTTCCTGTATGTTGGTTCCCGAACCTTCTGCAATTCTTTTTCTCCGGCTACCATTTATTAATGCCGGTTCCTCGCGCTCCTTTGCGGTCATTGAAAAGATAATAGCTTCGATATGCTTAAATGCATCATCATCGATATCGAAGTTTTTCATGGCCTTTCCCATACCGGGTATCATCCCGACCACATCTTTCAGGTTACCCATTTTTTTAATCTGGTTAATCTGTTTCAGGAAGTCGTTAAAATTGAAGGTGTTCTGGGCCAGCTTCTTCTGCAGCTTTCTCGCTTCTTCCTGGTCAAATTGTTCCTGCGCTTTTTCAACCAGCGAAACAATATCGCCCATTCCCAATATTCGATCGGCCATACGATCGGGGTGAAAAACGTCGATTGCATCGAGCTTTTCTCCGGTTCCCACAAATTTAATGGGTTTTTCAACCACTGCGCGAATCGAAAGGGCGGCGCCACCGCGTGTGTCACCGTCTAATTTGGTCAGTACAACTCCGTCGAAATCCAGTCGGTCGTTAAACTCCTTGGCCGTGTTTACCGCATCCTGACCTGTCATCGAGTCAACAACAAACAGAATTTCATCGGGATTTACGGCATTTTTCACAGCAGCAATCTCGTTCATCATCTGTTCGTCGATAGCCAGACGTCCGGCGGTATCGATAATTACAATGTCGTATCCTTTATTTTTTGCTTCCTGAACGGCGGCTTTTGCAATTTTCACAGGGTCCATGTTACCCTCTTCGGTATATACCGGAACATTGATTTGACTGCCAAGAACTTTCAACTGTTCAATAGCTGCAGGTCGATAAACGTCTCCGGCAACAAGCAGCGGATGCCGGCCTTTTTTGCTTTTAAGCATCAGCGCAAGTTTCCCCGAAAAAGTTGTCTTACCCGAACCCTGGAGCCCCGACATTAAAATTACCGTTGGTTTTCCTTTCAGGTTAATGTCGGTAAATTTGCCGCCCATTAAAACTGTAAGTTCATCCCTGACAATTTTTACCATTAATTGTCCCGGTTTTACTGCCGTCAGAACGTGCTGACCCAGAGCTTTTTCCTTGACATCGTCGGTGAATTTTTTCGCAATTTTAAAGTTCACATCGGCATCGAGCAATGCCCTGCGAATATCTTTCAGCGTTTCCGCCACATTAATTTCGGTAATGGTTCCCTGCCCTTTCAGCAGTTTAAATGACCGTTCCAGCCTGTCGCTTAAATTCTCAAACATCGTTTTTCAATCTTATAAAAATGAGGTGCAAAAATACTGTTTAATGTTTAAACTTTAAAGTTTAAAATAAAAAGTTTTGGACTTATAATTACCTCTGCAATCCCTCCTAATGACAGAATTTGTTTCGGGACTTCGACCCGATAGCTATCGGGTTTCCCAAGTCGAGGAATATTTTGTCTGACTCTGGAATCCCGAAAATTTTTGGGACCGGCTCCCGATTCTTTCATTGCATCATTATACCCATAAAAAAATTGGATTGCAACTCAGGATGTAAAGGAAAGATGTCGATTACAAATTCCGGCTTGCCCGAATCCGGTATAATTTTCAAATAAAAACGAATTTCTTTTTTCTTTTTTACTTTTGCTTTCTGCAAAATAAATTTGAAAAATGAATTCGAAAATACTTGATATTATATCCAAAACACTAAATGTTAAAGAAAACCAGGTTGCAAACACTATCAGCTTAATAAATGAAGGCGCAACTGTTCCGTTTATTTCGCGCTACAGAAAGGAACGCACCGGGAGCCTTGATGAAGAGCAGGTTCTGCAAATAAAAGAGCTCAACGAGAAATACACCGACCTCGAAAAACGCAAGGAAACCGTTTTAAAAACCATTGATGAACAAGAACTTTTAACTCCCGAATTGAAAAACAGGATTGTTAATTGTTTCGATGCTGTTGAACTTGAGGATATTTACCTTCCGTTTAAACCCAAACGCCGCACAAAAGCTACCATTGCTAAAGAAAAGGGACTGGAACCACTGGCCAAAATAATAATGAAGCAACTGGAGCGGAGTATTGAAACAAGGGCAACCTCATTTTTAAACGATAATGTTAAAACAGTTCAGGAAGCACTTGAAGGCGCCCGCGATATTATTGCCGAATGGATAAGCGAAAATGAAAAAGCAAGAAATATTGTACGCCGCGGTTTTGAGCAGGATGCTGTAATAACATCGAAAATTGTAAAAGGAAAAGAGGAAGAAGCTGCCAAATACCTCGATTATTTTGACTGGAACGAGCCATTGAAAAAATGCCCGTCACACCGGCTTTTAGCTATGCGGAGGGGCGAAAACGAAGGATTTTTGCGCGTTGCCATTGCACCTGATTCTGATAAAATTCTGACAAATCTGAACCGATTTTTAGTAACCGGATTAAACACCTGTGCAGAACAGGTAGAAATGGCTGTAAAAGACAGTTTAAAGAGATTAATCCAACCATCAATAGAAACAGAATTTGCAAACCTGTCTAAAGAAAAAGCCGATGAAGTGGCAATCCGCGTTTTTGCCGAAAACCTTCGTCAGCTTTTGTTAGCGCCGCCCTTGGGGCAAAAACGCATCCTGGCAATTGATCCAGGCTACCGGACAGGATGTAAAGTGGTTTGCCTCGATGAGCAGGGTAACCTGCTGCACAACGAAACTATTTATCCGCACAAGCCACAGGAGGAATTTAAAATGGCTGCAAAAAAGCTGTCGTCGATGGTTGAAATGTATAAAATTGAAGCAGTAGCCATCGGAAACGGAACTGCCGGCCGCGAAACAGAAGCATTTATTAAAAGGCTCCGTTTCGATCGCGAGTTAAGGGTGTATGTGGTTAGCGAAGATGGCGCTTCGGTTTATTCGGCTTCGCCGGTTGCACGCCAGGAATTCCCGCAATACGATGTTACGGTGCGGGGCGCGGTTTCTATTGGCCGCCGGCTGATGGATCCACTGGCCGAACTGGTGAAAATAGACCCGAAAAGCATTGGAGTTGGGCAGTACCAACACGATGTTGACCAGAAAAAACTGAAAAACAGCCTCGATTCAGTGGTTGAACTAAGTGTAAACTCGGTTGGCGTTAATCTGAACACTGCCAGCAAACACCTGCTAACCTACATTTCGGGATTGGGGCCGGCGCTGGCCGAAAACATCGCCATTTTTCGCAAGGAAAACGGGCCCTTCGCTTCACGCGAAGAGTTAAAAAAAGTACCCCGGATGGGAAATGTGGCTTTTGAACAATCTTCCGGATTTCTTCGTATCCCGGATGCAAAAAACCCGCTCGACAATTCGGCGGTTCACCCCGAGTCATACACAATAGTAAAACAAATAGCCGGTGATTTAAAATGCGAAATCGGTGATTTGATACGAAATGAAACACTTGTCTCTCAAATCGATTTTCAGAAATATGTAACAGCCGAAGTTGGATTGCCAACATTAAACGATATAAAGGCTGAACTTTTAAAACCCGGGCGCGATCCGAGAAAACCAATAAAAGTTTTCGAGTTTGCGGAAGGAATACATTCGATAAATGATTTGCGCGAAGGGATGGAAATACCCGGAATTGTTAACAATATCACCAATTTCGGCGCTTTTGTCGATTTGGGAATAAAAGAACCGGGGCTGATCCATATTTCTGAAATGGCAGACCGGTTTATTTCTGACCCCAATCAAATTGTAAAACTTCAACAACATATTAAAGTCAGGATTAAGGAAATTGATATTTCCCGAAAAAGGATACAGTTATCGTTAAAAGGAGTGGTTCAATGAAACACTGAGATTAATCTTCGTCATCCTCATCAAGAAGATCCTCATTGTCGAACTCTTTTTCGAGGAATTCCTCGGCTGCTTCAACAAGGTCGGCAATCAAATCTTCGTCTCCGGGTTCGCCGTCAATCCAGTGAATGTGCTGGTTGTTCCAGAAATCATCAATATCGGATTCAATAATAAACCGGGGCGATTCGGTATGAACAACAAAAATGGTCTCAGGCGTCTCGAGCGAGTTGTCGGCAAGCAAAAATTTTGGTAACATGGCTTAAATTTTTAAAGTTATTCTCAAATTAATTGTAACTGGTTTTCAAGTGTCTGACAATCAGGTTGTCGAATTTTCTGTTAATCGAAAAGTAAAAAATCAAATATAAGTTATTTCTTTAAAACTCTTATAATTCAATTTAACAAATAATGAATGTTATAAATTGAAAGAGATCACTAATTTTAACGGAAAATTAAACATGCCGGTGATGGGTAAAATCAATGATTTTCTTTCAGTTGTTGACGGTTATATTGGCGGATCTCAATGGTTCGTTTTTTTGTTATTGGGAACAGGAGTTTTTTTTACTCTGTACCTGAAATTTCCACAGTTCCGATACCTGAAACCGGCTTTCCGAATTGTTCGGGGTAAGTTCGACAAAACCACGGATGTTGGTGATACGTCGCATTTTCAGGCTTTAGCTACGGCGCTTTCGGGCACAGTTGGTACCGGAAACATAGCTGGTGTGGCGCTGGCTATTCACCTGGGAGGCCCTGCTGCATTGTTTTGGATGCTTGTGACTGCTGCGGTGGGAATGACAACGAAGTTTGTTGAAGTTACCTTATCGCACAAGTACCGCGAAATTGCAAAAGATGGTTCAATTGCAGGAGGGCCGATGTATTACATGAAAAACCGGTTAAATATGAAATGGCTTGCTGCAATTTTTGCAGTGGCCACAATTTTATCATCGTTTGGGACAGGCAGTTTGCCGCAAATAAACAGTATAGCCAACTCACTTTACGAGACGGCAGGTATCAACCACATGTTAACCGGCGGGATTCTTACTGTTTTGCTGGCCGTTATTATTATTGGCGGAATAAAGCGTATTGCCAAAGTAACAGAAAAACTTACCCCGTTTATGGCCATTGTGTATTTTATTGGTGCCCTTGGAGTTATAATTTACAATTATCAGAATATTATTCCTTCGTTAATGGAAATCGGGGGCGATTTATTTACGGGAACCGCTGCCGCTGGTGGATTCCTGGGGGGAAGCGTTGCTTTTGCTTTTAACCGTGGCGTTAACCGTGGTTTGTTTTCGAACGAGGCAGGACAAGGTTCTGCACCGATTGCCCATGCTGCGGCCCGCGCCCACGAACCCGTTTCGGAAGGATTGGTTGCTTTATTCGAACCCTTTATCGATACAATTATTATTTGCTCTCTAACAGGGCTTGTTGTGCTTTCATCGGGGGTGTGGAAAGAGAAATTTGAAAATAAATTTCAGGGGTCAGACATGATTGTTTTAAGTGGGACTTATTCGGATAAAAACGAAGCAGATGTTAAAACACTGTACAGTTTTCTTTCCGGAAAATCGTATCCGGAACTTTTTTCGGGGGAATTAAAAGTTTCCGGCGGTGAAATCCGGAACGCACCTACCATTTTACATTCGCGTTCGGTAGCCGAAAATGTAAAGGTCTGGATAAATAACCAGCCGTTTACAGGCAACATTCAATTTAATAACGGGAAACTGGCAAGTCAGCCGGGACTTTATTTTACCGGAAAATCATTGTTGCATAGTGCACCGCTTACAACCGTTGCATTTACCAGAAGCTGGTTTGGCAATTACGGAAAGTTTGTCGTTGCGTTTGGTTTACTGTTATTTGCCTTTTCAACTGCAATCAGCTGGTCGTACTATGGCGACAGGGCGGTTACATATCTGTTTGGTTCGGGCAAAGTTATTTATTACCACATTATTTATGTAATCGGTTTCTTTGTGGCTTCGTTTACCGATACCACTATAATCTGGACACTTTCCGGCATCACCATTGCGTTAATGACCATCCCAAACCTTTTTGGAATTTTGTCGCTTTCGAAGGAAATGAAAAACGAGGTGAAACTGTTCTGGAAGGAGTGGGCCGATAGATACCCCGGCGAAAAAGTACCGAAAAGCTAATTTGGTTTTTATCAAAAATTTTACTGGCGAACATAATAATTTCCAGATTTAAACCAGTTCGTCGCTGCAAAATTCTAATAATAATACTCTATGAACCCATTCAAATTGAATGAGAATATTATTTTTAAGCCTCAAAACCGGAAAACTAACTTATTATGCAGAGAATAAACGAAATTTTGTCTTTAATAGATGGGTATATTGGCGGATCGCAATGGTTCGTTTTTTTATTGCTCGGAACTGGTTTATTTTTTACCCTTTATCTTAAATTTCCTCAATTTCGTTATTTGAAATATTCTTTGCGAATTGTTCGCGGAAAATTTGATAAAGAAGGCGATGTTGGCGACACCACGCATTTTCAGGCGTTAACAACAGCTTTGTCGGGGACAGTGGGGACCGGTAACATAGCGGGTGTGGCGCTGGCTATCCATCTGGGTGGGCCGGCAGCGTTGTTTTGGATGTTGGTAACAGCAGCACTTGGCATGACAACCAAATTTGTTGAAGTCACACTATCGCATAAATACCGCGAAATAGCTGAAGATGGTTCCGTTTCGGGGGGCCCGATGTACTATATGAAAAACCGCCTTAACATGAAATGGCTGGCTGTTATTTTTGCAATAGCCACGGTTTTATCGTCGTTCGGCACAGGCAGTTTACCGCAAATTAACAGTATTTCGAATTCAATGTTCGAAACTTTTGGGATTAACCACATGCTCACAGGTGGTATACTGGCTGTTTTACTTGGTTTTGTTATTATTGGCGGTATTAAAAGAATAGCACAGGTTACATCGCGCCTTGTACCGCTAATGGCGTTGATATATTTTGTTGGTGCAATTGCCGTAATCCTTTATAACTACAACAACATTATTCCTTCGTTAGCGGCTATTTTTGGCGAGGTTCTTACGGGTTCTGCCGCTGTTGGCGGTTTTCTGGGGGGGAGTGTTGCTTTTGCATTTAACCGTGGTGTCAACCGGGGTTTGTTTTCGAACGAGGCAGGGCAGGGATCGGCGCCCATTGCACATGCTGCAGCCCGCGCTCACGAACCGGTTTCAGAGGGATTGGTTGCCTTGCTGGAACCATTTATCGACACAATTATCATTTGTTTTCTTACAGGTTTGGTCTTGCTTTCCTCGGGGGTTTGGACAAAAAAATACGACAACAAATTTCAGGAGGCCGACATGGTGGTTTTAGCTGGCAATTATTCCGAATTAAATAAAAATGATGTTGACAAACTTCATAATTACCTTGTTGGTAAAAACGATCTTGACCTCTTTTCGGGCAGCTTAAATGTTACTGAAGGTAAAATCCATAACCAACCAACAATTCTGCATTCGCGCTCAGTTGCCGAAGATGTGAAAGTCTTTGTAAACAACCAACCCTACTCGGGAACTATTGAAGTAAAAAACGGAAAACTGATAAGCCAGGCCGGGCTTTATTTTTCAGGAAAATCGTTGATGCACAGCGCCCCGCTAACAACTGTGGCATTTACCAGCAGTTGGTTTGGCGATTTTGGCAAATATATCGTCTCAATTGGGTTGCTGCTTTTTGCTTTTTCAACGGCAATCAGTTGGTCGTATTACGGCGACAGGGCAATTACCTATTTGTTTGGCTCGGGCAAAGTAATTTACTATCACATTATTTATGTCATTGGATTCTTTATTGCTTCGTTTACCGATACCACAATAATCTGGACACTTTCCGGTATTACCATAGCGTTGATGACCATCCCGAACCTTTTTGGCATTCTTTCGCTTTCAAGGGAGATGAAAAAGGAAGTGAAATCGTTTTGGGAAGAATATGCAGACCGTTTTCCTGATGAAAAGGCGCCAAAGGGATAAATCAGTTTTGCGTAGGGAACTGATGTTTACATCAAATTTCAAATTTATCGTTAAAATATAAACTTCAACCAACTTTCCCTATTTTTGCGATGGAATTGAATTGAAACAATGCATAAGTTTTATCCTGAAAATTTTGAATCGAAAATTGGTTTTGACCGCATTCGCGAAATGTTGCACGAAAAATGTATAAGCGACATGGGGTTCGAATGGGTTGATGAAATGCAGTTTCAAAACGATTACAGCATTATATCAAATCAACTTGGCGAAGTTGATGAGTTTTGCCGGATTGTCCGTGAATTCGATAATTTCCCATCAAGTCATTTTTACGATTTACGCGAAGCACTGAAAAAAATCAGGATCGAAGGCAGATTTCTTGAAACTTCGGAACTTTTCGACCTAAAACGATCGCTTGAATCGGTTAGGGCAATAGTCTTCTTTTTTAATAAACAGGATGAAGAAGTATTTCCGCGTTTGAAAATGAAAACCGGCAAGGTACAAGTCTATCCCTACATTTACGACCGTATTGACAATATTCTGAATAAATTCGGGAAAATACGCGATAATGCGACACCCGAACTGGCAAGGATCAGGAAAGAAATCCTTAACCGCCAGTCAAATATGTCGAAACGGCTCCACGCCATTTTAAAACAGGCGCAAAAAGATGGCCTTGTAGAAGAGGATGCAACGGTTTCCATACGCGACGGGCGGGCGGTAATCCCTATTTCAGCCAGCAACAAACGTAAACTGAAAGGGATTATCTACGACGAATCATCTACCGGAAAAACTTCGTATGTCGAGCCCAATGAAATTGTGGAAATGAACAACGAAATCAGGGAGCTTGAATATGCTGAAAGACGTGAAATTGTGCGTATTCTGACCGATTTTTCAAACGATATCCGGCCTTATCTCGACGATTTGTTTTATTCTTACGATTTCCTTGGCGAAATTGATTTTATACGTGCAAAAGCTTTACTGGCAGTGGAATTTAATGCCTTAAAGCCTGAGTTTGCCGCAATTCCTGTAATCGATTGGTTGCAGGCAATCCATCCGCTTTTGATGAAGGCATTAATAAAGGAGCAACGAAAAATCGTCCCGTTAAATATCAGGTTATCAGCCGATAAACACATTTTGGTAATTTCAGGCCCTAATGCAGGTGGAAAATCGGTTTGCCTGAAAACTGTCGGATTATTACAGTATATGTTGCAATGCGGATTGTTAATCCCAATCAGCGAAGGAAGCAGGACCGGAATATTCGACCAGGTATTTATCGACATTGGCGACGAGCAATCGCTTGATAACGACCTGAGTACCTATAGTTCGCATTTGCTGAACATGAAACATTTCGTAAAATTCAGCAACGCAAACACGCTTATTTTAATCGACGAATTTGGGACAGGAACTGAACCGATGCTTGGCGGCGCGATTGCCGAATCGATACTCGATAAATTGAACCAAATGCGTGTTTTTGGGGTAATTACAACCCACTATACCAACCTGAAACATTTTGCTTCATCGGCTGATGGAATTGAAAACGGGGCCATGTTGTACGATTCGCAAAATATGAACCCGTTGTTTCAACTCGAAATCGGCAAGCCGGGAAGTTCTTTTGCCTTTGAAATTGCACGGAAAATTGGTTTGCCCGAGGATATTCTTGCAATGGCCACCGGAAAAGTAGGGAAAGATCACATCGATTTCGACAGGAACCTGCGCCAGATTAACCGCGATAAACGTTACTGGGAAAGCAAACGCAAAAAAATAAGGAAGGTTGAAAAAATGCTCGATGAAATGGCTGTTACCTACGAAACGGAATTAAAGGAAACGCAGAAACAGCGGAAGGAAATAATGAAAAAGGCAAAGGAAGATGCCGAAAACCTGCTTTCGGGGGTAAACAAAAAAATTGAGAATACCATTCACGAAATCAGAAAGGAGCAGGCTGAAAAAGAAAAAACCAAACTGGCTAGGGAAAAACTTACCGTATTGCAAAACGAGATAATTCAGAAAACTACTTCTGAAGAAAAGGGCATCGACCAGAAAATCAAAAAGTTACAGGAACGTGAAAAGTTGCGGAACCTGCAACGCGCTGAAAAACCAATACAAGTTAACAGCGACGCTGTAATTGAAGAAGAACCCGAAATAAAACCCGGCGATAAAGTGAGGATTAAAGGTCAAAACACGGTTGGCGATCTTATTGAGTTAAGCAAAAAAAATGCAGTAATTGCATTTGGACAGTTAATTACAACACTTCCTGCTGATCAGATTGAGCGGATTAGCAGCAATGAAGCAAAACGGATTGAAAAAAACAGGGGCGCCGGAAAATCAAAGTTAATTTCCAATTTATCGGAAAAGCGGCTTTCTTTTAAACCCGAGATTGATATTCGCGGGAAAAGGGCCGAAGAAGCAATATCTATCATTCAGGAATTCATAGATGAGGCCATAATGCTTGATGCCCGTCAGTTGCGGGTTTTACACGGAAAAGGAAATGGCATTTTAAAGGAAATAATCCGCGGTTACCTGAGCGCCGAACCCATGGTGCGATCGTATAAGGATGAACATGTTGATTTTGGGGGCGCGGGTATTACAATTATAAACCTTGCGTTGTAGTTAATATTTTATGGGCCCAAGAAACATGCTGCAAATATTTTACAAAAAATAAAAAGATCAAAAAATCACTTATTGTCGTTAGCTATGATATAATTTGAATTACAGCAAGCAAATAGCTAATATGAATTGGCGGGAAATATTTACAATGTTTGCCAACGTGTCGTAATCTTATAGTTCTCAATATATTCCTTAGCCTGAATCAAATCCTCGTAAGAAATGTTTATTTCTTCGGTTCCGAAAGGTTCTTTGCAATTGTGGGATAATGCTGGTTTCGAACCAATAGAGAAATATTTCTTTATTTCAAAGGTTAAGCAGATGGAAATAGCAGAAAAGTTTTTCATGACGTTAATTTTATAAGTTAAACAGATGGATTGTTTAACCTGCTCAACAATACGGCTGAATACGCGCTCATCGAGGTATTCTGGACTATGATGTTGTCAGGAAGATCGAGGATTGCCGAAGTAAAATTCCAGATTGCTCTAATTCCGCAATTCACCAAATCTTCAGCCACATCCTGGGCGACTTTGTTTGGAGTGGTAAGAATTGCAATCTGAACATTTAACCTTTCAGATAAATGAAACAATTTATTGTAATCAAGTACATGGATGCCACCAATCTGTTTGCCTATTTTCTTGCTGTCGGTATCGAAAGCGGCAATAATTTTAATACCAAGCGATTGATGTTGCTGATACGCCATTAAGGCAGAACCCAAATTCCCGGCGCCAATAAGAAATGCTTCGTTGGTACGGTTAAATCCTAAATATGCTTCTAATGAATGAATCAGCTCGTAG
The DNA here is from genome assembly GCA_037444065.1 of Draconibacterium sp. GTDB lineage: Bacteria > Bacteroidota > Bacteroidia > Bacteroidales > Prolixibacteraceae > Draconibacterium. Next base: position 135,020 of record JBBINB010000002.1, read on the forward strand.
GTGTTATAGCCAACTTTTGGTTTTCCCTTAACTCCGGTTACAGCTAAGTCTTTTACTACCTGCGTAGGATCGAAACTTAAAGCTTTTCCAATTACCGGCGCCGAAATGCTTAAGCACCCTTCTTCCCGTACTTTCTCGAGAAAATACAAATAAACAGGCAAGCGCCGCAGAGTGGGTTCCGGGACCTGTTTTACCTTTTTATTTTCTCCAGAATTTTTCATTGTTGTTTAACTGATTTGGAAATAATTTTCGTTAGCAAAGATAAGTAAAAATCAATTAGAGAATTATTTCTTTATTAAGCGGGCCATTGTATTAACTTTAAATTAAAATTTGATAATCGATAAAAAGGTCGTAAAAAGGTGCAACTTCACAACTTTATTTTCGAATTTACCAGTTCAAGAATCTCCTTTTCGCAGTTTTTTGCTTTATTCATTAACTCTTCTGCCATTTCCATAACAAGTTTAACATATCTGGTATCGCTGCATCCGGCCGCATTTATTTTCACATTCAGAAATGCACCTTCAACAGCCGTGCGTGCGCAAAGCGCTCCAACACCGGCATCTGAAACAGAATTTGGGTTGCCTGTTTCAGCCATGGCGCTCAAAATTTCCATCGATTCAACAGCCAGTTGCATAACTTTTAAAGGAACATCAATTGCATTTTTTGTAGCTTCCTGAATTGCTGCTTTGCGAATTGTAATTTCCTGTTCGCTTATTTTAGGAAGTTCGAACGCTTTCATAATCTGGTTAAAGGCAAGCGTATCTTCGTCAACACAATTCAAAAGCGCGGTATGAAAATATTTTCCTTTTTCGGCCCAATCCGAAAACTCTTCCCAACGGTTTTCCCAACCGCGTTTGTGTGCCGACAGGTTTGCCACCATAGTCCCCAAAGCTGCGCCCAATGAACCGACATATGCCGAAATAGAACCTCCCCCGGGTGCAGGCGATTCCGATGCTGTTTCTTCAGAAAAATTCTTTAAAGTCAAATCAATCAGTTTCTTACCTGAGTTTTCCTGAATAACATACTCAATAATTTTCTTTTGAGGATCGAAAGGGGCCAATTCGTTTAATCCGAGTGATTTAATTGCAATTTTTATGATTTCACCGTCAGCTATTCCAGTTGAACGCTGCTGTTTTTTCAGGAAATATTTTCCGGCATCCAACATTGCCTGTAACGGAATTAACCCAACCAATTCAGAGCCGGTTACCCTTATTCCCCTCAAACGGGCCTTCTCGCAAACTTCGTCGAATGCAACATGAACCGGTGTAACCGTAATATCTGTAAGGTTCATCGATATTTGGGCGATGCCATACTCTTCAATATACCAGCCAATTGCGCGCGTTTTTTTCAATGTTCCGGGAATCCTGACGGGGTCGCCATTTTCATCGTTAACTATTTTGCCGGTTATTGGATCTCCTTCACGCATTATTCTGCCTGCCTCGCGCACATCGAAAGCAATTGAATTTGCCCTCCTTGTAGAAGTTGTATTTAAATTTACGTTATATGCCACTAGGAAATTACGCGCGCCGATAGCCGAAGCGCCTGATTTTGAAACACTTTCAGACCATATGGAAGGCCCAAAATCGGGTTTCCATTTCCCGCTTTCAATTCGTTCTTTTAATCCTTCGTATTCGCCCGAGCGGCAATTGGCCAAACTTTTTCTTTCGTTGTTAAAGGCTGCAAATTCATAACAAAACACCGGGATTCCAAGCTCCTTCCCCACTCTTTCGGCCAGTTTACGTGCAAAAATAACAGCCTCTTCCATAGTAACATTTGCAACAGGCACCAAAGGGCAAACATCGGTAGCCCCGAAACGGGGATGTTCGCCAGAATGCTGACGCATATCAATTAACCATGCAGCTTTTTTAATTCCCCTGAAAGCCGATTCAATTACATCTTCGGGAGAGCCAACAAACGTTACAACCGTGCGGTTGGTAGCTTTTCCCGGATCAACATCAAGCAATTTTATTCCTTCAACACTTTCAATGGCATCGGTAATTTCTTTAATTACAGCCATATTCCTTCCTTCCGAAAAATTAGGTACACATTCAATAATTTTCATTGTCGACATAAGTTTTTGATAATGTTTAGCTAAAATATTTACATGGCAAAATTCCATGTGTTTTTTAATTTAGCTTCACTTATTTAATCGAAATTTTTGCTTCGAAAGTAACAAGAACAAAATTGCTTTGATATGATTTAATGCATAAAACCGAAGGTTTGAACTTCGCCATTAATAATGACAGTTTCAATCATGTTTGAGCCAAAATGATAGGGCAAACTTTCGATACCCGATGCTTCGATAGTGATAAAAAGATTTGCTGTTTTACCTTTTGAAATACTTCCCATAGAATCGCTGATTCCCATAGCATAGGCCGAATTTAAGGTAGTTGCATTTATGACTTCTTCGGGAAGCATGTTGTATTTTATGCATCCGAGCGATGAAATAAAACTCATGTTACCGCTTGGCGATGAACCCGGATTGTAGTCGGAAGCAAGTGCTAGTGGTAACCCGGAGTCAATCATTTTACGAACCGGCGACAAAGGTAAATTAAGGAAAAAAGCAGCGCCCGGCAACACGGTTGGCATGGTTTCACTGTCTTTTAACAATGCAATTTCCTCGTCTCCGATATATTCCAGATGATCGACCGAAAGGGCATTGTATTTTACACCAACCTGCACCCCACCCGAAAAATCGAGTTCGTTTGCATGAATTTTTGGCCTCAACCCATATTTTGCCGCGGCCATTAAAATCCGGCCGGTATCTTGTTGCGAAAAAAATCCTTTATCGCAAAATACATCGATAAAATCGGCTAAATCATCGGCGATTACCTGGGGGATCATTTCGTTGATAACGATATCGACATATTTTGAAACATTTGTTTTGTATTTTTCGGGAACAGCGTGAGCCCCTAAAAATGTGGAACGAACACACAATGGCGAATCTTCTTTTATTCTTCGGATTACCCGCAGCATTTTCAATTCGTCCCCGGTATTTAATCCATAGCCACTTTTTATTTCAATGGCCCCGGTACCCATTTTCATTACTTCAACAATCCGTTCCATTGCGCTGTTGTACAGTTCATCTTCCGATGTTTCGTGCAACAGTTTAGCCGAATTTATAATACCTCCGCCCTGTTTGGCTATTTCTTCGTAACTTAAACCTTTAATCCGGCTTACAAACTCTTTTTCGCGCGTTTGGGGATAGACCAGGTGCGTATGGGAGTCGCAGAAACTTGGGTAAACCAGCCTGTTTGCACAGTCAATTTCAACCAGGATGTCATCATCTATATATTTATCTTTTAGCTGCTCCATTCGCCCGAAATCCTCTATAACTTCATCGCGAATAATCAGGAATGCATTTTTAATGGTTGTTAAAGTGCGCATTTGGTTGCCTGCCCTGTACAAAATTGGTTCATCGGTAACCTGTACCAATTCCTTGATGTTTTCCAGCAATATCTTCATAAAAACGATCTTTTATTTTATTATTTAAAAGGTACGAAAATGATTTGATAAATCCCTGCCCGTTTTGCAATAAACTAAATTTGAAGTTTTAAAATCCTGAAATTTATCACAACCCCAAATCTTTATTTGTTATTTTCGCCATTCTAAAAATTCAACCATGCTTAGGAAAGTACCACACACGTACGTAATAATTTTTGGCCTGATTATTTTTTGTGCCGGGTTAACATGGGTTATTCCCGGCGGAGAATTCAAAAGGGAAACAGTTGTTGTGAACGGAATAGCCCGCGAGGTAATTCAAAGCCAATCGTTTCAGTATATCGAAAGTGATTTTCAGACCTGGCAGGTTTTCTCGGCTTTTTTCGACGGATTTGTAAACACTGCAAATATTATTGCATTTATATTGATAATTGGCGGCTCATTCTGGATTTTGAACGAAAGCCGTGCAATTGATACCGGGATTTACTCATTCCTGAAGTTTTCGGGTAGGTGGGAGAAATCGCGTTTCCTGAAAAAGATTGGGGCGAACACTATAATACTAACTGGAATAATGTTCATTTTCAGTTTGTTTGGGGCGATTTTTGGAATGAGCGAGGAGACCATTGCTTTTACAATAATTTTTGTCCCGCTTGCTATTTCCATGGGTTACGATTCTATAGTTGGGGTATCGCTGTGTTTTGTAGCGGCTGCACTCGGTTTTGCAGGCGCTTTCCTGAATCCTTTTACTGTAGGTATTGCCCAGGGTTTATCAAATTTGCCTTTATTCTCAGGGATAGAATACCGGATTTTTATGTGGCTGGTTATCAATATAGTTGGTTTTGTGTTTATTTTGAAATATGCGGCAAAAATCCGGAAGAGTCCTGAAAAGTCGTTGGTGTTTGAGGATGATCAGTACTGGAGAAAAAGAAACGGGAACATGGATATGGAATATGATTTTTATGTGCCGCGAATTGCCTGGATTTCGTTTATTGCACTTTCATTCTTCCTGGTCCTCTTTTCTGTTTATTACCCGGTTACCAATTTGAAGATCGGAAACAGTGAGTTCAATTTTCCGGCAGTACCAGTCAGTTCGGGTTTGTTTATTTTTTCAGGGTTCATGGCACTTCGAAAAACAGTGCATTACTACATTTTAAGCCTGTTGACCTTTACCATTGTTTTTCTGATAGTTGGCGTGATGGGTTACGGTTGGTACGTTACCGAAATTGCTACCCTGTTTTTGGCGCTGGGAATATTTTCGGGAATTGCAATTGGTAAAACAGCAAATGAAATTACAAAATCGTTTATTGAAGGGGCAAAGGATATTTTGTCGGCTGCGTTGGTTGTAGGTTTGGCAGGGGGAATTATTGTGATACTGAAGGATGGAAAAATTATCGATACAATTTTATATTACGTATCGCAATCGATGGAGGATTTGGGGAAAATCGGTTCAATTAGCATGATGTACCTTATCCAGACTTTCCTGAATATTTTTATTCCAAGCGGATCGGGGAAAGCAGCCCTGACCATGCCCATGATGTCGCAATTTTCCGACCTGGTTGGTATTTCGCGACAGGCAACAGTTGTTGCTTTTCAGCTTGGCGATGGATTTACAAACATGATAACACCAACATCGGGGGTGTTAATCGGTGTTTTGGGTATTGCCCGAATCCCTTACGAAAAATGGTTTAAATGGGTAGCGCCTTTAATAATTATACTTACAGTAGTTGGATTTTTACTTTTATTGCCTACTGTTTTGATGAAATTGAATGGATTTTAGTTTCCGTTTTGTTTGGCAACTAATTCTGTTTTAAGTGAATTAATTGCCAGTCCAAAAGGTTATTTATTATCCATTTCAAGAATTTTAAATTCAGTACGGCGATTCTGCCTGTGCTCATCGCCGGAGCATTCCACATCGTTTTTGCATCGGTTTACAAGCTGGGTTTCGCCATAGCCTTTTGCAATTATTCTTTCCTTGCCAATCCCGTTTTTGATGATGTATGCCACCGCTGAATCCGATCTTTTCTGGCTTAACAATTCGTTGTACGAATCGCTTCCCCTTGAGTCGGTATGAGAGCCCAGTTCAACTTTCCAACCCGGGTTGTCGTTCATTATTTTAACCAGTTTGTTTAATTCTATTTCCGATTCGGGGAGAATATCCCATTTATCGTAATCGTAAAAAATATTTTCCATTACGAATTTTTGTCCAACTTCAACTTTTTCGATCCATAATGTATCGCTGATTATACCGTATGGTTTTCCAATGGTAGAAATGGTTTTTGATGAATTCTGGTAACCTTCGATTTCGGTGGTAGCCAAAATTGACGAATTTTCGGGTATTGGTCTGGTTAACAACAAATCGTTAAATGAATAAGGGCTATTATCGCTGAAATTAACTTTTGGTTTTTTTATTCCCTGCATCGACTTTTTATCCATTACAATCAATTCAAGGTTAAACTCGCCTGTAAATGTCACTTTGTAAATGTCATCGTCACCAATTCCACCGTTTCGGCGCGACACAAAATAACCTGCTTTTTGTTTTGGGTGGATAACTAATCCAAAATCGTCTTTGTTTGTGTTAAAATCGGTTAACAATTTAGGTTCGTCGAATCCTAAGGCTGTTTTGCAAATATATTTCAAATCGAAATCGCCTTTTTTGTTTCGTGCCTGGTTGGAAGCAAAAAACAACACCGGGCCATCGAAAAAGAAAGGGAACATTTCATCAAACTCAGAATTTACCTTTTCACCCAGGTTAATTGGATTTCCCCATTTCCCGTTACTCCTTACCGACATATAAATATCACTTTCGCCGAAACCCGAGTTAGGTTTGTTAGATGCAAAAAACAGGGTATCGCCAGTGGTGGAAATTGCCGGATGACCCACTGAATAAGACGGATTGTTAAATGGAAATTCTTCGGTAACCTTCCAAATCCCGCTGAAATTTTTTGCTGTAATAATTTTTAACCTGATATCTGCTTTTTGATAAACGTTATTTTTAACCTCGGGATTGTCGAAATTACTTAAGGTTACAAAAAGCTCCTGGGTTTTATTACAGTACGAAACCGGCCCGGCATGATAGCCTGCGCTAATTGCTTCAAATTGAATGTTTTTATTCCCGGCTATATTCCCTTCGCCATCAATTTTTACATTAAATAAATTGTAAAAAATGTCTTTATTATCCCCTTTCGACAATTTTTTTATTTCTTCATTGGTAAATGCCGAAAACCATAATTCGTCGTTAACAAACGCAGGACCAAAATCGCTCTGGCTTGTATTTAAATTTGTTTTTTCGATTTTCAGTTTGCGAAAATCAAAAAAATTGCAGCCACTTTGTGATTTACCTATTACAGGTAATACAAAGAATAATAAAACCAGTAATCTTTTCATGATCATTTGTACTATTGAAAGCAAAACCTTTCGGGTTAATAAAAAAAATAAATTGCGTCCTAAGAAATCTAAGTGTTATAAAAACGATACTAAAATAGTTTTTTTATTGTTATAAAAAACTACAGGTTAATACTTTGTAATTATTTATTATCCATTTGCAGAATTTTAAATTCGGTCCGGCGATTGAACCGGTGTTCCTCCTCGGTGCAATCGACACCATTTTTACATTTATTTATCAACTGTGTTTCTCCATAACCCTTGGCAGTAATACGGTCACTGCCAATGCCACTTTTTACAATATAACCCACTGCAGAATCGGATCTTCTTTGGCTTAATTTATCATTATAGGCATTGCTGCCCCTTGAGTCGGTATGCGAACCAAGTTCTACCTTCCATGAGGGGTTGTCATTCATCACTTTTACAAGTTTGTTAAGTTCTGTTTCAGATTCGGGAAGGATATTCGATTTGTCGAAATCGTAATAAATGTTTTCCATTACAAATTTCTGCATCACAACTACTTTCTCTACCCACAGGGTATCCTTTAAAATACCTGGATTTTTATTAACAGTACTAATGCTTTTCGATGTGTTCAGATAGCCTTCTATTTCGGTAGTGGCAATAATTGTCCCATTTTCAGTTAATTTACGGGTTAAAAGTGTTCCGGTTAATGTAGCAGCTAAATTATCGCTGAATTTTACTTTTGGATTTTGAATGGGTTGCATCAATTTTTTGTCCATAACCATTAACTCCAGGTTATATTCACCTTTAAATGTAATTTTGTAAATGTCGTCATCTCCCAATCCGCCATCCCTGCGTGAAACAAAATATCCGGTTTTTCCATTTGGGTGAATTATCAGGCCAAAATCGTCCTCATTGGTATTCAGAATATCCAATGGTTTGGGATTACGGAAATAGCTTCCCTCTTTACAACTATATTTTACATCGAAATCAGCCACTTGATTTCCTTTTTTATTTGAAGCATAAAACAAAAATGAGCCCTGGTAAAAGAATGGGAACATTTCATCAAATTCGGTGTTGATATTAGCTCCGAGATTAACCGGATCGCCCCATTTTCCATCTTTTCTGACCGACATATAAATATCGCTGTTTCCAAACCCTGAGTTTGGTTTATCCGAAGCAAAAAATAAAGTGTCGCCGGTAACCGAAATTGCAGGGTGGCCAACAGAATAGGTCGAATCGTTAAATGGCAATTCTTCTTTCAGTTTCCAGATTTCCCCTTCTTTTTGGGCAATGATTATTTTCAGCCTTATGTCAGCTTTCCGGTATACTTTATTTCTGATTTCCGGATTTTCAAAATTATTAATCGTTACAAAGAGTTCTTTTGTTTTATCGCAGTACGAAACTGGTCCGGCATGATAGCCAGCACTCAAATTTTCAAGTTGAACATTTTTCGGGCCTGTAACATTTCCCTTGTTATCTGTTTTTAAACTAAACAGGTTGTAATATATTTTTTTTGTTACCCCTTTGTTTAGTTTTGCAATTTCATCGCCGGTAAATGCAGAAATCCACAGTGCATCATTTACAAAAGCCGGCCCAAAATCACTTTGAGCAGTGTTTATATTTGTTTTATCAATTGTGATGTTCCGGTATTTGAAAAAATCACAAGCATCCTGGGCTACCGTAATTAATGGAAGCGTTGTAAAAATGAGAAGAATTATTTTTTTCATAATGTTTGAAATAAGGATATTTTGCAAATCTGGTTGAAAGTAAACAAAAAAAATGCCATTTAGCCAGTTGCCGGGCTACCAAAGATAATTTAGTAACCCGGCTTAATTTATCTCCTTGTCAGTAATACAACATTTTCAACATGATATGTTTGAGGAAACATATCTACAGGTTGTATTTTATCAATTGTATAATATGGGTCCAATAAAGCTAAATCGCGCGCCTGAGTGGCTGGATTACAGCTCACATAAACTATTTTTTTGGGTTCAGAGTTAATAATGGATTGAATTACATCGGTATGCATACCTGCCCTTGGGGGATCGGTAATTATTATGTCGGGTTTGCTGTTTTCAGATATAAAATCGCTGTTAAGAACCGACTTTATATCACCGGCATAAAACACAGTATTGGTAATATTGTTTAGCATTGAATTTTCGCGGGCATCAGCTATCGCTTCCGGAATATATTCTATCCCGACAACTTTTTTAACTTTTTTAGCAACAAAATTTGCGATTGTGCCGGTTCCCGTATATAAATCATACACAGTTTCATCTCCTGTAAAACATGCAAAATTGCGCACTGTGTTGTATAAAACATAGGCCTGCTCTGAATTGGTTTGGTAAAAACTTTTAGGCCCTATTTTGAATTTCAACTCTTCCATTTCTTCAAGAATGTATTCCCTGCCCGAAAACAATTCTATTTTCTGGTCAGTAATTGTATCGTTCCCTTTTGAGTTGATAACATATAACAATGACGTAATTTGGGGAAAGTTAGTTATTAGTGCATCCAAAAGTTTTATTCTAACTGACTCATTTTCATTAAAAAAGCTTAAGATTACCATTATTTCGCCATTAGAGCTTGTTCGAATAATCAGCGTACGAAGGAATCCTTTTTTTGCCTTAATATCAAAAAAATCAAGTCCGTTATCAACGGCGTAACTGTAAATGAAGTTTCTAATTTTATTCGAAGGTTCGGGTTGAAGCCAACATTTTTCGATGTTAATAATTTTGTCAAAAAGCCCGGGAACATGAAAGCCAAGAGCATCAGTTTTTTGTGTTTCCGATACAAGCTCTTCTTTTGTTAGCCAACGTTTATTTGAAAAAGTGAATTCGAGTTTATTCCGGTAAAAAACATTTTTTTCAGAACCTAAAATTGGCAATATTTCAGGCATTTGAATTTTACCGATTCTCATTAACTGGTCTTTTACCTGTTTTTCTTTGTAGAATAACTGTGATTTATAGGGTAAAATTTGCCACCTGCAACCTCCGCAAACTCCAAAGTGGTCGCAAAAAACTTTAGCTCTTTGTTCTGAGTACTTATGAAATTTTGTTATTGTTGCTTCTGCATATTTTTTTCGTTTTCTTGTAACCTGTAAATCAACAATATCTCCGGGAATAGCATAAGTAGTAAAAACTACCATATCATCTTTGCGTGTAATTGCCTTACCTTCTGAACCTAAATCTTCAATTGTTAAACCTTCGTAAAAGGGTTTTTGCTTTTTTCTGCTCACTCTTGTTTTTTCGCAAATATAATTGATAAATACTGATTAGCAGGTTAAAATAAAACAGGTTGTTCCCATATTAAAACCAATTTTCCCAAACAGAGAAAACAATGGTGATTTTGCTGGTTTTTCAGATTTTTGCCACAAAGGGGTTAAATACGGCAACCTTTTTTATTTATATTTGTTATCGATTTAATGGTTGGTTTTATTTCTATAATAAAACTTAAAAGGGGAAAGTAACTTCTGTATTTATGATTGGTTTTGTGTTTAGGGGTTTGTAAATCATCAATCATCTTCAAAAAGCGTCCATAGTTCTTTCCCCTTCCTTCTTTTTTACCCGCGAGGGTATTTTTTTTGCAAAAAACTGCACTGTTTCCGTTGTATTTCGTTTCGCCTTTAATCACTATCTTTGCCCACTTTCATAAAATTAAGTATGATTTCGCTTGATAAAATTAGTCTGAGTTTCGGAGGTTTTGATTTGTTTAAGGAGATAAGTTTTTTGATAAACGCAAAAGACAGGATTGGATTAATTGGTAAAAATGGCGCCGGAAAAACAACTTTGCTGAAAATTATTAATGGAATTGAATTACCAACTTCAGGAGGTATTGGAGTTCCTAAAAATACTACAGTCGGGTATTTACCTCAGCAAATGCGTTTAAGTGATTCGAGGACATTAAAGGAAGAAACGGTACTGGCTTTTGAAGAGTTGATTAAAATTCAGAAAAGGGTTTCTCAGTTAAATAAAGAAATACTGGAAGAACATGATTATCATTCGGAATTGTACCTTAAAAAACTTGATCACCTTACAGAATTAAATGAAAGGTTTAATTTATTAGGCGGCGACAATTGCGAAGCTGAACTTGAACAAACCCTTATGGGACTGGGTTTTGAACGATCGGATTTTAACCGTCAGACTTCTGAATTTAGTGGCGGCTGGCGTATGCGTGTTGAATTGGCCAAACTGCTTTTAAAAAAGCCTGATGTTTTTTTACTTGACGAACCAACAAACCACCTCGACATTGAATCGATTCAATGGTTGGAAGATTTTCTGAAAAATTACAACGGAGCAATTATCCTTGTTTCTCATGATAAAGCATTTTTAGACACAGTTTGTAACCGCACAATTGAGATTTCGCTTGGAAAAATAAGCGACCAGAAAATGAATTATTCGAGATTTATTGATTGGAAAAAAGAGCAGCGCGAAATTCAACTTGCAGCATACAGAAACCAGCAAAAGCAAATCGAAGATATTGAAAATTTTATAGAGCGATTTCGGTACAAAGCCACTAAGGCTGTGCAGGTTCAATCGAGAATTAAACAGTTAGACAAGATTGAACGGCTGGAAATTGAGGAAACTGATAATTCGGCATTCAAAATCACCTTTCCCCCTTCACCAAAGTCGGGAAGGGTTGTAGTCGATGCAAAAAATATAAGTAAAAACTACGATAATCTATTAGTCTTAAACGATATCGATTTAAAAATTGAACAAGGGGAAAAGATTGCCTTTGTTGGCAGAAATGGCGAAGGTAAAACCACAATGGCCCGGATTATAATGCAGGAGTTGGGGCATAGAGGGGAATTAACACTGGGGCACAACGTTAAAATTGGCTACTTTGCACAAAACCAGGCACAATTGTTAAAAGAAGATCTTACTGTGTTTGAAACAATTGATGAAATAGCGGTAGGCGATGTAAGAACACGAATCAGGGATATACTTGGGGCCTTTCTATTTTCGGGTGAAGATGTTGATAAAAAAGTTAAAGTCCTAAGTGGCGGTGAAAAGACCCGGCTGGCAATGATAAAATTAATGCTTGAACCTGTTAATTTTTTGGTTCTCGATGAACCTACCAATCATTTGGATATCCGGTCGAAAGAAATTTTGAAGAATGCGCTTATAAATTTCAGGGGAACCGTGCTTGTGGTGTCGCACGACAGAGAGTTTTTGGATGGCCTGTTAAATTGTGTTTACGAATTCAGAAATAAAAAAGTAAAACAGCACCTGGGCGGCATTTATAATTTTCTTGAAAAAAAGAAAATTGAGTCATTAAAACAGTTGGAAACAAAAACAATTTCTAAAAGAAACGGAAATACAAACGAAAATAAAATCAATACAATAAAAGAACTGTCTTTTCAGGAGCAAAAGGAAATAAGCAGGGTGATTGCGCGATTAGAGAAACAGGTTGAGAAAACTGAAACTGAAATCCTGGCCATTGAAGACGAAAGTGCAGCTATTGATAAACTTTTGTCGTCATCGGAGAAACTGGATGATCATTCAATTTTCGAAAAATACGAAGCATTAAAATTAAAACTGAAAACAGCCATGGCGGAATGGGAAAGGCAGCATGAAGAACTGGGAAACTGGAAACTTAAAAAGTACTGGTAATGGAAAAAGATGAATATATTTATGGGACCAGGGCCGTTATAGAAGCTATAAATACCGGAAAAACCATTGAAAAAGTTTTTATAAAAACAGGCTTAAACAATGAATTGTACCAGCAATTGCTATTGTTGTTAAAAGAAAATTCAATTGCATTTCAGTTTGTTCCGATTGAAAAAATAAACCGCATAACGCGAAAGAATCACCAGGGGGTAGCGGCGTTTGTATCGCCAATTGAATATACCAACATAGAAATGCTTTTACCTGTAATTTATGAATCGGGGAAAGTGCCCTTTATTTTAATACTTGACCAGTTAACCGATGTGAGGAATTTTGGTGCAATTGTCCGCTCGGCCGAATGTGCCGGTGTGCATGCAATAATAATCCCGGAGAAAGGGATGGCCAGAATTGGGGCCGATGCCATTAAAACGTCAGCCGGGGCGCTTCATTATGTCCCGGTTTGTAAGTCGGGTAACCTGAATGCCGCAATTCGCTACCTAAAAGATTCGGGGGTGCAGATTGTAGCTGCAACCGAGAAGGCTGAAAAAATTTACACGCAGGGTAATTTTAAAAATCCTGTTGCAATTGTTATGGGATCTGAAGAAAGCGGAATTTCACAATCCATTTTGAATTTATGCGATCAACAATTAAAAATCCCCCTTTTCGGAAATATACAATCGTTAAATGTTTCGGTATCAGCAGCTTTAATGATGTACGAAGTAGTTCGGCAAAGAACTTAATCGAGAACCTGTATCGACCTTTTAAACGATTCTTCAAGCGAGATAAATGTTTCGGTGCTTGAAACACCCGGGATGATCTGAATTTGTTCGCTTAAAATATTCTTGAGGTGTTCGTTATCTTTTGCATAAACTTTTATAAAAATTGCATATTGCCCGGTTGTGTAATGGCATTCAACAATTTCGGGGATATTTTTCAGCCGCTCTACTACCATCGAAAACAAGCTTCCTTTTTCAAGGAAAATTCCAATATAAGTACAGGTTCTGAAATCTACTTTTTTAGGATCAATATGATATCCTGATCCTACTATAACCCCTAATTCAATCATGCGGTTTACGCGCTGATGGATTGCAGCTCTCGAAATTCCTACATCAACGGCAACATCCTTAAAAGGTATCCTGGCATTTTTTGTAATAATGTCGAGTATTTTTACATCCATGTCATCCAACTTATTTCTGAGTGTCATATCAATCAAATTTCTAATAAAATTAGGCTTTAAATATCATATTAACTATATAATATTTCAAAACAACTACAAAAGTAACAAAATGAAAACATTTGAGCGATGATTAAAATATTTGTGTAATTTGTTATCAAATAGTTAATAATAAACCAATATATGTTTCTATATTCTATATTTAAACCTATTTTATTAGATAATTGTTATTTTTATCCTGAAATCATAACATAAAGACAACGAACTTAAAAATAGAATGATATGAAAAGCACAGTCAGATGGTGGTTTATTTTGGCAATAATTATTCTTTTTGCCCTGATTGGGGCAGTAATTCCTTCGGGATTGGAGAGTCAGGATTTAACAAATATCGACTCGGGAGATACGGCGTGGATGCTGACAGCTACCGGGCTGGTTTTACTGATGACCCCGGGCCTGGCATTTTTTTATGGAGGAATGGTTAGCCCCAAGAACATAATTTCGACCATGATGCAAAGTTACATTGCAATGGGTATAGTTAGTATTGTATGGGTTGTTGTCGGTTTTAGCCTTGCTTTCGGCGAAAGTACCGGGAGCGAAGGTTTTGGACTTTTTGGGAACCCGCTTACTTTTTTTATGTTTAAGGGAGTTGGTGGAGGTACACACCCCGATTTGGCGCCAACTTTCCCGTTAGCGGTATTTGCAATGTTCCAGTTAAAATTTGCAATTATTACACCGGCGCTTATAACTGGTTCTTTTGCGGGCAGGGTCCGTTTCAGGGCATATATGTTGTTTATGGTGCTGTTTGTAATATTTATTTATGCCCCTCTTGCCCACTGGACCTGGCATCCAAACGGATTTTTACGTAACTGGGGAGTTCTGGATTTTGCAGGGGGTACTGTTGTGCATATGTCGGCAGGATTTGCCGCTCTGGCAGGGGCTTTGTTTTTAGGCAGGAGAAAAGATGCGCATAAAGAGTTTAAACCCGCTAATATTCCGTATATTTTACTTGGGGCCGGAATGCTTTGGTTCGGATGGTTTGGTTTTAATGCCGGTTCGGCGCTTGCTGCCAACGATGTGGCCGCTTCGGCATTGGTAAATACCCATACTGCTTCGGCAGCTGCAATGTTGACGTGGATTTTTTACGATGGGGCAAAAGGCAAAAAACCATCGGCTGTTGGTGCAGCAATCGGGCTTGTGGTTGGATTGGTTGCAATAACCCCTGCAGCCGGATTTGTAAATGTAGGTTCGAGTATTTTTATAGGTGTTATAGCTGCTTTTGTGAGCAACTATGCAATTACATTACGCACCAAATCGACTCTTGATGATACACTCGATGTTTTCCCGGCACATGGAATGGGTGGAATAGTAGGTATGCTTTTTACGGCAGTTTTTGCAAACGAAGTAGGTTTAATCAGCGGCCAAACTACTACTTTCCTTTATCACTTGCTGGCCCTGGTAATTGTTGGTGTGTTTACTTTTGGTGGCTCGCTTTTAATGTATAAAATAACCGACCTGATTGTTCCCCTTCGGATTTCTCCCCACGGCGAGAAAATTGGCCTGGACTTAAGCCAGCACGATGAATCGTATAATTTTGTTTATAAAGAGGAATAAATACCTGTACTATTTAACATTTGCAATTCCTTCAGCATAAAACCCATCTATTTTTATATTTTTACCTCTGATAAAATCAAAACAATATAAAATGAAACCTACGTTACTTATTTTGGCTGCTGGTATGGGAAGCAGGTTTGGTGGGCTCAAACAGGTTGAACCAGTTGGTCCGAATGGAGAGGCTATTATTGACTATTCGATTTTTGATGCAATCAGGGCAGGTTTTGGGAAAGTAGTATTTATTATTCGCGAAAGTTTTGCCGATGCGTTTAAAGAAAAATTCGATACAAAATTAAAGGGGAAAATTGAAGTTGATTATGTATTTCAGGAGCTCGACATGCTCCCCAAAGGTTTTTCTTTGCCAGAAGGACGTGAAAAACCGTGGGGAACGGCTCACGCAATTTTATGCGCAGGGAACGCAATTAAAGAGCCTTTCTGCGCATTAAACGCCGACGATTTTTATGGTTTAAATGCATATAAAGCCATGGTAAAATTTCTGACTGAATCAAACTCTCCAAATGAATACTCAATGGTAGGTTATAAACTCAGCGATACACTTTCAGATTTTGGCTCTGTTTCGCGGGGCATTTGCGATTCGGACAATAACAACAATCTCGTAAAAATTGTAGAGAACTTGAAAATAGTTAAAAGGGGCGATGAAATTATTTCGGTTGAATCCGACGAAAGCGGGACAAAGCTTACAGGTAATGAAATTGCTTCGATGAACAACTGGGGTTTTAAACCAACTCTCTTTGACGAACTTGAGAAGCGTTTTGTACAGTTCTTAAAAACTGAAATCGATAAACCAAAATCTGAGATGTACATTCCTTCAGTGGTATTTGATTTGATTGACGAAAAAGCTGCAACAGTAAAAGTGCTCGAAGCCAATTCGCCCTGGTTTGGCGTTACTTACAAAGAGGACAAACCTTTTGTAATTGAGAAATTGGGGAAACTTATCGCCAAAGGAGAATATCCTGAAAAACTTTGGGAGTAAAAAGGCTGGAAGTCCGAAGTCCGAAGTTGGGAGACAGGAGTCCGAAGACGGAAGACTGACAATTCCTGAACACGGAACCCGAAACTTGAAACCCGGAATCCAAAACTAAAACAATACAAACAATAAATTATGAATACAAAACTTATATCAATTGCCTCAAACTTTCAGATTGAAGGCGAATTATTAGAGGTGACCAACCTGGGCGAAGGTTTTATTAACGATACATTTATTATTAAAACCAGAAACGGATGGCCAGATTATATCCTCCAGAGGAAAAACAAATGGATATTTTCTCCCATACCGGCAATGATGGATAATATTCAGAAAGTTTGTCTGCATATTAAAAAGAAAGTAGAAAAGGCTGGCGGTGATCCATTGCGGGAAGCCATGACCATTATTCCGGCAAACGACGGAAAGCTCTATTTTATGGATGAAGAGGGCGAATACTGGGCAGTTTGTTTATTTATTGAAGATACTATTGCTTACCAGGCAGCAGAAACACCCGGGCTTGCTACTGCCGGCGGGAAAGGGATTGGCAAATTTCAATCGCTGGTTGCCGATTTAAAAGAACCGCTTGTAAACATTTTACCAGGGTTTCATGATATTCGTTACCGATTTAAACAGTGGGACTCGGTCCTTGACAGTAATCCGGTTGGCAGAAAATCGGAAGTTGTAAAAGAAATCGAATGGATTGAAAGTCGCCGGTTTGAAATGCTTGAATTTTACAAACTGGTTGAAAACGGGACCATTCCTACACGAATCAGTCATAACGACACAAAAATCAATAATATCCTTTTCGACAAAAATGGTGAAGTGCTTTGTGTTATCGACCTCGATACAGTTTTAAGCAGTACGGTTCTGAATGATTTTGGCGATGCAATCAGGTTTTATACAAACACCGGACTGGAAGACGATACCAATCTTGATAATGTTTCGATGGATCTGAAAATTTTCGAAGCTTTTGCAAAAGGTTATCTCGAAGAAGCTAAATCGTTTTTAACCGAAATAGAAATTGAATATCTTGCGTTTTCGGCTAAATATATCACTTACGAACAAGTGCTTCGCTTTTTAATGGATTATATTGACGGTGATAATTACTACAAAATAAAATACCCGAACCATAATCTGGTTCGTACGCGTGCTCAGTACAAACTGCTTCAAAGCATGGATGGGCAGTTCGGTGAAATGAACAGGATTGTGAATGGATTTTATAAGTGAATATGCTCAGCCTTAACTCCGTGCCCCATAAAAATAGCCGCTTTCCCTTCAAAATTATCAACCGACTCGGTAGTATAAAATCGTAAGTTGCCATTTCTGGAAAGCCTGTTTTCAATTTCGGGATGCCGTTTCAGGTATTCGATTAATTTTTCGGCAATGATTTCGCCCTGTTGAAGGATGTTAATATTTTTCGGGACGAACTTTTTTATATCATCAATCAACAACGGATAATGCGTACATCCCAGTATAAGTGTATCCAGCATTTTATCTTTCCGAAAAATATTCTGAATATTTTTTTTGACAAAGTATTCAGCCCCTTTTGTTCCAATTTCATTATTTTCAACAATAGGCACCCACATCGGGCAGGCTTCCTGGACGGTTGATTTTACCTTGCCGCCCGACCATTTCTGTAATTCAACCGGGTACGATTCGGAAACAACTGTCCCAACGGTTCCAAGCACGCCAACATGTCCGTTTAATGTAATTTCGGCTACTTTTTCTACGCTGGGCCTTATAACTCCCAACACCCTTCTGTCGGGTGCAATTTTTGGCAAATCGAGTTGCTGGATGTTTCTGAGTGCTTTTGCAGATGCAGTGTTACAGGCAATAATAATTAAAGGGCAGTTTTGGCTGAAAAGGTACTTTACACACTGCAACGCGTACTCGTAAACTACTTCAAACGAACGGGTCCCATAGGGGGCCCTTGCGTTATCGCCAAGATAAAGAAAATCGTAGCCTGGCATTGCTTTTACCAGTTTCTTAAGAACTGTAAGTCCGCCATACCCCGAATCGAATACCCCAATCGGTGAGTAAGCCATACAAAAGGATTGATTGTTAAAGTTTTACCACCTTACTATAAGCTTCATCGTAAAAATTACCCAGGTTCGACCAGTCGAAATGGAGCGAAGCTTCTTCGCATTTGTTCCGTAAGGCTATTCTTTCGCGGCGGGTCTTTTGCACAAAATCGAACATTATTTTCGACAAATCTTCGGCAATTTCGTAAAAATTTCTTCCCTTACGGTTAATAATATACATTCCCTTTTCATCGTGATCGGGTATGTTATTAACAACATAGTCGCCAAAACCGGCTACTTCGCTGGTAATCGAAGGCAGGCCGCTTGCAAGACATTCAAGAGGAGTATAACCCCAGGGTTCGTACATACTCGGGAAAATTCCCAAATGACAACCCCTTACAAATGTACTATAATCCATCCTGAATAAAGGATTTGATGTTGCGATGAAATCGGGGTGATACACTATTTTCACTTTATCGTGATGGTTATTTACCAAATTCGAAGTTCTCAGGAATTTCAGTATTTCATCGCTGGAGTCGTTTCTTAGCGTATGTGTTACTATTTTGGGTAGTTTGTGTGTTTTCCAGCTTTGAATATTCCGTCTCAGTTTCAGGCGCAGGTAATCATCGACCATTTTTGTCAAATCGGGGAAGGCGTAAGGAGCTTCGGCTGAAGTTATCTCGGTGTACAAACGTTCTCCCACCTGTTCTTTAATTTCTTCGCAAACCCGCCAAATATCTTCCATCTGGGCTTTTGAGTGCAACACTTCGGGGTTGATGGTATAAAATGGCTGCCTGGTGATAAAGAAAGTAACAACTGTTTTATCGATTTTTGCTTCCTGCATTTTGTAATTCAGGCGGGCCAGGGCTTCCAGGGTTAAGTCGTAACCTTTGTTTTGATATTCGTACCTTCCGGAAGTAAAAAAGTACAGTGTTTTTTCGAGATCGAAGGAGTAGCTTTGGAAAAAATGACCCATAACAAAATCGTGAATTTGCTGTTTTATTTTCACATGCTGATTCTGGATATGGTGCAGCGCTTCGAACCTTACAATGTTTAAGCCATTTGGTAATATCGCATCGGGTGTGCGCCCCAACAAATGGGTACACTCGTTTCCGGTTATTTCGCTGACTGTGGTAAACAAATGAGCACCGTGTGCCGATGCCCTTTCTATTTCGGCAATGGGCCTGACATTGAAGTTTTTAGCTTCGGTTTCCCAGTTGTAATAGGGCAGATGGTCATAAAATTTTTGATCATTCATGGCCAGGTACCTGCCGAGCAAGGTTGCGTGGGTAGTAAATATAATTTTTATGTTCAGCTTGTTTTTTCTGATTCCGGGAATGGGCAGCCCCGACATCCATTCGTGAAAATGAGCTATTATGTTTTCGCTGTGAAGATCGGTTAATACCAGGTAGTTAAAAAACTCCTTTACCTGGTAACCGAAAGCAGCAACTTTATCAAGCAATTCGTCGCCTCCGGGTAAAGAAATATGATAATCCTTCCATAAAAAGTGCTTGATTTCATTTAACATATCAAAAACCGAAAAAGGATTAAAAAGCACAACATTTGGGCGGCCCGAAATTATCCACTGGCCATAATAAATATCAAACCCCCTTTCCTGAAGTTTTAAAACTGCCTGTCCGATTGGACTTGAATAATCGGTGGCAGCATCGAAGTGGGCTGCAGCCTGGTCGGCAAAATAAGGACCTATTAAACAGTAATTTTCTTTACCCCATTTTTCGATTACCGAAGGTACTTTCGATCGGATTACAGTATAAATTCCGCCAACCTGGTTACAAACTTCCCAGGCTATTTCAAATAAAAACGTATTTTTTGGAATTTTATCACCGCTTACTGGTAGAAGTTCTGATTCCATGTTTATGTGCTTTTAGTAATTTTTTTTTGAGAACGATTAAATATAGTTTTTATATATAAACATAACAACATTTCATGGTGTTTAGCCCAAATCGAGTAGGTAGGGGGATTACTCCCCCGCCCTCTCACACCACCGTGCATGCTCTCGCACACGGCGGTTTCTCTTAATTGTTCAACTTCACGTAATTTAATGTGAGGTTGTACAAACCTACATCGTCAA
>JBBINB010000003.1:0-110286 GCA_037444065.1 Draconibacterium sp.
TCTTACCTTTGCCATAGTATGTTTTGTTATGCAATTCAAATATACTATTTGATACCCTTCGTTGGGCAATCCTTCAAGGGTATCTTTTTAACATTCGAATTAACATCCGGACTTTTTGGTCAGCCCCTCACCTGACTGTACTTAGTACAAGAGGCAAATGTTTCCCACCAACAGTATCTTGCTTAAAGTTGGAAAACAGCTGAATTTCCCTGTATCCCGAAGTTTTAAGCAAAGTGACCAAATCGGCGCTTTTCAAACCTAAAAGCTGCGTTTCGTTTGTTACCGTTCTGTTCTCCCTTTTTAAAACAAGTTCGGTTTGAAAATAAATTAGCGGACTGTTATTTTCGAACCTGTATTTTCTGATAAACCGAAGGTTATCGGTTTCAATCAACGGAAGTTCAGTTATCTGGCTACTCGTAATATAGTCGTAATTGAGGATTTGCAACAAAAACTGCCCGCCCGGTTTCAAAACATATTTTACACCTTCAAGCATTTGTTGAACTAATTCGATTGCAGGCAAATGCACCAGTGTATTTCCAAAGCACAGTACCACATCGAATTGACCGTATTGAAAATCCTTTTCGAGTTCAAGCATATTACAGTTATGGAAAGTGGGAAGTGCGAATTCACTTTCGCTCAATTCTGAATCAGCGGATTGGAATCCGCTGCACCCATTTCGGGCTTGCTGTAAAAGATTTTCATTCAAATCGATGCCAACGACTTTTGCGCCTGATCCGGCCAGTTGAAGCGCCAATTCGCCAGTGGCACATCCAATGTCCAGAATTGATTTTCCCGCCAACTCCCCTGCCATGTTTCTTACAAAGCTCAATTGCAACGGATTATATGGAAATATTTCGGAATAATATTTTGAAATGGAGGAATAGAATTCTTGTTGTTTATCTTTCATTTTTAATACGTCACAAATTACACTGATTTACACAGGTTTTCAGTTTTATTCTTACTGCTTCACACTTTGGGGGAAGGTTGGGATGGGAGCCTCTCTATCCGTACCCTTGCATCAACCGCTAAAATGCGGGTTTCGTTACCCAATAAGGGATTGATATCAAGCTCCTTTATTTCAGTGGCAAATCGAAGCAGAGTTGAAAGCCTTACGATGATATCAGCAAACTTTTTGATATTGATTCCAGGTTGCTTGCGGTAGCCTTTTAGTATTTTATACGATTTAAGGCTTTTAATCATTGCCAGAACTTCTTCGTGCGACAAGGGGGCGAGTCCCGCTGCCACATCCTTCAGCACTTCAACGTAAATTCCGCCCAATCCGCAAAGTACAACATGACCGAATTTGTCTTCGCAGTTTGCGCCCAGAAACAGTTCTGTACCGGTAGCCATTTGAGCAATTAAAACTCCTTTTGCCCCATCTATGGTACTTAAATGATGATATTCCTTATGTACCTGGTTTACATTCCTGACATTCAGCGCCACCCCGCCAACCTCTGTTTTATGAATTGGCCCTACTACTTTCATTACCACCGGGAAACCAATTTTCATAGCGGCCAAAACAGCCTCAGTTTCAGAAAGGGCTACTATTTCCATTACCCTGGGAATTCCGGTTGCATCGAGCAACGAATGAATCACGCCGGGAGGTTGAAAACCATCGCGTGCGTTATCGATTATTTTTCTTATTTCATAAAAGTTTATTCCTTCAACAGCAATTTCGTTAG
This sequence comes from Draconibacterium sp., assembly GCA_037444065.1. GTDB lineage: Bacteria > Bacteroidota > Bacteroidia > Bacteroidales > Prolixibacteraceae > Draconibacterium. The sequence goes on from JBBINB010000003.1 coordinate 1,683, forward strand.
CCAAAGGAAGAGGGGTATTCATTACCCTGGTTAACGCACGCCCCAATAATACCTCGTCTGGAAAATTAACATTTCCCTGAGAAAGAAATACCGATACATCTTCTTTTACATTTATCAGCGAAGGTAAAACGGGAAAAATGGGTTTGCTGCACGTTTTCATTTTTTCGCTGAGCAACTTGTATACGTCGCCAATAGGAAATAAACCCGGGCTACCAAAAATTACAGCCATCCCGTCGACATCGAAATCGTTTTCGCAGGCATCAATAATTTCGCCAAGTTGAAAAGCAGTTCCTGTAGCTAAAAAATCGATAGGGTTTTCAACAGAGGAGCCTGGAAACAGTTTTTCCAGCAAGGAATTTTTAGCAGGCGAATCTTCAATTTTCGGTATTTTCAAACCTCCATCTTCAAGGGCGTCGGCCAGCATAACACCCGGCCCGCCTGCATGAGTAATGATTGCCAGCTTTCTTCCGGCCAGTTTTTTGCACATAAAAACACAAGCCACTGTAGTTAATTCTTCGCGCCCATAACAACGCACAATCCCAGCTTTCCGGAAAAGAGCATCGACAGCCGCATCGGAACTGGTAATTGCACCTGTATGCGACGATGCCGCCCGGCTTCCTGCCAATGAGCTGCCAGCTTTTATCGCAGCAATTTTACAACCTTTCCTGATAAGCGACGATGCGTGATAAAGCAGTTTATCGGGATTACCGACATTTTCGATATACAATAATTTTACCCTGGGGCTTACACCTTCAACATAATTTTCATCGAGCCATTCCAAAATATCCTCAACTCCTGTCTGGGCGCTGTTTCCTACCGAAAAAACATTGGCAAAACGCAATCCCTTCGGGATTCCCGATTCGATAATAAAGACTGCGGTTGCACCCGAACCCGAAATAAAATCACAGCCTTCTTCGGTAAGTTTTGGAATGGGCGTGGTAAAAACACTCGTGTGGGCCGGGGTCATAACCCCAATACAATTGGGGCCTATCAGGCAGGCATTGTGTTTGTTAACCAAATCAACAATCTCTTTCTCCAACTGTTTACCCTTTTCGCCTGATTCTCCAAAACCGGCAGAAATAATGACAAAAGCTTTTGTATCATTTTTTTCGACAAGGATTTTTATCGCTGCCAAACAATATTGGGCCGGAATTGCCAGAATTGCAAGGTCTGCCGAAGGCAACTCATCAACCGACCTGAATGAAGGAATTCCCTGGATTACCGATTCGTTGGGATTTACAGCGTACAATTGCCCTTTAAAATTGTTATCGAGTAAATTCCACACTATTTTTCCGCCAGGTTTCAGAACATTGTTCGAAGCCCCTATAATAGCAATACTTTGCGGATGAATTAGTTTATTGTTAATCATTAAACCGATTTTTTCGAACGATAAAAATAGCCATTTTTGCACCAAACATTGCTGACTTTTTTCATCCCGTCCGGATTAAGTATTTTAAGAGTTTTGGTTAGATTTATAAACTAAAATGTCAGAAGTTAAAGAACAAAAAATTGTAGTTTTATTATCGCTGAAAACAGCCGATAAAAATTTGATTCTGAACGGTATTAAAATAGCCAGTATATTCAGAAAAGAACTTTGCTTGTGCATTAACCTGAAAGAAAAAGAGAAAAAGGATAAAGAAAAATATAAATCTCTGTTAACGTCTTATCTGGCTCCAATAAAAAACGAATTGCCCCAATTGAGGGTTTCAACCTTGTTGCTAAATGAAAAGCTTTCTGAACTGCCCGAAAAACTGGCCGACGATTTTGAAGGGATAATTGTGGTTGTGCCGGCTACAGAATATTCAAAATATTCAGGTTCGCTGGCTGAAAGCCCTGTTCCGTTTTTATTTGTCGATGGGAACGCGGGGCAAATACCGGAATATAAAAAGCTTGTGCTTCCGGTTGATATGCGGGCTGAAAACAAGGAAAGCGGTATTTGGTGTTCCTATTTTGGCCGTTACAATGAAGCTGCAATTGTTGTTGTTGCCGCAAATGACAGTGGAAATGACGATCAAAAACATGTGAAATTAAATGTCGCTTACATTAAAAAACTCTTTCAGAAATTCAAAATAGAGCATAAAATTTTCAGGGGAACCAAATCGAGTTTAAGCAATTCGTTTGAAGCTTTGGACCTTTCGATTTCAGCAAACAGCGATTTACTTGTTATTTTGGGGAGTTCGGTAATAACACCTATCGACCAGTTAATTGGTCTGCCCGAAAAAAAAATTATAAAACGTGCCGGAAAACTGCCAGTGATGGTTATAAATCCGCGAAAAGACAATTATATTTTGTGCGATTAAATTTTGGCCCTAATACTATTGTTTGTGTTAGCCTTGCAAACTCGTTCCATAAGATTTATTACTTTCGCCAACTATATTTCAAATTATGAAAAAGTTTCTTTTTATACTTTTTGTATTTGTTTCAGTTTCTGTGAATGCACAAAACTTTGAATACCGGGTTTTATTTGAAGGAATTGGCGATAACCGCGAATTTTTTAACGATTTGGGATTTCCCCAAACCATTTTAGGTACAAGGGGCGGATTTGAAACGGGTGTGAAATCTGACAATCATAGACTTAGGGCGGGACTGACTTATTTTTTTGAATTTGGCAGCGAGTTTGGCGACAGAAAACCCGAACTGACCATGTATTACCAGTTTGCCGGACAAAATACCGAATTTCTTTTCGGGGCTTTCCCAAGAAGGGATAAAATTGATTTCCCGCTTGCAATGTTAACCGATACCTTTCTGTATTACCGCCCAAATATTGAAGGAATGTACGGAAAAACAAGCTGGGACTGGGGCTACCAGAATATTTTTGTAGACTGGGTAAGCCGTCAGACAGAACATAAAAGTGAGATTTTTATGGCCGGTTCTTCGGGGGAAATCTATTCCGGAAACCTGTTCCTTCAGAATTATATCATGCTGAACCATGATGCTGTCCCAATTCAGAGAAAACCCGACGATCAGATTGAAGACTATTTTGGGTATTCTTTACAGGCAGGGTTGAAGTTGTCTGAAAACTCAGTGATTACAGGGTATGTAAAAGCCGGGATTTTAAGTTCGTTATATCGTAAACGCAGTATTTCGCACGATTTTCACAACGTGTCAAGTTTTTTTGCCGAAGCTAAGGGAAAGTACAAAAACTATGGAATTAAAACGGTTTTAAACTCTGGTGCTGCAAATCACCGGTTTGCCTATGGCGACCATTTTTACAGGGCTAAAAACTATCTGCGCACCGATTTAATCTGGTATTTTATTAATTCAGCCAAAGTAAAAGGCACTTTCAATGTATCGTTTCATGTAATCGACTGGGAAGAACTTAACCTGCAGCAACAAATGTCGGTTATCTATGTTTTTGGAAATAAGGAAATTCTATAATTTAATTTGCCGGAAAGTGGTCCCAATTTTCAGAATTAAAATTTCATCCCGAAATTAAATCCCTGTTTTGGTAGATTTTTGTAACGGCGTTTACAATATCGTCCATATCAGACTGTGTGCCAAGTAAAATACTCTGATAAAATATGACTGCTTCGCTTGCCAGTTGATCATTCCCTGGTAATTCATTCTCTTCGCGCCATTGTTTTAGCCTGTTTTCAGAAAATAACCGTTTATAACCCCTTGAGTTCAGCGCTTCTTCAATAAGGCCATCCTTGTTTTGTTTTCCATACCCCGGCGAACAGGGGATACCTTCGGCCCGCAAGGCTTCAATAAATTTTTCCCTTTTCACATTTCCAAACTCCTCCGACACAAACCTGAAAGGATACATGTGGTAAGCAGAACGGGCGTTTTCGGTTACCATTTTATAGGTTTTAATCCCGGGTATTTCTTTCAGTTTTTTATCGAGGTAGCTTGCATTTTCGAGACGAATGTCAGCATCCTTTTCAATGCGTTCCATTTGGGAGAGTAAAGTCAGGGCCTGTATTTGCTGCATCCTGCGGTTACTTCCCCGTGCAGGGTAGTCGGAAGTACGCGGCACGCTTCCGTACGGCCGCCCACAATTATGAAAAGAATGGCAACGATCCATAATTTCATCGTTATTGCCCACTACTGCACCCCCTTCGCCGGTTGGCAGGTTTTTTGAATTTTGAAAACTAAAACACCCCAAATCGCCAAGCGTACCAAGTTTTTTTCCTTTGTACTCACCTAACCAGGCCTGGCACGCATCCTCTATTACTTTCAGGTTGTATTTTTTTGCCACGGCATTTACCTTGTCCATATCAACCGGCAACCCATAAATGTGAACGGGTAAAATTGCGGTTGTCCGGTCGGTAATTCTTGCTTCTATTTTCTCCGGGTCAATCAAAAAAGTTTCAGGATTTGTATCAACAAAAACCGGGAGCGCCTTATTAATAAATATTGAGTTGTAAGTAGCAATAAAAGTGTAGGGCGACACAAGGACTTCATCGCCGGCATCAACGCCCAAAACATGCAAGGCCACAAGCAATGCAGTTGTTCCGCTGGCGGTTGCCAGGCAACGTTTAGCTCCCATTAACCCGGCATATTTTTGTTCGAATACAGCTACCGAATCTCCGCTACCGCGCCACCAACGGCCGCTTCGCAACATATCAATAACTTCTTTTTCTGCCTGCTGGTTCCACACAGGCCAGGTGGGCCAACTGGCAGCTCTTATTTTTTCACCTCCAAGCATGGCCAGTTTGCCTGAATTGCCAAGGTTAACCGGCGTGAATGCAAAACTTGCCATTGCCCCAGCGGCCCCGAGGGCCCCGGTAACTATTGCCTGCCGGCGTGTAATTTTATTGGTATCCATTGCAATATAAATTTAATAAGTATACGAAACAAAAGCCACTTTCTTCGAATCGGGGCTCCATGATGGTACATTTATGGTCCCCTGTCCGCCATATAAAAAGGCTGCAACCTTTATGTCCCCACCATCGACAGGCAACAGGCGCAACATGACCCGTTGGTTATGAGGATGAGATTCTGCCGGTATTTCGGGTAGATATGAAATCATGACCATTTTTTTTCCATCGGGAGAAGGGTGCGCAAACCAGTTTTGAAAGTTGTCGAATGTAATTTGCTCCTGGTCAGAGCCGTCGGGTTTCATTCGCCATATCTGCATCATCCCGGTGCGCGAGGAATTAAAATAAATGTATTTCCCATCGGGAGAGTACTCGGGACCATCGTCCAGTCCTGCGGCGGAAGTAAGCCGTATTTCATCACCCCCTTCCGACGGGATTTTATAAATATCCCAGCTATTTTCGCGGTTTGCCGTATAAGTAAGCCACTTTCCATCGGGCGACCAGCCATGCCAGTACGACGGACCTTTTGGGGTAATTAATTTCGGAGTCCCACCTTTAATGGGCACAGTATAAATCATCGAATGCCTCCCCCCGTTATAATCCGTGCTGCTGCTTATGGCCAGCATTTTACCGTCGAAGGAAATCCCGTGGTCGTTATTGTTTGAAACAACCCTGCCAGTATTTATTTCAGTAATTTTTGAATCTTTCAAACTGAATTTGTATAATCTCCCACCCGAGTTGTAAATCAGGTATTTCCCGTCGCGCGACCAGTTTGGCGCTTCAATGTGAGTTTCGGTTTCGTAAATTACCTGGCGCAGACCGGTTTCAACATTCAGTATCTCAAGGCGGCTTGGCGATGGGGTTTGGTACCCGTCAACACCTTTTGCTGCGGGTTTTTCAATTCGTACATTCCAGAACTCGGCTTTTTCCAGAACATCAACATTGTGCGAGCAGATAAACATCCCGGCTAAAACCGTATTTTCCATTTCAAGCGTAATATTACCGACTTCCACATATGGTTTTCCGTTTTTTGAAATTCGAAAAATATATTCGCTTCCTTTTCTTTCCAACTGGACAAAATCAGGGATTTCTTTTTTCCCCGATGCTTTTTCAAGTGTATTGCCCCCCGTCTTTTCGCGGTACTGGAGCGAGGTTAATCCATCTCCATGTACAGCGCCATCCATGTAAACCGCATTTTCGGTATTTGAATTCCGAATCATCAGACCTATTTTCCGGTGAGGATCAACACCTTCGCCTAAAAATTTAATATTGGCCGATATTATAAAATCACCTTCCATCTTCTGCGAAACAAAATAAAATTCGTCGCGTTCGAACCAAAGGTTATAACCTGCGCCGCTTAGCGTAAATTTTTGATTTTTTTCGTCGAATTGAAAACTGCCTTTTAGTTTTGGGTTTCCGATATCCTGCCCCGAATATTTTTTAAACATTTGCTGTGCCTGGCTTGATATTGAAGTGATTAGAAAAAATGCCATTACAAAATAGATTCGTTTCATTGGTTTAAATTTTAAGAATATTCAAATCTAATGAAAAGCAAATTAATTCAGGGCATATTAACACTTTATTGTGTAACAACCGATTTTTCGAACAGAAACAACCTAATAAATACACTGGTTAGCTGCCGATTAAATTGGATAATACCCGGAAACAGTACCTCAACTTTTAAAAGCTGAAACTCACGGACTTGGAATGTCCATGTCCCTGGACTGCAACTTTCCAAAGTTGAAGCTGCCGGGTAAATAAAATCAATATCCAGAATGGTCAGTAAGAATTTTTTCATATTCGGGTCATAATAGGTGTAATAATCTCAGATTAAGGTTTTTGGGACCTTGTTTGAAGCTTCCCCAATTATCTCGAAGTCCCTTATTATAGCGTCCACAGCCTATAATATGTTTTAAACTTTTTGAAATCATTGTCGCCCGGATATTCCTTAGCGCTTTCCATTGACAGGAACATATCTTCAAGCGAAATCAAATGTATCAATTTTGCTGTGAATATTAAAGTGATTCCCTAATTATAAGTTTTGTTTCGAGGACAGTCTCTATTTTTTGTTTGGTTTTTACAAATCCTGCTGCTAGTTTTCCCATTTCCTCAAAATCGGTTGAAATAACAGTAATCCCGCCACCCACAATCTGTTTCATGGGCGTGTCGTTATACGAAATAATGCCTACATCCTTACCGATTACGAGGTTTTTAAGGCGGCACGACTTAATTATTTCAACCAAATCGGAATCCCTGATAACAAAATAAGCCTGACCTTTTATTATTTCATTTACAACTGGAGAAGCTGCTTTTCGGAATACAATCCCCTGTTTTTTACAGAAAGCCTTTACAGCAGAAACCGTTTCGGCTGGGTGAGGCGTTTCACCCTGCGAATAAACCATAATCAGTTCGCTGTATTTTTCCACCAGTTCTTTTCCTGTGTCGAGACATTGTTGCACCGAATTGTTAAAATCCTGCAAAAGGTAACTCTGCTTGCCGTTTTCAGGTTTTCCCATATCCAGAATCAATAGTTTATTCGGATCAATTTTTGAAAGGACCGGATCGGCGCCTTTGTTGTTAATATTCATTACAATATAGGCGCTGTACCTGCCCAGGCTGTTTTCAACCAACTGGTTAAAAACTTCGTGGTTGTAATGGTGAAACAACAAATCGACAGAAAATGAGCCGGGCAGATTTTGACGAAAGGCCCGGTACAACTGTTCCTTGAAAGCGCTGAAATCGTCGAGCAACATAAAAACCCTGTATGATTCTCCCGCTACAAAATATCCCTTTTGTGGGGCTGATTCGATAATGTTCCTTTGCTTCAGGATTTTATAGGCTTTAAAAACCGTGTCGCGCGAAAAACCGGTTTCACTGCTTAACCTGTTTACCGACGGGAGCGGATTACCCACATTCAGCTGGCCCTTTGCAATTGCTTGGGTAATTGAATGTACCAGTTGGTGGAGCTTGATTTGTCCGGCATCATCAGATATTTTAATCGGAGTTTTTGGCATTTAATACACCTCAGCTTTTTTCGCCCTGTGCTGCGATAATAAGCCTGTTTAAAATATTGCTTTTACATTATCCAACGAAACATTAAAAACCTGCTGGCACAAAGCATTCAATTCCTCTTCTGTTCCTTCAAAATGAACCGTTGATTGCCTGTAAACAGCTGTTTCTCCTGATTTTAAAGCAAGGGCAGGTGAAGAAGTTTCCAGTTCGTAGAACGGGCCCATCTGGGTTCCATTTTCAAGTGGGCCGTCGTTGTATGAGTTTATTGCATCGCCCCTGTATGGATGTTCCTGCAACTCCCAGGATGAATTTACATAGTCGGTTATTCCAGCCGGTATTTCGCACTTCACAACGGTAAGAACCTTGTTTACAGCATCGTAACTACCTATTACGGGGAGTGCACGCTGCGGCGGGATACCAATTTTCCCACGTTGTTTTCCGTCGCCTTTGAAATAAACAATGCCATCTTTTACAATCAAACGATCGGACGGGATTTTTCCAAAATAGTCATCCTTTACAATGTAATCCGATTCTGCCCCGGTTTTGTACGGAACTATAATGGTAACTTCATCCGAAGGATTAAACATTCCCAGCAACCAAACCGAAAGAAGCCCTGTTTCTTTTTTCCAGTCTTCAGAACCCGTGTTTTTAAGTTGGTTTAAGGTTTCGTAGGCGACAGTCTTAACCGATTCGCGGAAAACAACGCCAAGTTGATTTTTGATTTGCTCTGCGCTGATTAACGAAATTTTTCTGTTCACATCAAAAGTAAACTCAAAGTTGCTGTAATTTTTAAGTTGAATGGATTTTGAAAATTCTGCAATTGAGTCAGAAGATGACACCAAATCGAAAGCTTCTGTATCGATACAGGCAGGAGTTGCCCATTCGGAAAAGTCGAACGGACTACCGTTTTTAAAAAAGACAGAGAATTGGCCGCCTTCGGGACCGAGCCAGAAACGCTCTTCCCCACCAACCGGATTGATTTGTTTTAACACTTCCCCCGAAGCAATTAAATCATGGTTAATCCAGCCAAAACTCAAACCCGTTTCGCCATTGGCAGAGCTAGTCATCACACGTCCCTGGTATTCGGGTGAAACCAGTAACCGGGCATCTCCCCGTTTAAGCTCGAGCGGTTTTTTATGTTTTTGCAGCAACTGCAGATCGTAACCGTAAGTACCTTTTTCGTAAGTTTTCATTGTTTCTGTTTGTTTAGAATTTTGGTTTGAAGTACAGGAGGCAATCAGGCTGAATAATATCAAACCTGAAAAATAAAGGCTGAGGCGCGTTTTCATATCATCAAATTCTAAAATTTTTATTTTGAACACAAAGACACAAGGCACTAAGAATATTTGGCAAAATGGATTTCTTTGTGTCTTAGTGACTTTGTGTTAGTATCAATCAAAAAAGCTAACTACCTGTAAACCGGGCCAAATGTGGCGCAGGCGCGATAATCGGCTCCTTCTTTGTCTTCGCCAAAAGCATTCCATGCACTCGGGCGGAAGATTTTATCTTCGTCAACATTGTGCATACATACCGGAATCCGTAGCAACGAAGCCAGTGTAATCAGGTCGGCGCCAATGTGGCCATAGCAGATGGCACCATGGTTGGCCCCCCAGTTGGCCATTACGGAATAAACATCTTTGAAAGCGCCTTTTCCGCTGGTACGCGGCACAAACCACGTGGTTGGCCACGATGGACTTGTACGGCGGTCGAGCACATTGTGGACTGCATCTTCCAGTTCGATGGTGTACCCTTCTGCAATCTGCAATACCGGTCCCAAACCTTTAACAAGGTTCACGCGTGACATAGTAACAGGCATTTGTCCGGCTGTGCGGAACAAACTGGAGTAGCCACCTCCACGGAAATAACCTTTGTCGCCCGGGCACCACTCTGTATTGTCGAGACAGCGCTGCGTTTCTTCTTCTGTAATTTCCCAGAATGGTTTCATGGCCGGATTGCCATCTTTATCTTTTTGCTGAGCAGTTGCATCAAGCGTTGTCGGGCCTGAGTTAATGAGGTGAATAAACCCGTCTTTTGCAAGACCGTCGAGTTCAACTCCGGTAACGCGTTTCACTGCTTCGGGGCTCCAGTAAGTTCTCACGTCGGAGAAAATCTGGGCTGTATTGGTAAGCAAGTGCCCAAACAACATCGGCACTGCGTTAAGACTATCGTTTTCGGTAGCAAAAACAAACGCTTCGCGGATTCCGTTCCAGTCGAACGACGAGCAAAGAATGGCTTCTGCGAAGTCTCCGTTTGGATAATAATCGGTCCACTGGCGTTGTCCCTGGAAACCTCCCGCAATGGCATTTCTTCCCATTGCTTCCTCTCCAAAACCGGCCTCTTTCAGTTTTGGGTTGCCAATCATCAGGTCACGAAAAATCAATGTCATTTTCACCACAATTTCCCATTCCCAGTCTTTGCGTTCGCGGCTGCTTTGTGCTCCAGGACTGTTAACATCGTGTCCTTCCTTGCAGTTTTCTTTTGTCCATGCCAGCGCTTTTTCGTATTCAGCCTTGTCGTAAATTCCTTTGTCGATGCGGCGTTTTACTTCGGTCATGTCCACAAACTCGGTGCGCATTCCCAGGTAATCCTGGAAAAAATCGGGATTTACCATCGAACCGGCAATTCCCATCGATGTATAACCCAGCGACAAGTAGGTTTTTCCACGCATCTGGGCCACTGCCAGCGCCGATTTTACAAAGCGCAGCAACTTCTCCTTTACATCGCCCGGAATATTCTGGTCGCCGGCATCCTGCACATCGCGTCCATAAATGCCGAACGCAGGCAAACCTTTTTGTGTGTATCCGGCCAGCGCTGCCGCCAGATATACGGCCCCCGGCCGCTCCGTCCCGTTAAACCCCCATACTGCTTTGGGCATTGTGGGGTGAGAATCCATTACTTCGGTACCATAACACCAGCAGGGTGTTACGGTCAGGGAAACGCCAACGCCTTCGCGTTCAAATTTGTCGGCACACATTGCTGCTTCTGCCACTCCCCCAATTGTGGAGCCGGCTATTACACATTCAATTTTTTCACCTCCCGGGAAACGGAGGTTTTCTTCAATCAGGTTTGCGGCAGCCTTAGCCATATTCATGGTTTGAACCTCAAGCGACTCGCGCACCCCCATTTCGCGCCCATCGATAACCGGGCGTATGCCAACTTTTGGTAGTCGGCCAATTAATCTGTTTGCCATTTTTTGGATTGAAATATTACTACTATGTTTTGAAAAAATTTACTCCATAAGCCGACAATACTATTTTAACCAATAGCCTGACTGATAATAAATTAATTGCATAATCCAAACTGTTCAAGCCCAACTGTCCTGCACTGTGCTGCAAGATAGGATTTTTTACTGAAGGTGTAATTTAATCCAGGTTGATTTTATTAACAAAAATTTCTGCCGCTTACAGAATGTTTCGATTTTTTTATTTTTATGAATTTCGGGGCTGACCAAAACATTAAAGAAATAAGAATGGTACAAACGATAACTATAAAATTCTAAAAAGGCATAAGCAAGCAACCACCGCATAATTTTTACTATTTTTAGGTAAAAAAAATCCGATGAGATTCAAATCTTTGTATAAACTTACATTTTTCACCTTCTTTTTTAGCCTGTTACTTTCACAAAACGCCAATACAAAAAATAACCAGGGGGCAGAAAGCAAATACGGCAAGATAACCGCAGTGCAGTCTGACAGCTTAATTAAAGCAAATGCACTCAACCCGAACTTTGTCATTCTGGATGTCCGCACGCCAGGCGAATGGGATAGTGGTCATTTACCGGGTTCCATAAACCGGAGTACAGGATTAACTGATTTTACAGCACAACTGAATGCACTGCCAAAGCACAAGATTTTCCTGATGCACTGCCAATCGGGTGGGAGAAGCGCTTCTGCCTTTGCAAAAATGAAGGAACTGGGTTTTACTGAAGTTTACGAAATGACAGGAGGACTTAACTCGTGGAACGCATCCAAACTTCCTGTTACAACCTTAGTTAGCCCAAAGCTGATGTTTGTATCGAAAAGTAATATTATTCCTGGTAATATTTCTGACACAATAAAAATTACCATTACCAACCGCGCTAACGGATTGCTGACCTTTAATTCAGTTCAGGTAAACGATTTGCACTCCGTTAAGAACAATTTTGACCACAATATTTTAATCGGAGGGGCATACGATTACACTTTTTCAGTTATCCACTCACCCGCGTTTTCGGTTACAGAAACAACCCGAATTGAGCTTAATAGCAATGGTGGAAACCTTGAACTGGTCTTTGAATTTCAGAGCGGGATACTGGTTGGAATTGATAAACCTGAAATTGAAGGATTAGCCCTTTATCCTAATCCTGCTTCATCAAAGTTTTATATAAACGGGATCAGGGAAAATGAAGTTGATGAAATTTCGGTTTTCAGTATAACCGGAAAGCAGGTGAAAACCTTAAATAATGTTTCACTTGGCGTGGGTATCGATGTTACGGACATTCAAAACGGCATTTACCTGGTTCGAATTAAAAAAGGAAACCAGGTTATTTCAAAAGAAGATAATTCTGATTTGTTTACATCTAATATCGTCAGAAAAAATTTGTCAGAAAAAAGTAATGAAAAATCCATGAACTCTTCGCCAATTCGCCTAAACTAATTCATAGAACAGTTGTTTTTCGGGAATATCCTTCTATTTTTGATTTTCATTTATTCAGAAAACAAAAACGATATATGCATTTTCAGGATTTTAAAATCTTGTCGTTAGTACTGTTTGTGACTTTCTTGTCATTCCAAACGAAAGCACAAATTATATCGGGAAAAATCGAAAACGAGCTTAATGAACCTGTGCCCTTTGCTACTATTTTTGTAACCGAAACAAGGGAAGGAACAATTTCCAATCAGGAAGGGAAATATATACTTCAATTACCCCGCGGTACTTATCATTTTACAATCCGCTCGTTAGGATACCTACAGGTTACAAAGGAGATAAATGTAAATACCGACAGTGTGGATTTGAATATCGTCCTGAAAAAGCAATCATTTGAAATAAAGGAGATTAAAGTTTTCCCGGGAAAAGAAGATCCTGCTTTGTACGTAATGCGCAAAGCCATTGCAAAAGCTCCTTATTACCGGCAAAAAATAAAGCATTACGAGGCTGGCCTGTACATAAAAAGTAATTTTGCGTTTACAAGTATCCCCCGGCTTTATCAAAACAAAGTGGAAATAGAAGGCAGAAAGCTAAAGGAGCTAATCAAGGAAAATGTTACTTATGTAATTGAATCGCAGAATAAAATTACTTTCGATTACCCCAACAAATATGTACAGAAAGTTATCAGCAAAAAAACATCGTTAACCGGTCTCGACGAACCCCCTGTTATGGAGCTGATGTCGTCGAGTTTTTACGATGAAAGGCCAAACAATGTAATTTCGCCCTTATCGTCGCTTTCATTGAAACATTACGATTTCAGGTACGAAGGATTTATTACGGTCGGCGATTTCGATGTATTTAAAATCAGGGTCAGGCCCAAACGAACAAGCGATGAGCTGGTTGATGGGTACATGTATATTGTTGATAAATTATGGTGTATTTATAACCTCGATTTGAAGGGCAATTTCGAGTTTTTCGAATACCAGATAAAACAGCAGTTCGAGAACTTGGGAAACAACAACTGGCTCCCGGTTTCGAACAATATTAACGGCAGCCTCTCGATGCTGGGCTTAAAAGGACAGTTTTACTATGGGGTTGCCATGAAATATACAACAATAGTTGAGAACAATGCCGTCAGTAAAGATCAAACCGGGCCTGAAAAACCGGTTGCGATAGCAAACCGCGTTCAAAGCGAAAAAGAAAAAGCAATGCGGGAGGAAGTTACCGCCATATTGGCTAAAACAGAGCCCACCAACCGCGATGTCGCTAAAGCCTCAAGGTTAAACCGGAAAATACTGAAAGAGCAATACAGGGACACGGTATTAAACGATGTATTCAGGACGAATTACAAAGTTAACGAGACCAAAGATACACTGGCAAACGATTTTGAATACTGGGACACCATACGGGCTATCCCGCTCACCCCGGCCGAAATGGAAAGCTATGCCATGAGCGATTCGCTGATGTTAATGAAGCTGGATAAAACCGATTCGCTGGAAACAAAAAAGCTTGTAAAAGAAAAAACAATGTTCAAAAAAATAGTATTCGGACATTACGATTTAGCCGACGATTCGCTAATCAGGTTGGAATACAACGGTTTATTATCGGTTAAAAACTACGATTTCAACACGGCCGATGGTTTTAAATATAAGCAAATGGTTGAATTCAGTTTTACGCCGGAAAAGGGAAAGCTGATTAGAATCGTCCCGGAAATTGGATTGGCATACAAGCGTGGGGTACTTTTCGGTTCATTAAACAGTACTTTTAAAGACATTTTCTGGAAAAACGGGACTGTAACCCTTGATCTTGGCCAGGAAAGCCGCGACTATAAAACTTCTCCAGCCGGGATAGGACCAAAACTGAATGTAATGAGTTCGCAGTTATTTGCCTGGAACTACATGAAAGTATACGAAAACGCCTTTTTCAAATTCGATATTTCGCACCGCGTAAAAGAGAAGTTTACTTTTCAGGCCACGGCCGAATACAACCAGTTTTCGCCACTTAACAACCATGCAAGCTATTGGTTTTCAAAAACCAAAACCTTTTCTCCGAATATACCTTACGGATTTACATTTGATAGCCCCGAAATCATTAATCAAAAAAGTTTTGTTTATTCGATAGGGGCAAACTACTACAAACGCCAGCGAAAACCGTGGCTTCCGGAATCGCCATATCTTTTCATAAAAGACTTTTACACTTTTAACCTGCAATACAAACAAGCAGTAACAGGTGTATTTTCATCGGTGTCCGATTTTAGACGTGTAAGTTTTAGCTATCGCAGGCAAGCCAATATTTCACCATCGGCAGGAGTCGATTTATATGCTGGCACAGGCTATTTTTTTAAAGCCGGCCAAATGCATTTCTCGCAGTTTCAGCATTTCAAAACCAACGAAATACCGGTAATGCTTAATTTTTTCACCCACACTTTTCAGTTAAAGGACGATTATGAATTAAGCACCAATAAAAGTTACCTGAACATAGGGGCCGAGTTACGTACAGAGTATGTATTGCTGCGTTATTTATCGTTTATCAACACAAATACATGGAGCGAAAGCGTGCATTTGAACTATCTTACCACTCCGGCATATAAAAATTACTGGGAAGCGGGTTACAGTTTAAACAGCATATTCTTTTTAGGAAACCTTGGTATTTTTACAGGATTTAATGGCAGTAATTTTGAAAGAGTTATGGTAAAACTTACTATATCGGGCTATTAATACATCCGAAAGGTAAGTTTGCCAAATAGATGATAAAAGGTAAATTAGCCGTCTGATATGGTATTTCCGCAATAATCAACATGAAAATTTAAAAATCAAACCCCACTGGCAAATTTTAATTGCGCTGGTATTGAACTGGGTTTACAGAAAATATGGTTGACCTTACCGATAAAACCAGTTCGGCAAAGGACAATTTGTTGCGCATTGTACCCTCTAACATATTTTATGCTATGGCCCAGGGCGAAATTATGCCCGCTATTTTTTTCGCCCTATTGTTTGGTGTTTTTGGAATGGTACCGCGGGGGGTACATACAATGCCGGCCAGCAGGCATACCTTGCAAGCGTTATGGCTATTTACATGTTAACCGTTCCCTCGCCCTTTTTATAAATACATTTGTTACCCTGCCACTCATTCTCAGGTTTATGGCACAGGTTTATGGGGTCGATTTAAGCGCTGAAGAGCAGGTAATAATTGTTATTACGGTGCTGCTTGCTCCTGTTGGCGCTGACAGTATCCCGGTGGCCGGACCGGTAATGTTAACGGTAACGCTTACTACAGCCGGATTGCCCCCGGAAGGAATAGGTCTGATGCTGGCTGTTGACCTGCCCCCCGATATGACCGGGACAACGATAAACGCTTGGAGCGACAGTTGTGGCGCTGCAACTATCGCCCGCCCGGAAATCGAAGAAACAAACGTTGTATTTTAACCCGGATTTAAATTCGGTTATGTTTTCTTAAATAATTGCCACATTCTCTGTAAAACAAACGGTTTCAAATGCAATTACAGGTATTTAACCGACCAGCGCACGATGCCGAATTATCAAGGCATTACACAGATATTTTATGTTTTTTTTATCATAAAAAGCGTAAACTTGGATTTATTTTAGATAGCAAAAAAAAAATGAAAATTTTCAAATTCAGGATATTAAACCACATCCTTTTCTGGATTTTTATTTTTTTTCTTTTATACAATACCGCGTTGTGCAGCTTATGGTTTCACTATCAAGGCCTTTGTAAACCTTATTTATCTGCCACTTGATATTTTAACAGTATATTTTGTAATTGAATTTCTGATTCCGAGGTACATATTTCGGAACAGGAATATTTTTCTATTCGATGTTGCCGCAGCAGCCATTACGCTGAACATTATCTTTTCTCAGTTCATAATGGTAAACCTTCAGCCAAAACTTGGTTTTTGGGTTGGCAGGAGGCCGTTTATCTACGAACTGTTTAACTGGCCCGTAAACAATTTTATGATTGTCGGCACAGCAACTGCCTTAAAACTGTTTAGCTATTCATTCAGATTCCAGTTATCGCAGTCGGAACTCGAAAAAGAAGTATCCGTTCGGAGCTTGGGGCATTGAGATCGCAAATCAATCCGCATTTCTTTTTTAATGGTTTAAACAATATTGATTCGCTTATTTATGAAGACAAGGAAAAAGCCTCAAACGCCATTTTCCTGCTTTCTAAAATCATGAGATATATGTTAAAGGAATCGACCGGAGAAAAAACATTGCTCAGGGACGAAGTTGAATATATCCGGGATTTTATCGAATTAGCAAACCGGAGTTTTGAAGATCCCAATTTTCTGGAATTTTCATTCGCAGGCGATTATAATGCAAAAAACAGCCCTCCGCTGCTTTTTATACCCATTATTGAAAATACAATAAAGCACTGCAACAAACAGGTTAAATAGCCCGGAATAACAATCGATTTTAAAGTTACTGATGATTACATTGAAATGTATTCATCGAATTTTATAAAACGAAATGACTTTAAAATTCAGGAAAACGGTGCAGGAAATGGATTAAAAAACGTTGAAAAAGGGCTGAAGCTGATATTTGAAAAGAATTACACTTTTGAAATTAACAGCGGTTTGGATAAATTTGAAGTATACCTGAAAATTCCGTTGATATGAAAATGAATTGCATAGCTGTCGATGACGAAGTTCTTGCACTGAAAAAAATAAAACGCTACGCCGATATAACTGATTATCTGTTAAAACCAATTCCATTCGACAGGTTTGTTAAGGCAGTTGAAAAAGTATACTCACGATTTTTAAAAGACGCGCAAGTTCAGTATATCAATTTAAAAACCGGCACAGCCCCACTTCAACAAAATACACCCGGTTTTACTTTCGTAAAATTGGGGAATAAAACCATAAAAATTTACTATAACAAAATTCTATATATTGAAGGCATGCGCGATTACCAGCAAATTCATACCGGTAAACAGCAGCTACAAAATCGCATTTAATAGTTTGCTAAGTAAAAAAAAATCTTACCCGGTCATAAAATTTTCCAGTCTGTGGTAAATTTCTCTAATTATTTATTTTTTTGTAAAACAAAAAACAGAAAGATATGATGAAACGCGTATTTCAAATTTTACTATTTGTATTTCTTGTAATAAACCTAACCAACTGCCGAAAGAAAACACACGATATTCTTTACGATTCAAAATACAAAAAGCAAATTATTACGGCAAGAAATGAAGCGTCGATGTATTTGAGATTAAATTACATTCCCGGGGCTTCATTTGCAGTTTCAATCGATGGAAAAATTGTTTATTCAGAAGGTATGGGACTGGCATCAAAAGATTTGGAGGTGCCTGCTACCAGAAAAACAAAATTCAGGATTGGGGAAATATCTGAACTGTTCACTTCACTTATTTTTCATATGATGGTTGAAGAAGGCATTCTTCACCCCGATTCAACGGTACAACGTTATATCCCCGGCTATCCGCCGGCAATGTTCAGGGATACTCCTAACAAAATCACCCTTAACCAGTTAGTTAATCATTCCTCTGGAATTAGAAGGGAAAGGGATGATGAATTTATATGGAACGGAGAGAATATAGCTTTGCAAAACAGTTACGATATCTTTAAAAACGATAACCTTGATTATACCCCGGGGTGGTTCGAGAATCCCAGTGCACACAACTTCAACCTGTTAGGCGCTGTTATGGAAAAAGCGACCGGTAAATCATTCGCCGAACTTTTAAAAACTTATGTTACCGATACGCTGCAACTTGAAAATACAGAAATTGACAATCCGTTCAGGACGGTTATTGGCCGTACCGATTTTTACGATTTGAATTTTGTGTCGCAAATTGTTAATGCAACATTCCGCGATATGCGTTTCAGGGCCCCGTCGGAAGGAATTCTTTCGAATGCAGGTGATTTGGTGAAATTTGGCAATGCATTCTTGTATTCAGGTGTAATTTCAGACTCAATAAAATCCCGAATGTTTAAGAAAACAAAACTGATGGGTGATTTTCCGCCATCGTTGGCAAATGGTTGGTTTGTTTCGATGAACATGAAAGGTGAAACGTATTTCGGAAAGATTGGGGAGGTTACAGGCGGTGGAGCGGTGTTACTGATAATTCCCGACAAAAAAGTCGTAGCTGCCGTAACAGTTAACTTAACCACTTCAGAGGAAATACCGATTTTTAAAATTATTGCACCTTTTATTGAGGAACCCGACGAGACTAAGGATAAGGGAAAAAATATGCAACCCTGAATCAGGAATAACCTGTTAACCCACATTGCAGATATCCATCCATAACAATCTGGCAATCTGGTTTTTCATTTTTAAAAATATCGCCAGTGTGCCACACGGATTTTTTTCGTGGCAATGGTATTTGATGATATTTTAGGGCGATGTAAATCTGTCTTACATTCCAGGTTGGCCCGCTGCATTGACTGATTTGTATGGTTTGTTTTTTTATTGCTTTCAATAGTTGTTGTTACCATTTTATGGGTATTCATTATTCAGACAATCCCGCTCCAGCAGTTGTTGATTCCCTGAAGTTTCAACTGGTAAGGTATAGTTGAAACGAGCCAATAGGCCAGTAATCCCAAGTGGAGGTGAGCCATTGGGGCATCAATGGTTTTATGATAGATAGGGCGCAGGTCCAGGTCTGTTTTCAGCACCCGGAAGGTGTGTTCGATTTCGCGGATCAGGTTATGGATCATCCATAGTGTTTGTTCTTCTTTGCCGTTCAACGATGTTCTGAGAAAGTAGATGCCCGCTGTATCATCGATGTTTGTCCCTGGTTTCTTTTCAAAAACCAGATTGGTGGCCGTGCCTTTGCCATTGTCTGAAACTGTAATCTCGTTGTATTGATGGATGGGGGAGTATTTTACTTTCAACCGCCCGATGCGCTCCCATACTTTGCCTGTTTTTTTTATGCCGCCATTACTGGCTATACCTTTTTGTATTATGCGAAGCACTTCTTCAAAGCGCTGCGTGAACTGCCCGTTCATGCTGTTTTCCTTTTGTGCTTATGCCTGGCTTTTTACCCAAAGGTAATTGTCGGTGACGCTTTCATCCCTAACATAGAGCAACCCGGTGGGCTGGTTCTTCTTGTCGTGAATTTGTACCGGACAGCTATCGGTATCTGCCTTGTAATCCTTCAGGTTTGAACGGGAAACACACAAGTAATCATATTTTTCCAGCTTCAGAAATAGAATATTTGCTTCGGTAGCAATACCGGCATCCATCACAATAACAGGTTTTTCACCGGAATATCCTGCCTGTTGGTTAAGTTTGGTTATCACCATTTTCAAGGTAGTGCAATCCGATGTGTTGCACTCGAAAATGTTGGAATACTTCAAAAAACCTTCGGTGTTAATTATAACGGCCAAAACAATCAGCTTGCAATCGCTGCGCTTTTCTTTACTTCGGCTACGCTTTCTATTCGGCTATTCTTCATTTGGCCTTCAAAATAGGTGTTTGTCAGGTCGTATAATATGATTTTGAGTTGCAGTTTGAACAACCCGTTGGTACACCTGGACAGGTGGTTTTCAAGCCCCGCTTTTTCCTGGTACAATATCTTCATGATATCATAGAGCCTGTCTTTGGTCACTTTTGCAGGATTGTAACCCGTAAGTTCGCACACTGCAGAGTTCTCTTTAATCCAGGATACGGTCTTGTATTCTGATGCCGGGAAAACTGTACGGCTGATAATATGGGTTGCCGCCAGATTGATTTGTTCATCTGTCCAGCCCCTTGTTTTCAGGAAATTGTCTGTTTTTAACTGCCCCAGTGCCTGATAACAAAGCTACTCGGCCCCAACTTCGCAGATGTCCATGTTATTCAGCGTATTGAGCTTTAAGGTATCCAAATCATCAGCGATATCAGAGGCCAAATCAACTTTCTTTTTAAGTTTCAACTGTACATAAAATGTGGTGCCAACTGCTTAACTTTTTCCTGCTTTCTGCTGAAAAGTGTTGGTTTACCTTTTATCAGCTCATTCAAACGTTCCAGAAACAGTACTTTTTGATCGATATCGGGGAGTTCGAGCAACAGGCCAAGGCCCAAAACCATTCGCAGGCGCGCAACCCCAAATTCATCGCGGTAGCTTTCGCTCAACCTGAAATAAGTATAAGTGGTTTTTCTGAAAGGCAATATTTACGGATTGTTTGATGTACATGCCCCAAAGATCGGACTTAATCAGCTAATATCCAAATGCTTGGAAGTCTGCACAAACGACTTATTCCGAATACTGAAAATACCTGTGGTTGATTATCAACAGGTTACCAATTTGCCATCATGAAAATAACCTGAAAGAAGTGGATTTTAGTCGAAATTTAACTAAAATGAGGGTTTTTAGCTGCATTGTGGATTAAAGCCTTACTGAGGAAAACCTGTTTGAACTTTTTCCCTTTTCAGGTTCCATAAACTCAGCCAGATTACCGCCCCGCCGGTAGCAAACATAATCAGGCTGTAAATTGCAGGTGCAATCGAATATGCTGTGCTTCCCAATAAAACAACTGCAATTGAAATTGCCAGCGTGCCGTTTTGAATTCCCGATTCGATTGAAATGGAAACCGCCTGCCGGCCTTCAAGCTTAAAAAGTTTTGCCGAATAAAATCCTACTAACATGGTCGCAACATTCAATACTAATGTGATAATTCCGGCCTGCTGAAAATAAGATATAATCTTATCGTTTTCCTTTATTAAAATACCAACTATTACAAGCGCCAGTACAATTCCTGAAGCTATACGCACAGGCCTGGCCATTCGCAGCGCAAATGCTTCCTTATATTTACGCATTATCATTCCTATTACCACAGGTACAACAATAATTGCAAATATCTGTACAATGGTTTCCACAACATTCAGTTGAATTATTTGGCCTTCGTCTAAGAAACGAATAAGGGCAAAATTCACAATAAACGGGATGGTTAAAATGGTAATAAAACTACTTGCCGCCGTTAATGAAACCGACAGGGCCAAATCGCCCTTTGCCAGGTGTGTTATAAGGTTGGAAGTGGGGCCACCCGGGCAGGCAACTAAAATCATAACTCCAATTGCAATTTCCGGAGCCAGCGGAAACATCGAAACCAATGCAAATCCGATTAAAGGCAGTAGGATTAACTGATTTACAAGGCCTACGAAAATCGCTTTCGGATAAATAAGGATTCGTTTAAAATCGTCCCAAACCAAGGATAAACCCATACCGAGCATAATAATAATCAGCGAAAGGGCAAGTACAATAGTTGAAGCTTGATCCATTTTGTTAAGTTTAAAATTATGTTCGATAAGATAGTAATGTATTTACTTCCGTATTGATTTTTGACTTTTAATATTAAAAATACTTGTTTTTGGGTACTGAAATCTTAAATTATTCGACCCAATAAACTCAAAAGGTCAAAAAAGAACCCCATTTAAACCCGGTTTAATGGAATTTTATTTTGAATGGCAATTCAGTTATTTTCCAAAACCTGGCTTTTCTCGTTGTATAAATCAATTTTACCATCGAGGATAACTGCCACAACCGTCATCTGTTCGTCGGGAACATTCTCAGGAACATCGATGTACACAATGCCGGGAACGGCGCGCCAGTATTGCTTCATTTTCACATCCCTGTTTAATTTTGTGCCGTTGCAACCGCATAAATACGGTTGATTTTGTTTTTTAATCCTTTCAGCATAATCTGCCCGTTTGGTTTATAAGGCAGGTACAAATACAATACATCTCTATTTTTATTGAAAGCTGTAGGCCCGTAAAAATGTCCGTCCATAGCGTTTTTCTGATTTTGTTTGGTTCGGATAATCGGGGTGCGACCGGCCGGGCAAGGAATAATACAAACCCACTTAAAAGTGGTTTTTCTGAGCCGTTAACAAATGGGGCAACCAAATCTTTTTTTGCAGGCGTTTGCCCGGCAACATTCAAACTGCTGCAATTGGTACCCCAGCGTATGAAGATACCCAGCTTTGCATTTTCAAACCATTGCTTTCTTTTTTCTATTTCTGTTTGTCCTTGCGCGTTTAACTGAATTATAAACAATTGGCCAACAACGTTATTACTGCCTTTTTCATTTCGGGATTGGCTTTTTTGAAACTGAAATTTTGCCAACAAGTACCCTTTATAATAAAAAATTCCATCTTTACAAGGATGGAATTTTTTATTATAATTCAAGTTCTGAATTACTCCAACATATATTGGGTTTTAACTGCTGTATCGATATCCCAGATAACTTCGAGCCCTGCCGGAAATGTAATAAAATCGCCGGGTTTTACCGTTAAAGTTTCGAATTCGGAAACAATGGTTGCTTCACCTGCCGCTATATAACAATATTCGGTTTTGTCATAAAACCATTCGAATTTCTCTTCATTATGCACACGTACCGGCCACGACTCAATACCCATTTCTTTAAAATCTTCTAAATCAAGGCTATCGACTATTATTTTCATTCTTTAGTGTTTTATGTATTTTATTTCTTTTGTGAACAAAATTAAAAAAGAAACGCATTTTTAATTTCAAGTCAAACAAAAATATAATAACCGTGTAAATAACAATAATTAGAAAACCAGTTTATGAGTTTTCCTTTAAAAATTGTTTTTTAAACTGACGTTTTAAGCAGGTAGATTGTGTAACCAATGTACGAAAGAAACAGAATTATCCCTTCAAACCGGTCGAGTTTTCTCCTATGCAAAGTAAACATCCCCGTGAACAGAATTGCTGTCCCGGCAGCGAGTATATAAAGTTCTGTATTGAATGTTGTGTTATACTGTATTGGATTTATAAGCGAACTTACCGAAAGAATCAGCAAAATGTTGAAAATATTTGAACCTATTATATTTCCGACTGCGATATCGCTTTTTTTCTTAATTGCCGCCACAACCGATGTTACCAACTCTGGCAGCGAAGTCCCAATGGCTATAATGGTTAGCCCGATTAGTTTTTCGCTTAATCCCAGAATTGTTGCTATTTTAACAGTAAAGTCAACAACCAGTTTGCCGCCCGCAAACAAACCCGCCAACCCAAAAATTATAAAAAGCCAAATCTTTAC
Source organism: Draconibacterium sp. (assembly GCA_037444065.1). Taxonomy (GTDB): domain Bacteria; phylum Bacteroidota; class Bacteroidia; order Bacteroidales; family Prolixibacteraceae; genus Draconibacterium. Next base: position 25,097 of record JBBINB010000003.1, read on the forward strand.
GCCCGTCATCTGTCTTGTAATTATTCCCTCTGTATCTTGTCTTTCCACCTTCATCTGGCGATAGATATAATACATAAATCCGCCGAACATCGACAATAATACTATCCCATCTATCCTCGAAACAATACTTTCCTGCTGAAACAGGAAATTATTTGCCAGAAAAAATAATGCAACTAATGCCAGGAATGAAATCGGAATCTCTTTCCAAACCGTATTCGACTGAACTGAAACCGGATAAACAATACCAACAAGGCCAAGTATTAAAAAAAGGTTAGCAATATTGCTACCCAGAACATTGCCGAAAACAATATCTGAATGCTTTTCAACCGAAGCAACCGTATTTACAACAAGTTCGGGGGCCGAGGTGCCAAATGATACAATAGTCAGGCCAATTACTAAATCGGAAACATTGTATTTTTTGGCCAGCGCTGAAGCGCCTGTAACCAGCCAGTCGGCACCTTTAATGAGTAAAATAAAACCTGCTATAATAAAAAGACCCGAAATTACCATACCAATTTACGCTTTTACAGAATTTCCCTTTTTAAAGAAATCCATATTTCCCGGCAAAATAAATTAAAACCAGCGACAATAAAAATGCAATAAGCGGCGAAATAAGCCACATCAGGAAAAACTGCCGTACCTGGGTTTTTCTGAAAATTTGCCTGTATCCCAGTTTTGCAACCCCAATCCCGATTATTGAAGCTACATTAAGTTGTACCAGCGAAGTAGGGATCCCTTTCGATAATGACGCAAAAAGCAATAAACTTGCCGAAACAAATGCAATTATTACAGCTTCGAATTTTCCGAACAGAATTATTTCCTTTCCGGTATTTTGTAATATCTTATAACCAAAAAAGGAGCTGCCAATGGCGAAACTCGGCGCAACAATAAGGGTCGATAAAATCATTATTAAAATAAAATGCTCATCAACCGATATTTGCAACTGGTTAGCCGTCATTGCAGCAATTGGGCCCGAAGCATTTGCAACATTATTTGATCCGATTGAAAATGCAACATACAACGACATGGCAATAAGAACGCCATCCCAAACAGGTCTCATATTGGCTTTTTGGGCCCGGGGCTGCGTGAGACCTTTCCGGCGCATTGGTTTGTATATAAATTTTCCAACCAGAAAGCTGATAATAAAAGATATAACGGGTAAAATAAACCAGGCAGGGACTATTTCAAATAACAATTTACCGGTATTTAACTTATCGAAATACAGGGCGACAGCGGTAACCGACATTATTGTGCTGTGACTTGTCGACTGCGGGATACCAAACAAATTGGCAACAAGCAGCGATATTGAAACAGAAAAAAGGATAATGGAAACCACATTCCTCGACATCATTTCGGGTGCAAGAATTTCTTTCCCGATTGTTGTCGCGGTGCCTTTTCCGGCCAGGATTGCCCCTAAAAAAACCATAATTCCAAACAAACCCGGTATTAAGCTTTTTCTGAGAACATTTGCCCCGAAAGCGGCTGAAAAAGCAGGCGCGGTGCCGCTGCCCCCCATGGTAATTGCAAAAAACATTGCCAGTACAAAGGGTAAAAGCAAGGGACTAAATAATGGAGAAATCATAAATTCAGTTTTTATTGCATTGAAGTTTCCAGTATTGTGATTCCGCTGGCTGCTTCCAGGGGTCAAAAATAATCAGGTTTTTGAATCGTGAAATTAAAACTGAAAAATATTATGCATAAGCAGGTATAGCTATTTTAACATATCTTAAAACATGGTACATCGGCAATTTATCGTGAATGAAATGGCTCGTTTTAAACTAAAAACGTTGATTTGAGGTGTTTACGGAAATCCCAGTAACTGCAATGCACCATCGGCAAACTTTCTTCATGCTTCAAATACCTGTTTAAGATATAGATTCTCCTTGAGGGCTGCAGCCCGGTAATTGCCGTAATCGAGAGTATGCCCTGCCCTGCCACTCCGGCCAGTATATATCAGTTTTCATTTTCTGCCTTTTTTTTGTTCATTTTTTTCACCCGGCCAACACGCTGTTTGCACTCCCTGCGGCCAATTATCACCGAAACACCCTCAAAAGAAATGTAAAACATCCAATATCGGAAAATACCCTTCCATCGCCGTAAACCTGAATAACTTCATTCAACGCCGTGAACGTATGCTGGTGGCCACAACCTGCGCAAAGCCATAGCAGACGGTTGACCAAAATACCAGGTATATCAAAAACCAAAGGTTTTTCTTTTCCCGGGGCCTTTAACACATGATTGGGGTTTAACTTGCCTTTTCGGGGAAGCGCACCTGATAAACGGTCAAGTACTTTGGTTCCCCGTTTAAAATAATGACCCGTTTGAAAATTTTTGCATTACCGGTTGTTTGTCGAGCAGGTTCTGGTAATATTTTCTTCCAAAAGCCGGCAACAACATAAACTGCATTGGATTCGCGGGTAGTTGCAACAGCTTTTCATCCAATAATTTCTGCCTTACAACACCTGCACGCGAATGGGCCAACCGGGTTGTAATACGCACCAACACCGGAATTTGCGTTTTTTCAGAAAAAACAAACGTTTTGTAAGTCATGTCGTAAGCTTCCTGCTGGTCCGTAGGCTCAAAAACAGGCACCATGGCAAACCTGCCCTGGTACCTCGAATCCTGTTCGTTCTGAGACGAGTGTTGTGACGGATCGTCGGCAACAACCACAACAAATCCGCCATTAATACCAGTAATAGCAACATTCATAAACACATCGGCGGCCACGTTCAAACCAACATGTTTCATGCAGGTAAGGGTCCGCTTACCTGCATAACTCATTCCAAGCGCTGTTTCCATAGCGGTTTTTTCGTTCGCCGACCATTGCCGGTGAATATTTCTTTTCACCGCTATCCGGCTTTTTTGTATAAATTCGGTAATTTCAGTTGAAGGTGTTCCGGGATAGGCATAAACACCCGAAATACCTGCGTCAATAGCAGCCTGTCCAATTGCTTCAACACCAAGAAACAAATTTCTTTGCATGAGTATTATTTTTTGAATAATAGCCTGCAAAGTAGGGTTAACTAACAGATCAAAACATATCAAATCTCAGGAAAATTAATCTTTACCCTTGTTTTACAACAGGTTGCAATGTGTTGCTATTTAATAAAAAATAATAACCGTTTTAATATCAGCTAAAAACCGTTAGCACAAGTTTCCGCGATCCGCCAAAATTCCTGAATTCGCAAAAGTAAATTCCCTGCCAGGTACCCAGATTTAAACTGCGATGTGTTATAGGGATGGTTATTTGAGCGCCTATTACCGACGATTTAAGATGTGCCGGCATATCGTCGTCACCCTCGTAAGTATGCACGTATGTCGGGTCGTTTTCAGGAATTAATTTATTTATAAACGACTCAAAATCGCTTCTTACTGTCGGGTCGGCATTCTCGTTTATGGTAATTCCGGCAGATGTATGTTTTACCAGAATATGAAGCAATCCCTTTTCAGGCAGTTCATCAAGGTTTTCTTCGATTAACCTTGTTATTAAATGATAGCCTCTTCGAAAACCTGAAAGTGTAATCTCTTTTTGCCAGATCATAATAAATTCAGAATCAAGATTTTTTGTAAATAGAAGTCAGTTTACTCATAAAAAACGAAAGCGAACATGATACAAAAATAAAAATTAATAAAAATATATTATCTTAAAGCGGTTGCAAGCCAATAATTCGGTGTAATTTTCGAATCCATTTTAATACTTGTTAAAGAAATACATAAACTAAAGATGAAAATACTTGGCAATATAATCTGGCTCGTTTTTGGCGGGTTTGCAATTTTTATGGAATATTTAGTTGCAGGTTTCCTTCTTTGCCTTACAATAGTAGGGATACCTTTCGGGATTCAGGCTTTTAAACTGGGTATTCTTGCCTTATGGCCTTTTGGCCAGAAAATTGAATATATGGATTATGCCCCCGGTTGCCTCTCCTCAATTATGAATATACTCTGGCTTATAATAGGCGGATTTTGGATAATGCTGACCCACATTCTGTTTGGCATTCTTTTGGGCATAACAATTATAGGAATCCCCTGGGCGGGTCAACATTTTAAAATGGCATCACTTGCACTTACTCCTTTTGGCAGAAGATTGGCCTGAACTTATCCAGCATCAAGCATCCCCGCCTGACTGACGCAGTCGGGCAGGCAGCATCAAGCATCAGGCATCAAGCCACCAGCATCGTGCATCCCGGAACCCCCAATCGCCCAAATAAATTTACTATTCTTTTAAACCCGAGTAAACTATTTGACTGTTAGTGTGTTATTGATACATGAACACCTGGCCCATTATAATGATAATTTGTAATAAAATCAAACGGTATTTTGGTTAAAAATTTTTTTACATCAATATAAGACATACAGAGCTTATTATTTTAAATTATACAAACAACCAACATTATGGAAGAAATTAAAACACAATTTATTTGGAACGGAATTGATTTGGAGGCTTTGCGACAAGTAATGGACAAACCTGCCGACGATGCCGTTGCTTCGATTTTCGAAAGCCACGACATGAATCATTTGCGAAATATCTTAAAAAACATGGCTGAAAATGACAGCTTTGTCTCAAAATCGCTTCCAAAGCCAATGCACGATTTTGTACAAAAAGAACTTTCAGTTACGTTCAGCGACATGGATATAAAATATTTTAACCAAACCCATGAAATATGGAAAAAGAAAGGGATGAATTTTGTTTTTATCCTGTTTTTCAGGGCATTGCCTTATACATATATGGCCGAAAAACCGGCCAACGTTTTGCGAATGACCAAATTGCTTGAAACACACACCGAAAGGCGAATTTTTGAAACAGCCCAGTTTGTGTTCGATGTTATGGATTCAAATTGGTGGGAACCCGGGAAAAGGGGAATTCTGACAGCAATGAAAGTCCGAATTATGCATTCTGCCATGAGACATGTAATACTGGATAGTAATAAAATGGGCGAAAGGTGGAACGAAGCCTGGGGGAAGCCCATCAGCCAGGAAGACATGATTGCCACCAACCAGGTTTTTTCGCTTGAGTTTTTTAAGGGAATGTCGATGCTGGGCGAAGAACTTACTGCTGAAGAACAAAAAGCATGGTTCCATACCTGGAAAACCATTGCCCGGTTAATGGGTGTACAGGATAACCTGATTACACAAAATGTGAATGAAGCATGGTCGTTGCAGCACGAAATTTACAGGCACTTGTTTAACGGTGAAACCCATTCGGGAATAGCCCTGGCCAAAGCGCTCGTAGATACGCTAACACATTTCCACTTACCCTTAAACCTTACTTTGCACCTCATGAAAATGATGCTTGCCGACGAAAAGTTCCCCGGCTGTTTTGATCGTATGCTGGGCCCCTCCTATAAAGAAAAGTATCCGGAAATTTTTATGAAACATGATTTAGAAGAAGACAGGAAAGAACATAACGAACTTCTTAAGAATCACTATCATCATCATCTAAAAGAATATTATCATAATCTTACAAATGTCCGGCCTGTATATCAGAACAAAAAAAATGAAACAAACATTTTTATGCGAATTCTAATTTGGGTTTTGAATGTGACAGGAATTTTCAAAAAAAGAGATCATTTAATTGATGTCCAGCTTGCAAGACTGCACAGCTTGTTGCATAAGGATGGGACAAACGATCCCATTGAAGAACTTGAGGAAGAATCGATAATTGAATCGTTATCGGTATTTGGCGGAATTATGGTTGGGATATTGTCGTTCCATTTCAGGAAAGGTAAAAATTCGGGTTTCCGCATTCCGGCTACGCTGCAGGAAAACTGGTCGCTGAAAGGATAAAACAAAAACACATCAGATGGATTTGGAATATAAAAAATCGATTGTTAGTTATTACGATAACACCCGTTTGGATTACCGGTTCCTGTGGTTCGGAAAAAACAACCGCTCTGTTCATTTTGGTTTTTACGACAGCGAAGTGCAAACACACGACGATGCTCTGATGAACCTGAACAAAATTATGGCAACGAAAATAGGCATCGACAACGGCGATAAAATTCTCGATGCCGGCTGTGGCCAGGGTGGAAGCTCAATTTGGATGGCGGAAAATTTTGATGTCGGGGTAACGGGAATTACGCTTGTACCGCACCAGGTAAAAATTGCAAACCGCGAAGCAAAAAAAAGAAACCTTGAAAGCAGGGTTAAGTTTTACGAAGAAGATTATACCCGTACCCGGTTTGCCAACGAATCTTTTTCGGTAATATGGGCCTGCGAAAGTTTGTGCCATGCCGAAAGAAAGGGGGATTTTTATAACGAAGCATACCGGCTGTTAAAACCAGGGGGAAGGTTGATAAGCACCGAATACATCAGGACCAAAAGGCCGCATACTCCGGAAAGTGAAAAACTCCTGCACGAATGGCTCGATGGCTGGTCGATTAAAGACATCGACACTGTTCAGGAACACAGGGAAAATGCCAAACTAGCAGGTTTCAACGATTTTGAGGTTGAAGATATCACCCGTTTTACCAGGCCATCGCTTGCCCATTTGCATTCAATGGCCAGAAAACTTTGGCGGTTTGGCACCTTTCTCAAATTTATCGGCCTCCGCAACAAGGTAAACCATGGAAATCATTATGCATCAATTAAACAATTCGAAGCCCTCCAAAGCAATCTTTGGTACTACGGGCTTCTTTCATTAAAAAAAGGGACACAATGACCGAACCAGCAGAAATAAACCTGAGTGATTTTAAGATAATTCAAACGTTACACAAAAACGAGCGAAACGAAATTAAACTCGCGCAAAAGCTATCCGATGGTAAAAGAGTAGTTTTGAAACAATCTGCCTTGTACGACAGTGTTCATGGTATTTCAAAATTAGCCCACGAAAACGAATTATTAAAGGAACTAAACACCGATAGCATTCCCGCGGTGTACGACCTGATATCAGACGGGAAAACCGTTACATTGGTTCAGGAATATTTTGAAGGGGAAAACCTGAAGAAGAAGATTTTTGAGAAAAAATTATCATTTGCCGAGATTCTGAATATTGCAGTGCAACTGGCAGGCACGCTTCATTACGTACATCAGAAAGGCATTATCCACAAGGATATAAATCCGGGCAATATAATATTCACTAACGATGGAAAGCTAAAATTACTTGATTTTGGGATTTCTTCAAATCTGAATTCCGAAACCAGCGAGATTCTGAAAGTTGAGCAAATTGAAGGCACTTTAAGGTATATTGCTCCCGAGCAAACCGGCAGAACGGCTTATTCAATTACGCAGAGCAGCGATCTGTATTCTTTTGGCATTTTATTGTACGAATTGTTAACCGGAAAAACGCCCTTTGATTCTGTCGATCCGCTTGAAATCATCCATTTTCATCTTTCGCGGAATCCCGTTCCGGTGGGTAAAATTACAAGGGATTTACCCGATGGGCTTGAGCAGGTAATTTCCAAACTGCTCGAAAAAAGCCCTGACGACCGTTATCAAACTGCCGCCGGCTTAAAATCGGACCTCGAACTGATTAAGAAGCATTATCTAATGCAAAAACCACTGGCAGGGTTCAAAGCCGGTGAGGACGACTTTGCGGACCATTACACGCAGGGCCAGAAACTTTATGGACGCGACCTGGAACTGGAGGAATTATTCGGGTATTATACCAATCTTGACAAACTAAAATCGGCGCTGGTGCTTGTTGCCGGGTATTCGGGTATCGGTAAATCAGCCCTCATCAGGCATATTAAATTCCCGATTATTCAAAACAAGGGAACTTTTATAAGCGGCAAGTTCGATCAGTTTAAAAAAGATATTCCCTACTATGCACTTATCGAAGCTATAAATGAATTTATTAAAAACCTTTTTTCTGAACCTGAAGAAAAGATAATATACTGGCGAAACAACATTCTTAATGTCTTAGGCGAAAATGCCGGGTTAATTACCGAAGTAATTCCCCTGTTAACACGAATTATAGGGCCCCAACCTCCGGTTTCAAAATTACAGCCTGCCGAGCAGGAAACCAGGTTTAACATGGCGCTCCTCGATTTTATATATGCTTTCAGTTCAACAAAACACCCCCTTGTTATTTTCCTCGACGACCTGCAATGGGCCGATTTGCCATCGCTGAACCTGGTTAAACGTATCCTCGAAAATCCCCGCGAAAAAAGCATTATGCTGCTTGGCGCATACCGCGATAACGAAGTGGATAAAGGCCATCCGTTGATGATTACATTAAAACAGATTAAAGAATCGACAGGATTGATAAAGGAAATTCACCTGAAACCTTTATCTGAGGAAACAACCTGCCTGATAACCGGCGATTCATACGGAATGAATGATGTGCAGGCAAAGGAACTTGGAAAACATATTTTTCGGAAGACTCAGGGAAACCCGTTTTTTATACACAGTTTGCTCAAATCGTTATACGACAGGAAACTTGTAATAAATGAGGGTAAAAGCTGGGTATGGAATCAGGATGAAATTGATTCGTTGCGGTATACCGATAACGTAATCGACCTAATGACTGAAGGCATTGTGGTGCTTCCGGTTACATCGCAGGAAGTTTTGAAATTAGGTGCCGTACTTGGAAACACATTCAGGCTCGCCGATTTGGCAAGTATCATGGAAAAAACAAAAAAAGAAGTTTATTACAGCCTTCTGCCTGCCATTAAAGAAGGTTATTTGTTTTCTACGGATAACACATTGCGGTCGGTTGCCATGTTTTCGTTTAGCGAGGATATGGAATCGCGCGATGGAAAATCAATACGTTTTACTTTTGCCCACGACAAAGTTCAGCAGGCTGCCTATAACCTGACATGTACATCCGATCTTCCGGCCCTCCATGTAAAAATCGGAAGGCTGTTGCTTCAGACTAAAAGTGAAGCCAAACTTCAGGAAGACATTTTCGAGGTACTGAACCACTTTCTTATTGGCCCACATTTAATCTCCGGTTCGGCCGAAAAAAATAAAATCCCCGAACTTTGCCTGGTAGCTGGAAGAAAAGCCAAAGATTCCACCTCTTACAACCTGGGGGTCAATTTTCTGAATATGGGAAAATCTTTCCTCGGCGAAAATAGCTGGGATGAAAACTACCAACTGGCATACAATGTATTCTTCGAACTCGGGGAATGTGAATATTTATGCGGCAACCACAGTAAAGCCGAGGAATATTTCAAGGAAATTTTAAAAAGGTCAAAAACCCGCTACGACAAACTAAAGGTTTACTATGTCCACTCGTCGCTATACCTGAAAATTGGAAATACCAGCGAGTCGCTCAGGCTCGGGCTCGAAGCAGCCCGGCTTTACAATATCCGTTTCCCGCGAAGCAAATGGGCCATTCAGTCGGCTGCAATGTTTGCCATGATAAAATACCTGTACTTGTTTTCGACAAAATATAAAGACCCCGGGAGTGTTTTTAATTTGAAGGATTGTTATGACCAGGAAATTATCGACCTGAATAAATTTCTTATCGACCTCGCCACAAGCGCCTACCAACAGGACAAAAACCTGATGATGCTTGTAATTTTTAAGATTATCCAATATTATCTGCGCGAGGGATTTACAGATGCAAGCGGTTGGGGGTTCTCCGGTTTTTCGGTGGTGGTGTTGTCGTTGCTGAAAATGCAAAAAAAAGGGTTCGATTTATGGGATATTACACAGAAATTGCACCAGCGTACTAATTCGCCTTTAATAAAGTGGCGATTGAGTTACACAGTGCTTACTTTTCATAATCCGTGGCGTGTCCCCATCCGCAATGGCTATGAAAAAATTCTGGAAACACTGAAAGCCTGTATCTTAAATGGCGATCATATTTTTACGGGTTACACCGCTGCCCTTTATTTACGATCGAAAATTGTTGCCGGCGATAACCTTCGCGAAATATTGGAAACATCTGAAGATCACCTCAATTTATTAAAAAACGAACAGGGTGGCATGGATTTTTTCGAAGGATATTACCAACTGACAAAAGCCCTGCTTTGCAAAACTCACGAAAACACATGGGACGATGAATCTTTTAACGGGGAGAAAACACTGAAACGTTTATTTGAGGAGGGAAACAGGACAAAACTTGCATTTTTTCTTTCTTCAAAATTATATCTGCTGTATTACCAGGGAAAATACCTTGATGCAGTAAAACATAGCGCAATGCTCGACAGTTACATGGACAACGTGCCTGGTGATCTTACCGAAGCTACTCATGCTTTTTACACCTCCCTTTCCATTGCTGCCTGTTTTAATGAACTAAGTGCAAAAGAAAAAAAGGCTTCCAAAAAGATACTCAGAAAAAACCTGAGAAACATGAAACACTGGGCCAATGGCTGTCCCGAAAATTTCAGCCCACATTATTTCCTTTTAAATGCCGAAAATTTTGCACTTAAAAACCAATCCGGAAAAGCCTTGTTCTGGTATGAAAAATCAATCCGTCAGGCGGGTTTGAACAAAGCAACGTACGTGGAAGCAATTGCCAACGAAAGGGCCGCTTTTGTAATAAACAGGGCCGGATTGCATAAACAGGGCCAAAATTACATTACAGAAACCTGGCGTATTTACAAAAAATGGGGAGCTGAAATTAAATGCCGGCAGCTTGAAAATGCTTACCCTGGATTATTAAAAGAAATTGCGCTTAAACAACCGGGCGTAAAAGCCGGTACAGTTACAATTAAATCCGTTTCATCAGCAAGCGCTTTCGACCTTGCAAGTGTCCTGAAAGCTTCGCAAACCATTGCAAGCCAGGTAAAATATGATGATCTGCTGAAAAATCTGCTGCATATTACCATCGAAAATGCCGGCGCCGAAAAAGGTTGCCTGTTACTTTTGAAAGACAACGAGGTTTTTCTGGAAGCAATCGGGATTTCAGGAAACCCTGAGATTGAAATTCTAAATTCTGTACCTGTTAACAAATCCGACCAGGTTCCGATGTCTGTTATTAATTACTGTTTCCGTTCGGCTGAAAATGTGGTTTTAAACGATGCCCAGGAAGAAGAGCGGTTTAAGGCCGATCCTTACATCAGGGATAACAATGTGCAGTCGGTTTTGTGCATGCCTGTTACAACAGTAGGAAAAACAACCGGGTTGTTGTATCTTGAAAATAACCTGTTAAAAGGAGTTTTCAACACCGATCGGATAGAACTTCTGCAAATGCTTTCGGGGCAAATTGGCATTTCCATCGAAAATTCAATTTTGTACGAAAACCTCGAAGAGAAAGTACGCGAACGCACTCTTGAAATTGAAAAAACACTGTTCGAACTGAAATCGGCCCAGGCCCAGCTTATCCAGTCCGAAAAAATGGCAAGTTTGGGAGAACTCACCGCAGGAATAGCTCATGAAATTCAGAACCCGCTTAACTTTGTAAACAATTTTTCTGAAGTAAGTAAGGAGTTAATTACTGAGATGAATGAAGAATTGGCAATTGGCAATATGCAATTGGCAAAGGAGATTGCAGTCGATATTGGGCAAAATATCGAAAAAATCAATCATCATGGAAAGCGCGCAAGCAGCATTATAAAAGGGATGCTCGAACATTCGCGGACGGGAACAGGAAAAAAGGAATTAATTGATATCAACGCTCTTGCCGACGAATATCTGCGTCTGGCATATCACGGGTTTAAAGCAAAAGACCAGTCATTCAGCGTCGATTTTAAAACCGAATTCGACAAAACACTTCCAAAAATTAATGTCGTCCCGCAAGATATCGGGAGGGTTCTTTTAAACCTAATCAATAATGCATTCTACGCAGTAGCCCCCCCATCCTCCCGAAGCGAATTCGGGACAGGCTCCGGAGGGGTGATTAAGAAAATAAACCCTGATTACAAACCGACTGTAATTGTCAGAACCGGTTCCTGGAACCCCCCTACGGGGGGCAGGGGGGCTGTTATTTCAGTCTCCGATAACGGCCCCGGCATTCCTTCCTCCATCAAGGATAAAATCTTCCAGCCATTCTTCACCACCAAACCTACCGGCCAGGGAACAGGTTTGGGGTTGAGTTTAAGCTACGATATTGTAAAGGCACATGGTGGGGAAATAAAAGTAGAAACGAAAGAAGGAGCAGGAACCGCATTTACAATATTATTACCTTTTAAATAAAAATAAAGTGAAAGCAAAGTCAATAAAAGGAAATACCACAGAGGAAATTAAAACTGCCCTCGAACTAAGCAGGGCCGATGCCCGCCCTCCGGCCCGGCTAAGTCATTCAGGCGGGGATGACCCGGTTGGGCGGGGCTTCAAGCCAACACTGGCCTTTGTTTTTATCTCAATTAAACAAGACATTGATGCGGTGCGCCAACTGCTCGACCAGCACGGCATCACCATTTTTGGGGCAACCACTGGCGGGGAGTTTATTGATGGCGAAATTGGCTCAGGTACTATTGCCATCCTGCTGGTTGACATGAATCCAGAACATTTCCTGCTGCTTCTGGATGATTACAGCGGTAAAAATCCGATTGAATTGGCCAAAGCTATGGCGATTAAGGTAAAATCAGAATTTAAAAATCCTGCATTTATTATTTCATGCAGTATGGATGTAAAGAGCGATACGGAGCAATTGTGGGAACCACTCATCAGGGCGATTGAGTCAGTTACAGGCACTGAAACTATTATTTGGGGAGGAAGAGCAGGCGATGATTTTATGTGGAATGAAACGGTAGTGTTCACTAATCAGCATTCAACGAAAAAAGGAATAGTGTTGCTGGCAATAGATAGTGACAAGATTCATATTAAAGGATTGGCAGCTTCGGGCCAAAAGCCGATGGGCACAGAAAAAACCATAACCAAAGCATTCAATAACTGGGTGTACGAAATTGATAATCAACCGGCCACAGAAATGGTGCTGAAATATCTGGGTCTTAACCTGTCAGAGGAAGAAGCCGAAACCTACCACCCAAACCAAACTGTAACATTTAGCGTGGCCCGCGAAAAAGGTGATCCTATTATTCGGGGAGTGGGATTATTCAATTTGAAAGAAAAGTCAATTTATATTCTGGGCAACATCAAAGAGGGCGACAAAGTACGTTTCACGCTTCCGCCCGATTTTGAAATCATTGAAGTAGTGAGCAGGAATGCAGAGAAGATAAAACAAGCGGAAATGCCCGATGCCGATGCTTTGCTCATGTTTTCGTGTGTGGGCAGGCTGGATCAGTTCGGGCCATTAATTGGCGATGAAATCGAGGGTGTAAAAAATGTTTTCAATGTGCCAATGGCAGGATTTTTTACCTATGGCGAATATGGCCGGACAAAAAACGGAAACAATGAATTTCACAGCAGCACCTGTTGCTGGGTGGCATTAAAAGAGAGATAAAAAAGTCAGAAGTCGGAAGTCGGGAGACCGAAGTAAAAAACAATAAAATAAGGAAAAATAAATAACTGTCGAATTGTTAATGTTAACACTGTCAAGTCTAAAGACGTTGACAGGTTGGTTAAAAGCCAGTGACTTGTCAGCGTGCGAAGCTCCTGACAACGTCGCCAAAATGTAAACAACAAAATTCACTAAATAAACGACTTTAAATAAGAAATTATTAAATGGACCAAAAACTAAAAACGATTTTCGATTTTATTCAGCAAAACGAAAACCTTTCGGCTGATGAAAAAGTGAAGTTTTCAAAAACCATCAAAGATGTTGATAAAGAACTGGCAATTACCACGTTTAAACTCGACCGCACTGAAAAAGTAAAACGTACCACCGCCATTTTACTCGAAGAAACCATCGAAGAGCTGGAGCAGAAACGAAAAGCGGTGGAAGCACAAAACCGCGAACTCGAAATTGAAACATCTCTCGAACGCGTGCGGACCGTTGCAATGGGAATGCGAAAACCCAATGATTTGCTGGGCATTTGCGAAATACTGTTTACAGAACTTCGGATTTTGGGTTTTGGTGAACTCCGTAATGCGATGATCAATATCCATGACGATGATAAAGGTTCATTTCTGAATTATGATTTTTCTGAAGCTGCGGGCAAAACCGTTACCACCATTTTTTACAACAGTCATCCGGCAACAGAAAATCTTGTAAAACAGGTGAGAAGTGCAAATGATGCTTTTGCCGGATTTGTGATTACCAGCGATGATCTGTCAGCGTGGAGGGATTACAGAAAAAAGATGGGCGAACCCGATGATCCGCGATTAGATAATGTTTCAGCACTCTCCTACTATTTCTACTCCATCGGTGCCGGAGCAATTGGAATTTCAACATACAGTCCGGTTACAGAAGAAAAACGAAATGTGTTGAAACGTTTCAGAAACGCATTTGATCTGGCCTACCAAAGATATACCGACATTATTAAAGCCGAAGCACAGGCACGCGAAGCACAGATTGAACTGGCGCTGGAAAGGGTAAGGGCGTGTGCTATGGCCATGCAGCAATCTGCTGATCTTGGTCGTTTAATTTTTGTGTTGTACCAGGAACTGACGAAACTGGATGCCCAACTCGACAGGTGTTTTCTTATGATTGTAAACCCTGAGAACAATGGCATCACCTGGTGGATGGCAGGACAGGAAGGCCTGTTGGCGGAGAATGGTTTTTTTGTTCAAATGAATCAGCATGCATCACACCTCATGTACCTCGATTATTGTAAGCAACGCAAGAAAAAATGGACATACCTGTTTAAAGGAAAAGAAAAAAGAGACTGGGACCGCTATGGATTCAGTAAAACAGAATTAACGAGATTACCTGAGCCCGTTAAAGCGTTTATGGCCGCCGCGAAGCAGGTGCATCTCTCCGGTTCATCCGATCAGTTTGGTTCACTCGTAACCGGCAGTTTCGAACCCTTACCCGAAGAGCAGCAGGAAATCATAAGCCGGTTTTCCATTGCATTCAACCAGGCATATATCCGTTTTCTTGATCTGCAAAATGCCGAAACACAGGCCCGCGAAGCACAGATTGAAGCAGCACTGGAAAAAGTGCGCAGCCGTTCGATGGCAATGCAGAACAGTAATGAACTAAAAGAAGTTGTAAAAGTAGTTTTTGGGAAGATGAAAGAATTGGGCTTTTTTCAAAACAACTCTGTAATGATTGTTTTGCCCAAAAACGGATTTAAAGATACATTGCATTGGACATTCAATGAAAATTTCGAAACAACCGAATATTTTATTCCGGCCTTTAACCATCAGGTAAGTACGGGTGCATACAATACATGGAAAAGTGGTAATAGAATTTTTGAAATAAACTTGGATAAAGTTGAAAAGGACAAATTTCTGGACTTGATTTTTACCGAAACAGATTATTCCAAAGTTCCTGATGAATTTAAAAAATACCTGTATTCAACTGATGCTTACAGTCAGATTCTTGCTTTTGAAGAACACTGCGGGTTACTGGTTGATACATTTTCAACTGTTACTTATACTACAAGTCAAAAGGATGTTATAATACGTTTTGCAAGGGTATTCGAACAAGCCTACACCCGTTTCCTCGACCTCCAAAAAGCCGAGGCTCAGGCACGCGAGGCACAGATTGAAGCCTCGTTTGAAAAGGTGAGGAGCAGTGCAATGGCCATGCACAACAGCAACGATATATCGGCTACCACAAGTGTAATATTTACTGAATTACATAAACTTGGCATCGAATCTTTACGTTGCGGAATTGGCCTGCTCTCAAAAAAATCACGTGTAGCAGTGGTTTATGCTGCAACAACTTCTTCCGGCGGCGAAATTCATACAATAAACACCACCCGCGACATGACTGAACATTCCTCTTTAATTCAGCAATACGAAAGCTGGCTTAAGCAGGAAAGCCTGGCAACAGTTCTTAGCGGAGAAGAGCTGAAATCCTATTATCAGCATGCATTTTTCAATTCGTCAACTTCACGGGTACCACCTGAAGGCTCTGACTGGAAAGAACATGGTTATTATATACCCTTCACTGAAGGATTGTTTTATTCATGGACAGAAAGACCCTATTCTGAAAATGAAGTAAATATCCTGAACCGGTTTAAAACTATTATCGAACTTACTTTCCGCCGTTTCTTCGACCTTCAAAGAGCCGAAGCGCAGACACGCGAAGCACAGATTGAAGCAGCTTTGGAAAGGGTACGAAGCAAGGCAATGGCCATGCACAGTTCAGAAGACTTAAACGCGACCATTGGAGCATTTTACCGTGAACTCGAACAATTCAGCATAACACCCCGAAGATGCGGGGTTGGCCTTTTGTATAAAGAAACCCGTATTGCCGAGCTCTCAACCATGAATACATTAGAACATGGAAATTCCATCGAAGTAATCGGTAAATTGTTAATGTCAGGCCATTGGGTCCTCGATGGAGTTTACGACAATTGGTGCCTGCAAAAGGAATATCATCCTGTTTTGCGGGGTAACGAAATAAAAGAATACAACCAGCTTTTGCGCCCGCAGGTTGCTTTCCCTGAATATCCAAACGGCTCAGAACAGTTTGGCTACTTCTTTTTCTTTCCCGAAGGCGGGGTTTATGCCTGGACAGAAAAGGAAATGAAAGAGGATGAATTAATAATATACCGCCGGTTTACCACGGTTTTGAGCCTTACCTACAAGCGTTACAAAGATTTGAAAGATGCAGAAGCCAATGCACGCGAAGCACAGATTGAAGCCGCATTGGAACGAGTTCGTTCCAAAACCATGGCCATGCATAACAGCGCTGATGTGGGCGAGAGTGTGGCTGCTTTATTTGACGAGTTGTTAACACTTGGTGTGCTAAGTGCAAATGACCGTTGCGGCATTGGCCTCATGCAGCCCGATGAAATGATGGAAGCATGGACGGCAGCAAAGACAGTTGAGGGCAAAGCGGAATTGACCATAGGTTACCTGAATATGGCGGTGCATCCTTTGCTAAAGGCTGCTTATGATGGATGGAAAACCAGTAAAGAAACCAACCAATACATACTGAAAGGAGACGATAAGCTCAATTACTACGAAGCCATTCGCAACCAATCCGGCTACAAAATAAAAAGAGATTATTTCTCAGGTGTAGAAAGAATCGTTCATACTGATTTTTATTTTACCGAAGGCTGTTTGTATGTGTTCTCGTCAAATGAATTTACTTCCGGGTCAGCCAAAATTTTTATTCGTTTTACAAATGTGTTCGGTCAAACGTACAGGCGTTACCTCGACCTTCAAAAAGCCGAGGCGCAGGCAAAAGAAGCCATAAAAGCATCGTCGCTCGACCGGGTACGCGCCGAGATTGCCTCCATGCGAACCGTTGACGACCTTCAACGCATTACGCCATTAATATGGTATGAACTCTTAGCTCTTGGCGTTCCGTTTGTGCGTTGCGGTGTATTTATTATGGTTGAAACAACTGCACATGTCCAGGTGCACCTGTCGGCGCCCGATGGCCATTCACTTGGCTTGCTCAATTTACCTTTCAATTCAAGCGAGCTTACAGTAAACACAGTTAATCACTGGAGAAATGGAATAATTTTCAAAACACACTGGAACAAAGAGGAATTTCTAACTTTTATGCAAACCATGATACAGGAAGGACAGGTGAAAAACCCGGAAACCTACCAGGGGGCATCAGCGCCACCCGAATCGCTCTACCTCCATTTTGTTCCTTTCAAACAGGGAATGTTGTATGTTGGAAACAGCTCACCTCTTGAAATCAACGAACTTCAATTAGTAAAATCATTGGCCGAATCATTTTCGATTGCTTATGCCCGTTACGAAGATTTCAGGCAACTCGAAGAGGCAAAAAATAAAATTGAAATAACACTTGCCGAATTAAAAGCTACACAATCCCAATTGATCCAATCCGAAAAAATGGCCTCGTTAGGTGAACTCACCGCCGGCATTGCCCACGAAATCCAGAACCCGCTAAACTTCGTGAATAACTTTAGCGATGTAAGTAAAGAACTCATTGGCGAAATGAATGATGAACTGGCAGTTGGCAACTGGCAGTTGGCAAAAGAGATTGCAACCGATATTGGGCAAAACCTCGAAAAAATAAACCACCACGGCAAACGCGCCGCCGATATTGTAAAAGGTATGTTGCAACATTCGCGCACCAGTTCAGGGCAAAAAGAACCAACCGATATCAACGCTTTGGCTGATGAATATTTACGGTTAGCTTACCATGGTTTAAGGGCGAAAGACAAATCGTTTAATGCTGAATTTAAAACTGAATTTGACGAAACACTTCCCAAAGTCAATGTCATTCCGCAGGATATTGGCAGGGTTTTGCTGAATCTGATAAATAATGCGTTTTATGCAGCCCCCCTGCCCCCCGAAGGGGGGTTCAAAGACCCAAATCATATCCATAAGCCTATAGTTATAGTGAAAACTTCTTACCTCCCCCCTTCGGGGGGAATGAGGGGGGCTTGTTTGGTTCGAGTTTCCGACAATGGCCCCGGAATCCCCTCTTCCATCCTCGATAAAATCTTCCAACCCTTCTTCACCACAAAACCCACCGGTCAGGGTACAGGATTGGGATTGAGTTTGAGTTATGACATTGTAAAAGCACATGGTGGGGATATAAGTGTGGAGTCGAAAGAAGGCAAGGGAAGTCAGTTTATTATCCAACTGCCAATTAACTAAATCATTTAATCCGGTAAATCATGGTTCAGACAATTTTAATCCAATAAATCATGGTTCAGACAACTTACCGAAAATCATGGTTCAGACAATTTTAGAATTTTAACGCTTAATTTTCCCCTTTGTACTCAATGCCCAAAAGTGTAATGTCATCCGATTGGGGCGCGCCGTCAACAAAACTACAAACATCATGAAACGAATCTTTTATTAATCTGTCAACCGGATTCACCAGATTGCCTGCCAGGAACTGCTCGAATCTTTCCTCACTGTAGGCGGTTAGCTCTTTATTGAATGCTTCCACCACACCATCGGTATAAAGCAATAGTTTGTCTCCCTTTTTTAATTGAATTTTTTTCGACTCGAATTTAAAATCACCGATTACCCCAAGCGCAATGCCGTTTGTCATTTCAACCTTTTTTATTCCTTCGGAAGTCAGTAAAAACGGTGGATTGTGGCCGGCATTAACGTAATCGACCTCGCCGGTTTCAATATTCAATATTCCATAAAAAACGGTTACAAACATCGACGAAACACTCTCTTTATATAAGAGGTTATTTGCATAATGCATGCATGCGCTAACCGAATCGCCTTTTAGCCCGGTTGCCCTGATAAGTGTACGGCTGACCGCCATAAAAATTGCAGCCGGTACCCCTTTGCCCGAAACATCGCCAATTACAAAGCCCAGCCTGTTGTTATCGATTAGAAAAAAATCGTAAAAATCACCACCTACTTCCTTCGCTGCAACCATTGAGGCATACACGTCAAAATTTTTCTGGTCCGGGAAAGGGGGGAATTCTTTGGGCAGGATTGCCTGCTGTATTTCCCGCGAAACATTAAGGTCCTGCTGGATGGTTACAAGTTGATCGTGTTCGCTGAGCCAGCCCCTGATGGACTTTATTTCACCCAGTGTTTTGTTGATGGTTATTTCAAGGTCATCAAAATTCACGGGTTTGGTAATAAAGTCATAAGCCCCGCGGTTCATGGCCGTACGAATATTGTCCATGTCGCCGTAAGCCGATATGATAACTGTTTTCAAGCCCGGGTTTCTTAATTCCTTTAATTTGGCAATTAAAGTAAGCCCATCCATTTCGGGCATGTTGATATCGGAAAGTACAATGCCAATCTCAGGGAATTCTTCGATTTTATTGAGGGCCTGAACACCATTGGACGCAAATTCGAAATCGTAAATTTTTTCGCGTATATGACGGCGGAATTTCTGACGGATCATCGGTTCCATATCTGGTTCATCATCAACTACCAGAATCTTTGCACTTGTTTGAGAAAATTGATTCATAATGCTATTTTTAATTTTGTCAGGCTAACCATTCATTCAACTTATTAATCTACGTGATTAAAATCTACGTGATTAAGAAATCTTAGCACTTGTTCTCTTTTTCCATATAACCTAAACATCTTTCCTTTCTGTTTGTTTAAAAAAATAACCTGTATAATAAGATAATTTTAAAGAAACATTGGTAACTTTATACAGATGTGCATATCAAACACATTCCCACTTATTTTATGAATGTTGCCTGATTTGCATAATGGTAAAAAAAGCATAGTCGGTTCAAAATTAAAACTTTAAAGTGGTATTAAGCAAATAAATTTACGTAATAATTATTTAAAACTTATGCAAATGAAAAATCATTTAACAAGGAGCTTTCTGACATTTAGTGTCGCGGTAATTCTTTTTGCCGGATGCAATTCATCAACAAAAACAAAAGCAGATAAGGGCACAACCTCCAGCGGGCAACAGGCATCGGTTGAGGTTGAAGCTTTTGACGCTTTAAAAATTAAGGATCAAATTGTAGAAACCATTCAGCAAATGCCAAGTGAAAAAGAAGTGGTCACACTTCTGAATGAAGCAGGGGCGTCATATATTTTCGATTTAACCGTACCGGCAGGGCAGGCTGAAAAACTGCTGACTGAGGCGGATCAAAGTTTTGGATTGGGAGTTTATTCTTTCGATTTGCTTTACGCCAGCACATATAACCGTGGAGATGTGGCGGGTCAAATCAGCGAGGTTTCAGAGGGGATTATTGACAAACTCGGGCTAAGGGACGAGCTTATTTCTACTAAAAACTACCTCGGAAGGATAAAATCGAATACAAAAAATAAAGATTCGCTTGATTATTTGGTTACTCAGGACCTCAACCATTTTCATCAGCAAATGTCGGCAGGCGACCAGCCTGATGTATATGCCTTGTCGGTTATCGGGTCGAATGTTGAAGCATTGTATGTTTTGAGCCAAACTACCCTGCTGGCAAAAAATAATGCAAAAATGCTCGAAATCATGAGTAAACAAAAAGAACGGGTTATCCTTGTATTTACCTTACTTGAACTAATGTCGGGCGACGAACATATCAAACCTTATTATGACCAGTTTAAACCTGTTGTAGGCATTTTTGAACAAAATCCGAAAATTACCGAAAAAGAACTTGCCCAAATCGGGCCCTTAATGGAAACGGTAAGGAAAAACATTTTAAAATAGTTTTTAAAATCCGGGATTCAGCAGGTTGATTACCCGGATTTTTTGTTTTTATCTATAACTTCTTATTTATGAACGAGATTACACTTAATGCCCTAATTAACTTGTTTGCATTATTCTCGGCCATAAGTAAATCGAAAAAAGAAGATGCAGTCCGCAATTTTTCGTTGTACCTCCACCAGCATATAGGAATTTCGTATGACAATGATTACATGGGCCTTTTCGATGAACTGCTCGATTTTTATGGTGTCGGGGGCGAACCTGCTTTCCCTGTCGATATGGTTCAGGAAGCCTTCAAAATAAGTACAAACATAAAGAGCCGCCTCAGGAAAGATGAGCAGATAATGGTTTTTATGCGGTTTCTTGAGCTCGTAAAAAACGGAAATGTATCGAACGCAAGCGTACTTTTTGAAACCCTGGCCGGAGTGTTTGAAATCAGTAAAACTGAACTTGAAAAATTTATCGCCTTTACATTTTATCCTTCTGATAACCCGGTTGACTCCTGCGATTTTTTATTGATTGACAGCAATGTAAACTCCGGAATAACCGGATACAGGCATGTTTACGAAAAGAAAATTGAAGGTGAACTGCTTTTTTTACGAAGTCCGCTAATTGGGCATTATCTGTTTATTTTTCGCGGTAACGAATATCTAACTATCGAAGGAAACCCTGTATTGCAAAACCGTTTTTATGCATTTAAGGAAGGCGGCATAATAAGGGGGCCACGAATTTCGCCGGTTTATTATACCGATATTGTTTCGGCATTTACCGACAAGGGGCAAACACATGAATTTGTTTTTTCGGGCGAGGAAATTGAGTTTAAATTCAAAAACAGCAACAATGGCCTGTACCGGTTTTCATTCAGCGAGCATTCCGGACAACTTATTGCTATTATGGGCGGAAGCGGGGTTGGCAAATCAACCTTGCTCAACCTGTTAAACGGCAATATTCCGGTTCAGCATGGTAATGTAAAAATCAACCAGACCGATATTTACGAGCACAAAAACAAAATTGAGGGTTTGATTGGCTATGTTCCTCAGGATGACCTTTTGTTTGAAGACCTTACCATTTGGGAAAACCTGTATTTCAACGCGGCTTTGTGTTTCGACCAACTGCCGCGGAGCGCCATCGAAGAAAAAGTGGAACAGGTTTTAAATGAACTCGAACTCAGTGCTTATAAAAATTTAAAAGTTGGCAGCCCCCTGAAAAAAATAATCAGCGGGGGACAGCGGAAACGGCTTAACGTGGCGCTTGAACTGATACGCGAACCGGCAATCCTTTTTGCCGACGAACCCACTTCGGGTCTCTCTTCCACCGATTCGGAAAAAGTTATGCTACTGTTAAAACAACAGGCGCGCAAGGGTAAACTGGTAATCGTAAACATCCACCAGCCCTCTTCCACAATTTTTAAACTGTTCGATAAACTGTGGATAATGGATTCGGGGGGCAGGCCCATATACACGGGTAATCCGCTCGATGCAATAATCTATTTCAAAAAAGAGGTAAACCATGTTAATGCCGAAATTTGCGAGTGCCTGAATTGTGGAAATGTAAACCCCGAACAAGTACTGGAAATTGTTGAAACCAAGAAAATAGACAATTCGGGGAATTTTCTTACCGAACGCCGCTTTTCCTCTGAGTACTGGTACGACAGGTTCAGAAAAAATGAAAAACCGGGAAAGCAGGAACGCGTTCATCCCTTGTCTTCGTTGCCCGAAAGCGGTTCAAAAAAACCCGGGTTGCTGAAACAGTTCAGAATTTACTTTGAGCGCAATACAAGGATTAAAATCACCGACCACCAGTACATGTTCATTAATTTACTCGAAGCGCCGGTACTGGCTGTAATTGTAGCCTGGTTCACCCGGTTTTCTGAGGGCGGCGGATATATTTTCTTCGAAAACAAGAGCCTGATTTCGTACTTGTTTATGTCGATTGTGGTGATTTTGTTTATGGGTATGAGTGTAAGCGCCGAAGAAATTATTAAGGATCGCAAAATAGTACAGCGCGAATCGTTTCTCAACCTGAGCAGGTTCAGCTACCTGAATTCCAAAATCCTGTTTCTCGTATTGCTGTCGGCATTCCAGTCGTTTAGTTTTGTTGCTATCGGAAACCTTATTCTTGGAATTCACAACCTGGCCCTTGAATACTGGCTGATTCTCTTTTCGGTTGCAATCTTTTCAAATCTTTTAGGGCTGAACATTTCTTCGGCCTTCGATTCGGTTGTGGCCATTTATATTTTGGTGCCGCTGTTATTGATCCCTCAGATTCTGCTTTGCGGTGTAATTGTAAAATTCGACGACCTGCAGAGTAAAACCTATGCCAAAGATTATGTACCGTTTGCAGGCGAAATAATGGTATCGCGCTGGGCTTTCGAAGCTCTGGCAGTTGAGCAGTTTAAGGGAAACCGGTACATGTCGGGTTTTTTTGATTTCGAAAAAGAAATGGCACAGGCGCGATTTCGTTCAGAAATTCTGACAACCGAATTGATCGGGCAGGTCGACCTGGTTGATGGCTGGAAAAGATTAAACAGGCCCATGGAAGATATTTCAGGAAAACTGCTGATTATTAAAAATGAAATTGAAAAACTCGATGCCGAAAATTTTCTGCCAGCATTTGAATCCATAAAAAGCCTGGCGCCGGAAAAATTTAACAGCGAAATTGCCGGGCTTGCAAAATTGCACCTCGCCCAACTTAAAGATTTTCACAGCAAACGATATCAAAAAATAAAAAATGCAAAAGATAATTTTATTAATTCCATAAATAAAGAAAAAGGAAATGGGTTTCTTGAAGAGCAGATGTTGCGATATCAAAACAAATCTCTCGAAGCACTGGTATTAAATTCAGAAACCAGGAAATTTTTCCGCGAAACCCCTTATGGTTTTGTTCAAAAAATTGCCCCAATTTACAAAGATCCCGATTTCACAAACGGAAGGGCGCATTTTCTGGCTTCGCAAAAAAACCTTGCCGGGTTTTACATTGATACTTTTTTATTTAACCTCGCGGTTATTTGGTTAATGTGCACTTTTTTATACATTGCCCTTTATTACAACTGGTTGCGGAAATTGCTTTCATTTTCGGCTAACTTTAAAAATAAAACCCTTTAATCGGAATTATTGTAAATGGCAAACAGTAAAAACATACAATTCGTTATTGAAAACCGGGTGGAAGAAATACCTGTTTTGGCCGAAAAAATAGATGAATTGGCCGAAAAATGGGGATTGGCCCAATCGCTTGCCATAAACATAAACCTTGTGGTCGAAGAGGCCATTTCAAACATTATTTTTTATGCTTTTACCGACAAAGCCAGGCACAAAATAACAATTTCAATATCTATCGAAAACAATAAACTTGGAATAAAAATAACTGACGATGGTATTCCTTTCAATCCCTTATCGGCAAAAAAACCCGATATTTCTATACCTGCCGAAGAAAGACAGGTTGGGGGGCTTGGGATTTTTCTGATAAAGCAGTTAATGGACGAGGTTAGTTATAAAAGGGAAAAAAAACAAAACTTATTGACACTTGGCAAAAATATTTGACACAAAATGAACAATTAAATTTACGGAGATGAAAATCAAAAAAGATAAAATCGGCAATTTTTCAATACTTAAAATCGACGGGCGAATAGACACAGTTAACTCCACCGCGCTGGAAGCCGGGGTAAACGAGGTTTTTGCCAATGGTGAAAAAGATTTGGTAATAAATTGCAAAGGATTGAATTATATCAGCAGTTCGGGATTGAGAATATTCCTGGTAGCTCAAAAAAAAGCCATATCAATTCACGGAAAACTTTATTTATGCAATATGCAACCGGCCATAAAAGAAATATTCGTGATTTCAGGTTTTTCAACCATTTTCAGGATTTTCGATACCCAGGAAGAAGCTCTTTCAAACTAAAAAGTTAATGTGCATAAAATCATTGAAATGAAGTAAACCTATTATCTGAAAAATTTATGAACCCGTCGGTATTTCCGTTAATTTTTGCCCTGATACTTTCGCAACGATTCCTGAATTTTGCGAAAATAAATAACCATCAGCAGTGGGTGCGTTTGTTCAGTTATTCCAAGTATTTCGCCATTTTTCTTTTTGCAACCGAGGTTATTCTTAAAGCCACAGAAACTATCAGATGGATTTGGCATATCTACCTCATTGCCATGGTTTTGTTCGCCCTGAAACAAAAAGAAATGCGCGCGTTGCAAATGTTTATCCTTGCTTTTGTGCCTTATGTTTTTGTATCGTTTTTTAGCAATCTGGCCGAAGTAACAATCAATGATATTTATAACAAATGGGATAATTACTTTTATATAGCAAAAACCCTGACATTCATGTGGCTGGTTGCCATTTTTTTTAGCCAGCACAAGCAGAACAAAGCGGCAGAAAAAGAACGAATTAAAAGGCAAAAAGAAGATGAGATAAACCGCGCGATAGCCCAGCGGAAAGTTGAACTCGAAGGATTGGTTGCCGAGCGCACTGCCGAACTCTCGCAACAGAAACAGGAACTCGAACACACCCTTGAGGAATTACGCGCATCGCAAACTCAACTCATACATTCCGAAAAAATGGCTTCCCTGGGTGAACTCACTGCCGGAATTGCCCACGAAATACAGAACCCCCTCAACTTCGTCAACAACTTCTCAGAAGTCAATAACGAACTGATTGATGAAATGAAGGAAGAGCTGGCAGAGGTTAGCAGGCAGTTGGCAGCAGGCAGTAAGCAGTTAGGGGAAGAGAAACTAAAATTGGCAGAAGAAATTGCTAACGATATCAAGCAAAACCTCGGGAAAATAAACCACCATGGGAAACGTGCCGACGCAATTGTAAAGGGTATGCTGCTTCACAGCCGTGCCAGCAGCGGGATAAAAGAACCGGCAGATATCAATGCCCTGGCCGATGAATATTTACGTTTGGCATACCATGGGCTAAGGGCGAAAGACAAGTCATTTAACGCTACCATGAAAACTGATTTTGACGAAAGGGTAGGCAAAATAAATGTAATTCAGCAAGACATGGGACGCGTAATTCTGAATCTGATTACCAATGCTTTTTATGCAGTCAGTGAAAAACAGAAAGGCCTTGCCCTGCAAAATAAAAGTGAAACCGAAGAACCAAAAGTTAACTACGAACCCACTGTAACTGTTAAAACTGTTTATCAACCGCCTACGGGGAACAAAAAGGGTGCCTGTGTAATTTCAGTTTCCGACAACGGAAACGGAATACCGGAAGAAGTAATAGATAAAATTTTTCAACCCTTCTTTACAACAAAACCAACCGGACAGGGAACCGGTTTAGGATTAAGCATCAGTTATGATATTGTCACCAAAGCACATAACGGCCAGTTAAAAGTTGAAAACCATACAACACGCCCGGCACGTTCAGACGGGGAAGAACATGCAGTACAGGGCGCAGGGGCAACATTCACCATTGTTTTACCTTTAGAATAAGTAACGTATGAAAATTTTAGTAGTCGATGACGAAAAAGACATCAAAACACTGTTTGAACAACGGTTCAGAAAGGAAATAAGGGAGAATTTATTTGAGTTTGCCTTTGCCTTTTCAGGCGAAGAGGCATTATCGTGCATGGAAAAATACGATCACGAAGCAGTATTAATTTTATCGGATATTAATATGCCCGGAATGAGCGGCCTTGATTTGTTGAAAGAGATAAAAAAGGCGCATAAAACCCCGTCCCCCATTGTTATGATGATTACTGCCTACGGCGATGCTGAAAATTACAATCGTGCCATGGAACTTGGCGCCGATGATTTTCTTACAAAACCCATTGATTTTATTGTTTTAAAGGAGAAAATTAAATCCGTTGAAGTATAATAAAATGTGTAAATTGATTCTTTTTAGTATGTTTAACATTCTGAAATAACCAGTATTCCGGCAAAATGAAAACACTTATTTCAATTCTGATAGTATTATTTATTCTGGCAACAACATTTTTAAATTCCACAGCCCAACAAAACGAAATCACAGGTAGCGTTTATGCTTTCAAGGATTTATCGCTGAATAATATACGCGTAAATGCATCGAAAGCCAAAACTACCGTTCAAACCGATTCTAAGGGAAATTTCCGGATTAAATGCCAGCCCGGCGATAAACTTCAGTTTCTTGGCGCCGGGTTTAATACTGTAACGGTAAAAATAAAAGATAAAAAACCGGTTAAGGTTAAGATGATTTTTAAGGGAGGTACAAAAAACGAACAGGCTGCAGTTAAATACGGGCATGTTTCAAAAGAAGGCCTCGAATATGCAATTTCATACCATGCCGATCAAAACTATGAATATTTCAACTACACCGATATTTTTACAGCGATAAGCAAAATTTACGCTTCCAACGATAACATAAGCGTCCGTGGAAATTCGGTTTATATCCGGAAAGATAATACATCGGGCTCTGGCTATCCCGCCATTTTTGTCGTCGATGGAAAGCTGGCGCTTGATATTGCCGATATTTTGCCCGGGAACATTGAATCGATCGAATTAATTCCCGATGGTTCGGCAAGCTATGGCCCGGGCGCTGCAAACGGGGTGGTTGTTGTTAAAACCAGGGATAATTAAGAAGTAAGGCAGTTTTAACAAATTGTTTTAACCTGATTAATTCATAAAAAATGAATTAATCACCCAGAGGGCTGACGAAATAATTGATATTCAATTATTTGTCAGGGTAAACCTTGACATTGAAAATCAATTCGAATTTTGATCTGTAATAGTAATATCAGCTTGATTTTCAATCGTCAAAGCAAAGCTTGAATAATTGATTGAATTATTCAGGTTAGAGGTTTCTATCGCACCTCTTTTTATTTCAATTAAACTGCCAAAAAAAAACATTTTTAGCTGTATATCAGTGAATTATTTGTATACCGACGAAAAAAAAACCAAATGAACTGGAAAACACAAAACAATAAACTGGTAAAGGAATTTGAGTTTTCAGATTTTAAGGAAGCGGTTGGTTTTGTGAATCGCATTGTACCGCTTGCTGAAAAAATCAATCACCATCCTGATATTTACATTCATTCCTACAAAAAGGTTAGGATTGAACTTTTTACCCATTCCGAAGGAGAAATTACAACAATGGATTACAACCTTGCAGGCGAAATCGACCGGATCTAACCTAACTGGCAATTTTTCCCTTCATCAACATATCCACGGCATCGCTGAGCGAGCCCGCCCTGGTTACTTTTCCGGAGTTGACAAAATAAATTACATCGGCATTGGCAATGGTATTCAACCGGTGGGCAATTATAACTTTTGTGGTCGATTGAGGAAGTTTTTGAAGAATATCGTCGAGAAGTTTTTCGGTGACTGTATCGATATTTGCCGTTGCTTCGTCGAGGATAAGCAGGTCGGGCTTGCGCAAAACAGCACGCATAAAGGCGATTAGCTGTTTTTGTCCGAGCGAAATCCCATCGCCCGAGTCATTTACCTTTGTATCGAGGCCATTTTCGAAACGCATCAAAAGCGACTCAAGACCTGAATCGTGAATAATTTTTGTCAACTCGCCATTTTTAAACTCGCTGAACTCTTCATTCCCGTACAAAATATTCGCCCTTATCGTACCGCTGAACAAATACGGATCCTGAAGTATGAACCCAATCTTTTTAACACGCTCTTCGGGTTTATACGAACGTATATCGCGCTTGTCGAGAACAATAGTTCCCCGCGTTGGATCATAAAGGCGCGAAATCAGCGAGGCGGTTGTAGTCTTCCCACCACCGGTCGGTCCGACAAAAGCGTATGTTTTCCCTTTTCTGAGGGTAAAACTGATGTGGTGTAAAACTTCCTTTCCGTTTGGATACGAGAACGAAACATCTTTAAACGTTAGAACCGACTCGTCGTCCACATCAATTTTTTCACTTTTTTCATGCACCGGCAGGTTGCTTTCCATTTCAAGAATATTACGAATACGTTCCCAGGCAGCCATTGCCACCTGGAAACTTGCCCACAGGGAAGCCAACTGCCGCAAAGGGCTGTAAAAACTATTTACATAGGCAATGAAGCTGATTAACAGCCCGATGGTAAACTCGCCAACCGATATAAAGTAAATACCCAGCGCAAGGACTATCAGCAAACCAATATTCGAAAGGAAGGTGTAAACCGGCAGGAAAACATTGTTTGCTATCCCGGCTTTTACCGAAGTCTGGTAATTGTCGTGGTTTACCTCGTCGAACCTTTTTCTGAAATAATCGCGGCGGTTAAAAGCAACTATCACCTTGAAATTATTCAGGCTTTCCTGTACCTCGGAACTCAGATTACCCACACTTTTGAGGTTTTTTGCATTAAGTTTTTTCACCCAAACCGAAACAAGTTTTGTAAAACCCCAAATCAGCAATCCCGGTGCAAGAGCAGCGGCGCCCAGTTCAAAATGAATCGAAAGGAGGAAGATACCGGCGCCAATCATAATCAGGATAAACCGCAGGAATTGCATAAGCGACTGCGAAAAAAACTGGTTTACCTTTTCTGTGTCATTATTAATCCGCGAAATCAAATCGCCCGCCTTGTTCTGGTTAAAAAAGTCGTAAGGCAGTTCCTGCAGCTTGTTAAAAACCGAATTCCGCAAATTATAAAGCATCCGCTGCCCAACGGTGCCCATCAGTTTGGTTTGCAAATAACCTGCTCCAAGGGCCACAATATACATTACAAGTAAAACCGCGCTAATAACCAGTACCCCGTGAAATTGTTTTGTCTGGACATAATTGTCAACCGTGTGACCAATCAGAATAGGGCCGGCCAGGTTAAGTATGGCCGTTATTACCATGGCAACAAAAGCTACAACGAGAATTTTTTTCTCTTCGACCATGTGGCCAATCAGGCTTTTAACCGATTTAAATCCCGGCTTTTTCTTTTTGCCCGGTTCAGCTTCTATGTTAAGATTGTAACTCATACACATTAGTGCTTTGTTGCGATTCATACACCTGAACATATTCCGGACAGGTCGAAATCAGTTCTTCGTGCTTGCCGGTGGCAATTACCTCACCTTCCATCAAAAGGATAATCTGGTCGTAATCTTTTACCGGATCAATTTTCTGGGTTATCGAAACGAGGGTAAGTCCGGGATAATTTTTTCTAACATTCTCAAGTATTTTTATTTCGGTTTGAAAATCGACACGGGCAGTAAAATCATCGAGTAGTAGGATTGCCGGATTCAGTGCCAGTGCCCGGGCCAGCATAATCCGTTGTTTTTGTCCACCCGAAAGACTGGTTCCACGCTCAGAAATCATGGTATCCAATTTCTTTGGCAACGTATCGATAAAATCCTTTAATTCAGCCGTTTCAAGGGCTTTTTGCAGCGACTCGTCTGTTACCGTATCATTGAAAGCTATGTTTTCGCGAAGGCTCAGGTTAAACATTACGCTATCCTGAAAAACAAAACCAATCTGGTTGTGAAACGACTCTTTTCGGAATTCTTCAATATTTATCCTTTCAAATTCGACCGAACCCGAATCGGGTTTAATTAAGCCGGTCAGCAGGTACAAAAGCTGGCTTTTCCCGGCGGCTGTCGGACCGATTACTGCTGTTCGCGAACCCGGTATAATCTTAAGCGAAACATCTTTTAACGCTGGTTTGCCTTCATATAATACCTTAATGTTTTTCAGTTCGATATTACCAAGCAATGGCTTTTCTATTGTGCCTGTATCTGCTGTCTCTTTAGCCTTTAAAACCAAATCAATTCTTTCGTACGAGGCGCTTGCCTGGGCAATAATGTTGCTCATAAAACCAATAACAATTATCGGGAAAATGAGTATGGAAACATAGCTGTTAAAAGCGGCAAAATCGCCCAACGAAAAACTCCCCGAAATTACGTAATGCCCTCCCTGTGCCAGAATAACGAGGGTTGCCAAGTTAGCAACAAATGTAATCACCGGTATCAAAGTAGCAAAAAGTGTAACAATTCCAATGCCGGTATCACGGGCTTCGGCGCTGGCGCCGATGAATTTACTGTATTCGGTTTGCTGAGAATTGAGGACCCTGATAATTGCTGAGCCAAGTATACTTTCGTTAATAACCTTGTTCAGCCAGTCGACTACTTCCCTCCCCTTTTTAAATAAAACCTTTACTTTTTTAAGAATCACAAAAAAAGTGATTCCAATAAGCGGGATCATCATGATTACCGGAATTGCCAGTTTCCAGTTTATGGTTATCAGCAAAACACAGGTCCCGGTTATTACAAATGCCGAAGATACGATTGATGTTACAGCCTGCGACACAAACATCTTTATAGAATCCATGTCGGAAGTAAGATTTGTAAGTAGTTTTGAAGGATTTGCCTGCTGGATAAAAGAATAACTCTGCCGGGAGATTTTATCCGAAAGTTTTTTACGAAGGTCGAAACCGACCCGCTCAGATGCGTAGGTTTGAACGATCATCTGAAAATAGGAAAACGCAAAAATTATAACTGCAGCTATAAGAAATTGTACCAGAATTGTCTTCAGTTCAAAGTTTCCTTCAGTAAATGAATCAATTCCGTTTGAAATAATTTTTGGGATAACAAGGTTGGCCGCATTGCTAATCAGTGCAAAAATTACCAGTAAAACAACCATACCACCGTAAGGCTTCATTAACCCAAAAACGTTGGGTTTTTCTTTTCTTTTTGTCTTCTTTCTGTTCCTTTCGTCCGCCATTAGGTGCGATCAAAGTAAAATTTTATGCAAAGAAAATCAAAACGGGGTTACACCTATGATTTCCTTTGATTTATCCTAAATCAGGCATTTGAAAAATACTTAACCCGGATTACTGCAAATATCCCTGTTTAATCTTTAATATTCTAAAAACCTGGCAGGGAAATCCATAAAATTCAAATACAGATAATACAACTTACCAGCTTTTAAAAGGTTCAGTATATGTTTTATTTTTAAAAAAAGTTTTATTTGATTTTTTCCGAAAAAGTCCGTTTTGCCACTAAGGATCGAAATCCCCTCGCTGGCGCAGGTCTGCGATCTGTGTCTTGCTTTGAAAAAGCAAAAAATTCTTTGCCCTTAAGGGGCAAGACACGGTTTGCAAAACCGCGCCAGCAAGGGTGCCACGCGATGAAATCGCTCGGGAGCGGGATTTTACCCGGAAAATCAGACTTATTTTTATTTTGAAAGTGGGTACAATAGTTTTTCCAGGGGAGCTTTTCCCGGTTTGATTGTTTTTGCTACCACTTTATATTTTTCTTCACCGAGGGCCGATGCTGCCATTAAAAAATCTATTTTCAGGTTTTCAATTGCTTCATCCATGTTGCCCAGTTGCTGGCGTTCCCAGTCTTGCTGACGCTGTGAAAAAGGGAGTAAGAAGTCGAGCGCTTTTTTTATGCTCCGTCCATCATCGGTTGTAAAACTCCACAAATCGACACCGGTTTTTTGCCCCAGGTTGGCCAGATGGATAAAACCGCGCAAATTCATGGTACTGTAACCCAGCGATTTGGTTCGGGCAAGCTCGTGGGGTTGGCTGCCATCGGGTTCAATTTGCGAAGCGAGCCGTTTTGTTTTTGCCCGTTCAAGCCTGGCTTTTGCAGATTCTGTTTTATTAAGAAACAATTCAATTCCGGTTACCTGTACATCGTACCAGGTTCCATGATTGTTTTTTGTACTATCTTCAAAAATTCCATATTCACTGGTCACCAGCCAGTTGTAATACGCTTCGAACCATGCCAGCAGTCGCTCCTTAGTGGTTTCCGGCAATACGCCACCCGAATCCAGAATCTGAATGGTTGAAATCACCTTGTTCATTCCAGCCCAGTCGATAATTCCGATCCCACGGCCATCGCATATTCCGGGTATACCCTGGGCAAAATTCAGGTTGGGGTTCATTTTTGTTTCAGGATTGATAAACCAGATATCAATCAACAACAAAGCTTTATCGGCATATTTTTCTTCACCCGAGAAATAATAGGCCCATCCCAGTGTTTCAACATTCGATAAAAACGAGTTTTTGGAGTTTGTATCAACAAATTCATCCCTTGTTTCGGGGTTAATTTCGCCATCCCTTCGAATGTATGGCAATCCGTCGGCCTTTGTTGTATCGGGCCACCAATAGGGCCCCATGCTCAGGTAATCGTGTTTATCGCCACTGGGTGGAATGCGTTTTTTGTGCATCACGCTAAAAGGGCCTTCAATAATTGCATGTTCAGCTTTTTCGATTAAAATATTGTACGATGGCAGAAAGGCGCTGTCGCCCTTTTGGACAAGATTTTTTACCATTTCCATTTTGTTGAAATCAACAAAAATCCCATCGTGTTGCTTGCGGTTCGTACAGCTAAAAAATACAATTACGAATGAAATAACGGCTGCTAAAATTTTCATATTAACCTTATTAGATGTTTAAATATATTATAAATCGATGTTTTGCAATTTTTGACTCTCCCTCTCTCCTTCTCTGTGTGCAGAGAGGGACGATAATGTCTTCCCTGCTACCCACCCCGCTGGCGCAGTCCCGATAGTAATCGGGATGTGACCTGTGTCTAGCTTTGAAAAAGCAAAAAAATTTTTGCCCTTGTGGTGCAAGGCACGGTTTTCAAAACTGCGCCAGCGGGTAAAATTATAATAAATGTAAAACCATTACAACAAGAAGGTTTGCAATAATAATTACTCCGAAACCCCGTAAAATATGTTTTCCAAGCCCCGTGCTTCCCAGTGATTTGGCATAAAACATTTTTAAAACGTTATTGCTTAGTATGGCCTGAAAAGTCGCCATTCCAATCAGTAACCTATCGACTTCGTATTTCCCCTGGAAAAGGTTGAGCAGGAAAGGATCGATATCGGTAAACCCAACAACAAAAGAAAGTACATTTAATCCCTGTGTACCAAAATTTTGCAGTGTATATTGGGTAATAAACGAGAAGAAAACATACAACAGGGCAAAAACAACGGCAATTTTAAATTCAAGCGGATTTTTGTCTTCGAGGATATTTTCGGTTACTGTTGCCGGTTTTTGGTTTTTCCTGAACCTGTAATACAGGAAATAGGCTGTTCCAAATGAAACAAAAAACATAACAGCAAACCAGGCCGAAATTAAAATCCCTGCAGCAGGATTAAATATTAGCAAGAGAATATAAATACGCAGGAACATCATTGCCGTGGCCATAATAATCGCAGCGGCATATTCCAGGTGGTTGTTGTCCGATTCCCTGCTTTTTCGTCCGAGAATGATGGTGGTTGCTGTGCTGCTGTACAAACCACCAAACACGCCGGTAAGCATTAAACCTGCATCCGGAAAAACAAACTTCCGAAGAATATAGCTTAAATAA
Organism: Draconibacterium sp.; assembly: GCA_037444065.1. Classification (GTDB taxonomy): domain Bacteria; phylum Bacteroidota; class Bacteroidia; order Bacteroidales; family Prolixibacteraceae; genus Draconibacterium. The sequence continues at coordinate 59,244 of JBBINB010000003.1, forward strand.
GAAATACCCGAAATCACCACAACTGCCAGCCACACTTTGTAGGGTGAAAGATTCAGGAATGAGAAAATCTGTTCGTCAGGAAGGGCAGGCAATATAATCCCGGCAATGATTATAAACTTTGCCAGTGTTATAAACTCTGCCCTGTCAATTTTTTTCGAAAAGCCCTTTATTTTACTTTTCGATTCGGTAAGTATAAGTACCAGAACAAAGAACAACATCACCAGCCAATTGGGCTGGGTAACCACAAGCAGCGGAATTGTATAGGTAAGCAAGGCAAGTAAAACAGTTGTCAATCCGTAGTTATTCTGAAACCTGATTTTCATGGTGTAGAAAATACCCAGATATGCGCTCACTACCAACCCACCAACAACATACAGGTACATTTCGACAGGTTGGGCAATAAGCAGCACAAAACCAAGCAACCCGATAAATACGAAAGTGCGGTCGGTACCAAAGGTAAGCTGCTCCTCTTTTTCAGAATGTTGTTTGCGTTGTTCAAGGCCCACAATAAACGAAAACGCGGCAGTAATCAGAAACTGGATAAAAAGGGTTGGAATTTCCTGAATAAAATTTGTCATACACTTTATTTGTTGTTAATACATTGTGACTATTTTGATTTAAATTCGAAGTTCAATCAGGAGGGTTTTTTTACTCACACCGGGTTCGCTTTGCTCACTCTGCCCCTCTCTTAATTCAGAGAGGGTAAACGACCGCTTGCGGATGTGTGGTGAATTAATTGATACAATTCAATAATAATATTACCCTAAAAATCTTTTAAAAAAATCAAAACAGTCTCTGTGTTCTTTTAATAATTTCTCCTACACAAAAACTCTGACAAGCAGGTAAATAAAAACCATCGACGAAACTCCCTGGATTAAAGTTGCCACAGTATGCGTTTTATACCCGGTTTTTACGTCGATTCCCGAGAATTGTGTTACAACCCAGAAATAGCTGTCGTTTACGTGCGATATGGTCATTGCCCCGGCACCGGTTGCCATAACTGCCAGCACTTTTCCGTTCAGCGATTCAAGCCCGATGGACGACAAAAGCGGCGCTACAATAGCCGATGTAGCCACCAATGCAACTGTTGTCGAGCCCTGTGCCGTTTTAAAGGCAGCAGCAATTATAAAAGGCAGGAATATTCCGAGTTGGTACCCGGCCAGTAAATTACCCATTATCTCCCCAATCCGGGTTTCCTTCAGAATAGCGCCAAACGCACCACCTGCCCCTGTAATCAGCAGGATTGGGGCTGCCGCCGAAATCCCGTCTCCAATCCAACCAGTCAGGGTTTCTTTATTGAACTTTGGAAAGAGAAACGATGACAGAAGCAACCCGATAAAAAGTGCATTTACAGGCTGACCTGTGAAACCAAAAAACTCAAACAGAGGGCCTTCCCCAAATGGCTGTGACGGGTAAATGGCAACGGAGCGCATTGCAATTAAACCAATTGGAACTAAAATGGGCAACAACGATTTTGCAGCCGAAGGGAGCCGGATATTTCTTTCATTTGAGGTTGTTCCTACGGATATATCTTCTGTAGTTTTGTATTTTTTTCCGATAAAAGAAGCCCAGAAATAACCGGTGATCATGGCAAACAAAGCAACCACCAAACCGAAAAGGATAACCAGCCCGAGCTGGTTTTCCAGTCCGAGGTTTCCCGCGGCTGCAATAGGGCCGGGAGTTGGCGGGACAAAGGTGTGGGTGGCATATAAACCGGTTGCCAATGCAATGCTAAGCGAAACCGATGGTTTACCGGTTTTAACAACCAACGATTTTTTAAGCGACGAGAGAATTACATATGCCGAATCGCAAAACACAGGTATTGAAACAATGTAACCAATAATCGACATGGCCAGGCCGGGAAACCGTCTGCCTACCAGTTTTAAAACCAGTCCGGCCAGCTTTATTGCGGCGTTCGATTTTTCAAGAATAACACCGATTATGGTCCCGAGAATAATTACAATCCCGATATAAGCCATAATATTTCCAAAACCTGTTGAAATTGCGGAGGCTATATCCCCGAACGGGAGGCCCCCCATTGCTCCGGCAAGGTACGAGGCAAGGAGCAGTACAATAAAAGGGTGCAGTTTTAGTTTTGTGGTCCCCAGGATGATAAACAGCACAGAAACCAGCAAAACAATTATCAACCAGTATGTTTCACTCATTTAAGCGATTTTACAAGTCGGTGAAATTTGCTTTGTTCGCGATAAACACTATTGGGATTCCCGAAACGAAACCTTTTAACCATTCAGCGCAATACTCCATCCCGGCTTCTTCAGACTTAATATGGCCCAGAAAAATCACCGCTTTGTTATTACTTTGTGCAGCAGCATCGTTAGCATATAAATAGGTTTCCCATTCGGGCGCTTCTCCGCCGATAATAACCTCTACTTCGGGGTTTCTTAACATTTCAATATGCCGCTGTCCGCCCGGCGCCCCTGCCATAAACGAAACTTTGCTGAATTTCATTTCAGGATTTCCGATAACCCTGATTGATTTCAAACCAAATATCCTTTTTAGCTCATTCGAATAATTTTCAACTGTTGTTTCGGGTATTTTAAAGAAAGTTTGCGAACCATTTACAGAATATTTTTCGAGTCCCATTTTCCTGACCATTCCAAACGAAATTCCGTCGGGTTTGGTTTGGTGAATGTGATCGTGAAACCGGAATATTACCAGGTTGTTGTCTTTTATGTATTTCATTTTTGCCTGGAAAACCGGGTCGTTTCTAAAAGCTTCCGTTTCATCGAGGTGGTTGTAAAAAACGGGCTCGTGCGTGATTATAAAATTACAGTTTTGCTTAACAGCTTCCCTTAGGGTTTGCATATCGGCAAACATACAGGTGGCAATTCCTTTAAGCGGAGTTTGCGGATCACCGGCTTTAATTTTATCGACTGTTTGTTCAGCCCACTTGCAGGTTACATTTTTTTTGATGAGGCTAATAACTTCTTCGGGCGTTTTGGGTTGGTTTTGGCCTGAAAAGGAAAAAAAAGGAACAGAAATAATCAGGATAAATAACAATTTTGCTTTCATAGAATTAAGTTTTATTGGTCGACACTAAAAGTAATTGATTTTTACTTTGTTTCAAATCAGGAAATCAAATCAAAGTGAAATTCTTGTAGAAATAAGTTAGTCGGTTACTTTTTAACCGGAGTTTGTTTTAAATCCTTTTGTCATCATAAATATCCCAGGAATTAAACGCCTGGATTTGAAATCGAACTATTAACTTTTCTAAAGTTTCTAAACTTTAGAAAAGTTTAAAAGCCAGGTTTTAAAAATAAATAGTTTCAAAAATTCAAACCTTAATTCGCATTCTTCCATTTTATTGGTTAAATACAAAAACACCTTGTTAAAAAAAATTTCTGAATAATTTTATATATTGAAACTAACTCGTATTTTTATTTCGAATATTTTCACTTAAACCAAACGATTAACACCATTTTCAGCATGAGTAAACTCCATTTATACTCAATAACTGGTGCAATTTTAATCAGTTTTTCAATCACAGTATTTGGTATTAATACAAATACCATAAACGATGATTTGGGAAATAACCTGGATACTGCTCGGTTGTAAAAAAATAAAGAAGATTTATACAGCAATAATTAACGGGGGCGTTCCTCCGTATAAAATCAATAGGTCGCCTGGCACAGTTTCGGGAATAAATAACGAGATAATGGAAACCGGCAAAAACGGCTCAAATGTACTTACAGTTTCCGACACTATGGGTTGTACTTTTATAAAAACTTTTGAAACAAACATTCCAAATCCACAATTTGAAAACAAACTGGTTAACTGCGATTTGCGAAGATACCAGTTTAAAGCCATTGTGCCCGGTGAAAAAGACAAGTATACTTTTACTTGGAATTTTGACGATGGAGCAACTTCCGGCATGAAAAATCCGCTTAACGATAAAAAACAATACTACTTCGTGCATTACTATGTTCGAACAGGCCATAGTTGTGGGACCCAGGCCGGTGCTGACCATCGATAAAAAGGAGCCAGAATTCTGTGAGGGCGGTTCGATATTAATATTAGCAAGCGGAGCTGACATTTATAAATGGAGTAACGGAAAGACTGGCGATAAAATTCAGATAAAAGATACAGGGCAGTACAGTATAATTAGCAAAACCAATGCCGGTTGTACCGATACCCTTGATTTTTCGGTTAACCTTTTTGAAAAAATCGAATATCCGTTAAACAAAGACAAACTGGAAGTTACCCCTGACAATAACACCGTTGTTTTTAGCACCAATAATGTCCCGTTTTCAAATTATACATGGGATTTTGGTGATGGCGGATATTGGTACAGCTCGAATGTTTCACATCCATATAAAATAGATCGCGATGGCTTCTTTAATGTTAACCTGAAAGTGATTGATCCAAATGGCTGCGTTACAGTTGATTCAACAAAAATTGAAATCACCCGCTCAATCCCGAATACATTTACCCCGAATGGCGACGGTTTTAACGACTATTATTTAAAAGGCTGGAACAAAAAAATATTTAACCGGAACGGTATTCTGTTATTTGAGGGCGAAGAGGGATGGGATGGCACCTACAAAGGGAAAGCTGTTGCTAACGACACCTATTTTGTAATAGTTTACGATTCAAACAGCCAAAATGGAAACACATCAAGAACGAGCTTTGTAACAGTTGTGAGTTAAACGCCACGGTTAATAACGAACAATAAAAGTACCTGATATTATAAGTTTGAATACCCGCTTATGAGGAATTATTCTATAATCATATCGGTTATTCTATTCAGTTTCAGTGGATTTGCCCAGTCGAACATCAGGTTAAATAACTATTGGGAAAACACCTGTTACATTAATCCTGCTTCTATTTACAGCGAATACCAGTTTGTGGCAAGCGGTGCAGCACGAAAACAATGGCTGGGCTCTCCGGGAGCGCCTGTAACGGAATATTTCACTTTTGCCGGAAGGTTTTATACCAGCAGAACGCAGGAAACGCAGTTTGGACAGCTTGGGTTAAAAGCTTATCACGATAAAATCGGTTATACTACTTTTATAAACCTTTCGCCCTCGTTTTCATATTCGTTGCGAATGGCCAACGACTGGAGGCTAAACCTTGGCGTTGCATATAAAAATAAAATATCAAAAAGACCAGGCCTATTGAAATGTTTTTTTTCATAGCACAGTTTTTAGCAGGTTCAAAACTTACTTTTTAGTATTACAAAGCCTGTTCTTCTTTTTTCTTTTTCCGTGCTTTATAAACAAGGTAAACAACAAAACCAATTCCAACAACAATGAAACCCACCGAAAATTCTTTATAATATGTTTCCCAGTGATCAATCAAAAAATAACTGATAAATGCAAGAACAACATTCCAAATGAGCGAGCCCAGAAAAGTATAAATGATAAAATTCTTCAGGTTCATTCTGGCAAGTCCGGCCGGGATTGAAATCAACTGTCTGACAGCGGGAACCAATCGGCCAATTAGGGTTGAAGTGTTTCCATTTCTTAGAAAAAACTGTTCGGCATTTTCAATCTTTGCCTGGTTGATTAGGAACAAACGAGCCCATTTCGAACTTGCCAGGCTGTAAACCAGTTTACGCCCAAGAGTTATAGCAAGCACATAATTAAACATGGCGCCAATCACACAACCAACAGTCGAAGCAAAAATTATCATAGGCAAACTCATCTTGCCTTGCAATGCCAGGGCTGCGGCCGGCGGAATTACCAATTCGGAAGGAAACGGGATAAATGAACTTTCCACGGCCATTAACAGCATAATCGTCCAGTAGTTCAGATTGGCCATGTACCAATCAATAATTGCGTTGAATAATTCGTACATTTCTGAAAATTTTGTCCAAAAATAGCATTCTATTGTCAAGTTTTACAACAATCTCAAAAATTTCAGATGTTTGGGAACTTTTCGTAATTACCGCAATTACAGGCATACACAATTATCCATTCAGTGAAAAGCCTGGTATAACTTTCCCTGCCAGGTATCGCGCTCAGCCATTCGCTTTTCAACTTTTGCCATAAACTCAAAATTTTTCAAGCCCCATTGCGGCGCTACAACCATATCGGCAGGGGCCTCGCTTACCAAACGTTCAACAATGATTCCGGGATTTAACAATTCGAGATAATCAATAACAAGTTCAATATATTCCTCTACAGTGAAAATGTGGAAATCAGCAGGGTTGGCAGAAAACTGTTTTTCGAGCAGGGTTTCTCGGTGAACCTGAAGTTGATGAAGTTTCAGGTTTTTAACAGGTAATTTCGAGATTACCCTCGCCTGATTCAACCAATCTTCCCTGTTTTCGCCCGGTAAACCCAGAATCAGGTGCGCACAGTTATTAATTCCGCGTTTGGCAGTCTCCTCCAATGCCCAAACCGAATCGGCAAAATTATGGCCCCGGTTCACCTTTTCAAGCGTTTTATCGAGGTGCGATTCTACACCGAATTCAATCATCAGGTAAACAGTTTTACTCAATCCGGCAAAATAATCAAGCAGTTTTTCGTTTACCGAATCGGGGCGGGTTGAAATAACAAGGCCAACAATTTTAGGGTGTTGTAATGCTTCCTCGTAAAGCCGTTTTAAATCACCGAGGGGCGCATAAGTATTGGTATAAGCCTGAAAATAAGCAAGAAACTTCATGGATTGATATTTTCTGGCAAAAAATCCGATTCCTTCCTCTACCTGCGCCGGAATACTTTTACCCAGGTTGCAGTATGATGGTTTAAACGTAATATTATTACAGTAAGTGCAGCCGCCCCACCCTTTTGCCCCATCGCGGTTGGGACATGTAAATCCGGCATCAACCGAAACTTTTTGCACCCGTTCAGCAAACCTGCTCTTAAAACAGGTCGAAAAATCATTGTATCTTTTATCATGCCCCCAGGCAAATTTGTGCCCCATCCCCTATTTTTTTTAGGGCGTAAAAATAGATAAAAAACTGTGGTTCAGGAAATCCCGGCCAGCGTGTTGAAAAATATTGAAAACTTTAACCCTGCGGGGCGATTTGCCTGTTAAATATTCTGATAAGATTTATAAATTTAAAAAACATAAAAAAAACAAGCCATGTTCTCCAATAACGACAAAAAGCTGATTGAAAACCGTGGGAGTGAGCTTCATACCGTACTCGGCCAAATCGAAAATTTCAAAAAAGGGTTTCCTTATCTCCGCATAATCGACGCCGCAACAGTAGGCAACGGGATAATTCGTTTGAACAATCCCGAACTCGAAAAAGCCGAGGAATTGTACGAAGAAATGGTTGCCGATGGAATCAGGCCATTAAAATTTATCCCCGCATCGGGGGCAGCAAGCCGCATGTTTAAGGACCTTTACGAAGCCCTTGAATCTATTAAAGATTCTGTATCAAACAAAGAGGGCAGTTTAACCATTAAAGGGGCAAATGAATATATTGCCGGATTCGACAAATTTGCTTTCTCCGATGAACTAAAAGCGGTTATCGAAAAAAGCGGAATGCCCTTAAACGATAAAAATAAAATCGAATTCCTGCTCACCGAAAAAGGGCTGAATTATGGTTCAATGCCAAAAGGGCTCTTAAAATTTCATAAGTATAAAGCCGAAGAACGTACGCCATTCGAGGAACATTTGGTTGAAGGTGCCGCATATGCAAGTGATAACAATGGAGTTGTACGTTTGCTTTTCACCGTGTCGCCCGAGCATCAGGGCGGTTTCGAAGATCTGCTCGCGAGGGTAAAGGAACGTTACGAAAAAGAGTTGAACGTTACTTTCGAAGTAGCTTTTAGCCAGCAAAAACCATCCACCGACACAATTGCTGTTGACCTGAATAACGAACCCTTCCGCGAAGCCGATGGCAGCCTGCTTTTCAGGCCGGCCGGGCATGGCGCTTTAATTGAAAACCTGAACGATATGGATGCCGACATCGTTTTCATTAAAAATATCGACAATGTAGTCCCCGACAGGTTAAAAAAACCTACCATCGATTACAAAAAAGCGCTGGCAGGTGTTTTGCTTAAGCATCAGCAAACTCTTTTCTTTTATCAGAAAGAACTGAACGAAAAACACCCGGTTGCCCTCGATAGCGCTTTCCTTGCATCGGCTGCCGGCTTTCTGGAGAATACCCTGAACACCAAACCCGAATCGAACATGTATTACACCGAAAAAGAGCAGTTGTACCACTATCTGAAAGAAAAATATAACCGTCCGTTACGCATTTGCGGCATGGTTAAAAACGAAGGAGAACCCGGCGGTGGGCCGTTTTGGGCAAAAAATGCCGACGGGACTGTTTCGTTGCAGGTGGTTGAAAGTTCACAAATCGATCCCGGCAGTGTACAACAGCAAACCATGGCAAAACATGCCACACACTTTAACCCGGTCGATTTGGTTTGTGCTGTAAAGAACTACAAGGGCGAAAAATTTAACCTAACCGAATTTACCGATCCGGCAACAGGTTTTATATCGAAAAAATCGAAAGACGGTAAAGAGCTGAAAGCCCAGGAATTGCCGGGGTTATGGAATGGTGCTATGAGCAACTGGAATACGCTTTTTGTCGAAGTGCCAATTGAAACTTTTAACCCCGTAAAAACGGTAAATGATTTGTTGCGCGAACAACATCGCGACTAAAGTTTTAGATTTACATCCGATTTTCTAATTTTGCAGCCTGAAATATTTATCATCTATGATGGAAGAAAGCGATAATTACTGGGATGACGACATAATTGAAGCGGTGAACCGTTTCAAACGCTCACTCATTTCGGGCAGGACAAAATATTTCGATGTTTCGGAATTTGAAGGCATTGTTGAACAATTGCTTGAAGAAGGTGATTTGCAAAGTTCCGAAATTGCTGCCGAACAAGGAATTAAAATCCACCCCAATTCTGTTCCACTGCAGTTAAAGTATGCGCAGATACTGATAAACAAGGGATTATTTAAAAAATCGCTAAAATACCTGAAAATAGCCGAAAAAGTGGATCCAAACAATTCAGAGGTCCACCTGCTGAAAGGTTCAGCCCAAATGATAACCGGAAAGGAAACCGAAGCGCTCCTATCGTTCAGAAATGCAATAAAATATGCCGGCGCCGATATCGATGACATTCTTTACCAAATCGGATCAACCTATATCCAGGTAGGTAATATCCCCAAAGCCATTTATTACTTCGAGAAAACTGTAAAGGCCAATCCGTATAATGATCAGGCCCTTTACGACCTGGGCTTTTTTCACGATCAGGAAAACAATTTTTCAAAAAGCATTTATTATTACAACCTGTATCTCGATTTCGATCCTTTTAATCATTATGTTTGGTTCAACCTGGGTACTGTTTACAATAAGACCGAGGATCACGAAAAGGCTATTGAAGCCTACGAATTTGCTTTTGCCCTGAACCACGAATTTTTTATCGCCCTCTTTAATATTGGCAATGCGCTGGCCAACATAGGAAGATACAACGAGGCCATCGAAAAATACCATGAATTTCTTGAATCGGAACCCGATAACGATGAAGCTTATTGTTATTTGGGCGAATGTTTCCTTAACCTTGAAGATTACGGCCAATCGCAATTTTACTATAACCGCGCTTTAGAAATAAACAAAGACAATGATACTGCCTGGTTTGGGTTAGGGTTGATTTCTTGGATTGGACAAAATTTTGAATCAAGCATAAAATTCGTAAAAAAAGCCATCAGAACTGATGGTTCTAATTCAGAATACTGGCTCACTTTAGGAAAAATTTATAACGACTTTAAAGACAGGTCAAATGCCATTGCAGCATTGAAAAAAGCAGCCGGCATTGAACCAGGGAATACCGAAATATGGGTTACATGGGCTGATGTTTATATTAATTTTGAAGAATACGAAAATGCCCTGCAAATACTTTTTACCGGGATAGAACAAAACCAGGATGTGACTTTAAAATACCGGACAGCGGCCTTGCTTTTCGAATTCAAAAAGAGAAAAGAGGCATTTCAGCAACTTGCACTGGCTTTAATGCAGGATCCCGGCCAGGTTGAATTTTTCTACAATCTGAACCCAACTTATCGCCGGAACAGTAAAATCAACAAAATGGTAGCTGAATTCAAAGCAATTACCCTGGAATAACACCATCCTGATTTCGCTTGTTAAAATTTCTTTAATCAAGATGGCCGCCGGTATTCCAACAAAAATGATTCACGAATTTTAACCGACATAACGTTACAAAAATGAAAAAATACGGATTAATAGGGTTTCCACTTACCCATTCTTTTTCGAAACGATATTTCACCGAAAAATTTGAGTACGAAGAAATTGAATCTGCATACGACAATTTCGAAATAGATACTATCACAAAGTTCCCCGAAATTATCAATAACAATCCCGAAATTACAGGCCTTAACGTTACCATTCCGTATAAAGAACAGGTAATCCCCTATTTGAACGAATTAAACACTCCGGCAAAAGAAATTGGCGCCGTAAATACAATAAAAATAATACGTTCAGGAAAAAACGTTCACCTGAAAGGTTTTAATACCGACACATACGGTTTCGAGACCTCGATAAAACCACTTCTGAAAGAACATCATAAAAAAGCCCTGATATTGGGGACAGGCGGCGCTTCAAAAGCGCTAAAATACGTTTTGACAAAACTTGGTATCGAATATGTTTCGGCATCCATTGAGGAACTCAGGGATAACGAAATCAGGTACGCCGACATTGATGAAAAACTGGTGACCGAAAGGCTTCTCATTATCAATGCAACTCCCCTTGGGACATATCCTGAAATTGACACTTTCCCCGATATTCCATACGAATACCTTACCAACCGTCATTTGTTGTTCGATTTGGTTTATAACCCCGAAGTTTCGGTGTTTTTAAAAAACGGGCTGGATAAAGGGGCAACCATTAAAAACGGGTACGAAATGCTTTTGCTCCAGGCAATTAAATCATACGAAATCTGGAACGAAGAATCCTCACTTTAGGTTAACGCCGGAATGGAGAAAAAAAGGATCCTTTTTGTTTGCATGGGCAATATTTGCCGGTCGCCCAGCGCCGAGGCGGTTTTTACGGGATTAATCAAAAGCCGTGGATTGGAAAGGTTTTTTGAAGTCGATTCAGCCGGGACAATTGCATATCATGCCGGCGAAAAGGCCGATCGCAGAATGCAGGCACACGCCCGAAAACGCGGTTACAATCTCACCAGTATCTCACGAAAATTCAATCCTGCCATCGATTTCGATCGTTTCGATTTGATAATCGGAATGGATGACGAAAACATCGGCTCGTTAAAAAGCAAAATCCGGAACGGGGCCGACATGCAGAGAATTCACAAAATGACCGATTTTGCCAAAGTATGGGAATACAGCGAAATACCCGATCCCTATTACGGCGGGGAAGAGGGATTTGAACTTGTTCTGGATTTGCTTGAAGACTCTTGTGAAGGCTTACTCGATAAACTGATTACGTGAGCCTATTCAAAATGATACAGAAAAGTGGTTAATGCTTCGTAGGCCGGCTTTTTCTGGCCTTCGATATCAACAACAATCTTCACCTGGATTTTAGCAATACCCCGCAGGTTTTTAATATCATGCAGCGTAACTGTGGCCCTTATCCGGTCGTTCACCAAAACAGGCTGCTGAAACCTTAATTCCTCAATACCATAATTCACAATCATTTTTACATTCCGTACATCAACCACGTTGTACCACAAATAGGTGAGCATCGAAACGGTTAAATATCCATGTGCGATGGTACTTTTAAAAGGCGATTCCTTTGCAGCCCTTTCCGGATCGGTGTGAATCCACTGAAAGTCGAGTGTTGCATCGGCAAACTTGTTAATTTGATCCTGGGTAATGGTTATATAATCCGATACCCCTATTAATTGTCCCTTTATAGCTTCAAATTCCTGGTAGTTGTTAATAATTCTTTTTGCCATACTGTTTATTAAAGAAAGCTAAAATTAAAACTAAAAATAATGGCAGGCTAAAATTCACCATAAAGATTCCCCGGATAAACGTTTTAATTTTACAATTGTGCTGAATTTTTAGACCGTCCGTTCTATTTTTAAACACAAATTCCCACCCCTGCCGGGATTCGAATATAAAATATTACATGAATTCTTGTGTTTATTTTATTTTTTACATATACCTGTGATTTTTAAATCCGAAAATCAAACCAATGGTTTTTTTTTTTGACCTTTGCAGACTTAATATGGCCAATACAAAAAACATATTTAAAAGCACCACTTTTCTGGCTATACTGGCCTGTTGGCTTTGGTCGACGGCATTTGCCAGTGTAAAAATCGGGCTGCAATACAATTCCCCTTTTCAATTTGCAGGCCTGCGCTTTATTATTTCGGGGCTTATTTTATTTATCTGGTTTGGAAAGCCAAAGGTTATTTTCCGCGAATTTAAAGCCTACTGGAAATTTATCCTTTTGTTATCTGTAATGCAGTTTTCAGCGCAATATGCGTTTTTTTACCTGGGGATGCAATTTGTCCCTGGTGCGCTGGGGGCAATGATTATCGGATCTTCGCCACTGTTTATTGCCGTTGTGGCCCACTTTTCGATTCACAACGACAAAATGACGCCAATAAAAACGGCAAGTATTTTTATCGGTTTGGTTGGTATTGCTATAATTACAATCGGGCGGTCAAAAGTCGAAATAAAGGATGAGCTGGAGATGCTGGGAATTGGGCTGTTGTTTATGAACAATATTTTTTCGGGATTTTCTAATGTAATGGTTTCGAAATATCAAACAGGCAAAACACCCATGGTTTTAAGTTCAACCTCGCTGTTCATTGGCGGATTAACACTTTTTGCCATTGCAATACCTGTTGAAGGAATCAATTTTGGGCCCTTCCCCCCGGTTTATTATTTAACGCTCGTATGGCTGGGTTTTATATCGGCAGCAGCTTTTACAGTATGGTATACCCTTCTGCAACGGCCTGCAGTAAAAGTTTCGGAACTGAATATCTGGAAATTCATTATCCCGGCTTCCGGCGCTGCTTTAAGCTGGATTTTAATCAAAGAAGAAAAACCCGACTGGATTTCCCTTACCGGAATGCTGGTTATTACTGTTTCCCTGGTAACGTTAAATTATGCCAACCGGAAGAAAATCTGAGTTAATATTTACAGCTTTATTGCCTTAAAACTCTTTGCACTGAAACCTGATTCGGTTTTCGTTTTTATTTGGATCACATAAACTCCCTGGCTTAAATCGCGGGTTGGAACTTTTATTTGCAAGTTGCCGCCTCTCAATTCGAGTGTCTTGATTTTGCTTCCATACAAATCAAACACCTCAACAATAAAGGTTTCAAACATCAAATCCCGGTTTCCCAACTCAATATAAACCATATCGGTAAAAGGATTTGGGTATAAAATTGCCCCATTTTCGCGAATTGCACCCGGTTTTAAAGGGGTTCCATCTTTTTTATCCGACAGTTTCCAATTGCTGTAAAGTGCGTTATCCGATTTATGATTTGCCAGTTGCAGGGAATAGCCATGACCATCGGCGGCTTCGGGCCAGGGAATTGAATCGGAGTAAGAAACCGAATCGACAACCTGATTAAACTGGTTTGTTAAAATAAGTAGTTCACCTTTGTTGTTTAACTGCTTGTTATACTGACCAAAAGCAGCAAAACCGTATACACGTCTGAAAAGCGCAGTGTCGTTGGTTAACACAAGTCCTGCCCCAGGCATGAGCCTTGTACCGGCCTGAAAAGTATAGTCGATTCCTTTTGAAAAAACAAAACCACCAATATCCAGTTTGGTTTCTCCACTGTTCACAAGTTCTATAAACTCGGGATAATTATTTTCGGGGTGGTACATAATTTCGCAAATCACCAATTCTTTACCAAAAACATCGCTAAAAACAAACGACTTTTGTGCAAGAGCGCTCCAAATTCCACTGTATTTTGCCAAAAATCTGGTCTTAATCAGTGTGCTGTTTTTAATCGAAATTGGTTTTGTATATTTTGTTCCATAAATAATTCCCCCGGCTAATCTGGGGTCAGAGCCATCGAGGGTGTAATAAATATCACCATCTGAAGTATTTGGATTTGTAAGTTCGATATTTTGCTGAAACTCCGTCGACTGGCTGCCAATTGAAAAAACCGGCGGCATAAAATCGGGGAATAATTTCGGGAAATCGGCACGCATTTGGTTTATCACAATATCGCGGCGTTTCGGGATATATTCATTTAAAACCTTGTTTACTTCGGGTTGCCAGTGTTCATTCTTTGTGTAAGTAACCCCACCCGGCAAATTTTTCCTGAAATCGCCCCACCGTGCCGATTCAAGAATAATTGCATCCTGTATTTCATTTTTCCTGAACAGAAAGCTTTCTTCGAAACTGCCTGGTGTTAAAGCCCCGTCGTTAAAAAAATGTTTGTAAACCGCATCGGCAAACATCAAACGGTACTCTTCGTTTTGCTTTAACAAGGCATGAATTTCGGTTGGGCCGCCTTTGTCGTTTTTTTGAAGGTTGTTATAATTAACGTCAGAATACCGCATCACGTGCTCGGCATCCCAGGTGTAGAACCTGAACCCGGTTTGGAGCGCACTGCTCCGGGCAGCGTAATAATTCTGGTGCGCCCAGTCGAAATTCCCAAGGTAAAAATTCAGTATCATGTAATCGATAAACGCCGGCAAATCGAGGTATTTCTGAATGTCTGCCAGCGCTTTTGAAGATACTAAACCTTTTCGGGCCAAATTCAGCATCTCGTTATAAGCCGTATTTGAACCCTGTACAATATTGCCGGGATTGTGTTTTATAATATCAAAATCCTCTTTAGGCGCATCGAGATACTCTTCCAAAAAATCTTCATCCGGGCGTTCGTGCAAATCATAAATTCCCCAGTATAACCCGTTGATATACAGGTTTACATAAATTCCATGAAAACTTGGCCAGCCCATTTTATTCTGCATATCGGACGCGAGCTGATCGCGAAAATACAACGAAGTATTCCTTTGTTTATCATCGAACGGGTGCACCCACGAATAAAGCAGTCCGTCCAATACCAGCGTATTTATCCATTTAATTTCAGAATCCTGAAAAAGTTTAAAATCCAGCTTTTTGGGACCATACATCTCCTTAAAAAGCAGCCGCATCGATTGTTTTGGAACTTTCCAGTTAACAATGCTGGTTCCTCCCTGGTTTTGAACACCGCATTCCACCGAAAAGCTTTTTGTTGTATCACCAAACAAAAACTCGGCAGTCACTGGTTTTTCGCGCGTCATACCGGAGTTTGGATACCCGATATACAAACCCGAAACAGGATCGAACCAATCGGCAATATTCATAGAAAGTGATACAGATGGGACAGATTGCAACGCTTTTGCTATTTGGCCGGAGTATTCAGGATTATTTACTACTGCGGGATCCATTTCGTAATCGGCAGGGATGGTCGACGAGCCGCTCCAGACCGTTGGAAACCCCGGTGGATTTTTACCCTGTCGTGCAATGGTTCCGGGGAACAGATAAGTATTTGTTACAATTGTTGAAGTATCTTTTTCTGAAATTGCCATCGCCTTAACAACCAAAGTGGAATCGATTATAACAGGGGCAGTGTAAACCTTTCCGTTTTCTGGCGATGGTTTAGACCCGTTGAGCGTGTAAACTATATTTGCCCCTGGATTATTGGTAGTAAGCTCCAAACCAAAGTTTGCGAAATAAAAATTCCTTCCATGGCTGAACTCAATGCTGGTTTTACCCTGAAAAAGAACCGGGGTTGAAGGTTTTGTTGTAAAACTCCTGATTTCGCCTGCAGCTTTTCCATTCGGATTAACAGCCTCAACACTCCAGTAATAGGTCGTATTTGTTGAAAGCAATGAAGTGTTAAAATTAGTAATCTGAACATTACCAACCAGTTTAGGGGGCGATACCGTATCGAGGTAAACATTGTACGAATCGGCATTAGTTGATTTCTTCCATTTTAAAACCGGGTTTAACTGCGCATTTCTATAAAAGTTTAATGGGCTTACTAATTCAGGTTTACCCGGGATTACCGGTAAAACGGGCGAAACCGTACCGGGTATGCTTATTGAAAAACCGTTCATTACGAAAAAAGAGGCGCTGTTATCGGGGTAAGCAGCCATTTCGAACGTAAAACGGATATCTTTCCCGTTTGAATTTATTGCAGTTTTAAATACCGTTACATTTTCAAAAGGAACATTCCCGTTTGAAATATCGATACCGTTTTTTACACTTGCCCCGTTTGCATCTTCAATTTTTACATTAAAAATCCCGGTCTGATCGTTGTTATCGTGATGATATGAAACCCATTCATAATTTCCTTCAGGCAAACCGTTCAGTATCAAAATCAGGGGTACTTTATCTACCCTGCCATCGGTACCAACCCAGTCGCGGAGCAAATCATTCATTGCCGGGCCTGGACCGCCTCCCCTGTCGATCATTTGCATGGTTGTATTTTTTGTTCCGTTCGGCCACTCCACTTTTATAGTGACCGGTTTCCCTTCAACCTGAAAAGTTTGAGGGAGAAAAGAATTTGCCACTTCGTGATCGGCTAAAAAACCCTGAAAACCGGCCTGAACAGGTGAATTTTTCTGGCTGAAATCAATTTTAAGAATTGATTTGCCAGCCGTTTGATTTTGCGGTTTTGTCCTTCCGGGCAGCAACAAAACTACCGTAAAACATATCAGAAACTGAATGTATTTCATCTGTATTAAATTGGGTTCTTTAATAAACTGTTCTGATTTCTTCAAAAAGATTTTTAGCGTAGTACTCTATTGAATTTTATCCATTTACTCACCCCACATCCGCAAGCGGACGTTGCCCTTCTCTGGTTTCAGAGAGGGGCAGAGTGAGCAAAGCGAACTCGGGGAGAGTAAAAATTACAATTAATTATTCTTAGTATTTATTTCAAAACAGTCTTTAATTCCTTACACAACCAAAACATTAACGATGTTTACCAAATCAAATCCAATGCTATATCACTGGATCACCAGACCCTGTTATTCCTCCAGCACCAGTAATTCAATTTTCCTGAAATCGGTGTTATGACTTTCGGCCTGCAATGAAATTGAGCCTTTTGTAACCATTTTACCCCCGTAAATACCCAGCATCTTCTCGTATCCGGCATCACGCGGATCGAGTTGCGTTTCCTGGTAATGCATAACTTCTTCGCCATCAACAAAATGACGGATAATTTCGCCGCCATGCACCTCAACCTCTACACTAACCCACTGGTCGCCGTGATAGGTTTTTGATTTTGAACTGGTACAATGCTGCTCTATTAAAACGCTGTCCATAACCACATTTGTACCGGGTGTGCAAAGGTTCATGGTCGACCGTTCGCCGGTTCCGCTGCCACCCAGCAACTGCACTTCGATTGATGTCGGGAAATCCTGATCCAATTCCATGGTTTCTGCAGGTTGCCCGTGAAGCATCAGTCCGTTATTGCGAAATGCCCAGCCCGGGCCGTTTTTAACCTGGTCGCCAACAAAACGGTACTCTACCCGCAAACGGTAATGCGAAAATTCGCCCTTGTAAAAAATATGGCCGAATTTCCCGTTCCACTCGTCCCAGTTTTCATACGAAACCCGGAGCATACCATCTTCAACCCTGAAAGTATTGTTGTAATTGTCGCCCAGTTCATGGCCTTTGAACTTGATTTGCCAGTTGTTTAAATCTTTCCCATTAAACAGTTGTATCCAGTTTTCGTTAGCAGATTTCTCTTCTGCACTGTCAGTTTTGGGTTTTGAAGCACAGGCCGAAAGAAATACAACGGCGGTTATAAAAATAGTACTGGTTAAAAAATGATTTTTTTGCATTTTAGTATTTTTAGATTATTTATTGATTTAGTTAAAAGAAGTAAAAGTAAAACAAAAACTTAAATTCAGGGATTAAACAAAATACAATATTTAATGCGTCGTGCGATCTGGATTTAAAGCATTGATTTTCAAGATCACACTGAGCGTAGTCGAAGGGTGTAAACAGCCTTCACTGCCTGTTGGCTGATTGGAAAAACACTCAGGCTTACAACCAGTTAATCATTAAATCAAACCGCCAACTGCATAACGGTTACAAAATAAGACTCCGATTTTAAAAACTAAACCAGATAAATATGAAACCATCAGCAGGAAAAACAAAATTTTATACCCCTTTCGATCCTTTTAATTAAGTCAACCCTGAAAATACAGTTTAAAACACTTCTGATGGCCGTTGCAGTTTTTACTGTACTCCCCGTTTATCCGCAACGCGTGGGGCATACCAATGATTTTGAAAATTGCGCGCTCGAATTTGCTTTCCGCAACAACCAGTGGATTACCTTAACATTCGAACTAACCAAAGAATACTACTCAAAAAATAATACGGTTCAAAGTGTCGATTTTTATATCGAACGCGGAAAAGCAGATAAAAAATCGGCTAATCTTGAAATGGACAATTTTAAATTTGCCTGGGTCCTGATAAAAATTACCGATTTGCAAGCCAACTTAACCGATGGGAGAAATATTGAATTAACCTGGAAAACCACAGATGAAGCCAACAGCGCGAAATATAAAATATACCGTGCCAACAATCCAGGGTTTGCAGCCGGCGAAACCACCTTCCTTGCCGAAACCGAAACTTCGCGGTTTAACGACAACAACCTCGAACCTTACAAACACTATTTCTACAAGGTTTTGGCCGTGTCAAAAAACGGGGAAGTGTTTTTTCCTTCAACAGAAGCGACTGCCGAAACTTTTACTCCGTGAATAAAACCCGTGGTTACTGTTCTGGTAACCAACAACAGCGCTGTAAAAAAATATGAGAAATTTGAAATTCATCTGGACTTGAAAAATGTGGGAATTGAAAACCCGTATGATCCAAAAGACATTGATGTAAGCGCGCTTTTTCTTTCGCCTTCAGGAAAAAAAATTATAATGAACGGGTTTTACGATAATTACAACGATGCCAACCAATGGAAAATCCGCTTTTCGCCGAATGAAACAGGGACATACAACTACCTGGTTTTTGTGAACGATGCGGGGGGGAATGGAGAAACAGCGCCTGCCAAGTTTACCGCGGTTGAATCGGCACATCATGGCTGGATAAAACCTGCTGTAAAAAATCCGCGTTATTTTATGCACGACGATGGCACATCGTTCTACGGCATTGGCGTTTATTCGCCCTGGGGAAACAGTGTCCGAACGTTTTGAAACTTTTGCAAAACACAATGCCAACCTCATGGGTATATGGGACATTGGGTATGGCGGTTTTGTAAATGGCACAGGGATTATAGAAGAAGAACTGGGCCGTTACAACCAGGAAAAACTGGGGCGTATCCATTCAATGCTCGCGATTCTTGAGAAAAGTGATATAAAACTGATGTTTGCCATCTGGCCGCACTACCTTTTCCCGGAAACCGTGTGGGCTGCCGAATGGGATAAAATCCGTACCGCCACCTGGTTGATGTGGAAGATGTGTACAGCGATTCGCTGGTGTGGGAATACCAGAAACAAAAATACAGGTACCTGATTGCCCGTTTTGCGCACAGGACTGGCTGCAACTAAAAATAGTATCGGCGTTTACTGCAGATATCGATTTTGCCAACCTCCACTGGAAACCATCAGATGCTGATGCAATCGGCGCCGATATTTTTGTTATGTCGACAGGGAATTCAGCCTTTGGCTGGCTCCGTTCGTACGAAAAAGAAAACGCAGGCGGTACATTGGCTAACGTTAAGGGACTTGAAACCAGTTCGTATACAATAATTGGGTAAACACCTTGACGGGAGAAACCATAAAAACCGAAAGGAAAAAACCACAAACGGAGAATTGGTTATAAAAGCGCCAAAAATGAAGGAAGGGAAACCTGATTTAGCGTTTAGAATAAACAAAGAATAATTAAAAACTGAAAAGGCCAATTTCCCTAAAACTCAATATTAAAAAACAACGCAGGTGAAAAAGGCACGGCTCCGGCATAAATACCAACCAGGCTTATGTCGTCGACAGTGGCCCTGCGTAGATTGGAGTATTTGATGTTACCGGTGTCAAATACATTTAAGACCGAAACCCCAAGTTCGGCCTTTACCTTACCGGGTTTGAATTTATAAACCAGGGCGGCATCCAGCCTTTTGTATTCCTGGTTTAGTTTTAACCCATTTTCATTTTCAAAATTGTACCGCTCGAAACCCGAACCATAAACGTAGTTCGCCGAGAAGTAGAATGATCTGTAATTAAAAATTCCCGCAAACTTTAGCTCGTGGCGCTGGTCGTGTGGCGAAGGCTGGTATTCATTCCGGGGATAAAACGGGAAATATTCTTCGGTTTTGCTTAACGAATACGAAACCCAGGCGGTTTGCCTTTTGTACTCCTTTTTTATAAAAATGTCAAGCCCCGAACTCCGGGCATGGCCGGTATAAAAACCCCTTTTAAACCGTTTTGAGCCATTAAAAAACCGGGTTAAACCGGTTGTTGTTTTGTAATAGGTTTCGGCATTTATGGTGAACCCGTTTTTGTAATACGACAATCCGCCTACCCAATGTTGTGCATGTAAAACCGGGATGTCGACATTATCGCTGTTTGTCCAGAAATAGGCAAAATTCGACAAACTGTCAACTATCGGGGTTTTGCTCATAAACTGGTTATAAAGGCCCCAGGCTGCATTCAGTTTTACTTCTTCAGAAAGTTTGAAAGAGGCTGACATACGCGGTTCGGCATACCACTTTTTCAGGTTTGTGGAATAAACCGCTCGTATCCCCGATTTTAACTCAACAAATTTACCCAAAGGCAATTCGTCCTGGATGTACGAAACCAGCCTGGGCGCGCTGGAATTCAGATTTATAAGCTGCTCGTAGAACGATTTTCGCGAAAGCCGCACATTATTCTCAATAGCCCCGGCCCCAAGAATTAAACGATGTCCGTTTAAAAGCGAAAAAGTATGTTCGGCATTTAACGTAACCTCATCGACATTGTTCTCGGATGTTATTTTCTTGGTCGCCACTTTTTTCCCGGTTCGCGTGTTTTCCGTTGCATTTTGTTCATTTGCCAAACGCTCAAACACTGAATAGCTTGCGGTAAAACTTGTTGTGTTCCCGTTTTTCCAGGGCTTTACCCATTGTGCAGAACTTCCCGACTGACGGTTTTTCTCCTCTTCTTTTCTGGTGATGATGGTATTTAAAATAGATCCTTCCATATCGTAATCAAACCTGTCGCCACCGCCGTATAAACTCATCGATAACAAACTCCCTTTATCCCCCCGGTAAACATATTTGAGGTTTGCATCGCGAAACGTATAATCGGGGACAACTTCCATAACGGCGCTGTGAATGGAGGAAGTGTTGTTTGAATGTGATGGGTTCCGGCCAAATAATTCAAGATTGGTAGGATCGTAGAGCTGATAATACGTTTGACGGTAAGCCGCCAGTACCGACGATTTTTTTGAAATGGGTATCTCTGCCAGCGAATTAATGGTAGTTGAGTTGATATTAAAATTGAAAGTTGGTTTTTGTAGTGTGCCGCTTTTCCCGGTAATATCGACAATACCCCCCACCCTGCCGCCGTAACGGGCTTCGTACCCGCCTTTCATCACCTCTATATTTTTAACCATAAATGGATTTACAACGCTTATATTGTCGTTAAAATTCTTCAAACCAAAAATCGTGTACCCGTCGAACTGGATTTTGCTGTGGCTCTCGTAACTCCCCCAGATCAACAAATCGGCCGATTGTTCCCCCGATGCAAGGATACCGGGCATCAACCTCAGCAAATTAAAAACCGAGTTATCGCCATGCCCCGGAAGTACCGGCGCAATCCGGTGGTTAATTTTCATCCTCCCGGGTTGCCCGCCGATTAAAGTAGCTTGTTCGACAAGGTTGCCAAAAACCTTCACCTCCCCAATATTTTCAATCTGCGGATACAGTAAAAATCTGTTATTGAGACTTTGCGTCAGAATCGTGTCGTAGATATAATAGCCCAGGTGCGAAATACGTAAATCGAAGGATGGACCTGCCGAAGCAGTAAAATTGAAATTTCCCTGCTGGTCGGTTTGAATATATTTTTCGTTAATGCTTATGTTGGAATAAGGAAGCGGTTCGAAAGTCTGCGCTTCCAAAACCTGTCCGCTAATCCTGATAAAATTGGTTGGCTGTACAACTACAGTATCTTTTGAAACCGGGATAATGATAAATACCTCACCCGATTTTTCGAGTTCGAACGGTAAATTTTTTAACAGATAGGATAAGGCTTCCCCGCTGGACTGAAAAGTACGGTTGACCGTAATTAAATATTTTGAAAGGATATCGTTGTCGAAAGCAAACTGGATTCCATAACTCTCCTTCAGGCCAAGTAAAACCTGGCTCAACGACGTTTTCTGAACATTTACCTTTATTTTTTTAACCGTTTGCGATGCTGCCTGAAACATAAGCAGGAACATCAAAACAGTAAGCCATCCTAATTTTGCCATTGATTGTTTTTGACAACCAAAAATACATTTTCAGCTTGTTTTACATACGATAGTTGCATCGATTTACAAACATAATCCAAAACATCTTCAACGCTTTCAGGCTTCGAAAAATTGCTCGAAAAGCTCCGGTTTCTGAGTTCCGGCTGAAGTTTGATATCGACCGCATACCGCCTGGCAATTTCGCCGAAAACTTCCTGTAACGGTCGACTGGTAAAATCGAATTGATTTACTTTCCAATCGATTGCCTTTTCGGTTTTGTAATTTGTTTTCATAACGAGCCTTCCATTCCGGAGTTCAACGTGGTTATTGGGGTTTAACAGTACCGATTCGTTTGAATTTGAAATTACTTTAACACTACCGGTTATACAGGTTACCCTGTAATTATGGTCGCGGGCGTAAATATTAAAAGATGTTCCCATCACCCGGGTTTTCCCGTTTGCCGACACGGCCTCGAATTTTGTTCCCTTTGTAACTTTAAAATATCCCTCGCCTTCGAAGTATAAACTTCGTTGAAAGATCCATTTCAAAGGATAATATTTTAATGACGACCCTGAATTCATTTCAACGGTTGAACCATCGGGCAGTTGGGCGATCTGGTTTTCTCCCGGAACACATACAACGGTTTTTGTATAAAGAAATGTTGCGCTTAATCCTAATAAAAGCGCAAAAATTGCTGCAGCCGCCAGTTTTGTTACAATCGAAATAATCCTTCCAGGATTATCGACGGGTAGACGGATAATTTTATTTTCCAGTTCGGCCCAAACCTCTTCCTGGCTTTTTTTCCAGGAAATTTCTCCATTCGAAAAGAACCCGGAGCTGTTGTCTTCTAAGTTGTTGATATGTAAAATTTTGTCATTCATTATCGGCTTAATAAATTCCGTAAATGCCCCAGTGCATTTTTCATTCTTTTTTCTACAGCTTTTACGCTAATTCCAAGCATTTCGGCAATTTCCGCGTTTTTCAGGTTTTCGGCCCTGCTAAGTAAAAAAACTGTCCTGTATTTTTCATTCATTTTATCGAGGGCCTTTTCATAACCGGCTTTAAGTTGCTCGAAAGCCAGTTCATCTTCGGGCGAACCTGAAAGTGTATTGAAAATGTAGTTGTTGAAAAATTCGAAAGAACGTTTTTGTTTCCGGTAATGCGATAAATAAAGGTCGCCGGCAATTTTATAAAGTAACCCTTTTACTTTTTCGTTTTGAATTACGTTTTGCTTTTCCCAGATTTTAAGAAAGGTCTCTTGTGCAATATCAGTAGCAATGTCAACATTTCCTGAACGATAAAACACATATTTGCGGACATGGGCAAAATGGTTTTCGAAAAGATTTTTAAATTCCTGCTGGGTCAAAATTCCGTTAATTCAATTGTGCTGTTCAAAGATAAGCGGTTAAAGAAGAAAAAATACCCGCGCGACGGTTCAGCGCGGGTATCTCGCGTTTAATGCTTAATTTTTACGAAACTTTTTTCCTTTCAATTTATATTTTGCAAGATCGACTTCTGTAACGGTCCCATCAGAAGTTTTCATGGTTGCCGCTTCGTCGCATGAGCCATTTCCATAATCAAGTGTCGACACCATTTCGCCGTTCAATGTAACGGTAACAGCACCGCTTACAATAAACCTGCAGTCGCCCAGACGCACCAGTGGTTTAACTATTTCTTTTTTGTACGAATCAGCGCCCGAAGTTGCTGTTACAAACCCTTCGATATGGATTACATCATCGGTTTGGTTATCTGTGGTTTCCATTCCTTCAATCCATGTCCAGGCGCGTTTCGACGAACGGGTAACAACTTTGTTGCCGTTAATGGTAAAAGTCAAATCGCTTGTGTAATTCCTGAACGTTTCGTTTTGTTTGTTAATTTTTATCATTGACGTTCCGGAAATCTGAATGGTGTCTATTTTAAAATTATTGTAAGTTACCATCCGGGTATATGAAGCGCTGTTCCGTGGCCCCGAAATTTCGATTACGATAATTCCGCTCAGTACTTTATCGTTTTTAAGCTCGGTACCTTCGCCATAATTTAATGTAATAACCTTAGGGTAACCGTTATTATCGCCCTGTGTAATAACAACACCTGGACAATGGTTTGCCAGGTAGCGCAGTTTGTTTGTCCAGCGCCATTTCATCCCCATTTTCCACCGGTGCGTTAGCGCTTCCTCGGCATTGGCATAAAACTCAACTTCGTACTCCGAAGCCGTAGCAACAGCATCCAGTTGCGCTTCGGTTAATGTAATTTGTGCCGATTTTTCGAACGAAGCCTCGTCCTGAGACAGATTTACTTTTTCATTCTGGCAGGAAAACAGCATTCCTGTAATAACGATCAACGAGATTCCAATAATTTTTCTCATAATTATAAACTTTAAAATTTGTGTTTCTAATTACTATCCGAACGAAATTAAATTTACCCTACCTGCAATAGTTATTTTTTATCGCCCAGAATATTTTTTTAATGAATCTGGAATTAGTTTATTGTTCAGGCAGGCATAATTGTTCATTCTTATAAAATTATTGAGTTCATTTTTTAATTGTGCTTCTTTATCGTTTCTATTGACAGGCTCTATATCCATGAGTCCGTTTATCTTATAAGAAACACTGGCAGCCAGAAAGTCATCAGCGCTGACTAAGTCGAGGATTTCATTTTTATTTCTCATTAAAGGATACGTGTTGCGGCTGCGAAAAGAAACAGAATTGTCGAGGCCATGCCCTATCCAGGCAGCGACATCTGGCCTGTTTATATATTTTTTACCATCATAAAGCGCAACAACAGAAGGTGTTATATCAAAATGAGTAACGATTGACGAAAATTTTTCGGCTTTTTTCAGCATAGGCGAATAAACTATCAATGGCACATGAAACCTGTCGAGCTGTGTTCTTATGGGTATTTCGGGCATACGGTGATCGCCGGTAATTATAAAAATAGTGTTTGAAAAAGAGGGCAACTCTTTTATTTCAGAAAAGAAATTCTGAATTGCCTCATCGGCGTACATTACAGTTGAAAATTCCTTGCTGTAATTGTTGTTAAAAATCCGCGTTTTATCATCGAGGTTTAAATTTTTCATCCTTTCCTGGAATTTTCTTATGTAATCATCCTGGTTTGGGATATTAAACGGATCGTGCATGGCAACGGTTAGGATAACATCTACGCGCGGCTTTTCATGGTTTTCTTTTAAATCCTCAATGTATCTACTGAAAATCTCTTTATCGCCATAACCCCATGAAAATCCATTTGGAGTAGCCGGCAATTTTGAATAGTTGCTCGCAAAACCACGGCTATCGATAATCTTGTCGACACCCTGTCGGTTCATAAAAACATCCATTTTATCGAACTCAGCCTCTCCACCATAAACAAAAGTGCTGCTGTAATTTGCCTGTTTTTTTAAAAGGCTAATTAAACTGATGTGATCGGGCATTTTATCTTTCAGCTCGGCAAAGCCATGGTCCCCAAACGGAGCCGATGCAAGCAGCGAAGGTAAAACCTGGAAAGTTCTGCCTGAAGTGGAAAGGCAGTTTTCCCAGTAAAGGCTTTTTTGCATCAGCGAGTCGACAAAAGGCGTAAAATTTCCGAGGTAAGCGCCATTTCCCGAATAGGCGCGGCCAAGGCTTTCAACAATAATAAAAACAATATTTGGTGGAGTTTCGCCCAGTTCGAAAAATTCGCCGAGAATATCGGGAGTAGTTTCGTTGTGAAGAAATGGATAATCCGCATCGACAAAAGTAAACGAACCAGAACCCGGTACAGGTGCTTTTTTAAAAGTATAGGTTTCCCTGCTTATTTTTCCCTTATTAAAATAATGGTTTGCCACACTCTCGGCAAAAAAGTTCAGTTTATTGGTTGAGGCAAACATTTTAAATTCGTCGGTAAAACCGGAGGGTTGGGGTTGAAAAAACTTTAAGGGGAGAAACGAACAAAACATAAGCAAGGTAAGGGTAGCAACTGCCCAGGTTTTTACCCTGTAATAGACATGTTTTATAAATATCCTGATCATAAAAACCAGATAACCCGCAATTAAAATAAAGGGAATTATATTTAACCGGTCTGAAGACTGAATTGTTTTTTTGATTTCAACAGATGAGTAACCAAGCAAATCGGCGCCAAGCGGAACCCTGGAAGTAGAGAAGTATTTAAGAAGCAACACATCGACCAGAATAATTAACAAGCTGCAAACCATAAAGAAATTCCTGGCAATTCCTGGACTAAAAAATGAGATTACCAAAAAGGGCAGCATTAAAACCGCTGAAATGCGCAAATACAGTATCAGGTCGAATTTTATTCCGTAAATCAACGATTGGAAAGTCCCGGGAGGGTAATTTGAAAAATTGGATGTGATAAACAATTCGTAGAATCGAACCGTTAATATCATCCCGGCAAGGATAAAACTCAGGCTCATAAAGCGCCTGATTGAAAATTTAAAAGCTCGTAACGATTCTTTAAAATTACCCATAACAATGATTTTTTAAAACAACCGTTGAATACTTAAATCGAACGTATAATACCCCGAAAAAGTAAGGGTTTCAAGCTCTTCCCCACCTAAAACAGCTCCCACATTTACAATCCAGATGCGGTTAAAAATATGGTTGAACTCGGCCCTTAGGGAACGGGTTTTCAGTTTGAGTACTTGAACGGAGTTTATCCGGTTACGGTTATCATCGGGCGAAATCCCATAACCCAGGCGAAGGCCCAAATAATTTTCGGGATCGGAAAAATAGCGCCGGCTCTGCAAAATACCCGAAACTGAAGTCCCCCCTGGGTCCGGCGTTACAAACGTACGGGCAGAAATCCAGTAGTTTCCGATATATTTACCAATCGTTGCCGTATAAATATCGACACCTGAACTTGTAAAGCTCAAATAGCGCATACCCACAGAACCTTCAAAGGCTTTCGGAAAATTGTGGTATAATTCGGCCCCAAACCTGTTTTTCGGAAAGATTGAATTTTGCGAAAATCCATAGTTTATATAAGCATAACTGTTTTCGAATACTTTTGGATATGCATCGGTTTCAAACTGAAATCCGTTACTTCCGAACCTTTTGGCATAATTAGACCTGGCAATGATAGTCCCCAGTTTGGTTTTCCGGCCATAAGCCAGCGTTGTTATTTGCCAGGGATCGCGGTTAAAACCGGCAT
The DNA here is from genome assembly GCA_037444065.1 of Draconibacterium sp. Lineage (GTDB taxonomy): Bacteria > Bacteroidota > Bacteroidia > Bacteroidales > Prolixibacteraceae > Draconibacterium. The sequence continues at coordinate 86,701 of JBBINB010000003.1, forward strand.
TAAAAAAATCAACTGTATAACCCAGTTTTATCGAATTTTTCAACAGGTCGGGTCGGTATTCCTTTAATTTGTTTAAGAATTCGGGATTCCCGGGATGTTTCTTTAAAAAATCCCCGAGTAAATCAACTGCTTCTTCATACGCTTCGCTACTATGCAAAATTCTTGCTTTCTTTAAAACAAACGAGCTTGAATTTGAATCATTTTTTAGCGCGATATTGCAATATTCAATTGCCTTATTATTATCCCCTGCCCAGAACTCGACATCCGAAAGTGCATCCAAAGCCTCAAGGTTTCCGGGTTTCTGTGCAAGCGCTTCGCCCAACACAACGCGGGCCGAATCGTACAATCCATCCCAGGCAAAAGTTCGCCCCAGTAACAAGGCAACGTCCGAATTAAAACCTTCGGCAAGTATTTGCCGGCACATGCTGCGCGCTTTTAATCTTTCGCCATTAAACGCCAAATTTCTGGCTTCTTCAAACGTTTGCGCGCTGAGGTTAGCAACAATTACGGTAAGCATTATAAAAGCCGTTGCCATTATTGTTGTTGTTTTTAATACCTGCCCCATTTTATTTTTAAAATTTAAATCAACACTTCTGTTTATTATTTACTGCCCGCTTTTGCAAAACCAGTACGGGTCATTTTTCCCCAGCTTTTTTTCTTCCTGATAAAATAATCGATGTTCCCGCGGATTCCCCAGTAAACATTTAAGGGGTGATAAAAAAATGGCTCCAACCACGAGGTAAGTATCAGTTTTATTATCATTCTTTTCTCTTTGTACCGGTTATAAGCAAGGTGGTCGAACAGAATGGCATAAGAAGAAAAGGTAATTGCAAAGAAATATACAAATCCAAGCATCACATAAAAAAACATCCAGTTAGGTTCGCCAAGCAATGCGATTAAGAGAAAATATATTAATCCGGATACCTCAATTATTGGGGCCAGCCATTCGAAAAATACCCAGTACGGGTGCGATACTTTTCCCATAAATCCATACCTTGGATTAAAAAATATGTCTTTATGCAGCAGAATAGTATCGATTGTCCCGCGCGTCCAGCGATTTCTTTGACTTCCCAACACTTTTAAACCCGAAGGGGCCTCGGTCCAGCAAAGCGGGTCGGAAATATAAACGACCTTATATTTTACATTTTGGTTAGCCATGTACCTTCTCATTCTAACTACCAGTTCCATATCTTCGCCAACAGTTTTGGTAAAATACCCCCCACATTTTATCACCACTTCCTTATCGAAAAGCCCAAGCGCCCCCGAAATTAAAAGTAACCCGTCGAGTCGGCTCCATGCCAGGCGACCCAATAAGAAAGCACGGGTATATTCAATTACCTGGCAACGGGGCAGAAACTGGCTGGGAACATTAATCTCAACAAGTTGCCCGTTCTCGAATTTACACGAATTGGCTATTTGAATCACCCCGCCTGCTGCAATTACTTTTTTATCGGTTTCTTCGAAAAAAGGTTTTATAAGTTTTTTAAGAGCATGCGGATCGATAATTGAATCGACATCAATAGACACAAAATAATCGCCTTTTGCGAGGTTAATCCCCGAGTTTAACGCATCTGCCTTGCCGCCGTTTATTTTATCTATTACTGTTAAATTTGCATAAGCTTTCATTCGCGATTTATAAACACCCCGAATCTCGTTGCAGGGTATTTTATAATCGATAACGTAGGGGATTTTTTCCAGGTCAAACGCTTCCACCGATTTTTCGAGCGTATTGTCCTTGCTGCCATCGTTTATTACTATAATTTCGAAGCTGGGATAATACAAACCAAGTAAAGCTTTAATGTTTTCAACAATGGTGAGCGATTCGTTGTATGCCGGCGCCAAAACCGAAATCATCGGGGTAAATGGCGATGACAGAAGGGCGTCGTAATTGGCGGTTTTTGAATCGTGGATATTTTTGATAAGTTCCTTGGCCGAAACAACGGTCAGCCATAAATAAAAACTGAAAATGCTTATTGCATAAAGTAAAAACAACGATTCAATAATATTTTTAATCAGTTCCCCTGTCATAAATCTTAATTTCTTGGATCGGTTACATGTTCAATCAGCAGTTTTATTTCTTCTTCGGGTAATCCTTTCATTTTTAATAGCTGCTCCCTGCCATTCGAATTCATGAAATACATCGATCTACAGGCTTCAATTTTAAATGACACCGGTTCGGTACGGATGATCTCGGTTAAAAAATCAAAATCGTTTTCATCGCCAATATTTCTGATTGCCCTTATAATTTCAAGTTTATTTTTACCCGATTCAATCCAATACTTATTTTTTACTAATTCCCTTCCATCGTACAGACGAAGGTCGTTTATTGCCTTGAATACAAGAAACCGGGTGGTTTCCATTTTACTTTCCAACATTTTAAATATCTCAGAAATATTTTCGAACTGTTGGTAGTAATTAATCATCCGCAGGCTAAAATTCTGGATGTTCGGGTGCCTTGAATAAAGAAAATCGGCAAACGGTGGAATAGGAAGCTGGTGTAACCTGAGCAGGTTAAAGGCCGACAATTGGGTCCAGCGGGTAAAAGGTTTTTTTAATGAAAGAAAAAACTTAAAAGGGGCCTCGGGATTGAGCATGATAAATGCAATTTGAGCTTCGGCCCGTACATTGTCATCCCGTTCATTAATTAAACCTGAAATTATACCGCGGGCGCCGGCGGGATACAAAAAGGTTAATTCCCTGATTCCGTGCACTTTTTTATAATCAAAAAATGATTTTGCTGCCCTTAACGAATCTTTTTGTAAATTGAGCTTTAAGAAAATTTCGGGGATAAATTTATCTACTTCGCCTTTAAGGTTTTCGTGAAAATTTAATAAAATGGATATTAATATTTTCCGGTTTTCCTTCCGGCCCTTTCTTTTTAATTTTGTGCTTGCCTTTTCCCAGTTTATTTCCTGAAAAAGGTACGACAATAACACTTCCTCGTACATTTTACTGTAAATTCTCCAGTATCTTTCTTTATAATTCTTACGTTTTACTGAAACATTTAAAATCAGAAAGACGCTGGTTATATTAAGTAAAAGAAACAGAATGATTGCCATAAAAATCAAAATAACCGGAAACTGAAAAGACGCTTCAACCATTGTAAAATAAAACCCCATCATCCAAAGGGGAACAAAATTATTCCCATAATCCAGAAGCCTTTTTTTCAACTCATGTAATTTATCTTTACTTAAAACCTTTTGAACAAAATAATTTGCAAAGTTTCCGTGGATAGAATCGTTTGGCGCTACCTTTTGAATTTCCTGCCCGGTTTTCGATGCTGCAACCTGATTTGTATTGCTTTGCCTGGCCAAACCATTTTTTGCCGAAAATAAAATGATGAAAAAAATGAGGGGGACGGAAATAACTATCAATTTTACAGAAGTAAATTTGATACGTTTCATTTAACCTGGTTTTGAGATTTAAATTCCCGGTTTATTACGCCGTCTTTTTTTGGGCAAGAAGTTTTTTTACCCGAACATTAAGTTCAATTAAGCTAAAGGGTTTCACCATAAAATCATCGGCCCCCATTTCAAAAGCTTTTAATACATTTTCCTCGCCCCCGGCTGCCGACAATACAATAATGGGAATCAGGCTCTTGACTTCTCCATTTAGTTTTGAAATAACTTCAAGCCCGTTTAAATTTGGCATATATAAATCGGTGATGATTAAATCAACCGGATTGCTGTTTTCAAGTTTTTCAATACAATCCTTGCCATCAGAAGCTTTTATTATATCGTACCCTTCCCTGGAAAGACTTTGAGCTACTGTCTCAAGTATTAACCTGTTGTCTTCTGCCACTAATATTCGTTTCATAACCTCATCTTTTCTTTATTTACCAATAACTCTGACCAATTTAACAACTAGCTTTTGCATAAGTGGTCAGTGTCAATTATCAGCATATAAAGAAACACAGAAAATAATTTCAATTTGGGTAAAACAAGCTGAAATTTCACGTCAGTTTGGCTGATTATTAAGTAGGTAATACTTAATTAAAAAACGCAAAACCGTTCATTCAGTTGTAAATTAAAAGTATATTAAAAAAGTTACAGACAACCATTTACAAAAGTAAAAATGCAGGAAAAATTCCCCTGTGAATCTGGGTTTTGTTTTAGGCCGTAACTTTTACTATTTTAGGCCGCCAAAATAAATTGTCATGAAAATTAGATCAGCAATTTCAATCTACATATTATTCATACTGATTGTGAACCTTGTTTCGGCGCAGCCCGGTGCAACTGAAATTTCGAAACCGCCAAAAGTTGTTCTTGGGATTGTTGTTGAAAACATGCGCCCCGATTATATTCAGCGTTACTGGAACAAATTTGAGGATAACGGTTTTAAGAAATTGTACACACAGGGCGCAGTTTGTACAAATGTTAAGCTTACACAACATTTACAAAATTACGCTTCGGGCACTGCTACCCTTTTTACCGGGGTTAATCCTTCTACTCATGGTATTATCAATAAAATATGGTACGACAGGTTTAACGGGCGGGAAACCGAGTGTACCGAAGATAATTATTATACAACCGTTGGGGCCGATACAAAGACAGGCAACGCTTCTCCAAAAAAACTTTTATCGAGCACCATAACCGACAACCTGAAAATTTATTCGATGGGAAAGTCGAAGGTGTTTAGCGTAGCATTAAACCGTGAGTCGGCAATATTTTCGGCGGGTCATGCCGCAGATGGGGCTTACTGGTTTGATACCGAGTCGGGCAGAATGGTTTCGAGTTCGTTTTACATTAACATTTTCCCCGATTGGGTACGCTTGTTTAACAGCGAAAATTATGCTGAAAAATATAGCTTTCGCAACTGGGTGCCCTTGCATCCCGAAATGACGTACACCGAAAGTCTCCGCGACGATCATCCCCTCGAAAAAGGTTATTTCGGGACAAACAAAACTTTCCCTCATGTAATTAGCAAATACATTAAGGAAACCAACGATTTCAGGCCTTTCAAAACCACTCCTTCGGCTAACCTTATGGTAAAAGACTTTGCACTCAGGTTAATGGAAAACGAAAATATCGGTAACGACGAAATCACCGATTTCATTACAACAGTGTTTTCATCAATGGATTACGAAAATGGCTCGTTTGGCCCGGCATCGCTCGAAATGGAAGATACCTATCTGTACCTCGATAAATATATTGCCGATTTGATTACCGTTTCGGAAAAAAAATACGGTAAAGAAAATGTAATTTTCTTTTTAACCGCAAACACTTCGGCTTCGTACCCGGTTGATTACCTCAAAGAGGAATTTCATTTGCCGGTTGATAATTTTACGATCGAAAGTACTATTGCCCTGTTGACCTCGTACCTGAATATCAAATATGGAGAAGAAAAATGGATCGAATACCATGACGAGAACCAGATTTACATTAACCACAAATTAATTGCAAAACACAAACACAACCTAAATGAATTTTTAACTGCAACCTCCGCATTTATCGACGAGTTTGAAGGTGTCCTGGTAGCAATCCCGGCATTCATGCTCGAACGCGGCATTCAGGGAAACGGAATGCTTGAGCCACTTTACAATACCTATGTTAGAAGCCGCTCGGGCGATTGTTTGTTTACTTTAAAGGAAGGGTGGCAGCCAAAATATAAATTTAAAAAAATTAATTACACCGACCAGTCGCGCATCCCGCTGGTTTTTTACGGCGCCAATATACGGCCCGGAAAAATAACCCGGAAGTACGATGCCATTGATTTGGTGCCTACTTTATCGGAAATGATTTATATTCCCAGCCCCGATAAAAGCGAAGGAAAAATAATTGAAGAAGTGATGCCCCGTTAAACTGCACTTCGGGTTCAAATGTGGGAAAACCAAATTGAGATAAAACGATGGCATTCCCGGGCTTTAACGCAAGGCTTAAACAACCTTTCATTTTGGTTATTGTGCCAATTCCCGAAAACGACTTAAAACCATTAACATTCAATAACGGAAATTTTGTCTGTTCGTTTGCAATACTTCCGGGTTACAAGATATGTTAAACAAGTCCATGTTATAGAACAGCTTTTAAAAACTCATCAATTTCAAATAGCAGGCAATGAGCAAACAATTAATACTTTAAGTATTAACCCATATAACCGGTACAGCAAACATGCTGAACAACAGGCATGTTAAGCAACACTATCTGTAATATATAATATTCATCTGTTTATTTTTGCAAAAAGGGTTGAGAAAGCCTGCAAACGGCGAAAATACAACCAGATGGGCCTGCCTTAATTGGCGCTGATTTCAACATTTTAAACCTTTAACCGATTTTTTCAACAAAAACATTTTATATGAATCCAATCAAATCATTAATTAAAGACATGGCCGATAAGCATGGCCGTAAACGTGAGAGCCTTTTACCCATTATGCAAGCGGTGGTTGAGCGCGAAAAATACCTGTCGGAATATTCGATGGTTGAGATTGCGCGCCAGATCGACATTCCTGCTGCCGAAGTTTATGGAACGGCCACATTCTATTCATTTATCGAAACAAAGACTGCCGGAAAATACATAATCAGGATTTGTAAAACAATTACCTGCTCAATGAAGGGGAAAAACCAGGTACTTTTTGCTATCCAGGACATGCTAAAAATTAAGCTGGGCGAAACAACGCCCGACAAACGTTTTTCCCTTCTTGAAACCAATTGCCTTGGATGGTGCCACAAAGCCCCGGCAATGATGGTAAACAACGAGGTTTTTACAGAGCTTACCCCTGAAAAAGTCCGGGAAATTCTTACGGGTTATATGAAAATTAATGAATCATCTATAAACTGAGAACCATGGCTATTTCACACCAATTAAAAAGAGTAGATTTTATTTTCAGTAATGAAAACGATTGGGAAAAAGTATTATCCACAACACTGAAAAAGAAACCATCCGATTTAATCAACGAACTTTTCAGCTCCGAACTGAAAGGACGCGGCGGCGCCGGTTTTCCTACAGGCTTAAAATGGAAACTTGCTTCCGAAGCTAAAGACGAAGCAAAATATATTATTTGTAACGCTGACGAAGGTGAACCGGGTACTTTTAAAGATCGCGAAATTCTGTCGAAAGTTCCATATAAAGTCCTCACTGCAATGGCCGTGTGTGGTTACATTACAGGGGCTAAAGAAGGTTTTATTTATTTAAGGGGCGAATATAAATTTCTCGAATCGGAGCTAAATAAAGCCATCAGCGAATTTCTTTACTATTGTAAGGAAATTAAGTTCGATTTTAATATTTCTATTTTTATGGGTAGCGGTGCCTACATTTGCGGCGAGGAAACAGCCCTTATGGAATCGATGGAAGGCAAACGCGGGGAACCGCGGAATAAACCCCCCTTCCCAACCCAACACGGGTACCTCAACAAACCTACTGTTATTAACAACGTTGAAACCCTTGCCCACACCTATACCATTTTTAAATACGGTGCAAAAAAATTCTACGATTTGGGTGTGCAATACTCCCGCGGGACCAAATTATTCTCGGTTTCGGGCGATACTCCAAAACCTGGAATTTACGAATTGGAGCTTGGTATGAGCCTCCAGGATTTTGTTTACGAATTTGGCGACGGCGACACAAAGGCCGTTCAGGTTGGGGGAGCTTCAGGCTTTTTGGTACCACGTAAAAAATTTAAGGATGCTGCAATCGGTTTTAAAGGAAAACTTACAGGAATTTCGCTGCCTACAGGGGGTTCGATGATGCTTTTTAACAGTTCCCGCTCAATGTTCAATGTTCTCGACAATTATCTCGAATTCTTCAGGGAAGAGTCATGTGGCCAGTGCACTCCGTGCAGGGTAGGTTGCCAGCAACTATTGCTTGGAATAAAAGCTGTAAAACGGGGCGAGAAACCAGCTTCATATCTCGATAAACTTTTACGCCTGACTGAAACCATGCAGTTAACTGCCAAATGCGGATTAGGGCAGTCTGTAGCAAATTCATTCTCTTCGATAGTCGAAAATTTCCATGAAGAGATGATTTATTAATAACCAGTAAAATTCACAAAATGGCAAATAAAATAAACATTACAATAAACGGTTTTCCAGTTGACATTGAAAAAGGGGAAACAATACTCCAGGCAGCCGAATCACAAGGCATAACCATTCCTACCCTTTGTTACCATAAAGACTTATGTGTTGCCGGAAACTGCAGGGTTTGTGTCGTTGAAGTGGTTGGCCAGACCCGTTTATCGGCAGCTTGTGCCACGCCTTGCGAAGAAGGAATGGAAATTCTTACCAACAGCCTGAAAGTGCGAAATTCAAGAAAACATATTATCGAACTTCTTCTGGCCGAGCATAATGCCGACTGTACAAAATGCTACCGCAACGGAAATTGCGAATTGCAGAAACTCTCTTCGGAATATAAAATAATGACCCAGGATTTTATTGAACTGGTCCCGTTAAAAAAATATTCCATCGACATGTATTCGCCCTCTATTATAAAAGACGACAGCAAATGTATCAGGTGCCAGCGTTGTGTGCGTACCTGTGCCGAATTACAGGGAGTTAACGCCCTTACTGTTTCGCACAAAGGCGACCAAATGAAGATTACCACTTTCTTCGAAAAACACATGCGCGACGTTGTTTGCACCAATTGCGGTCAGTGTGTTAACCACTGCCCTACCGGCGCCCTGGTCGAAAAAAATTATATCGAAGAAGTTTGGGAAGCAATTGCCGATCCTGCGAAACATGTTGTAGTACAAACCGCGCCTGCAGTACGTGTTGGGCTGGGCGAAGAACTTGGCCTTCCGGCCGGTTCAAGGGTTACGGGACAAATGGTTTCAGCCTTAAAGCGGCTGGGTTTCGACGCTGTTTTGGATACCGATTTTACCGCCGACCTCACCATTATGGAAGAAGGTACAGAATTGCTGACACGCCTGAAAAAAGCGCTTGTGGATAAAGACGAAACGGTAAAACTTCCGTTGGCTACCTCGTGCTCACCGGGTTGGATAAAATATATCGAACACATGTACCCCGATTATCTCGACAATTTATCGACCTGCAAATCGCCCCAGCAAATGTTTGGCGCCCTGGCAAAAACCTATTATGCCAAAGCAAGGAATATTGAGCCCGAGAATATTATTTCTGTTTCGATTATGCCCTGTACTGCCAAGAAATTTGAAGCCTACCGGCCCGAAATGCACGACAGCGGATACCGTGATGTTGATTATGTGTTAACAACCCGTGAACTTGCTATCTTAATCAAACAAGCCGGCCTAGATTTTAATAAGCTCGAACCCATGAAATACGACAGGCTAATGGGCGAATCATCGGGCGCAGCAGTAATATTCGGGGCTACGGGAGGTGTAATGGAAGCCGCTCTCAGGACAGCTTATGAACTGGTTACCGGAAGGGAAGTACCGTTTAAACAACTGAATATTGAACCGGTAAGGGGAATGGAAGGAATTAAAGAAGCAACCATCAAGATTGAAAATCCACTTAAAGAGTGGGCATTTTTGGATGGAGTGGAATTAAAATGTGCCGTATCTCACGGTCTGGTAAACGCTAAAACCGTTATGGATGCGATAAAATCGGGAAAGGCAAATTATCATTTTATCGAATTTATGGCGTGTCCGGGCGGATGTCTTGGTGGCGGAGGACAGCCCATTCCAACTAATCCGGAAATCCGCAGGAAACGGGCCGAAGCAATTTATGCCGAAGATGGGGCTCTGCATATAAGAAAATCGCACGAAAATCCGGAAGTTCAGAAACTCTATAAAGATTTTCTAAAACATCCGTTAAGCGATGTTTCGCATCATTTATTGCATACAAAATATATGAAACGCGAACGTTTTTAAAATATCGAAAGCTAATGGTAAAAAATCCGGTATCTTTGGTACCGGATTTTTTTATGGAAAACATTTACAAAAATACTATCGAAAGTCCGGTTGGTTTTATCGAAATTACAACCAACCTCAATTATGTGCTGGCGGTTAGTTTTGTTGATTTCCGTTCACAAGCTTCGGGTTATCATCCTGAAATTCTTAATGAAGCAACAAATCAGCTTGATGAATATTTTAAGGGAAAACGGAAGGAGTTTGATTTGAATTTACAACCGGCGGGTACTGATTTCCAAATGCAGGTTTGGGAACTGGTGCAGAAAGTACATTTTGGCCAAACTGCATCATATCAGGATATTGCGGTGTTAACCGGGTCGAAAAACAATACACGTGCAGTTGGATTGGCAAACGGGAAAAATCCAATCCCAATTATTATACCCTGCCACAGAATAATAGGTACCAACGGTAAATTAACCGGTTATGCAGGGGGGCTGGATAGAAAAAAATGGCTGCTCAGGCACGAGCTAAATTATTCCAATAAAACAAATCTGCTCTTCAGGTAATAAAAATTGTCAGGTTTCTATGTAAACCAGGAAACCTGATTATTTAACTTTTAATCCCGGTTTTATTCATTAATAAATTATATTCACACAAAAAAACTTTATGTACAAATGTCTTGTATCCGTGGTTTTAATCCTGTCTTTCAATTTTGAGTTACTTTCACAGGAGCGATATTCAGTTTCTTCGTTCGACGAAATTAAACCGGAAACGTATACCTACGCCGCGAAAGACGGTGAAAACCTGCAACTTGACATCTACCTTCCACAGGCCGATCCTGAAACGGAAAGGGCAACCATTATTTATGTCCACGGCGGAGGTTTTAGCGGGGGCGAAAGGGACAGCGAGAAAATAAAGCAATTTTGCAACCAAATGGCCGGATATGGTTATGTAGTTGCATCCATCTCGTACAGGCTCACCCGTAAAAACAAGGTAACCGCTTTTGGGTGCAATTGCCCGGTCGAAGATAAGTTAAACACATTTAAATGGGCAGTTCAGGATGTTCAGGATGCCACGTTTTTCCTGATCCAAAACCGCGAACAATTTGGTATCGATCCTCAAAAAATAATTCTTGCCGGTAGCAGCGCCGGCGCCGAAACAGTTTTAAACACAGCCTACCTGCCGCCAATGTGCTACGGGTTGGATTCGGGCCCCGAATCGTACGCAGGGGTAATAAGCATGGCCGGCGCTATTCCGGATACAGATGTTATTTACAATGGGTCGGCAGTACCGTCAATGCTTTTCCATGGAACCGACGACAATCTTGTGCCTTATTCCGCTGCTCCCCACCATTACTGCAAACCGGGCGATCCGGGCTATCTTATTCTGTATGGTTCCTATTCAATTGCCGAAAAACTAAAAGATTTGGGCGTACCTTACTGGTTGCATACTAGTTGCGGCGGCGGGCACGAAATTGCAGATAAACCCATGACTGAATATTTTGACCAAATTGTTGAGTTTTGTTACAAATTTGTAGTTAAAGGCGAAAAGGAAACCCGAAATACTGTATTAAAAGGAGCTCAAAAAGAATCTTATAAACAATTTGATTTTTGTACTAATTAATAATTTTACCGATGAAAAAAATATTCTTTTTATTTTTAATTCTTTTCCCGTTTTCAGTATTTGCACAACAAATGAACATTATCTCGTTCAATATCAGGTACAACACACCCAACGACGGGTTAAACGCATGGCCTAACCGGATTGAGATGGTAAGCGGGCTGTTAAAATTTCACGAACCCGATATTTTTGGTTTTCAGGAAGCGTTAATTGGTCAAATTGAAGACACAAAAAATACCCTGCCCGATTTCGACTGGTTTGGTGTTGGGCGCGATGACGGCAAAACAGCCGGAGAATTTTCACCCATTTTCTTTAATAAAATAAAATTCATTTTAATTGAAAATGGAACCCTATGGCTTTCTGAAACACCCGAAAAACCAAGCAAGGGCTGGGATGCTGCTTTAAACCGGGTAGTTACCTGGGGAAGGTTTAAATCGAAAGTAACCGGAAAACAATTTTTGGTTTTTAACACCCATTTCGACCATATTGGGGTTGAAGCCAGGAAAAACTCGGCTGCACTAATTGGCAAAATTATAAAAGAGAAAACAGCCGGTAAAAACCTGCCCGTAATTTTAACCGGCGACTTTAACCTTGCACCTGAAGAAGAGCCAATCGTACAGTTAAAAAAACTGGTAAAAGACAGCCGCGAAATTTCGGAACTTCCACCTTACGGGCCTGTTGGCACTTTTAACAGTTTCGACTGGAATGCGCCAATGGAAAAACGAATCGACTACATTTTTGTCCACGGAAATATTTCAGTTTTAAAATATGCTGTACTTACCGATTCAAAAGGTCAACGCTGGCCATCGGACCATTTACCCGTTTTTGCAAAAGTGCAGTTGAAATAACGCGAACGGATAACCCAAAATCGAACTAAAACTTTTCATTATCATCATTTTTTAAATATGCTTGAAAAACTTGGCAGGATAATAATACAAGCTTCGGATTTAATTTGGGGGGCCCCGCTTCTGGTCCTTTTACTTGGGGGTGGGCTTTTCTTCCTGGTTTATTCGCGCCTGGCCCCCTTACGGTATATCAGGCATGCTTTAACTATATTATCGGGAAAATACGACAAAGCCGACGAACCAGGCCAATTAAGGCATTATGAAGCGCTTTCAACGGCCCTTGCCGGAACAATTGGCATGGGCAACATCAGCGGTGTTGCCGTGGCTATCGCAATGGGAGGCCCCGGCGCTATGTTCTGGATGTGGGTTTCGGCTTTGCTTGGGGTAAGCACCAAATTCTTTGAGTGTACGCTCGCGGTTATGTTCAGGGGAAAAGACAGTAAGGGCGAAATACAGGGCGGCCCTATGTATTTTATTACCGAAGGCCTCGGAAAAAGATGGAAACCTATGGCTGTATTTTTTGCTATAGCCGGTATGATTGGCGTTTCACCCATGTTTCAGGCCAACCAGTTAACACAAATACTAAAAGATGTTGTTTTTGCGCCCAATATACCTGGCCTGACATCCAATATTAACCTGTACATTGGCATAGCGCTTTCAGTAATTGTTGGTTTTGTAATTTTTGGGGGCATAACGCGGATTGGAAAAGTGGTTGGCAAAATTGTCCCGGTAATGGTAATCATTTACAGCGTTTCAGTAATCTGGATTATCTCGGTTAATGCGGGGCAAATCCTACCATCCCTTCAACTCATTATTACCGATGCTTTTACAGGCGAAGCTGTTATGGGAGGGGCCATAGGTTCGTTAATCATAACCGGTGTGCGACGCGCTTCGTTTTCCAACGAAGCCGGGCTTGGTACCGCCTCGATGGCTCACGGGGCGGCAAAAACCAGCGAACCGGTACGAGAAGGGCTGATTGCAATGCTTGGGCCTATAATAGATACTATGTTGGTTTGCACCATGACCGCGCTTGCCCTTATTATAACCGGAGTTTGGAACAACTCCTCCATTGACGGCGTAACCATGACCACATCGGCATTCGAAACTGCCATGCCAGGCATTGGAAGCTATGTCCTGCTTGTTACAGTTTTGTTTTTTTCGTTATCAACAATGTTTGCTTACCCCTATTATGGCGTAAAATGTTTGGGATTTGTTGCCGGGGCTGAATTCGGAAAATACTACTACTTTATTTATGTCGCTTCAATTATTGTTGCTGCCACAACCCAGTTAAAAGTTGTTATTTCGCTCATCGACCTGGCTTTTGGATTGATGGCTTTTCCTACAGTTTTAACATCCATACTGCTTGCCCCACATGTAAAAAGGGCAGCAACCGATTATTTCAGGAGATTGAATTTGGGGCATTTCAAGATTTAATTCCGGCAATGGAAATCAACCTTAAGAACATAGAAAACGCGTTTTTTTCCGACGGATACCAGCTTGGGATGAAATTTTGTATGGCAAATGCCGACAAAGGGTTAAAAATGAAAGCAATATCCACGATGTATGCTTCTATCGATGCCTTTATAGAAAACCTTGTTGATTTTGCTAAAAACCAAAACCACCCGCCTGATTGTAAAAAAGGGTGCGAGTGGTGTTGCCACCAGCCGGTTTTTGCCCTCGATTACGAGTTGGGATATTTAATCAGGTTTATAGAAACAAATTTCGATTTAAAAACACAAAACAGGATTAAGCAGCAGGCTATCGATAAAATGAATGCCTTTAAAATGTTAAACGAAAAAAAACTGATGAATGCAAAATTTCCCTGCCCCTTGCTCGAAAACGGGGGATGTATTGCTTATAGCGTGCGTCCGGTCGCTTGCCGTATCTATTTATCGTCTGATGTAAAAACTTGTTTGCGGTTTTTCAAAAAACCAGGAAATAAAGGCAGCATTCCGGCATTGTATAACCTGCCACTAAGGGCAGGTAAAATGATGAACGAGGGATTTAAAGCCGCGTTAAAAACCAGCGGGATACGCCCACAAGAGTTCAGGATTGAAGAAAAGTTGATCGGTATAAGCTCTGAAAAATGCTAACCCAACAGATTGTTTTAAGAATCCTGAGAAATATATCAACTGTTCGAATTAATATTGATTTCTATTTTCCCAAAAGCCGGATAGCGCTAAACCTCATCTATTTTTATTCCGGCTGCTTCAAACTTACCGGTCAGGAATTCTGCTGAAACAGGCCGGTTGTTTTTTGTCAGGACCGCAATAATACGGGCTTTTACCATTAGCTTATCATCAGGTTTTCGTATGATTTCCTGATCGAAAATAATCCTGAGCTTTCCCTGTTTACCGATTTTCAGCCTGATAAAAAACTTATCGCCCGGGCGAAGAGGAAATTTGTAATCGATTTCGGCCCTGATAACTACAGCATCTATACCACCGGTATGCAACTGAATAAAATCGAGCCCGATATGCTTCAGGAACTGATGACGGCAATGTTCGAGATAATTCTGGTAAACCGCGTTGTTTACAATACCCTGAATGTCGCATTCGTAATCGCGAACCTGCATTTCAAGCGCGAAATCAAAATTTTGCATACCCCGTTATTTTGTTGAGTAAGCAAGTTTTGGATACTGCCCGAAAACCTTTACAAAAAACCGGTGAAATGCATGGCCTCCTTTAACAGGATCGGCAAACATCATTATGCACTTTTTATGGATTAGCGGAATCCCCGATTCTCTGATAATTTCAAGCGCCTCCGGCGTGTCAGAGCCCTGTTGTATCCAAATCATTTTTATCCCCTTTTTTATTGCAGCTAAGGCAACTTCCTTAGTTTCATTTTTTGGAGTAACTATCAAAAGATGTTCGATATCTGCCGGAAGTTCATCAACAGATTTAAAACATTTTACACCCTGAATTACTTCGGCATTCGGATTTACCGGGCAGAGATCAAAACCGTTTTCCCTGAGTTCTTTAAAAATATAGCCCCCAAACTTTTTAGGGTTACGCGAAACACCCGCCACGGCGAATTTACGGGTCTGAAGGAATTTTTGGATTTCGTTCAAGGTTGTCATGGTTTCTTGTTTTTGGATTAAAGTTTTACAAAACGTTAACTGATAAAATGAAAAACAATTTACATAAACCTCCCAATAAAATCAATTTTTACTTAATCATAAAATCAAGAAGTTTTTTGTCATCCAGATATCCCTCAAGGTGGTCTCCAATTTGCACTGGTCCAACACCTGCAGGTGTTCCGGTATAAATTAAATCGCCTATTTTAAGCGTTAAATATTTCGAAATGTGGGAAATAATGTCGTCAAAATCAAAAATCATCAGTCTTGAATTTCCTTCCTGTACCGGTTTGCCGTTAATTTTTAAACCGAACGATATGTTTTTTTTATCGGGGAAAACGCTCTTTTCAAAAAAATTATTGCTTAACACAGCCGCCTGGTCAAAAGCTTTGGCTTTTTCCCATGGAAGCCCCTTTTCTTTTAATTTATTTTGAACATCGCGCGCTGTAAAATCAATACCCAGGCCAATTTCATCGAAATAACGATGGGCAAACTGCTTTTCGATGTTTTTTCCTATCCGGTTAATTTTAATAACCAGTTCTATTTCGTGGTGTACTTCTTTTGTCCACTCCGGAATATAAAACGGATCGTTGTTTTTTAGCAGCGATGAATCGGGCTTCATAAAAAATACCGGTTCTTCAGGAATTTCATTTTTCAATTCCTGCACATGCGCCACATAGTTTCTTCCAATGCAAATTATCTTCATATTTTTCCCCGGTTGCCTTTAGTTTTAAATTCAGAATTAACCGTTATTTATTTATCATTTTTAATTTTATACTGGTAAGCACTTTTTTTGTATAAAGCGGAAATTCGCTATCCATCATCCAACCGTAATAACCCGGCTGTTCGCTTAATACTTTTTCAACCGGAACACCCTTGTTTTTGCCAAAATTAAACACCTCCACCCCGTTCCCGTCGTATACAATCCGGCCAACAAAATCGACATTCTGATCGTACGAGGAGAATTGGCTCAATTTTGCGACATCATTGACAATTGGAATTGATTTCACCCCTTTTCCTTCTTCAAATTCCACTCCCTGGTACATGTCGAGCTGGGCCTTCAGCACTTCGTAGGTGGCTTTTGTGTCGGACATGGCGCTGTGGGCGTCAACCAATTCCTTGTTGCAGTAAAACTTATATGCGGCGGCAAGGGTACGTTTTTCCATCTTATGAAATATGGCCTGTACATCGATAAATTTGTGCCTTTTCAGGTCGATATCCACACCGGCCCGCAAGAATTCCTCGGCAAGCAGCGGAATATCGAAGCGGTTTGAATTGAACCCGCACAAATCACAGCCCTCGATAAATTTCGCAAGTAACTTTGCCACTTCCCTGAATACAGGCTTGTCTTTAACATCGTCGTTGGTAATTCCGTGTATTTGCGAAACTTCGGGCGGAATGGGTATTTCGGGGTTTATGAGCATCTGTTTTTCCTCTTCGCTGCCATCGACACCAACTTTCAACAAAGCAATTTCCACGATGCGGTCGGTTGCAATATTCATACCGGTTGTTTCCAAATCGAGAAAAACCAGCGGATTTCTTAAATTAAGTAACATAATTTGAATTTAAAAGAAAAGGTATCGCGAAACCTTGTTTTCAGAGGTTTCACAGATACCTTTCAACTATTTCATTATAAAAGATCAGGCATTTATCATCATCGGCATAAGCAGCATCAGCATTTCCTCATCTTCCTCCCCCGATTCGCCTGGCAGAAGTAATCCGGCCCTTGTCGGGTCACTAAGTTCAACTCTTACATGGGTAGTTGAAACATTGCTAAGAATTTCCTGGAGGAAAGTCGATTTGAAACCGATTTCTATTTCTTCGCCTTCATATTCGCAATTCAGCCGTTCTACAGCAGAAATTGAGAAATCGATATCCTGAGCAGATACAACTAACAAGTTTTCGTTAATATTCAGTTTAATTAAATTGCTGGCCTGGTTCGAAAATACCGAAACCCTTTTAACAGTGTTGAAAAAGTTTAACTTGTCGATAACCATCACATTTGGATTTTTGGTTGGTATCACTGAGTTGTAGCTTGGATAATTTCCTTCAACCAAACGGCATATTAATTTGTAACTGCTCAGGGTAAAATGTGCATTTTTATCGTCGAACTCTATTTTCACATCAAATTCTTCTTTTGGAAGCAGGTTTTTTAACAGGCTTGCGGGTTTTTTCGGAAGTATGAATGAAGATTCGAATTCGGCTTTTGCATCAGTCCGGCGATAGCGGACAAGTTTATGTGCATCGGAAGCAACAAAGCTCATAAAATCGGGCGAGAGTTCAATAAAAATACCGTTCATTACCGGTCTGAGTTCATCATCTGCGGTAGCAAACAGGGTTTTGTCGATGCCCTTTTTTAAAGCGACATGGTTTACGTTGATGGTCGAAACTGTTTCTTCGTTAAGGATCGGCAGTTCGGGGAAATCTTCGGCACTTTGCCCGGTTATGCTGTACTTTCCGTTATCTGAAAATATTTCAACTGTGTATGATTTTTCATCAATTTGAAATGTGAGAGGTTGTTCGGGGAATTCTTTCAACGTGTCGATAAATAATTTTGCCGGAACTGCAATCGAACCCTCACCATCAATATTATCAAGTTCGAGACTTGTAATTAAAGTCGATTCCAGATCTGAAGCCGTAATTGTTAATGCTGTTCCGGAGAGTTGAAATAAAAAATTATCGAGTATCGGCATGGTGCTTTTACTGCTGATTACCCTGCTCAGTGCAGCCAAATGGCTAAGTAATTCGGTACTTGAGACAACAAATTTCATATTATTTAATTTTATTCTTTAATTTTTATATTTTGCCGGAGCCTTTGATTTTCCAATCCAAGCACACGAATATACAAACTTTAATCATATATCGCTATGCCGGAAAGTTGGAATTTATCAGTCAATTATAAACGTGAATAACGACGCTTGCGAATGATATTATAAACCACACCAAACAATGAAACCACAAGCAAAGGCGCAACCAGGTTCAGCCACTGCCAAAGTTTTTTTTCTTCGCGCAGCTTAACTTTGTCGAGCAAACGCAATTGCATCGACCGGTTTCGCAGTTGCATTATCCCTGTATCGTCATTCAGATAATAAATGGTGTTAAGCAAAAATTCCTTATTCCCGAATACCTGTTTCGACACCCTGTCGTAACCCATTTCCTGGATCTGGTAGGGTTTTCCCGAATAGTTAACCTTGTTTGCCACAAGCCCGGCATCGGCAATAACAATCATCCGGGTTGGTTTGCTTTTGGCCTTGTAGCTGGTTATCCCGGTTCCCAGGTTATCAATTATCCTGTTTTCGAAAACCGAGCTGAACACCCCTTCAACCAATACGCCTACAGTAATAAACGACTGGTTAAAGAGTACGCGTGCAGGCGGATTACTAATGTTTTCAAGACTAACCGAAGATGGCGATGTTACCCGCCGTGCATAAGGAGAGGTAGTAAGGATCACCGTTTTTTTAAGATTTTTGTTTCCTGAAACCGTATCGATCGACGAGACGAACTCGGTAAAAATTCGATTCAGGTTCCTGCTCAACGGGTGATTATCGGCCGGGATCAAAAGCGGCGAATAATACCAGGGAAACACCGACCACTGGGCCTGGCTTCCCGGTGGCGCCGTATTGACCAGGAGTTGGGAACAATCGACGTCCTGAAGCAGTTCGTAGTTTAACCTGACACCGTATTTAAAAAGCTGGTCGCCAAGATTAAGATCGAGCGGAAACGCAAAGGTCTGATATCCGTTGGACAGGCTATCCAGGCTAACCTGGACCGGATCGATGAGCCAGACAACCTTGCCACCGTTCATTACAAACTGATCGATAATAAACTTGTCCCTTTCGGCAAAAACCTGTTTTGGCCCGGCAATAACAAGGATATCAACCTCGTGGTTTTCGCCCTCAATATCCCGGCTGACAACTCGTTTTACATTAAAGCCGGCAGCCAGGGCGTTTGAAAAATCAGCCACCTCAAACTGGTTGAATTCTCCTTGCCCTTCAAGAAAAGCTACTGTTGCTTTTTTACCTCGTAACAGGTTCTGTAAGGCATTAACCAATTCAAATTCAACACTTTCTACCGAATGGTTAAAGTTTGCTTCGTAAGAAAAATCGGGGTTGTTCTTTAAAAAATTTACAGGCGCCACTTTTTCTCCCACCCGGATAACAGCCCCGGGGAAAATAAAGCGTGTACTAATCCCCTGTTCGGTCTTCCTGTTAAAACTTATGGGTTTAATCCCCTTCTCAATCAGTTGGTTTTGAAACTCTTCGCGTTTTTGAGAATTACTAAACGCGTAGGGATCTGTGATTTTCAAACGGATTGGTTTCTTTGTATACACATTCAGTACTGCAATTTTCTCGAAAACCTCCTTTTGCAGTTTTTTCAGACCGGGCTCAAGTTCACCTTCGAGATAAAATTCAATGTCCACATTTTCATTTAAACCAGACGCAATTTCCCTGCTTACCAGCGACAATGAAAACCTTCTGTCGGAAGTGAGATCGATTCGGTAAAGAAAATTAGTCGAAATAAAAAAAACAGCCAGCAACCCAGTTACAAAAATTGTAAGGTTGATTTTTGATTTACGGGGTTTCAGGCTACCCTTTCGTATAAAAACGGTGGTCAGATAGATAAAAAACAGCGTCATTCCTAGGAAGTAAACCATGTCGCGCAAATCGGCCACACCCCTCGAAATGGATTGATAATGCGTATTGACGCTGAAATACGACAGGAGTTGTTCGAAAATATACGGAATTCCCGATGATGCAGCAAAATCGAGGCCCAGATAAAACACAAACGAAATGGCCATGGCCAGTATAAACGAAATAACCTGGTTATCGGTCAGCGACGAGGAAAAAATCCCAATGCCCACATATAAAGCAGCCAGTAAAAACAGGCCGATAAACGAACCCCAGGTGGCACCGGTATCGATATTACCGACAGGATTTCCGAGCAGAAAAACCGATAAAAAATAGATTAGCGTGGGCAGCAGCGAGAATGCAACCAGGGAAAGACCGGCAAAAAACTTGGCAAGAACAAGCTGAAAATCGGAAATGGGATGTGTTAACAGTATTTCGATAGTGCCTGTGCGCTTCTCGTCGGCAAACGAGCGCATGGTGATGGCCGGTACTAAAAACAGGTACATCCAGGGCGCCAGCGAAAAAAGGCCCTCAAGGGTAGCATAACCGTTACCGGGAATATTGAATGTTCCCGGGAAAACCCAAAGGAACAATCCTGTTACCAATAGAAATACAAAAACAACCAGGTAGCCAATTAAGGACCCTAAAAACGTTTTAATTTCTTTTCTGAATAAACTGTACATGCCGGTTCCGGGTTTCAGGTTCAAAGTTCAAAGTTTGCGAATAAAGTTCAATGCCTGCATTTTTTAATAATGGCTCAAATTTAAACGTAATCGCATAATTTATATTACTTTTTTAAAAGTTCAACCATTTTTTGTGCTGCACGTTCCGAGCACCCCGGTTCACCAATCACCCCCAGTAAAATATCGTAATCAGCCTGAATTGCAGAGCGGTAGTTTTTATCGTACAGCAGTTTCTGCATTTCGCTTTTTACATTGCCGAATGTCATTTTTATCTGGATGTATTCCTTAACAATCTCGCGGTTCATAATGATATTAGGCAAAGAAACCCCCGCCATTTTAAAGATGATATTCCTGAAAATAAAATCGATAACCCAGCCGCCTTCCACTTTATAAACCACCGTTTGCGGCACGCGGAAAAGCGCGGTTTCAAGTACCGCTGTTCCCGATGCAACAAGAGCGGTATGTGCATTGTTCAGCAAATTGTACGTTTGATCGTAAATCAACTGAATTCCCGAATCCTTTAGCAAATCTTTGTACAATCCGGGATCCACGCTCCTTACACCGGCTATAATAAACTGAAAATCAGGAAATTCAGCGGCCACTTCCAACATTAACGGAAGTGTGCGCCTGATTTCCTGCACGCGGCTACCTGCCAGCAGCGCAACAAGCGGCTTTTCGCCGAGTTTGTAAAGGACACTGAATTCAGCCCGGCCCAGCGCTTTTTTCCTGAAATCTTCTAACGAATCCATCAGCGGATTTCCAACATAATGTACTTCTACGCCATGCTTTTTGTAAAATGCTGTTTCGAAAGGGAAAATTGTGAACATCTCATCAACGTAATCCCTTATTTTTTTCACCCTGTATTCTTTCCATGCCCAAAGTTTTGGCGAGATATAATAAAAAACTTTCAGGTTATGCTGTTTGGCAAACTCGGCAATCCGGAGGTTAAAACCGGGATAGTCGATTAAAATCAGTACATCGGGTTGAAATTCTAGTATATCCTTTTTACAGAGTTTAAGGTTTTTACCAATGGTACGCAGGTTAAGAACAACATTTACAAATCCCATAAAGGCCATTTCGCGGTAATGATTTACCAGTTTACCACCCACAGCCTGCATCAAATCGCCGCCAAAATACCTGAACTCCGCATTTTTGTCGGCCACCAGAAGTTCCTTCATCAGATTTGAACCATGTAAGTCGCCCGATGCTTCGCCAGCCACCAGATAGTACTTCATAGGATTAAAACGCTTTAGAAATTAAAACTACAAAAGCGTAAATTATGGTTGCACCGAGAATCCCCCTAGCGGTTTTTTCAAATTTAAGTTTAATAAATCCCATAAATGCGGCACTGTTCAAAAAAACGCAAAGGCTGCCAAGTTTTATCAGCACATTTAGCTGGTCGAGGCTTTTAATAAACTGCAACAGCGAAATTTCGTATTTCCCGTATAAATACACCACTATAAAAACAAATACAGGCAGGAGAAATCCAATTAAAAAACCAATGCCGGTATTATCGAACCGATTTGTTTTGCGCCTTTGCATTAAAATTTCCAGTTTTGAATTTGCCCAAGGGTTTTGTAACAGGTCATATCGACCGTAACAGGCACTACCGAAGTGTACGAGTTTTCGAGGGCGTGGATATCTGTTTCGGTGGAGTCGAGTTCGAAATTTTTAAAATATCCCGAGAGCCAGTGATATTCCCTGCCGTGCGGATCTACTCGTTTTTCAAATTCCTCGACCCATTTGCCGTGTGCCTGCCTGCATACTTTTATCCCCCTGGGTTTCCCTTTGGGGATATTTACGTTTAAACAGGTAAATGGCGGCAAACCGTTTTCGAGAACACTTTGAAAAACCCTGGCCACCATAATTTTTGCCTTTGAAAAATCGGCTTCGGGGCTGAAATCGTCGAGCGAAAACCCAATTGAAGGAATCCCGTGCAGGCTGCCCTCGATTGCCGCACCCATCGTGCCGCTGTAAATAACGCTAATCGAAGAATTGGCGCCATGATTGATCCCGGAAACCACGTAATCGGGTTTTCTGTCGAGGAGGCTGTTAAAACTTAGTTTAACACTATCAACCGGGGTTCCGTTACACTTGTAAGTTGGGACTCCATGTATTTTCTCCACGGAAACGGCGCGCAGGGGTTGATCCACGGTAATTGCGCACGATTTGCCCGACATGGATATTTCGGAGGAAATAACAACAATATCGCCAAAAAACTGCATCACTTCAACCAGTTCGCGCAATCCTTTGGCATGTATCCCGTCGTCGTTGGTAACTAATATTAATGGTTTATCTGTCATATCAAACTGAATAGGCAGCAAAGATAAGAAATGATTCCTGATAAGTTGAGTGAAATGAAATTACAATTAAAGCAAAACAGTAACGGCAGTACGACCTGGAATATATTAAAATGAACTTCAAATTACCTAATTTTAAACTTATTGTGTTGCCTAGCTGTTAAACTTAACTATTCGAAACAGAATTTTTTAATCTGGAAACTTTTATAAACTTACAAATCATTATTGAAGCATTAAACCCATTTGAAAAAGTCAAACCCTTTTTTATAATCAAAAAATCAGAAATAATTTCGACATAGATTCCTTAAAATTCGCAAAACAACATGACAATTACCATTCAAACCACCATTAACGCCCCGCTGGATAAAGTGTGGGAGTGCTGGACAAAACCTGAACATATCACCCAATGGAATTTTGCAAGCAATGATTGGTGCTGCCCTTCGGCCACTAACGAACTTAAACCGGACGGAAAACTCGTATGGCGTATGGAGGCCAAAGACGGAAGCATGGGTTTTGATTTTACCGGGACTTACAAAAAAATTGAACCTGGAATCGAGTAGGTAGGGGGATTACTCCCCCGCCCTCTCACACCACCGTGCATGCTCTCGCACACGGCGGTTTCTCTTAATTGTTCAACTTCACGTAATTTAATGTGAGGTTGTACAAACCTACATCGTCAA
>JBBINB010000004.1:0-98745 GCA_037444065.1 Draconibacterium sp.
AGTAAAGCTCTTTGTCGTGGTGTGGAGAAAACAGGTTGATCCTTGATATATTTTCCCCGAAATTGATTACTTTAGCCATAGTTGAAAAAAAGAATTACCCCGAATTTACTCGTTTTGACGGTACTTTCGGGGTTTTTATTTATCCTTTTATCAACTTAATGTGTTGATATCTAATATCCTGGTTAATTAGCGAAACTCCCTAACAAATATGGCTAAATTCTAACAACCTGATTGAGAGAAACTAAAATTTATATGCGAAACTTTAGTTATTCATATCTTAACGATTCAATCGGATCGAGTTGCGAAGCCTTTTGGGCCGGGTAATACCCCGAAATTATCCCGACAGCAAAACATAAAATTACTCCCATTAATATCCATCCCCACGGAATAATAAATGACGAACCTATCATTACTGAAACCATGTTCCCTGCCAGTATCCCCAAAATTATTCCAAGAATTCCGCCAATTTGACCAATTACAATTGCTTCCATTAAAAACTGCTGTTTAACTGTTTTATTTTTTGCGCCAATCGCCTTTCTAACACCAATCTCCCGGGTACGTTCAGTTACTGAAACCAGCATTATGTTCATTAAGCCTACAGCTGCACCAAGAAGTGTTATAAAACCAATTATAGTGGCAACCATGGTTATGTTCTTTATATTGTTTAGAAGCAAATTCACAATGTTATCACTCTTTTCAATATTAAAATCCGATTCGTCAAGAGGACTCAGATCACGCACCATGCGAAAAACAGATTCGGCCTGCCCAATGGCCGCTTCCATCAGTTCGGGCTGGTTTACTTTTATTTGCAGATCAAAATTCATATTGGGCCTCGAAAAATAACTTCGCGAATTTGAATAAGGAATAAAACAGACCATATCGCTACTGCCACCAAATCCACTACCCTTTTCTTTCAGAACACCAATAACCATATAATTACCATTCCCGATACTGATTTGTTTTTGCACCGGATTCTCGCCATTTTTAAATAATTTGTTTGCAAGGCCGCTCCCCAACAAAACCATATTACGTCCCGAATTAATATCGTCTTCGCTAAATGCCCTTCCCTGACCAATTTCATAACCTGAGGTAAAAAGATAATCCAGATCAATGCCACGGACATTTATATTGGGATTGGTTTTTTCTGAACCGTATTTTAATGTAGCCGTACCTGTTGAATTTACCGAAATAGAAGCAGTTGCCGGGAAATTAAATTGCTCTTTAAATTCTTTTGCTTCGTAATAAGATATATAGGAATAGTTTTTTGTCCGGATTCTTTGGTTGCCAATCTGAACGCGCATCCCAAGGCTTGTAATCGAAAAAGTATTTGCACCAAGAACCGTAAACTCCTTTGTAATAGATGTTTTAATCGATTCTATTGCCGTCAGGATTCCTACAAGTGCAGTAATTCCAATTGCTATTATCATTACGGTTAATATAGATCTCAGAATATTGCTCCTTATAGACTGAAGCGCAATTTTAACATTCTCGGCAAACAAGGCAGTTCTTAACATATACAATAATTAACTGTTCGATAAAGTTATAACTTTAATACTTATCCATATCAGATTAGTTTTAAAAAACAACTCTCAATTACAATTTAAGTTTCAATTTGCATGAAAAACCATACTTTACCGAATAGATGACGTATTTGTTCGATATTTTTCTTTCTTTAATTTCTTTTAACATTTTTTAATGCACCCCGGAAAGTGTTTATTTTGATTTCTTCAAATTAAAGTTTATAAGAGTAAATTAGTTAGAAATCAGGATTTTTGTTACAGAAAAAATTACTTTATATAATTATAAATTAATAAACATGATAGCTTTTATCGAATATTTTGTTTAAAACTGTTCTTGGAATTTGAATAAAAACATGACACTTTTGGTTCGAATTCAAAAAGTGTTACTTTATGATTTTTCATTTTCAGATTCTTTCTCAGGAATTTAAAAATTTTCAACTTGATGTTGAATTATCAGAAAAGCATACTTTTTTCGATTTTCATTCTATTATTCAAAAAAGTTTAGGTTACGAATCGCATCAACTGGCATCATTTTTTATTTCGGATAAAAAATGGCTGAAGGAAAAAGAAATTTCATTGCTCGATCTTGGAATCAATGGGGCGGCATATTTTATTATGCAAAAAACAAAACTAACGAATTTGATTCATACAAAAGGACAAAAATTAATCTACACTTTTGATTTTTTAAACGACAGATCATTATTAATTGAATTAACAGACATTATTATGGAAAAAAATCTTAACGAGCCTACTGTCGCCTTAAAACAAGGTGATACCCCCAGGCAGGTTTTAGGAGAAGATGTGGATGTTATCGATCAGGAAACGTTGGATCTCAATGATGAAAAGTCATACATGCTTTTCGGAGAGCTTGAAGACTATACTGAAATTTTTGGTGAGATGGAGGATTTTTAATTAGCGAATAGCATTTGTAAAAAACGCGCAGACTGTTCAATTTCTTTGAGCAGTCTTTTTTTTGTTTTTCTTGAATGTTTTAAAATCATATTTTTTGAATGGCTCCGGAAAAATTTCTGATTGTTGTCACAGGACCTACCGGCATTGGTAAAACTTCGGTCGGGATTGATATTGCGCGCCATTTTAACGCTCAAATAGTTTCATCAGACTCGCGCCAAGTTTATAAAGAGCTGCACATTGGGACCGCGGTCCCCGGCATTAAAGAATTGGTAACTGTTAAACATTATCTTATTCAAACCCATTCAATTTACGATATCTATAATGCAAGCAGGTATGAAACAGAAGCATTACAAATAATCAATTCGCTTTTCGAAAAACAAAACCTGGTTTTACTTGTCGGAGGGTCAATGTTATATGTTGATGCAGTTTGCAATGGAATCGACACTATGCCCGATTCTGATCCGGCAATAAGAAATTCGTTAAAAGAAAAATTAAAAATCGAGGGTTTGGAAAGTCTTCGGTTTCAGTTAAAAAAAGTTGACCCTGAATATTATAAAACCGTGGACCTGAAAAATCCAAACCGCATAATCCATGCCCTCGAAATAAGCCTTCAAACAGGAAAACCTTATTCATCGTTCCGCACGAAGCAAAGAAAATCAAGGCCTTTTTCAACCGTTAAAATCGGATTGAATTCCGACCGTACACTTCTTCACCAAAAAATAAACAGCCGGGTTGACCAAATGATTAACGCCGGTTTGGAAGATGAGGCCAGAAGATTTTATCGCTTAAAGCATTTAAATGCTTTGAATACAGTCGGTTACCGTGAATTTTTTGCATTTTTCGATGGCGAAATCACCCGCGAAAAAGCTATCGAACTAATAAAACGCAACTCGCGACGATATGCCCGCAAACAATTAACCTGGTTTAGAAACCAGGAGGATATGACATGGTTTAGCCCCGACTGTTCAAACGATATTATTTCTTTTATCGAAAAAAGGATATCTGAAAAATGAATGACATGGAAAATTTTATTATCAGGGTTTACGGTATCATTATTAACAAAAACCAAGAAGTGTTGCTTTCAGATGAATACCTGTTGGGAATAAAGATGACAAAATTTCCAGGGGGTGGGCTTAAATTTGGAGAAGGGCCTATCGATTGTCTTAAAAGAGAATTCAGTGAAGAGTGCAATGGACAGGAAATAAAAGATATTACCCATTTCTACACCACCGATTTTTATCAAAAAGCGCTGTTCTTTGAAAATACGCAACTTATAAGCATTTATTATTCTGCCAAACTGGAAATGCCGCTAAAATTCAAGGTGTCGGGAAAGCCATTTAATTTTCAGGAAGAAATTAACGGAAGCCAAAGTTTTCGTTGGGTTAAAATAAATGCGCTCCATGAAGCTGATATTACTTTTCCAATTGATAAATTTGTGGCCGGTAAAATAAAGCAGCAGTTTTTATGAAATGAGCATGGTTCATAGAAAATCAATTGGGATGATAACTTATCAATCATGCGGATTCCCTGTCTGCTGACAGGCAGGCATCTGCCAAATAAAAAAATGAACAAACAGATGAAAATTACAATTTTAGGGCCGGCACACCCATACAGGGGAGGTATCGCTGCATTAAATGAAAGATTAGCAAAACAACTTGTTGAAGAAGGCAACGAGGTTAATGTAGTATCTTTTACATTGCAATACCCGAAAGTCCTCTTCCCCGGAAAAACCCAGTTTTCGGAGCAAAAAACAACTTTTACTTTCCCCATCGAACGTCATGTGAATTCGGTAAATCCGTTAAATTGGATTAAAACAGGCTGGAAAATTTATAAATCGCGCCCAGATATTTTAATTGTAAGGTTTTGGATTCCCTTTATAAGCATGAGTTTGGGTTCAATCAGCAGAATTGTGCGTTTAAATCGTCACACCAAAATAATTTCGATTGCCGATAACATAATACCCCATGAAAAACGGATTGGTGACAATTTTCTCTGCCGTTATTTTATTAGAAGCATTGATGGATTTATTGTTATGTCGGGAAGTGTGTTAAACGATTTAAAAAAATTCAAATTCAAAAAACCAAAAATTCTTACCCCACATCCGATTTACGACCATTACGGGGAAATAGAAACCAGGGAGAATGCACTTTTGAATTTAAACCTTTCGAAAGAAGATCGTTATATCTTGTTTTTTGGGTTTATACGCGATTATAAAGGATTGGATTTATTATTGAAAGCCTTTGCACATCCCTACTTTAAACCCAACCGCATTAAACTGGTTGTTGCCGGGGAGTTTTATGCCGACGAAACAAAGTATCTTGATTTGATTAAAGAACTCAATCTTGAAGACGAAATTATATTAAGGACCGGTTATGTCTCAAACAAGGAAGTACCATATTATTTTAACAGCGCCGATATAATTGCACAACCCTACAAGTCGGCAACGCAAAGCGGGGTTACTCAAATCAGCTATCATTTTAACAAACCCATGCTTGTTACAAAAGTTGGCGGGCTTGCCGAAATTATTCCACATTTGAAAGTAGGCTATGTAGTTGATCCTGTTCCGGAGGAAATTTCAAGCGCCTTAATCGATTTCTTCGAAAACAAACGGTTAGAACAATTCACCCAAAATATTTTAATAGAAAAAGAACGGTTCCGCTGGGATAAAATGACGGGGGCTCTCATGGAATTGGCCCGGCAGATTAAGAAAAAAAAATAATACTTTTGAAATGTGAAATACCTGAATATTGTATGGATAACCATTTAATAAATTTCGGGTTAAAGTTATTAAGGTTAAAGAGATTAGTATTGAAACGGTAAAGTGCAGCATTTTACACCAGCAGAAATAAGGTACATTGAAGATTGTTACGAAGATTTTCAAAAAGAAATCCGTAATAAATTCGACAAAGAACGGATTGCCCGAATCGACAAGGCTTTCCGGTTTTCCAATGCTGCACACGATGGAATTCGGCGCAAATCGGGCGAACCTTATATTATTCATCCAATTGCAGTAGCCAAAATTGTTGCGAAAGATATCGGGTTAGGCGCAACTTCAATTGTTGCAGCCATTTTGCATGATGTGGTAGAAGACACAGAATACCGGCTGACGGATATTGAAAACATGTTTGGCGAAAAAGTCGCCAAGATTGTCGATGGTCTGACAAAACTTTCGGGCGATTTTGACCAGCACCAGGCATTGACTCTAAAAAAAATGCTAATGACCCTTTCTGAAGACGTAAGGGTGGTTCTTATAAAAATTGCCGATCGCCTTCATAACATGCAAACGCTTGATTCGATGCCAGCTAACAAAAAACCCAAAATAGCCGGCGAAACCCTTTACCTCTACGTCCCGCTGGCTCACCGGCTTGGCCTTTACACCATCAAAACCGAACTGGAAGAACTTAGCTTCAAATACAAACATCCCGAAGAATACAACCAAATAATATTTTTGCTCCATAACCAGGAAGAAAAACGTAATTACCTTGTTAATGAGTTTATTAAACCAATTAAAGTAAAACTTCTTGCCGAAAACTTCGATTGCGAGGTTACCCACCGGTTAAAATCGAGCTATTCGATTTGGCAAAAAATGCAAAAAAAAGGGGTTAGCTTTAACGAAATCTACGATATCCTGGCAGTTAGAATTATAATAAAACCTAAACCAAACATATCAGAAAAAAGACAATGTTTCGATGTATTATCAATAGTAACAGACATATACAAACCTAAACCCGATCGTATCCGCGACTGGATTAATTTACCAAAGGTGAATGGTTACGAATCGCTACATGTTACCGTTATGGGGCAACAGGGGAAATGGGTTGAAGTTCAGATTCGAACCGAGCGTATGGATGAAATAGCTAACCGCGGTTTTGCCTCTCACCACAGGTATAAAGATATTTCATCGTATGAAAACGAACTGGAAACCTGGATTGAAAGGATTAGGGAACACCTGAAGAATCCCGATTCCGATGCATTTGAATTTCTCGACGATTTTAAATTAAACCTGTACGGGACCGATATCAATGTATTTACACCCAAGGGCGATATGTACTCCATGCCCCAGGGTTCAACCGTTATCGATTTCGCTTATGAAATTCACAGCGACCTTGGAAATAAATGTATAGGTGCAAAAATAAATATGAAACTGGTTCCATTCAGCCATGTGCTGGAAAACGGAGACCAGATAGAAATCCTGACTTCAAATAACCAGACACCAAAACCGGAATGGTTAAAATTTACCACCACAGCCAAAGCCCGGACAAGAATAAAGGACTCCTTTAAACTTGAGAAAAACAAGCACATCGAAAAAGGCAGGGTAATTGTCGAAGAAGCAATCCTTAAAGCTCGGGCTCCTATAACCATCGACAACCTTAAAAAATTAATCGGCCACTATAACCTAAACAACAAGGACCAGTTATATTCCGAAGTGGGCATGGGTTTTATCGAACTTTCAGATATAAACCAGATAATCGGCCGTAAATCGGAAAACAAATTAATAAAATACTGGAACATTACTTTCAGAAAAAATCGCGATGAAGGTGTAGCAAATGAAAAAACTGTTGACTTAACCAATTCAAAAAGTAAATATAAAATCGACAGGAAAAAACCCTTCATGCTGAAGGAAACTCAGGATAACATTTCCTTTTCGCTGGCAAAATGCTGCAATCCTATTCCAGGAGACAAGGTTCTTGGATATACAAGCACCGACGATCATGTAGTTATTCATAAAACCGAATGCCCAATTTTAGCCAAATATATTGCTAACCAGGGCGAGAAAATTATCAGGGCCGAGTGGACAAAATTCAAAAAGCAATCGTTTTTAACCAGGCTCCTTCTGGAAGGTTTCGACCGGGTTGGAATTGTAAACCAGGTAACTCACGTTATTTCAAAAGAAAATAATATAAACATGCAATCTGTCCATTTCGAAACTAACGATGGCATATTCAAAGGCGAACTTTTCCTATATATTCACAACACCGACGATTTAAGCAATTTAATTTCACAGCTAAAAAAAATAAAAGGAATTGAAAATATTTCGCGAATTAAAAATCTTAACGATTAGCAGTTAATATTTATAATTTCAAAAATTATTTTATTTTTACGCCCTATTTTAAATTGGTTTAAATATGAATAACCAAAAAACCAGAGAGACGGTAAGAAAAATGTTTACCGATTATTTGGAAAACAATGGCCACCGAAAAACCCCCGAGAGATTTGCTATCCTTGAAGAAATTTATTTCCGCGAAGGACACTTCGATATAGAATCGCTGTATATTTCGATGAAAAACAACAACTATAGGGTAAGCAGGGCTACGCTTTACAATACCATCGATTTGCTGCTCGACTGTAAATTAGTTGTTAAACATCAGTTCGGAAAAAACATAGCTCAATTCGAAAAAGCTTTTGCAACAATGCAACACGACCATTTAATCGATATCAGAAACGGGAAAGTGGTTGAATTTTTTGATCAGCGCATACGGGAAATCATTGAGGAAGCATGCCAGAAAAACAATTTTAAGCTTTCACATCACACTTTATACATTTACGGTGAATATTTAAAGTGAACGTCACTTCAACCTTAAAAATTTCCTAAACCATTTTTGCAGAAGACTTTTTTCGACTGTAAATAAAAATTATTTGTACTTTTAAACGCTTTAACTTAGAGCCGTGAAATTTTATCTTTTCGAAGTAAAATTTCATGGTTTTGTATGTATAAATTATTATGAAAAAAACAATGAAAGCAGATGTGCTGCTTGGCTTGCAGTGGGGCGACGAAGGAAAAGGAAAAATTGTTGATGTTTTAACTCCAAAATACGATGTTATTACCCGGTTTCAGGGTGGGCCAAATGCCGGTCACACACTTGAGTTCAACAATATAAAACATGTATTGCATACCATTCCTTCGGGTATTTTCCGCGATAATAAAATAAACATCATCGGGAACGGCGTAGTTATTGACCCAATTGTTTTTAAAAAGGAAATTGAATCGCTAAATAAATTAGGGTTTGACATTTCAAAAAACCTTTATATCTCGAAAAAAGCACACATGATTCTGCCCACCCACCGGATTCTGGATGTTGCCTCGGAACAAAAAAAAGGCGAATCGAAAATAGGCTCGACCCTCAAAGGAATTGGCCCGACTTACAAGGACAAAATTGGCAGGGAAGGTTTGCGCGTGGGCGATTTGCTGCACAATTTTGATGAAAAATACAAGTCGAAGATTGAAAACCATAAATTGTTGCTTGCCGGGTTCTTTAAATTCAATTACGGGCAAATTCTGCACGACTGCGAGAAAGACTGGTTTGAAGCAGTTGAGTTGCTCAAAACCTTTAATATTGTTGATACAGAGCACATGATTAACAAGCTGTTGCTCGAAAACAAATCGCTTTTGGCCGAAGGGGCGCAGGGAACATTGCTCGACATCGATTTTGGCTCTTACCCGTTTGTTACAAGCTCGAACACAATATGTGCCGGGGCATGTACCGGACTTGGTATTGCGCCCAATAAAATAGGCCAGGTACTGGGAATTTTTAAAGCTTACTGCACCCGGGTTGGAATGGGACCTTTCCCAACCGAATTAATTGATGAAACAGGCGAGAGGTTGCGTAAATCGGGGAATGAATTTGGCTCAACAACCGGAAGGCCCCGCAGGTGTGGCTGGCTCGATTTGGTTGCGCTAAAATATTCGGTAATGCTGAACGGTGTATCTCAATTGATAATGATGAAAGCCGATGTTCTGGATCAGTTTGAAACCATTAAGATTTGCGTTGGATATGAAATAAATGGCGAAACAGTTGAATACTTCCCTTTTGAATTAAATGACGATGTAAAACCTGTTTATGTTGAATTGCCCGGATGGCTAACCGATTTAACAAAAATTAAACATCAGAACGAATTCCCCGAAGAACTAAACAACTACATCAATTTTATTGAAGAGGAAATGGGCATTCCTGTAACAATTGCTTCGGTCGGCCCTAACCGCGGGCAAACCATTTTTTTAGGTCCTGATTAAAACCATCTGAAGCATTTATAATCATCTGAAAAAGTAAAAACCGTCCTTTCCTAACCAGAAAGGACGGTTTTTGTTTAACCGGATTTTGAACTCCATAATGTTGTTACCAACTTCCCCCGGCACCTCCACCGCCAAAGCTTCCGCCGCCGAACCCGCCAAATCCACCGCTTCCCGACGAGAAATTCCCGAACGAACCACCCGAACGGTGGCTTCCGGATAACATTCCCATAGCAAGCCAGAATGGAAGGCTTTTACCCGGAGAGTAAAACCGGTTTCTCCTGCCGCGGATCATAAAAACAAAGACGAGTATAAAAATAATCAGTGCAGGAAAAATCCCGGCATTCTTTTTTTCATTGTACTGCTGGTATTGTTCAGCTGTATATTCGCCCCGGGTAATATCCATAATTACTTTCACGCCGGCTGATATTCCTCCAAAATAGTTGTTTTCTCTGAAATGGGGAATCATTTCATAATCAATCACAGTTGAATTCACCACAGCATCTGGCAAAATACTATCCAATCCGTAACCCGTTGAAATATACACCTGTCCTTTACTGTTTCCCTGTTTTGGTTTTACCAGAACAACAATTCCATTGTCTTTATCTTTCTGGCCAACACCCCAATTCTCACCTATTTTAAATGCATAATCGGCCGGGTCGTAACCCTCAAGATCAGGAACCGTAACAACCACAATTTGGATTGATGTTTCGCGTGCAAACCTAACCAATGTGTCTTCAAGATGTATCCTCCCGTTCTCTGTTAAAACATTTGCAAAGTCGTTTACCAAACGGGGAGGCTCAGGCCTGTCGGGAATCTGTGCAATCGCTATACCAGCTAAACAAATAACAGCGGTTAATATGATAACTATCTTTTTCATCTCACTAATTTTTTCCAAACGAAATTTCATCAGAAAGTTCATTTAAATCATTTTTCTGATACGGAAAATGTTCTTTTAACTGCTCTCCGGCCAATATAATTCCACTAGCCAACCCCTCGGTAATCTTGCCTTCTTTAAATTTTGACAAGACAATTTCTTTTGTTTCCTCCCAAAAATTCGATGGAACTTTCCGGTTTATACCAGCATCGCCCAAAATTGCAAACTTGTGATCTTCTATTGCCAGGTAAAACAAAACTCCATTTCGAAGATTAGTTTTATGCAGCTCAAGTTTTTCGAAAACATACGCTGCCTGGTCGAGCACATCGCCCTTGCAAAACTTCTCGATATGAATCCTGATCTCGCCGGACGTGTTTAATTCGGCTACACGGATTGCATTGGTAATCTGAAGTTTATTTTCTTCGGTAAAATATTTCTGAACACCCATATTAATGCTATTTAAAACTGAACTTCAGGCGCTTTCTCTGCTCCCTGCTGCGCTTCAAAATAGACTTTCTTCTCGAATCCAAACCAACCGGCATAAATTACCTGCGGAAATTTCCGGATGTAGGCATTGTAGGTTTGGGTTGTTTCGTTAAACTTCATACGCTCAACGGTAATCCGGTTTTCTGTCCCTTCGAGCTGCGCCTGCAAATCCATGAAATTCTGGTTTGCCTTTAAATCGGGATATCTTTCAACAACAACCATTAACCTGCTTAAAGCCGACGATAAGCCATCCTGGGCCTGGTTAAACTGCTGAATCGATTCGGGTGTCAATTTCGTTGGATCGATGTTTACCGAAGTGGCTTTTGAACGCGCTTCAATAACACCTTCAAGTGTTTCCTGCTCGTGTGCAGCATAACCTTTTACTGTATTTACAAGGTTCGGAATTAAATCGGCCCTTCTCTGGTAAACATTCTCAACCTGTGCCCATTGCGATGCTACCTGTTCGTCCATTGAAACCATTTTGTTGTAACCACAGCTTGAAAACAAAACTGCAACCACTGCCGCCAATAATCCAATTCTAATTTTTTTCATGATTTAAAAATTTTTTAAAGTTTGCAAATATTTTAATTTAATGTTAAAAATCAGTTATAAATTCGGGGAAAGGCAATATTTTACCGCTGTAATTCATCTGGCAACAGATAAATAACGCTGAATATATGTCGACTACAGATTTTATACAAGAAATTTTACAGGGAATCCCGGAGAATTTACCCGGAGCCAAACCATTTGACCCTACTGTAAACCACGCCCCTAAAAGAAAAAATATCCTTTCCGAAAACGAAGAAAAGCAGGCTTTAAGGAATGCGTTGCGTTATTTCCCAAATCGTCTACATTCTGTGCTTGCTCCCGAGTTTTTAAACGAACTGCACCGCTTCGGGAGAATTTACATGTACCGTTACCGTCCCGGTTACAAAATGTTTGCAAGGCCTGTTGGCGAATACCCGGCCAAATCAAAACAAGCCGCTTCCATCATGTTAATGATCCAAAATAATCTCGATCCGGATGTTGCCCAGCATCCGCACGAACTTATAACTTATGGGGGTAACGGTGCAGTTTTTCAGAACTGGGCACAATACCTGCTGACCATGAAATACCTTGCCGAAATGACCGATAACCAGACGTTGGTAATGTACTCCGGTCATCCGCTCGGACTCTTTCCTTCACATCCCAGGGCGCCGCGCGTTGTGGTTACAAACGGGATGGTAATCCCCAATTACTCGTCGCGCGACGATTACGAAAAAATGAATGCGCTGGGCGTTTCGCAATACGGGCAAATGACAGCAGGTTCGTATATGTACATCGGCCCCCAGGGAATTGTACATGGCACCACAATCACCGTTCTGAATGCTGCCAGACTGCATCCGAAGGGAAACAGCGCCGGGATGATTTTCGTAACAAGCGGGCTTGGCGGAATGTCGGGGGCACAACCCAAAGCTGCGGTTATTGCCGGAATGATTTGTGTGGTTGCCGAAATAAATCCGAAAGCCATTGAAACCAGACATAAACAAGGATGGGTGAATGAAGTCTTTTCGAATCTCGACAGCCTGGTTTCGCGATTAAAAACGGCGCGTAAAAACATAGAAGCAGTTTCGCTGGCATATCATGGAAATGTGGTTGATCTTTGGGAAAAATTTGTGGAAGAAGACATAAGCGTTGAATTGGGTTCTGATCAGACATCGCTGCACAACCCGTTTTCAGGGGGGTATTACCCGGCCGGACTGACATTCGATGAATCGAATAAGCTAATGGTAGAAAATCCGGAGTTGTTTAAGAAAAAAGTCTATGCATCGTTAAACAGGCAGGTCGAAGCAATTAACCGACTTACTGAAAAGGGGATGTATTTCTGGGATTACGGGAACGCTTTCCTGCTTGAAGCCAGTCGCGCCGGAGCCAATGTCACAGGCCGTGAAGGTGAATTTATTTATCCTTCGTATGTACAGGATATTATGGGCCCCCTTTATTTTGATTATGGCTTTGGCCCTTTTCGCTGGGTTTGTACATCGGGTGACCCCGTGGACCTGGAAAAATCAGACAAAATTGCCGCCAAAACCTTAACCGAAATTTCAAAATCTGCTCCTGAAGAAATCAGGAAACAGCTCGACGACAATATTCATTGGATAAATGAAGCCGGAAGGAATAAACTGGTAGTGGGTTCGCAAGCCCGGATTTTATATGCCGATTGCACCGGACGAATTAAAATTGCACAGGCTTTTAATAATGCTATCCGATCGGGAGAAATATCGGCGCCCATTGTTTTAGGCCGGGATCATCACGATGTTTCAGGCGCCGATTCGCCTTATCGCGAAACATCAAATATATATGATGGTTCGGCATTTACAGCCGATATGGCCGTTCAGAATTTTGCCGGAGACAGTTTCAGGGGAGCCACATGGGTTTCGTTGCATAACGGGGGCGGAGTTGGCTGGGGAGAAGTTATAAACGGAGGATTCGGGCTAACAATTGATGGTACCGACGATGCTGAAGATCGGTTGAAAATGATGCTGCACTGGGATGTAAACAATGGAATTGCCCGAAGGAGCTGGGCCCAAAACACTGCAGCAAAATTTGCCATCAAACAGGCTATGAAGGAAAACAATGAACTTAAAGTTACCCTGGCCAACGAGGCCGATGAAGCTTTGATTGATGAACTATTCAGCAAAAATCATTGAATAGGGCCTGTCTATCTCTTTTTGCAATTCGCCGATTCCAATATTCCGGCTTTTTCTGATATACTCCCTTCCTTCAAAAAATACAAGAATTGCAGGGGCTGCAAATACCTGGTTTTGCGCTGCAATTTCCGGGAATACATCCGATTTAATGTATAATGACCTGATTTTAGGGAATTCATCTCTGATCAATTCCTCGATTTTTGGCTTCAGAACCTTGCACACATTGCACGCACCGGTTGAAAAATAGGCCAGAAGCGCTGTTTCATTTTCCTTCAGCTTCAGGAACTCATCGTATGAGCTTACATCTGTAAACATAAAAACTGCTTAATATTGCCCTGTTCCCAACATCGCAAGGGTACAAGCTTCAATTGCCTCAATCCCATTATTTTCCAGCATTTCCGAGAATTCAAAATTTTCAGCGCCAGGATTAAATATCACCCTGCCGGGTTTCAAATTCAACACCAACTGATAGTATTCCGGCTGGCGCTCCGGTCCAATATAGAGCGTAACTGTATGAATATCGTCATCTACCGGGAAGCCGGTCTGGATTTGAACATCTGAAATTACCCCGGAACGTTTTGCCAGTGCAATTACCTTGTGGTTGTGCCTGCGCAACGATAACACTGCCATGTTTGAATAACGCGAGGGGTTTGTGCTGGCCCCGATTACAAGTGTTTTTTTACCCATCGGGATCTGTCTTTTCCAAAAGTACCACGGCATTAACCGAAATACCCTCTTCCCGGCCTTCAAATCCCAGTCTTTCGGTAGTTGTGGCCTTTACCGAAACCTGTTCGGCTTCGATACCCAGCACACTTGCCATTATCCTTTCCATTTCAGGAATGTAAGGTTTTAATTTTGGTTGCTGGGCATTAATTGTACAATCGATATTAACAATATTATAACCCTTCTTCTTAACCAGTTCAAACGATTTCTGAAGCAGAATTTTGCTGTCGATGTTTTTATACTCTTCAAAATTATCGGGAAAGTGTGTGCCGATATCACGCAGTTTTGCTGCTCCCAGGAGTGCATCGCAAATGGCATGAATAACCACGTCTCCATCTGAATGTGCCACAGTTCCTTTCTTATGGGGAATTAAAACTCCTCCCAGCCAAAGTGTTTCGCCTTCCGACAGGCGGTGTACATCATATCCCTGTCCGACACGGAATTTCATTAGCGTTGTTTTTCAAAGGCATCGATATCAAACAACAACGAAAATCGTAAGGTATTTTCCAATGGGTGGTTGCGTTGAGTTGGCAACAAATACGAGAAATCGAGGGCAAAAACATTCAGTTTTAAACCCGCGCCTGCGGTAAAATATTTACGGTTACCTTTATTTTCGTGTTCGTAAAAATACCCTCCCCTAATAGCAAATTGTTTGTTGTACCAGTATTCAACCCCAAACGAAAGGATAATTTCATTCAGTTCTTCCTTAAATCCACCCGGAGCATCGGTAAATGACTTAAAAATCCCTGAAATTGGCCCGATATCCGATCCTAAAATACCGACTGTAGGATCATAAATTGTATCATTCCCTAATGGCGTGGGAACAAGCAATTTATTAGCTTCAACCGAAAATGCAAAGGAATTATAGTCGTCGATTTCGGTGGTTAAGGCAGCGCCCAACATTAAATTTGTAGGAAGAAAGTCTTTTACAACCCCCTCTGTATACGAGATTTTTGCCCCTATATTTTGAATATTTAAACCAGCCGAAAATATATTGTCCTTGCGATTGGCCCTAAATTCATTATGATAATAGAAAGCTACATCGGCTGCAAACGAAGTTCCGGCTTTTGTTTCAACACCATTTACCAATTGCCCGCCGGTAAGGTCTGAACGGATGTACCTTAATGCAACCGCTCCCGAGAATGTTTCCGATAACAGCCGGGAATAAGCAAAGTCAATAGCAAATTCATTCGGACTTTGCTGGCCCATTTCCAGTCCCCATTCACTGGTAAAAATAATTTCGCCTAATGAAAAATACCTGAGAGATGCACTAACGGCTTGAACATCATCGAGTTTCTTATAACCTGTCAGATATGCAAGGTTTATATCGTCGACCAAATTACGCAACCAGGGTGAGTAAGATAATCCTACACCCATGTCACTTTCCATGAAAACATATTTTGCGGGGTTCCAATGTTGTGAACTTACATCGGGAGTTAAACCAACGCCTGCGTCTCCCATACCGCCAGCTCTTGAATCGGGGGTAATTGTAAGAAATGGCACCGCTGTTGTAATAGTGTTAGCGCCCGATGTCGGTTTCTGTGCCTTAATGTTTTCAGAAACAATAAAAACTGCTATCAACAATAAGACTAGTCGAAATAATTTAATCATAATTTTACCAAAATTTTGGCTGCAAATATACATTATTTGTGTTTGCAGCAAAGGTTATAATAACTACTGAACGCAGTAAACAATTAAAAATTTTATCTCCCCGAAAAATTAACGCGAAATCAACATTTTTCCTGATTTTGAAGAATATGTACCCTCTTCGTTCTGAGCTGTGATGCGATAAATATATATGCTGTTTTTCAAAAATGTTTGCGTGTCGTTGAAATCCCATCTTACCGGGTTACTTTTTGTCCCGTTTGAGCCAACATCTTTAACAATGTACTGAACCCTTTTACCCGAGAGATCAAAAACTTCAATCATTGTTTTTATTGTAGCATCAGACTGGTTGTGTTCGAAAGTAAAAAAGGTAAAACCGGTTGCCGGATTAGGGGTATTAGAAACAGCGCTTACATAAAAGTCTCCGGTTACTTCGAACTCAATTTCGGCTTCCGATGAATTATTTGCCACATCCCATGCTTTTAAAGTAAGTTTATGTTTGCCAACCGTAAGGTTTTTAAATGAAAAATTTAAGATGCCTTTTTTGTAATCGTTAATATCCGATTCAAAAAAGTTGTTTAGCACCAAAGCATTCGAATTATTGTCATTAAGAATTGCTGTAATATCGTGCCCAATTCCAGTCCCTGCGGTGTTTATCCCGCTCTCATCAAAAATTGAGGCAATCAGGGTTGGGTTCTTGCTTGTTTTTCCACCCGTTTTAAAATCCATGTTGTCAATAAACAGTTTTATTTCCGGCCCTTTGTTATCTGTAACAGTTTGCCCCGACAACCCACCCACAGTAAATTTGTTAAAAACGCCATGCGCATCAACTTCGTTATTCTGGGCATAATACATAATTTTACCCTTGCCTACAGCAAATGATACATCTTTGGGTACTACAAAACTGAACGAAAACCGCCCGCTTGCAACCGTTGCCCGGCCTTTGTAAATTATATTTTCCTGCACTTTAAACTGGAACGGAGTTTCGCCGTTATTACCCAGGGTACTCACTTTGGTTTCCTTATCGTAAACTGTTATGGCCATTTCTCCCGAAAAGTTGTTGATAATATTACCCGAATAATCAGAAACAAAGCCTTCAATATCAACTTTCTGGAGCGATTTAATGGTGTCGTTAAAGTTTTGTGCAGCTTTATTGTTTATTGAAGTTGTAACCACCTTGTTTTTAGGGTACGATAACCGTAAAGCAGGGTTGGCCAGCAAACTGAAACTTCTTTTGTTTATAGTGTTTATGGTGTTATTTTTTGCCAGCCGCATTATATCGCCCATTCTGTAACGGTTTCCTTTTGTGTCGGTTTCGAAAACGAAATTGTAAAAACTTTTGCTTAACAAGAAATTGGAATACGCATAAACCAACCTTGTGGTTGAAAAAAGCCCGATACCACCTCCTGCCGGGTTGAATAAAATATATTCGCCTATCGACATATCGTCGGCATCGAAACGGCTAAATTCGCAGGTCGCCGTTACAAAAATCGGAAGGTTGTTAATGTTCGACCAAGAATTAACTGTGCTGATATCTAAAACTTTTTCGTCCGACATGAATCTTTCGTTTCCATGGCCTATGTAGTTCAAAATTAAAACTCCGTCTTTTACCCGTTTATTAATTGCCTGCGTAACACCGGGGTATCTTTCTACTCCGGCTGAAACTTGCTTCAGGTATGAATCAAAATATATTTTATCGGTAATGTATTCACCATATTTTAAATTTACCTGTCCGGCTAGTTGCTCTGAGTCCGACATGTGCAACCCGCCGTCCTTATCGTCGCCAATAAAGCACACAATATTTCTCCAGTTGCCCAAAGCTCGCGGGCTATAATAGTTTTCAATCTTATTTACCGCTGTTTCTGCCTCAAAAACTGTCGAACTAGGAATCCTGCCAACACCCAAATCTTCACCGGCATCGTAAACACTCTCGCCGGCATCCATAATACTGAAGTAATCGTCGGTGACAAATGAAGCAACCGGGTCGAGTGAGTTTGCTGATTGATATGTTGGAACAAAGTTTTTTGTTGAAGCCCTTAATCCCCTGTTATCGTAACTTCCATCGCCAAACAATAAAACATATTTTAATTTGTTGCCCCTGTCGTACAACATTTTAATGAAATTACGGATACCGGTAGCGCTTTTTTCTCCCGAACTAAACTCATTATAAACCATTTCTGTTGTAATAACCTGAACATCCATCCCATCGTAACTTCGGTGAATATTGGCCAGCCTGTTTGCCTGATTCAAAAAATTCGGATGGGTAACAATCAAAAGCTCGGGTGTACTGATTGAATGGATATCCTGATTTTGAACTTCGCCAAGGTACTCGGGCTCACGGAAATTCCCGTTCGGGTTAAAAGCAACATACTCGGCAAGCTGTTTGGCCTGACGTTTAAATACAGCAACATTCGACGAAAAAGTAAGCTGCATTTCCTTAACATTGTTTACATCGGTCACGTCAAAAACCCTTGATCCGGTGAGTGCATTTTCAAGAGAATATGACACAATGTTTTCGGCCCCAACAGAAGCCTGATCGCGAAAGAACAGCGCTTCTGCCGCAAACCGGAGTTTCTGTTTGTAATTGATCTCGATAAAATCGAGCCAGGCAAGTGCATTGTCGTCAATACCCCCACCGCTGGCCAAATATTTTAACGTCAACCGGTTTTGGCCCCCCTGCACCGTTTGGGAGAACACATTTCCCTTTTCATCAGCATATACCGATGACTGGCTGCCCGTGCTAACTTTATTGAAATTCAAACTGCCAATATTGGTTTGGTTAAGTTGCAATTGCATTTCAGAATTGGCATACGAACGCCCGATAGCATTTATCCTAATTTTTATTGGCTCAGAAACAACAATATCAGCAAGGTTAAAATCGATATTTTTAATTGTATTGTGCTTGAATTTATCGCCAAACCACTGTTTTCCCGAACCAAGCAAAAGTACATTTTCTGTTTCGTTTTCATAAAGTTGGTACGCATCGAACGTAGCCACCGATAATGTTGACTGATTGGTAATGGCTGTTAAAAGCTCAGCATTTTTTGGGTTTCCAACATTATTGGTGAGGAAAAAATATCCTTTGGTTGAGTAATCGTTTAGCCGGTGCCTGTAAACCCGTTTAATGGCATCATATGTCCATTCGGTTGTGCCTGGAGCATAAAAAAACAAGCAGTCGGCGCCGTTATTTTTATCGCGCCACACGGCACATTGGATCAAATCATCGTAGTTTATTTCCCCCGGATCTTCGGATAAAATAATACCACCGCTTCCATAAACATTTACTTTCGCCGGATCGGGAAAACCCAGGGAAATCAGTTTCGAATAGGGTATCTTTATTATCCCTTTTTCCGATATGGCAATTTTAACCCATTTGCCTTGTTTTAAAACCGAACTGGCTTTCCAGTTGTATACACCGCCCGACAACTGACCATTCTTTAATATCTCCGATGATCCCGCAGGTATTCTTTTTAATTCGAAACTTTTTAACCTGTAAATTTTATCATTTTCCTTTTTTATGGTGGAAATTTGCAGTTGAATTTTAACGGTTTCCCTTGCTTGCAGCTTGCGGCTTTCAATCCCGATTTCATTCCCTAACCTGTGCGCGTCCCGAAAATCGTCAGCAAGCTTTATTTCTTCGAAAACCGGATTTTCAATGCTAAAATTAAAGTTTTGATTTTTATCTTTTACGTCAAAAATTCGGGTATAATAGGGGACAAGAGAGCCCGGTACGGGAAAATCAGCATTTTCAAAATTCAGCTCCGCGTAAACAGGGATATCTTCCGCTGTTATTGAAGTTTCTTTCCAATTCAGGCTAATAAATTCCTTTTGTACATCTTCAACGGCAAAACCAACAACAATAATGAACAACAGAAACAGATATTTTTTCATACCATAAACACACAAATTGTACTATTCAAACGCCGAACATAATCAAATATTGCAATATTGCTTTCGATAAAAAAATCAGTCGTAAAATATCTCAA
Source organism: Draconibacterium sp. (assembly GCA_037444065.1). Classification (GTDB taxonomy): domain Bacteria; phylum Bacteroidota; class Bacteroidia; order Bacteroidales; family Prolixibacteraceae; genus Draconibacterium. The sequence goes on from JBBINB010000004.1 coordinate 19,809, forward strand.
TCGGGCAAATATATTAACATAGTTGTTAATTCGGGCAAAAAATTTAAAATGCCGAAACAATAATTAGTGAACTATTTAGTTATATTTGTGACGATCTGAAAAGCAATTATAAAAATGAAGATGATGAAGTTAAAGACTTTGTTCATAGTGTTATTGGCCGCGTTCGTATCGGGATGCGGTTTGTTTGGTAAAAAAGGAGGAGAAGTTTCGAGGACTACCGGTTGGAGCTACAACCAGGAAGAAACCGGAAATATCCCAAATTTGTCAGGATATGAACAGGGGGCAGGCCCGGGTTTGGTATTCGTTCAGGGTGGAACATTTACGATGGGGCGCGTCGAGGAAGATGTTATGTACCGTTGGGACAATGCTCAGCGCAGGGTTACTGTACCTTCGTTTTATATGGACGAAACCGAAGTTTCCAATCAGGATTACAGGGAATATACCCATTGGATAAACCGTGTTTACCCCGGCAATAAAACTAAAATGAATTCTGTTTTACCCGATACCGCCCTTTGGAGAAGCCAATTGGCAGCAAACGAACCTTATGTTCAGAATTATTTCAGGCACCCTGCATACAGCGATTATCCTGTGGTTGGCGTTACCTGGGAACAGGCAAATGAATACTGCGCATGGCGTACCGACAGGGTAAACGAGCAAATACTTGTACAAAGGGGAATACTTGCCCACGACAATACCCAATCGGGCCAGAATGTGTATACTTCAAAAACGTACCTCACTGGTTTGTATGCAGGGACCGATGGGCGCAGACCGCTTGAAAATCCTGATGGTTCTGTTGCCCGTGTAAGATGGGAAGATGGAATTATGTTACCCGATTATCGTTTGCCTACCGAGGCCGAATGGGAATATGCAGCATACGGTTTGATTGACAATATGGATGGTGAATTGCTAACCGACAAGAAAATATATCCCTGGAATGGCTCATACCTCCGCGTAGACACAAAAAAAGACAAAGGTTTGATGAGGGCAAACTTTGTTCGTGGACGCGGAGATATGATGGGGGTTGCAGGCGCTTTAAACGACAATGCTGATATAACTTCAAAAGTGTTTTCGTATGAACCGAATGCTTTTGGCCTATACTGTATGGCCGGAAACGTAAACGAATGGGTAGCTGATGTTTACAGGCCATCATCGACAAGGGATGTTGAAGAATTCAATCCTTTCAGGGGTAATGTTATAACTGAATACCGCCGCGATAATAGCGGAATGTTGTTGCGCAACGAATTTGGCGAGCTTATTAAGGACACCATCCAGGGAATGGATTTCAGGAATTTTAAAGACGGGGACCCAAACTCCCAGATTGTTGATAGCCCAAACTGGCACAATGCACAAAACAACACTACCGATAAAATGTATATCCAGGATGGCGGACAGGGAACTTATTCTTCGCTTATTACCGACAATGTCCGGGTTTATAAAGGCGGATCATGGAAAGATCGTGCCTACTGGCTGGTTCCCGGAACAAGAAGATACCTTGAACAGGATAAAGCACAGAGCGATTTGGGTTTTCGTTGTGCCATGACAAGGGTTGGAAGCCCGGTAGGACATTAATTTAAAATAACCATATTTTATAAAAAAGCCTCATTTCTGAACAATGGGGCTTTTTTGTTATATGATTGCTAAGGATTTTTATTTTAAACAGATGACAGGTATTGAAGAAATATATCAACTATTCAGGAGTATTCCGGTTATTTCGACCGACAGCAGAAAGATCGAAAAGAATTGTATTTTTTTTGCATTGAAAGGCGAAAACTTCAATGGAAATAAATTTGCCGAACTGGCCCTGGAGAAAGGTGCCCGATATGCAATTATAGATGAAAAGGAATTTCATATTCCAAACAAAACGATTCTTGTCGAAAATGTTCTGGATACTCTAAAAAATCTGGCTACTTTTCACCGGAGAAAACTGGGAGTACCAATTTTAGGTATTACAGGTTCAAATGGAAAAACAACCACCAAGGAATTAATTGCGGCGGTACTCTCGGAAAAATTTATTACCAGCTTCACCGAAGGAAATTTAAACAACCATATCGGCGTTCCGCTCACTTTATTAAAGATGAACGAAAATACCGAATTTGGCATAGTTGAAATGGGAGCCAACCATCAGGGCGAAATTGCCGAATTGTGCCGCATTGCCGAACCTGATTATGGTATTATTACCAACATAGGCAAAGCGCATCTCGAAGGTTTTGGCTCATTCGAAGGTGTGATAAAAGCCAAATCGGAGTTGTACAAACACATAAAAAACAACAACGGGATTATTTTTTATAATCGCGAAAATCCAATACTTTCAGGGCTTGCAGTAGAAATTAAAAACAAAGTCAGTTTTGGAAATTCCGATGCTAATTTTACCGGCGAATTGCTTTCTTCGCCACCGTTTGTTCATGTTAAGGCTAACTTCCCAAAAGGTGTATTATATTTAAACTCAAACCTGACAGGCGATTATAATTTTGAGAATATACTGGCGGCAGCCTGCATTGGTAACTATTTTAAAGTCGATCCCCTGCTTATCCAAAAAGCGCTGAAGGAATATTACCCTCAAAATAACCGTTCGCAACTAATTATTAAAGATGGCTTAAAAATAACAATGGATGCATACAATGCTAATCCTACCAGTATGCAGGCATCCATAAAAAGCTTTCTGTCGGACAACTCAGCATTCAGTTTTCTGATTCTTGGCGATATGCTTGAACTGGGAACTTACTCTGCCAACGAACATATTGCCATTCTCGAGTTAATAAAAAACTATCGGCCCAGGCAGGTTTTTACCGTTGGAAAAAACTTTCTCGAAATTTCACAGGATTATAATTGCCAGTCTTTTCTAAATGTCGGTATGTTATGCGAATTCCTTCAGCAAAACCCTATTAAAACAGGCCAGGTATTAATAAAAGGTTCAAGGGCAATTCAACTCGAAAAAGTGCTTTCGTGCCTTTAGTTTAATAGAGGCTTCTTAACATTTAATACGTCAGCAATGGCTTTTTCGAATGTTGGTTTGGGAAGTGCTCCCATTGCCATTTGTGGCTGTCCATCCTTCGGTACAAAAAGTAAAGAAGGTATGCTTTGAATCCCGAACATCCCGGCCAACTCCTGCTCATCCTCGGTGTTTACTTTATAAATTACAATACTGTCCCCATACTCTTTTTGTAATTCTTCAAGTATTGGGGCAACCATTTTACATGGGCCACACCAATTGGCGTAAAAATCAATTAAACAAGGTTTGTCGCCCTCGTATTTCCACTCTTTGTTTGTTTCAAAATCGAAAACTTTTGTTTTAAAAGTTTCCATTGTTAAATGTTCCAACATGATATTTATTTTTGTAAATTTATATATCTACTTATGTCGATATTTAGATGTCAAATATAATGCCTTTTTCTGAAATGGGAAATTTCACCTCAAGTTAACCTAAATAATTGTAATTTTGTCACAATTTTTCAGGTTGTGTCAGTATATTTTATCTGACGCGATGAATTTTGACATAAAATGAATAAAAATCTTAAACTCAAAATATTTCAGGAAATATCGAGAATTTCAGACATAAATAAGGTAGAAACTTATGTTATTGGAGGATTTGTTCGGGATCTGTATTTAAACCGGAACTCGAAAGATATTGATATTGTAGTTGTTGGCAGTGGAATAGAACTGGCTAAGCTAGTGGCTGCTGCCCTCAGAAACAAACCGCAGGTAAATGTTTTCAAGAATTTTGGCACTGCCATGATAAAATATAAAGATCTTGAAATTGAATTTGTCGGGGCCCGGAAAGAATCGTATCAACGAAACTCAAGAAAACCTTTGGTTGAAAACGGAACTCTTGAAGATGACCAAAACCGCCGCGATTTTACAATTAACGCACTGGCCCTGGGCCTGAACAGCAGGAACTACGGCAGGCTGGTAGATCCATTTAACGGTATGGAGGATTTAGAGAACAAGGTCATAAGGACACCGTTGGATCCCGACATCACTTTTTCTGACGATCCCTTGCGAATGATGCGCGCTATCAGGTTTTCCACCCAGTTGGGTTTCGAAATCCAGGCCGAAACATTACAATCGGTTTCGAAAAACAAAGAACGGATAAACATTGTGTCAGGCGAACGGATCATTGATGAATTGAATAAAATAATGATGTCTGACAAACCTTCGGTTGGATTCAAATTATTGGAAGAAACCGGTTTGTTAAAAATAATTTTTCCGGAGTTATTACAACTTAAAGGTGTTGAAAGGGTTAACGGCATTGGCCATAAAGACAATTTTTACCATACGCTGGAAGTGTTAGACAGAATTGCGCCAAACACTGATAATTTGTGGTTACGATGGTCGGCCCTTTTGCACGACATTGCAAAACCGGTTACCAAAAAATATATCGACGGACAGGGCTGGACTTTTCATGCACACAATTTTATTGGGGTTAAAATGGTACCCGGTATTTTTAAACGGCTTAAACTCCCGTTAAACGAGAAAATGAAGTACGTTCAGAAAATGGTGCAATTGCATATGCGCCCCATTGTGTTATCAGAGGATGTGGTTACCGATTCGGCAGTGCGCCGTCTGCTCTTTGAGGCGGGAGACGAGATAGATGATCTAATGACACTTTGTGAAGCAGACATTACTTCGAAAAACAAAGACAAAGTTCAGCGTTACATGAAAAATTTTCTTTTGGTAAGGGAAAAATTAAAAGAAATTGAAGAAAAAGATGCCATTCGTAATTTCCAGCCCCCGGTTAGCGGCGAACTTATTATGGAAACATTTGATTTACAACCCTGCCGCGAAGTAGGTATAATAAAGGATGCTATAAAAGATGCAATTTTGGATGGTATAATCCGTAATAATTTTGATGAAGCTTTTGATTTTATGCTCCAAAAAGCCAGCGAAATTGGATTGACAAGAAAAGTTTAATCCGCATTTTCAAGTTTTAGCAAAACCGGCAAATGATCGCTAAAACCGCCGTTATACGTAAATCCAAAATAAGTGCGAAAAGGTTTATCGCCACCAAACCTCCGATCGGCTTCCAGTAAAAACGGAAATTCCAGAATTTTGGCATATCCGGGTTTTGTGTTAATCCCGGAAGTTCCCATTAACAGCGAGCCAGAAACAATTACCTGGTCAAACAGGAACCATTGCGACTGGTATTTTAAAGTTCCCCGTTTGTTGCTGTTCAACCCTGAAAACAAATTATAAAGTTTTTCTTCTTCATAAGGCTGTTCAACCTTGCCTGCGAGTAAAACCTCCGATATGGATTCATCTTCCGGATTGTCATTAAAATCGCCAATAATAACAATTTTAGGATAACTGTACGTTTTAAAAAGTTCATCAACTTTTGACCGTAACAGGGCAGCAGAAGCCAACCTTAACGATTTTGTTTCCATAAATCCTGAAAATCTTGAAGGCCAGTGATTACCAAAAATGTGAAGGGTGTCCTTTCCGTTTAAAACACCCAAAACATACAATACCTCGCGGGTATTCACAACTTTCCCTTCATCAACCAGCGGATAAAATTTATATTCAAGCGGATAAAACCTCTCCGAATTGTACATTAACGACACATCAATCCCCCTGTGGTCGGGCGATTCTTTATGTATAATTTTAAATGGAAAAGATTTGAGTGGCGTATCACTTTTTAGTTTCTCAAGTGCCTCTCTGTTTTCAATCTCGGCGAGAACAATAATATCGGGCACGTACCAGCCCGATGCCGATAAAATTACTTTTGAAATATTCAACAACTTTTCGTTTAATCTCCGGGTTGTCCAGCGAAGTTCTCCTTCCGGAGCATAATTATCATCGTCGGTTTCCGGATTATCGCGGGTGTCGAACAGATTTTCGACATTATAGAAAAGTATGGAAAACTCTTCTTGATTTTGTTGTGAAAATGAATTGCCAATTGCACAGATAAGACATATGAAAATCAGGAAATACCTATTTTCCATTCTTCTTTTCTATTCGCTCGTAAGCTCCCAAATCGGGCCCTTTGTCGCCCGTCCTGTCTTTTGCCAGTAAGTCCAGGGGAAATTGCTCCCCAAACTGTATTTTTCCAATATCTTTAGCAGGCGACAGCGTATCGAGCTGGTAATTATATTCTTTATAAGGATCGATAAACCGTGGGTCGAATTTGGCGCCCTTCCACACATTTTTATAAAAGGCGCTATTAGTTGTGTTAAATGTATCTGCTACCTGAATAATACAGTTTTCGAACAGGTATTTGAAATCATTTTTGTTATTGTTGCCCAGTTCAATTTCCTGAACGTTATTACCATAAATAATGCTGTTTCCAAAATTTGCTTTTACCAAATCGCCATTGTAACTGGTTTTACCACCACGCGAATCCTGGATAATCAACACATTTGAAATTACAAGCGATGCTGTTGAGCGCGCTTTGGTCGTATAATTTCCCCAGTAATTGGCCACGGTTGTATGATAAAATTCGTATTCGCCACCAACCAGAAGTGCAACGGCGTAGAACCCGCAATTTGCAATTAAATCGTTATAAGCATATATTTTCGATTTTAATGCAAACAGCCCGGCATAAGCCATATTTTCTATGCGGCTGTTTGAAATTCGAACCGAAGCAAAGCCTTCGTGCTCAATGGTGCCAACCTGTAACCCAATGTTGGCATTTTTAATTACACAGAAGTTAAAAACATTGTCGTGGCTACCCGAAAACAAGACAATACCATTCCATTGATCGGGCACGTTTTTGTACGAATTTTCCAACCTGTCGGGTAAAAATCGTATCTGCTCCTGAAATGTCCCGTTGGCTTTAATTTTCCCTTTTACATACAATCCGGAACGTTTATGAAAGTACACGCGGGTACCGGGCTCAATTGTCAAAACCGATGTACTGTCAACATAAGCATAATCGTAAACCAGGTAGGGCTTTTCAGAAGTCCATGTAGTAGTTTTGATCGTTTCTCCTTTAACAAGTTTGAAATCCTGGCCATATGCTATTAACTGTACATTCTGAATATTTGAATTGATGGTAAATTCAATGGAATCCTGTACTACCATCGGAAGGTTTTCACCATTCGGATCAATAGTCACTTCCACAAAGATAAATATGCTGTCCCTAGCAGGCACAACAACTTCGAATACTTCATTTCCAACTTCGCCATTTACATTCAACCTGAAATTTGAAAAATCGCCTCCCGAAAGCTTGATTCGCGAAATTAAAATATTGTCGTTGTAAGGATTTTGAACGGTGAATCTTTGGGTTGTTGAACCAATTGTTGTAAATATGGTGTCAAAAGTAATCGTATCGACCGAAAATTTAAGCTGAACATCAGATGAATTCAAATATCCCTCATCCTCGCACGAATATAGCACGAAAACAATAGCGGCTACTGCCATTATTTGAAGTAGGTACCTGATCAATTGTCTAAAATCTATTATTGTTATAACGGTTATGCGAACAACTTATTTCAACAAATATAAAAATGAATTTACAAAATTTAACATTTATTTACAATAATTAGGCTTCTTGCTTGTTTTTTTTAGAAATAATAAACAATCCGGTTAATGTTACCAACCCATTTACCAATAACAGCTCAAAGCCAAATTGATAGCCGTTAAAAATTATTGAAGAATACTTCGAAATAAAAAAACAAATTACAGGAGAGATTACGGCAACAAGCGGAACCCATTTGTCGGCCACTATTCTCCTGGAGTACATTCCAAAAACAAACAAGCCCAGCAACGGGCCGTAAGTATAGCCGGCAACCCGGAATACAGCGACTACAACGCTTTCGTTGTTTATGGCCCTGAAAAACAAGATAACAAGTATCAGCAAGACCGAAAACAGTAAGTGTGACCATTTTTTCATTTTTTGCCGTTTGTTCTCTTCGAATTTTTCAATCTTTAAGAAATCGACACTAAATGACGTTGTTAACGCAGTGAGGGCCGAGTCGGCGCTCGAATAGGCCGCCGCAATAATCCCAAGAAGGAAGAAAACAGCTACAGGCAAGCCAAAATAATGCAAAGCAAGCAATGGATACAAATCGTCGGTATTTTCGGGAATGGCAATATTGTGTTTTTTCGAATAAATGTAAAGCAGGGCGCCAAGGCATAAAAACAGGAAAACCGTGAAGAGAAAGGCAAAACTGAATACCACCATGTTTTTCTGGGCATCCTTTATATTTTTGCACGACAGGTTTTTTTGCATCATATCCTGATCCATGCCAACCATAACAATGGTAATAAACATGCCGGCTACAATCTGTTTAAAAAAATTATTCCCCGAACGCCAATCCCAAAAAAATATTTTTGAGTTGGGATCTTCCATAATTTCTGAAACCATTGTTCCTGTACCCCATTCCAACCCTTTTGCAATTGAGGCAATGGTAAAAATTACAGCACCTATTAAAAACACAGTTTGTAAGGTATCGGTCCATATTATGGTTTTTATACCGGCCCTGAATGTATAGAGCCAAACCAGCCCTATTGTAACCGTAACTGTTACAGAAAAAGAGATGTTAAACGCATCGAAAAAACCAATCTGGAGTACCACTGCAACAATAAAAAGCCTGAATGCAGCGCCAATTAATTTAGAAATCAAAAAGAAAAACGACCCTGTTTTATGTGCATAACTGCCAAACCGTTGCTCCAAAAAGGTGTAAATAGAAATAAGGTTTAACCTGTAATACAATGGCAACAGTACGGCTGCAACAATCCAAAACCCGATAATATTCCCGAAAATAAACTGAAGGTACGAAAAGGCTGAATTCCCCACTTCGCCCGGAACAGAAACAAAAGTAACCCCCGAGAGCGCTGTGCCCACCATTCCAAAAGCCACTACATACCACGGAGATTTCCGGTTACCGGTAAAGAAAGCCTGCGAATCTGCCTTTCGCGAGGTTAAAAACGAAATTCCAATTAAAATCGAAAAATAGGCAATAACAATTCCAAGTACCAAAAAAGGATTCATACTATTCAAAATCGGGGTAGAGTAAATACTTTTTTCTAATTGTTTTGTATTCTTCCAGTTCAGGTTTCAACAATTCCATAATTTCCTTTTCGCTCTTTCCTTCCTTTATCCGCGCCAGCAGCCAATCTGTTCCAGCCAGTAAATTAAACCAGTTTTCGCGGGTTATAAATTCCTGCTTTTTTTCGTATTTGTTATAGAAATCAATAAAATATTTCAATGTGAAATTTGGAACATCTTTCAGGGAACGCAAATCAATTCCATAACAGGTTTTACCCTCATTTACAGGATCTGATGCCACTCCGGGTATATTTACAGGTATAAATTTAAAATCGCCCAGATTTTTCTGCAATCCACCCAGTACCTGAAACGGGAACTCAGTTCCGCGGCCAACACTCACGCTTGTTGCTTCAAAAAAACACAACGAAGGATACAACCTTACCGACAAATAATTGGGCAAATTGGGCGACGGGCTAACAGGCAGTTCATATTTGGTTGAATGGGTATAATTCTGAACTGGCACTACCAGCAAATCACATTTCTTTCCCGACTTTTGCCACCCTTCGCCATTTATCATCCTGGCCAGTTCGCCCACAGTGCAGCCATGAACAATTGGAACCGGCGCCATACCCACAAACGATTCAAAACCTGGCTTTAACACGGGCCCTGCCACATAATCGCCATTTGGGTTTGGGCGGTCCAAAACAATTAACTTCACGTTGTTTTCGGCGCAAGCCTCAATAACCAGTTGCAAGGTTGAAATATAGGTGTAAAACCGGCATCCTACATCCTGAATATCAAAAATCACCACATCAATATTTTGTAAATGTCCTGATGTGGGTTTTTTTGTTTTTCCATAAAGCGATACTACCGGCAACCCGGTTTTCGTATCCACACCGTCTTTTATCTCTTCGCCCGCAGAAGCGTTTCCCCTGAAACCATGTTCAGGTGCAAATATTTTACCTATCGCGATATTTTTTGATATAAGAAAATCAGCCAGATGGACATTCCCGACAAGGGAGGTTTGGTTAACAACCAATCCAACCTTTTTATTGGCCAAAAGCGGTAAATATTTTCCGGGTTGCCCGGCGCCGGTCACAATTTCTTTTTCGTTTGATGCCTGGCATAAATTAAATACTGAAAACAACAACATCAATCCACATAGTTTAAGCATGATCTTCAAATCGTATTATTTATATTTGCGCAAGTACTGTTTGATTTTTCGGTGCAATATTATTTTGAACCGAAAAAATTTAGTAAGTAAAATAACCGAAAAAAAATGAATCTGAGGGGAAGAATTTTAATTATTGTTTTGATTATAACAGTAAACTGCATTGTTCTGGCAGCAGGAACCGAACCGGCATTTGTAAAATACAAAACAGACAAATGGGTTAACGGGCAACTGGACCGGATGACTTTGGAAGAAAAAATTGCCCAGTTAATGACAATTTCGGTTTACCCCGAACATGGAGCCGATGACAAAAATAAGATAGTTGAGCAAATCAAAACCTTTGCGCCCGGCGGAATACTGGTAATGCAGGGCGCACCTGTTAAAACTGCAAAATTTATAAACGAACTCCAGCAGAAATCGAAAATTCCACTGCTCGTGGCCACCGATGCCGAATGGGGTCTTTCAATGCGGATCGACAGTGTAATGAAATTCCCTTATGCACAGGCAATTGGCGCTGTACAGGATTCGTCATCCATTTACCAGATGGGCCGCGATTTTGGCGCCCAGTTAAAACTGATGGGCATACACATGAATTTTGCCCCGGTTGCCGATATCAATACAAACCCCTCAAACCCTGTCATCAATTTCAGGTCGTTTGGCGAAGACAAAATCAACGTTGCGCAAAAAGCCTGGTGGATTGCCGAAGGAATGCACGATGCCGGAATAATAGCCGTTGCCAAACATTTTCCGGGCCATGGCGATACCGATACCGATTCGCACAAAACTTTGCCTTTCTTAAACCATTCGAAAAAACGGATGGACTCTGTTGAAACCTTTCCGTTCCGGTATCTTTCGGAAAGGGGGATCGCCGGAATTATGACAGCCCATTTAAACGTTCCTTCCATCGATAATTCGGGGACACCCTCATCGCTATCAAAAAAAATAGTTACGGGTTACCTAAAAAACGAAATCGGGTTTAAAGGTTTTGTTGTAACCGATGCAATAAACATGAAAGGTGCGCGAACAGGGAAAGGCAATGCTGAAGCCGAAGCCCTGATTGCCGGGAACGATATAATTGAATTTGTGCCCGATTTGCAAAAAGCCATCCAATCAGTTAAAAACGCCATCAATTCCGGAAAATTAAGCGTAGCTGAAATTGATGAAAAGTGTAAAACAGTATTAGCTCTGAAGTACTGGGCAAATCTGAACAATTATAAAGCTGCCGAAACAAATAATTTAACCGCAAGGTTAAATTCTCCTTACCTCGAAGTAACAAACCGGAAACTTATCAAAGGTTCGCTAACAGTGTTGAAAAACAACGGAATTTTACCGGTACAGGGATTGGATACGCTAAAAATTGCCTCACTGTTTGTGGGTAGCAATGAGATATCGCCATTCGAAAGTATGTTGGACAAATATGCCCGAATCGACCACTTTTACCTGCCGAAAAATGCAAGTTTGCAGGAATGGTCAACTATTCATGCTAAACTTAAAAAGTACAACCTGGTTATTTGCGGTATTCAGGGTATAAATATTTATCCTTCAGGCAAATATGGAACAACCGAAATTCAAAGGAAAGCGGTTGCCGAGGTAATTAGCGAAAAAAAAACGGTTGCTGTATTTTTTGGTAATGCATACGCTTTAAAGTACTTCGAAAACATCCATCAGGCAAAAGGTTTGATTGTTGCGTACCAGAATTCCGACCTTGCGAAGGAACTTTCTGCGCAATTGGTTTTTGGAGCATTTGATGGATCCGGAAAATTACCGGTAACTGTCGACGGGCGTTTCAGGTTAAACGATGGCATTTTCTTAAGAAAGAATGGAAGCCTGGCCTATACCATCCCCGAGGAACTGGAAATAAATTCAGGTTTGCTAAACCACGTTATTGATTCACTTGTCATCCTGGGATTAACACAGGGCGCTTACCCTGGGGCACAGGTACTGGTTGCCCGTAATGGAAGTGTTATTTTTCATAAAACTTATGGTTTTCATTCATTGGACAACAAGTTAAAAGTAAAGGAAACCGATATTTACGACTGGGCTTCAATTTCAAAAGTTACCGGCGCCTTACCTGCAATTATGAAACTGGTTGACGATGGAAAATTAAAAATCGATTCCCCAATTGGTCTCTACCGAAATGATTTGGCTGGATCTGACAAGGAAAATTTAATTATGAGGGATATCCTGGCCCATCAGGCAGGACTTGTCGGCTGGATTAATTTTTGGGAAAAGGCCCTGAACGATAAAAAAGAACTCGACAGGAATATTTTTTCCGAACATCCATCTGACAAATTCAAAATCAGGGTGTCAAGCAGGTTATACATGAACAGCGACTTTTCAAAAGTAATGTTCGACTCCATAAAAAATTCAAAACTAAACCGGACGAAAAAATATGTGTATTCCGACCTGGGCTTTCATCTTTTCCCGGGTTTAATTTCAAATCTAACCGGGGAGCAATACGAAGAGTATCTGGATCAAATGTTTTACAAACCGCTAGGAGCCGAATCTGTTGGGTTTAATCCGTACAAAAGGTTTCCGCCCGACAGGTTAATACCGACAGAGAAGGACGATTACTTCAGGCACGAGGTTGTGCTTGGTTTTGTGCACGATGAAGGAGCTGCCATGATGGGCGGAATTTCGGGCAATGCCGGGCTATTCGGTACAACCAACGATTTAGCCAAAATTTTTCAGATGTACCTTCAAAAAGGATTTTACGGAGGCAAACGATACATTTCGGAAGAAACTATCGATGAATTTACCAGGATACAATTCCCCGAAAACGACAACCGTAGGGGTTTAGGTTTCGACAAACCTCTCATCGACAATTATAAAAACTCCTTAAAAGATGCTTACCCAGCAATAGATGCAAGCAAAAACAGTTATGGCCACTCGGGGTTTACAGGCACCTTTGCATGGGCCGATCCGGATAATGGGTTACTATTTCTGTTTATGACCAACCGGGTTAATCCAACACGTAACAACGCTAAAATCACAAGTTTAAACCTGCGTACGGCCATGCACCAGAAAATTTACGATTGCATAAAAACAGGCATTAACTGATTCTTAAAAAATGTTAATATTTAGACAGTTACATTCTGTTAAACACAAATTTTTACCTGTCTTAAATCCTATTAAACAATCCGTTACAAAACAGATCTTTTAATCTCTTATTTCCCCTGATTTTGAATCTAACAATCTGAAAAAAATACCTGAAGCTTATCCTTTTGTTATTAAATTATAAATTATACTTTTACATCTGAGACAGCTATTTCTAGTAAAAACACTTAATATTAAGCGATATGACAAGTAAAATCACATTTAACGAGTTAAGAAAAATCAAAGACAGCTTACCAGACGGTTCCATTAGAAAATTGGCGCACGAATTTGCAGTGTCAGAGGAAACCGTCAGGAATTATTTTGGAGGCGCCAATTATACACATGGTACATCGGTTGGAATTCATATGGAACCTGGGCCAAACGGAGGTATTGTTCTTCTCGACGACACTGCAATCCTCGACAGGGCTAAAGAACTTATCGCATTGTAAAAATTTTATTAAAATAAACGATTCCATTTCGTTATTTATCAAACTGTCTTATATTTATGGGGCAGTTTTTTATTTATCAACTTAACCTAATTAATAATGAAAAAATTAAGTATTCCTTTTTTAGCTTGTTGCGTAATCCTGTTTTTATCTTCGTGCGAAAAACCCTGGCAACCATTGTTTAATGGCGAAAACCTCGATAACTGGGACAAACATCTTGGCGCTCCGCTTAATGGTTACGAAGATCTGTCATTAACAGCAACACCCGAAAACGTATTTTCAATTGTGGAAGAAGAGGGTGTAAAACTAATCCGGATTTCGGGTGTGGTAAATGGTTCGCTGGCCAGCCGCGACACCCTCGAAAACTATCATCTCCAGCTGGTTTTTAAATGGGGCGACGAAATATTCTCGAAACAAAACAGCGGCCTTTTATACCACAGCTTTGGCGATTTTGGCGCTGCCCTTGGTACATGGATGACCAATATTGAATGCCAACTGATGCACGACAGGCTCGGAGACACGTATTTAATGGAAAATACCTGCTGCGAAACGTATGTAAAACCACTTGACGAAGGATTTATTTTTGCAAAAGACGGCGAGGCCAAACAATTTGGGAGAGATTTTGGCGGCCAGGGAATTAAAAAATCCGTTGATGCCGAAATGCCACTTGGGCAATGGAATACTGTTGATTTATACAGTGTTGGCCAAACAACTGTGCATGTGGTAAACGGTCAGGTTACAATGATTAACAACAAAACCGGGAAAGTTGAAAAAGGAAATATTATTCCGTTAACGTCAGGAAGAATTCAGATTCAGTCTGAAGGCGCCGAGTTGTTTATCAGAACGGTTCAATACAAACCAATTAAGGAAATACCCAAAGAGTTGCTGCAATAGAAGGATATAAAGTTTTTTTTAATCCATATTTAGAAAGGATGACATTTTTTTGAAAGATGTCATCCTTTCTTTTTCAAATATAACTTTTCCAAAGTTCCTGACTTTGGAAAAGTTACCAACCAAAAAAAATCAGTTTAAACCAGCATTTCGGGCAGGTATTTCCAGAACCTGCGCGGCATGTGACGACGCTGCAGGCGAAGGTTTTTACGTTCCTGTATATTGATGTGTTTAAAATACGACTTCCATAATTTCTGGTAAAACTCCTCCCCTTCGTGCAATACGTTTTCGTTTACCTGCCCGTTAATCGAGCTAAATTCTTTGGCCGAAATTACCACTTCCTCAACTTTTGTTGTGTCGTACAAAATGCCGTAGTTTCGTTTCAGGTCGTACAGCAACCATTTCTGGCCTGCAAAGCGTTTCTGAAAATGACCGGCTACGAGGGAAATTACATCATACCGGGGTTCAATCCCGCAAAACCACAGCCCTTCTTTTGTGTGCTGAAACCTTACAAACTGCATCATACGCATGGCTTCCTTTTTAACCTTTTGCGAGGTCTGGGTATGGTACAAAACATCAGAATCGCCAAAATCGGTTTCAATGTTAAAATGCTCGCAGAAAAGCCGTCGCAGAAATCGGTAAATCTTCATCTCAATTCCCATTTCTTCAGACAAGAAAGCATAAAAAACCATTTGCCTGTTATTGCCTGTAAGTTTGTTTTGTATGCCTTTCCAAACTCTTTCCGCTTTTGCGGGGTCGGAGCGAATGTCTGTTTTTTGGGCAAACAAATGTTTCTGCTCCCCGGTTCGCGAACAAATATCGACAGGAAAATTTTTCCGGTTGTATGTTTCGAAAACCGCGGTAAGAAATCCTTCAAATGTGCCGTCGTAAGTGTAAATAATCATGTTGTCTGTTGCTGGTTGCTGCCTGCCCGACTGCGTCAGTCAGGCGGGGATGTTGGATACTGGATACTGGAATTCTATTGACGATCCCTAAATAAGGTTGACAGTTTTTACTAATTATTGACTTTCATTTTTAATTAATTCCTATTGAACAGTTACCATTTACTTGCCTATGCGTTGTGAATTTCAAAACCTTTTTGCCCCTTAATCTTTCGTTTCCGTTTTAGTTGGGTAAGAAACAAACCGGCAACCACAATCATAATCCCTACTATTTTTTGTTTGTCAAGTTCTTCCTTCAAAATAAAATAAGAAAGAATTGACACAAAAACCGGTATTAAATTGATAAACGAATTCGACCTGTTTACCCCTATTTTGCGAATACTTTGAGTAAAAAAAACAAAGGCGAGTGTCGAAGAAAAAACAGCCAGTAAAATAATTGCCCTGAAAGCTTCAGGATGAAAAGGCCGTTGGATAAAATCGCTGTAATCGACAAAAAACCAAACCGGGAGAAAAAATAGTATCCCTATGATATTCTGATACGAAATTATTGAGAGCGTATTGTAACGCGTAACCAAATTTCTTAATACAACCGAATAAGCAATGGCAGCTAAAACTGCAATAAATTCGAGCCCAACACCCAATGGCGAAGCGTCGAACCTAAACGAGCCGTCTAAAACCACCAATCCAACTCCGACAAACGAAAAAGCCAGGCCAGCCGCATTCATCCATTTCAGTTTTTCCCGAAAAAAATACCAGGCAAAAAGTGGGGAAATCAAGGGGATTGTAGCAACTATCACCGCTGCAACAGTCGGCGAAACATATTTCAAACCATAGCTTTCTCCCAGGAAATAGATAAAGGGCTCGAAAAATGACATCAGGATAAAAAGCCAGAGGTCTTTTTTTGACGGTTTTTGCAACCGCTTTAAAAAAGCAGCAATGATAGTAATCAGCAGGGCAGCTATAGCAAGCCTGAAAATTACGACAGTTACGGGATTATATCCCAGGTAAGCAATTTTAAACCAAATAAATGAAAAGCTCCAAAAAAAGGCAGCCCCCAGCGCCGAAATAAATGCAAGTATTTCTTCTTTCTTCATTTAAAAATATTGAAGGCGCAAAATTAAAGAATAAGCTTAATAATACCGGGGTATATAAAAAGTTTTACGAACGAAATATTTCATAAACTAAAAGCTTTCAATATTTTTGAGGAAAAATCAATTTAAGTTAAATTAAAATTCAAAAAAATGTCAATGAAAAAAATCAATCTGAAAAATTTGTTTGTTGCAGGCATGTCGGTTTTAATACTGGCCGGTATGGTTTCATGCAACCCGGGACAAAAAAAGGCTGCTGAAGAAAAAAGTGCAAATGCCGAAAAATTTATCGGCCTTCAGTTGTACTCTGTCAGGGACAGCATGAAAGCAAATCCGGTGGCCACAGTTGCAGCAGTTGGCCAAATGGGGTATAAATTTGTGGAAACTGCCGGATACGGCAATGGGAAAATTTATGGTATGGAACCTTTAGAGTTCAAAAATTTGTGTGAAAGCAATGGCATGCTCTTTTTGGGCGCCCATACCGGACAGAATCTCCCGTCAGCAGAAAAATGGGCTGAAACCATGGCCTGGTGGGATGTTTGCATTGAGGCACACAAAACGGCAGGTGTTAAATGGATTGTTCAGCCGTGGATGGACAACGCAGGGTATGAAAGCCTCGATGGTCTAAAACGTTATTGTGAATATTTTAATGCAGTTGGCGAAAAATGCAACGCTGCGGGAATCCGTTTTGGCTACCATAACCACGATAAGGAGTTTACAACTGTTTTGGAAGGAAAGCCGGTATTCGACTGGATGCTGGAGTTAACCGATCCGGCAAAAGTGATGTTCCAACTGGATTTATACTGGATTGCAGTTGGTGGGAAAAACGCGAATGATTATTTCGAGAAATACCCCAACCGTTTTGAATTATGGCACATAAAAGATAAAGAAGAACTGGGGGCCAGCGGAACCATGGATTTTGCTTTAATTTTTGCAGCAAAAGAAAAATCGGGGGTAAAATACGGCGTGGTTGAAGTGGAAGAATATAATTTTCCGCCGCTGGAAAGTTGTCAGAAAAGCCTTGATTTTCTGTTGAAGGCCGATTATGTGAACTTAACCGAATAAAAATAAACTTACATTTTAGAGACGCCGGGGTTTTCTTACCCCGGCATTTTTTTATCGTGCAGGTTAATAAAACCACGTTTTTTATATTTCAAAAAAATAAAATATTATATTTGCACCCGCTAAACCATACGGTGGTTGTAGTTCAGTCGGTTAGAACGTCGGATTGTGGTTCCGAAGGTCGTGGGTTCGAATCCCATCATCCACCCGATAAAAGCTCCGGGTTATTTCGGGGCTTTTTTTTTACCCTGCCTTTACTGACCAGAATTGAGTTAATAGCCGGTTATCCGATCTCTTTATTCAAATAATAAACAATCAATCCACTCAAACTATCCGTAATAAATACTTCCGGTTTTTGACAATAATCCGAAATCCCGGGAAAAAAAATTGCAAATTATACCATTAACAGGGCGCTAAAGTGGGAGGTACAATTTGTAAGTACCGAAACAATAAATCAATATTTGTCCCCCACGATGCAACTAATTTAACCTGTCTGGTTATAATCACAGAAATAATTTTGGTAATTTGCCAGGATATCCTAATTTTCCACAATGCAAATTACAGCAATAATACTTGCAGGCGGACTGAGTTCCCGGATGGGGACCGACAAAGCGTTGCTTCAGCTTAATGGAACGACTTTGGTTGAAAAAGCAGTTGAAACCTGCCGGCCTGTTTGCAGCAGCATTGTTATAAGTTCCGACAATCCAACGCACCATGTTTCCGGAACTAAAATTATTAACGACAAAATTAAGAATTGCGGGCCCATTGGGGGGATTTACTCCTGTCTCATACAATCCGAAACATTATGGAATTTTGTTATCAGTGTTGATGCAGCCTTTGTTGAAACAGTATTTATTCAACATCTTATAAATGAATCAGGCAATTTTGAGGCAATAGTTCCTGTTCACAAGCGCCGGAAAGAACCGCTTATTGCCATATACCACTTAAATTGCCTGAATACCATGAAAAAAATGCTGGATTCCGGAAATTACAGAATGCAAAGTTTTTTAAACGGGATAAACACAAAATACATTGATTGTCAATTATGGATCGATAAATTCCCGAAAATTTTTAAAAATTTAAATCAGCCCGGTGATCTTTAATTTAATGCAAACAAAGTATATTTGAGTTTATAATATTAACCCTGATAATGGCAAAAGTTTTCTTTCCTGTTTCAACCTCTATTCTTCAATTAATTCTCAGCGATAGCGCTTTCGTTGCTATCCATCTTTCCGGGGAGCCATGATTTTGCCCCAAAGGAATTTCATTTTAAACCTTTGGCCAATGCAGCCCCGTTTATTACGTATATCAGTATTACATTTCGAAACCGGAATAATAAAACTGGTTATCCAAATTCCGAAATATTTTCAAGACGGCTTTTATCGGCAATTACGATTTCCTTGCCGTAAATTTTTATGATTTTGTCTTTTCTGAAAGTCGATAAAGCCCGGATTACATTTTCGGTTGTCATCCCGATATAATCGGCAATTTCGCGCCGCGAAACAGGCAATTCGAATTCATCTTTTTCGTAAATGTAATTGGCGAAATACAATAAAACGTGAGCCACCCTTCCCTTTAAATACTTGCGTTTAATTTCAAGGTTTTCTATTACAATTTTATCTGTTGCTTCGCTAATCCTCGACATTAAATCCATGGTAAATAATGCATTTTGCCTGGCGTGATTTTTAACCACCCTTAAATCAAGTATACAAACTACCGAATTATCGACTGCCGAAACTGAATACCTGTACCGTTCTGATGAAAAAACGCTCAAAAGGCTCACGAAATCAAAAGGTTTTGAAAAACTTATAATCTGATCCTTGCCGGTTGTTGTAGTTTTTAAAAGTTTTACCAATCCTTCTTTCAGATAAAGAAACTCATTTATAATATCACCCTCATGTATAATAGTGTCTCCTTTTGCGTAGGTCCTTTCTTCCTTTATCTGGCATATATCAGTTAATTCATCAATAGAAACATGATTAAAAAACAATGTTTTTAACTGGCATTTTTCACAACTGCACTTAACATTTGCCCCATCCATGACATTTAGCATACTATTCCAGCTAAAAGTACCAAAAACTTATGATATTTATTAGGGTGTGATAATTATCATATTGATCTATTTCAAAATTCAATTAGCCAGCCTTAAATTTGAATGAAAATGAATTTAATACAAGCAATGGAATGAAACAGATTGTAATTCTCGGAGCCGGGACAGCCGGCACAATGATGGCAAACAAACTTCGCAGTGCACTTGATAAGGAAGAATGGAAAATTACTATTGTCGATCAGTTTAAGACACATTACTATCAACCCGGGTTTTTATTTATCCCTTTTGGAATTTACAACAAAGAAGATGTAATAAAACCGAAAGCCGATTTTATCCCGTCAGGAGTTGATTTGATTTTTTCTGAAATCGACAGGGTCGAAGCCCAGTCCGGTAAAGTGCTGTTACAAGGAGGCAAAGCGCTCAATTATAATTACCTTATTATAGCAACCGGAACAAAAACCTACCCCGAAGAAACACCCGGGTTGAAAGATAAACTTTGGTATAAGGAAATATTCGATTTTTATACCATCGACGGGGCCGTTGCCCTGCAGAAATTTTTTAAAGGCTGGGAAGGCGGAAAACTGGTGATGGCAATTACCGAAATCCCGTATAAATGCCCGGTTGCACCCCTTGAGTTTGTTTTTCTGGCCGATGCCTATTTTACCCAAATCGGTATTCGCGATAAAGTGGACATTTCGTATGTAACCCCAATGCCCGGGGCGTTTACAAAACCAATTGCCACTAAAATGCTTTCTGAACTTTTGGCCGAAAAAAACATCAACGTTATTCCCGATTTTTATATCGAACGCGTTGACAACGACGAAAAAAAGCTGGTCTCGTTCGACGAACGGGAGATTCCTTTTGATGTATTGACAGTTGTACCGGTGAATATGGGCGATGAAATGATTGAACGCAGCGGGCTGGGCGATGATATGCGTTTTGTCCCGACCGATAAGGAAACCCTGCAATCGAAAAATTTCGAAAATATTTTTGTGCTTGGCGAC
This sequence comes from Draconibacterium sp., assembly GCA_037444065.1. GTDB lineage: Bacteria > Bacteroidota > Bacteroidia > Bacteroidales > Prolixibacteraceae > Draconibacterium. The sequence continues at coordinate 40,442 of JBBINB010000004.1, forward strand.
GCATCTAATATCCCAACTTCAAAAGCAGGTTCTGTTGCTCATTTCGCAGCCGAAATTCTTTTCGAAAATTTAATGGGCGCCATTGAAGGCAGGCCACTTCATGCAAAATTCGACGGACATGCCAACTGCTACATCGAAACGGGTTTTGGCAAAGGGGCGTTAATCGATTTTAACTACGATACCGAGCCACTTCCGGGTACTTTCCCCTTACCAGGTTTAGGCCCTTTTGGTTTGTTGAAAAACACAAAAATAAATCACTACGGGAAAGTGATGTTCCGCTGGATTTACTGGCATATTCTGTTAAAAGGCAGGGAATTGCCCGTTGAACCGCTGATGACAATGGCTGGCAAGAAAAAAGTGAATTAAGATGGATAAAATGGAAGAAAAAGCTTTGCAAGCGCAAATTTCAGAATTAAACCTGAAAGTTGACCTGCTGCTTGAATATGTCAATCAGCAGCGGCTCAAAACAAATCAAATTGAAGATTTGATGGCCGATGTATCCATTGTCGGGAAAGATATCTACGATACCGCTGTCGAAGAACTCGACAACCGGATGGTAAACCTCGACCTGGATCAGGTAAAAGGCCTCATGCTCCGTATACTCCGCAACATCGGGAATATGAATAATTTCCTCGAAATGTTTGAAAGTATAAATGATTTGATAAAAGATGCAAGCCCTATTGTTAAAGAGGTTATTATCGATTTTTCAAAAAAATTGCACACACTCGACCAAAAGGGTTACTTCGAATTCTTTGCCGAGGTTGGAAGAATATTCGACAACATAATTACACACTATTCGCCCGAAGATGTGCGCGCGCTTGCCGACAATGCAGTAACTATTATAGAAACCGTCAGAACTGCAACCCAACCCGAAATAATGACGGCATTAAACAACGCTTTTAAAATATACGGTAGCATCGAAACAGAAAACATTCCTGAATATTCAATGCTAAAGGTATTGCGCGAAATGAACAAACCAGAGATGAAACGTGCCCTGGGTTTCTTTGTAACTTTTATGAAGAACATGGCAGCAGAAACAAATAGTAACAAATAAAAATAATGAATTATGGCAGAAAAAACATTGGCAGGTAAAACTGTTGAGGTAACCACAGAGGGTTACCTGGTAAACTCGTCGGACTGGTCAAAAGAACTGGCCACCGAAATGGCAAAAGAAGATGGTATTGAACTGACAGCCAAACATTACGAGGTACTAGCTTATCTTCGTAACGAACAATCAAAAGGCGAACCTTTAACTATCCGGAAAGTCGGAAAATCGGGTATTGTCGATATTAAAGGATTGTATGAACTATTCCCCGGAGGTCCGCTGAAACTTTCTTCAAAATATGCGGGCATTCCTAAACCAGCCAGCTGTGTTTAACCATTAAAAAAATGAAAAATGACTGATATAAAAGAAACACCATTAAAAAAAGTAATGATTATTTGCGCCAAGGCAAATATAGAAGATGTGTATGCAGCGCTGATTATGGCTAATGGCGCCGTATTGGAAGGTATCGAGGCAAAATTGTTTTTCACATTTTTCGGACTCGATGCAATTACCAAAAAAAGGATGAATAAACTTCATACTTCAACGGTAGGAAATCCGGGGATGCGAATGCCCGGCGGATTGCCATTCCCTACCCTTCTGGGCGCACTACCCGGGGTGGAAGCAGGAGTATCGGCAATGATGAAAAAGCAGATGGACGCCCTGGATGTGCCGCCAGTCGATGAATTCCTGGATATGATTACAGCAGGGGGAGGTGAAGTTTATGCCTGTAAAATGGCAGCCGATATGTTTAAACTTACCATGGCCGATTTTACCGAACATGTTAAAGCAATTATTACTGTTGGCGATTTGTACGCCATGTCGGGGGGCGAAGGCACGCAGATAATATTTACCTAAAGGCTGTTTAATTTGAAAATAATAATGAAACGCCGGTCATCAACTTGATTTCCGGCGTTTTTTTATCACCCTATAATTCCGGTTTGGAACTACACATTCCCTTTTGCGTTTTTTATATCGCTCTTCAAAATTATACAGGCTCTCGTTCATCACTTTTAAGTTTTCTTCGCGACAGGCCAGGCAGGCAATTTCGCGGCGTAACTTCCAAGGTATTCAACCCAGCTTCATTATATCAGATTAGCCTGGTTGCCTTATAATTTCTTTTTACACATTCAATTTGTTATCTGGCTAACTTGCTTTATTTTTACCACCCGAACAAAAAAACACAAATCTATGTCGCGAATATTGGTTATCGACGATGAAAGAAGCATACGCAATACTTTAAAAGATATTCTTGAATACGAGAAATACGAAGTTGAATTAGCTGAAGATGGAATTAAGGCGCTTGATAAAGTAAAATCTGCACCTTACGATGTTATCCTATGCGATATAAAAATGCCTGGAATTGACGGTATTGAGGTATTGGAAAAGCTGATGGAAATTGTACCCGATACGCCTGTTGTAATGATTTCGGGGCATGGAAATATTGATACCGCGGTGGAATCGATTAAAAAAGGCGCCTTCGATTATATTGAGAAACCACTCGATTTAAACCGCCTGCTTATAACCATCAGACATGCAATGGACAGGACAAACCTGGTTGCCGAAACCAAAAACCTCAAAAAGAAAGTCAATAAAAAATATGAGATTGTAGGCGGGTCGGCAGCATTAAAAATGGTTGTCGATATGGCCGACAAGGTTGCCAAAACCGATGCACGCGTGCTGATTACCGGGGGCAATGGCTCTGGGAAAGAATTGGTTGCGCGCCGAATACACGACCAAAGTAACCGCTCGGCAGGCCCTTTTATCGAAGTTAACTGTGCGGCAATTCCATCAGAACTAATTGAGAGCGAATTGTTTGGCCACGAAAAAGGGGCGTTTACTTCGGCTGTAAAACAACATATCGGCAAGTTTGAACAAGCCAATGGGGGCACCTTATTCCTCGACGAAATCGGCGATATGAGTTTATCGGCACAAGCCAAGGTGTTGCGTGTACTGCAGGAAAACATAATAAGCAGGGTTGGCGGCGATAAACACATTAAAGTAGACGTGCGTGTAGTTGCTGCAACCAATAAAAATCTTTCGGCCGAAATCGCAGAAAATAAATTCAGGGAAGATTTGTACCATCGGTTAAGTGTAATTCTTATTCATGTTCCGTCGCTTAACGAGCGTCTGGAAGATATACCTTTGCTGGCCAATCATTTTATTCAACTTATTTGCGACGAGTACGGAATGCCTGTAAAGTCGATAACGGAAAGTGCAATAGCAGAATTGCAAAAAATTAACTGGACAGGTAATATCCGCGAATTCAGGAATGTAATTGAACGGTTGATTATACTTTGCGACCAGGAAATATCGGGCGAAGATGTTTTAAAATTTGCCGCGCCATTGAAATAGAGGTTTAAACCAGACTTATTTGCGTTTTTTTCTCTGCTTCCAAAACAACTTTTCTTTTTTGTTGTTGAATAAAACAGTGAACAATAAAATTGTATTTGTCCAACAAAGCCCCTGGTCCCGGAAGTTAATTTGTCGTGGTGTATTTTCTTATTTTCATTTGGGAAATAAGCGCTTCCGTTATCAGGGACTTTTCTTTTTCTGCCCTATAGCTTTAATATCTGATTTTCAGTAAATAAAATACCGCATTTAAAACGATATATAGTAAAATTATAAACGCCAGGCCATATACTCCCAAAAAAAGCAAAAGCAGTATTGATAACCCTGTAAACAGGTACCGGTACCAGTTTTCGCTTAAACTCAATGATTTTTGTTTCAACGAAAACATGGGCATGTGAATCACCATCATTCCCGACATAAAAATTCCAAGAATTATAAGATTTTTTGTTGTGTAAATTAACGGAAGCAATTCGGTGTATTTTGTTGTTTGGAGCATTAAACCCATTGCTGCCCAGAATAATCCGTTTGCAGGAATCGGAAGGCCCCTGAAAAAATTCTCGTTAGCCGTATTTGTATTAAAACGGGCAAGCCTGATAGCGCCAAAAACCGGCAGCAGAAAAGCCGAAAAAAGAACAAGCCACTCGAACCATTTACCGCTTATTTCCTGTATAAGTTCATTTCTGCCAAAAAGCGAGTATTCGAGCAGGGTAAAAAGGATGGCGCCCGGGGCAACCCCAAACGAAACCACGTCGGCCAGGGAATCGAGCTGTTTGCCTATGTTTGAATATGCTTTTAACACCCGTGCCACAAATCCATCCAGAAAATCGAAAACCGCTGCAATACAAATAAAAATAGCTGCCCAAACCAGATGCCCGTCGATTGCAAAAATTGTTGCCAGGGTACCTGAAACAAGATTGATAGAAGTTATAAAATTTGGTATCTGACCGGTAACTTTTTTCACTTATTCTTAATTATTCATTTCGACTATATAAGCGCCAAAACTGTTTTCCCGCCGACCGGGGTTTCACCAAGATTTACCTCTACTTTAGCATCGAGGGGCAGGAAAACATCGACCCTGGAACCAAACCTGATAAACCCATACTCGGCCCCCTGTTCAATTTTATCGCCCGGATTTTTATAATTGCAGATACGCCGCGCGACGGTGCCGGCAATTTGCCGCGCCAAAACCTCGGTGCCATTTTCGGTTTTGAATACGGTCGAACACCTTTCGTTAAGGTGGGATGATTTCTCAACAAAAGCTGGATAGTAAGCTCCCCTGCAATGTTTTATATACGAAATTTCGCCACTGACAGGTGCGCGGTTCTGGTGAACATTTAGAGGCGACATAAAAATGGAAATCTGGATCCGTTTATCATTAAAATATTCTTTCTCGAATACCTCCAGAATTTCTACGATTTTCCCATCAGCCGGGGCAAGCACGTGCTTGTTATTAATAACAATTTCGCGTTCGGGAACCCTGAAGAAATATACCACAAGCGCTGATAAAATCACCGAAACTGCCATTAGTACATAAAAAACAAGGTAATCCTTAAAATAATAATAGATTGCAACATCTATAAGGGCAATAATTAAAAATGCAACCGGAATTATTTTTATTCCTTCTTTATGAATAGTCATGATTTAAATATTTCCAAATAAAGTAATCCATACAAAAATAACAGGGGCTGCAAAAAGTACCGTATCAAACCTATCGAGCAGACCTCCGTGTCCGGGTAAAATATTACCCGAGTCTTTAACACCGGCCTCGCGTTTTAATTTTGATTCGAAAAAATCGCCCGAAGTACCGAATGCGACAGTCAACAGTGCAATTACGACCCAACTCGTCAGGCTAAGTTCATGAAAAATGACCGAATTCAGGATTCCCATAATAATTGCAAAAATAGCGCCCCCAATCAAACCCTCCCATGATTTTTGGGGCGAAATCCGCACACAAATTTTATGTTTTCCCATTAACGATCCAAAAACATAAGCCATTGAATCGTAAATCCATATTATCAGAAATACCCCAAGTAAAATCCATGGGTAAAATCGTGATCCGGAAAGATTTTCAGGGAGGATAATATAACTCAGCAAACTAAACGGAAGGGCGATATAAATTATTCCGGCAATTGTGATCATGCTGTTTTTAAACCCGTTCTTTCGTTTGTCGAACAAATTGGGAAGTAAGGTAAACAACGGGATTAAGATCGAAAGAAGTATGAATTTCCGGGGTATAACATTGCTGGCTGTAAGAAAGAAAATGATAAAAAGCAGGAATCCGCATGTAAGCCCGATTTTTGTAGAAGGTCCGTAGCCAATGTTTTCGCTTATTTTATAGAATTCGAAAAGGGTAAGTAAAAGAAAGCCGGTAAAAACTACGGCAAAAACATACTGGTGTACAGTAATTCCGGCAAGCATGATTGCTACAAAAGCAATCCCGGTTACACTTCGTCTGACAAATTCTTTCAATGTTTCAGGTTTTTTAATAAAAGTACCGCTTTTTCAGCATCCTTTTCTGCAACGTAAATACTTAACTCTCCAAATAATTGGTAAGCCGAATCGTGCTGATTCAGGACAACCGCGTTAATACCTTTGTTATCAAGTAATTCTTTAGCTATTGTAGCTTTATATTCGTGCGCTGTCATATAAACTTCAACCCATCCTTTTTCCATGGTGCAAAGGTAAAAAATTATTGGAAGTCAGAAACAGCAGGTTAATGCGAAAAAATGGCGTGTAAAGTAAACCTACTTATAGGGTATTGCAGGTCGGACTATGCAACAAAAACCACCAGCTCCCTGGGCCCATGTGCGCCCAAAACCAGCGTTTTTTCAATATCGGCTGTCCGGCTGGGACCAGTAATCAGCGAAACATGTGATGGAAAACTTTCCTTGTATTTTTCCATTATACCTGAATAGGCTTTTTCGAGATAACCGACCAGGCGCTTTTTTTGTGCAATTACAATATGAACTGCCGGATAAACAAACATTTGCCGGCCACCTTTCTGTGCAGAGCTTACCATCACCGAACCCGTGTGGGCGATTAAAAATTCGCATCCTGTAATTCCGATATCAACGTTATCTGACAACTCCAGTCTTCTTTGAAAAGGAATCCCGGCACTAACCAGATGCATGCAAATTTCATCCTCATTGCAAAAAACAAGATTCTTTGGGCGGGTACGCAAAAATTCTTTTAATTCCCTGTAAAGATCCTCATCAGAAGAACATAAATAAACCAACCCATTAACTTTCTCCAGGTTTTCCTTGAAAATTATTTCCAAAGAATTTTCTATAGAATGGTAAATGGGTTGGTTAAAATCAGGCGGCACGGTTTCAGGATGAACAGCTTTCCTGAGTTTACCCAGAATTTCTTCCCTTGCCTGATTCATTTTACTCTATTAGATTTTTATTTTCCGGTGTTTCTTCAGCAATTTCAGAATTCCTTTTGGTACTTTTCCCTTTATCACTTCCTGAATTGCCATTTTCAGGAATAACGTGCTTTTGGTCCCATTTGCGTTTCCCGAATATTTCTTCCAAATCTTCACTGAAAATTACTTCGCGCTCAAGTAAAAGGTTGGCAAGTTTCTCATGCCCCTCTTTATGTTTTTTCAGAATATCAGTTGCGCGTGAATATTGACTTTCAATAAGAATTTTAACTTCCTCGTCTATTAACTCGGCGGTTTTTTCGCTATACGGTTTTGTAAATGAATAATCCGACTGGCCGGATGAATCGTAATAACTCACATTTCCAACCCTGTCGCTCATGCCAAAAATACTAACCATGGCATAAGCCTGTTTGGTTATTTTTTCAAGGTCGTTTTGGGCGCCCGACGAAATTTTACTGAAAATCAGTTGTTCGGCAGCCCTTCCGCCCAGCGCAGAACACATTTCGTCGAGCAATTGATCTTTTGTCGTTATTGAACGCTCTTCGGGAAGGTACCATGCAGCGCCAAGCGCCTTTCCACGGGGGACAATTGTAACTTTTACCAACGGGTGTGCATGTTCGAGCAACCAGCTGATTGTTGCGTGCCCTGCCTCATGATAAGCGATGGTTTTTTTCTCGTAAACCGAAATAATCTTGTTCTTTTTTTCAAGCCCGCCCACAATCCGGTCAACGGCATCAAGAAAGTCTTGTTTGCCAACCGATTCATGGTTTTTCCGGGCGGCAATCAAAGCAGCTTCGTTGCAAACGTTGGCAATATCGGCTCCTGAAAAACCGGGCGTTTGTTTTGCCAGGAAATCAACTTTTAGTTCATCGCTCAGTTTGAGCGGGCGTAAATGGACGTTGAATATTTCAGCCCTTTCGTTTAAATCGGGCAGTTCCACGTGAATCTGACGGTCGAAACGTCCGGCGCGCATCAAAGCACGGTCAAGAATGTCGGCCCGGTTTGTGGCGGCCAGAATAATTACGCCGGTATTTGTGTCGAAACCATCCATTTCGGTAAGTAACTGGTTGAGCGTGTTTTCGCGTTCATCGTTCGAACCCATGTTGGGATTTCTTCCTCTGGCCCGGCCAATGGCATCAATTTCATCGATAAACACAATACACGGGGCTTTTTCCTTGGCTTGTTTAAATAAATCGCGTACCCTCGAAGCGCCAACACCAACAAACATTTCAACAAAATCGGAACCCGACATGGAGAAAAACGGAACATCGGCTTCTCCGGCAACAGCCTTGGCCAGCAGGGTTTTTCCCGTACCGGGGGGCCCTACAAGCAAAGCCCCTTTTGGTATTTTCCCTCCGAGCTTTGTAAATTTTCCGGGGTTTTTCAGGAATTCAACAATTTCAACAACCTCTTGTTTTGCTTCGGTTAGCCCGGCAACATCTTTAAATGTGGTTGATACTTTTTGATCTTTGTCAAATATTTTAGCCTGCGATTTTCCAACATTAAATATCCCCCCGGCGCCGCCGCCGCCACCACGGCTCATCCGCCTGAAAATCCACCACCAAAGCAAAATAATTAATACAAACGGGCCGATAGTCCAAAGTATTTCGCCGGCCCAGTTTCGTTCTTCCTTGTATTCAAGGGGTATTTCCCCGGCACCATCTTTTTGTGCATCTTTCAGGTTGTTTTCAAAAGTTTCAACAGAGCCAATGTTAAAAGTGAAGTGTGGGCCACCTTCCGCTGGTTTTGCAAAATTTGTGTCGAACTGGGTTTTATACTTTTCAATGCGGTCTTTCTTTAAATAAACCGTTGCTTCCTTTTCGTTTACAACTACAATTTTTTCTATATCGTCGTTTGCAATCATTGTCGACCTTACTTCGGTCCAGGAGGTTTTAACCGGCCCGCGGCTGGTGCTGAAATAAAACTGCACAATTATAAAAACGATGGCAATTATCCCATAAATCCAGTAAGCATTAAACTTTGGGCCCTTACCGTCTTTCCTGTTCGGATTAAACTGATTGAAAGGGTTGTTCGGGTTTTTATTTTCGTTTGAACCCTTATTTTGATTCTCTGTCATTATTTCTTAATTATCTTCTTTAACTTTTATTGTTTTTGCATCGGCCCAAAGCCCTTCCAAATTGTAAAAATCGCGGGCGTCTTTCTGAAAAACATGGACCATTATATCGCCGTAATCGAGCAAAATCCAAATCGCATTTCGGTATCCATCCTTGTGCCAGGCATCAATTCCAGCGCTTTCTTTTACAGTCTCTTCAACCGACTGGGCAATTGAACTGGCTTGTGTAGTCGATGTTCCATGGCATATTACAAAATAACCACATTCAGTGTGGTTTATGGTATTTAAATCTATTATAATTATATCCTTACCTTTAATTCGTTGTATCCCTTCAAGAATCCCATCCAGTATTTTTTCAGTTTCTCCTTTTCCTTTAGCCATAAAATTTTCTATTCCCTGCAAAGATAAACTTTTTACTTGGTCTGATTTTACGTAATTTGCGTTTTTAAATAAAATCGTTGATCCTACATAACCAATTAGTTATAAAAATAGTTTAACCAATACTGATTAAAAAATGACCTGCGAAAAATTTATCTTTTTAGCGAAAATCGATTCTACCAACAACTATGCCAACCAGCTTATTTTGTCGAATGCGGCAGAAGAGGGTACTGTCGTTTTGGCACAGTTCCAGAAAAATGGGAAAGGACAGCAGGGAAACAGCTGGGAAAGTGAATATGGCAAGAACCTCCTGATCAGCATCATCAAATTCCCCCGTTTTTTACCTGCGGCAAAACAATTTTACCTTTCAAAAATTACAAGCCTTGCACTTATCGATTTTTTAAATAACGAGACAACCGGATTTTCAATTAAATGGCCAAACGATATTTACTTTCAGAAAAAGAAAATTGGGGGGATGTTAATTGAAAATGCTGTAAAGGGAAATTATCTGGCTTCGACAATAATCGGGATTGGCTTGAATTTAAACCAGGAACGTTTTGTTTCAGATGCTCCAAATCCGGTATCGTTAAAACAAATTACAGGTAAGAATTATGTAACAGAAGAAGTTGCAGAAATTCTTACCGTGTATATTGATTCGTGGTACCAAAAATTGACAGGGGGCCGATATGACGAAATTGATTCGGCTTATTTTAACCAACTTTTCAGGGCAAATGAATGGGCCGTCTATGAAAAACAGGGAACCCGGTTTGAAGCAAAAATTACCGGAATTGGCGAATTTGGCCAGTTATTGCTGCAAAACAGAAATGGTACGATTTCGGAATATGCTTTTAAAGAAATTGAATTTGTAATTTAGTTTGTATTTCCTTTTGCAAACGAACCAAACATAAAAGCCTGTAAAACCATATATTTTTTACTAAGCGCATCAACATACTCATTGGCTATCCTAATAGCTTCCCTTTTATCCATGACTGCAATAGTTTTATTTTCTCAATCCATTCGGTTGTGAAAACAAGATAAGTTTAGCACTTATTAAAAAAATTGCTTAATTACGGATAAGGCAATTCAGAAAGGGTATCGGCAAGTTTATTAATTCCCAGTTCCAGTTTATCGCCAGCCATCATTTTTATCATCATGCTCATTTCGGCATGAAGCGTTAGCCTCATTTTGGTTTGGAATTCATTAGCAGGAATCAGCTGTATCCAAAAGGTAAAACTCAGTGGCAGACCTCCCGAACTTTCAACCTTAATGGTTTTATAGGGTTCGCGGTTTACAATCCTGATTTCTGCCAATCCTAATCCCGATATATTAAACCTGCATGAATCCTCATCGGAAGAAAAATCGGTTATTTTTACTTGTGGTATTTTTTCAGTAATTGTTTGTAATAAACCCGAATTCAGGTACGACGCAAGGTTCCTGAAATTTGAAAGGTAATTAAATACAACCTGTTCGTTGTGGTTAATCACTTTTACATTGCTTGTATATTTGCTTAAACTCATTCAGTATAAAATTCCAGGCATATTTCTATTTCCCCCAGTTGGCAGGGTCTTCGCGCCACTTGAGAAGGGTTTCTATCTGATCGCCGGTAATTTCTCCGATTTCAACTGCCGTGTCGATTAAAACCTGATAACGGCTTAAAGTTGTCAGTTCGATACCGGCTTTTTCAAAATTATCGATTGCATGTTGAAAATTGTAAGTAAAAATGGCTACCATTCCAATTACATCGCCCCCAAAGTTGGTAACTGCTTCAGCGGCGCTCAGGCTGCTGATTCCCGTAGAAACGAGGTCTTCAATAATAACAACTTTTTGGTTTGGGTTTAAATCGCCTTCAATCAGGTTTTCCAAACCGTGTCCCTTTGGTTTCGACCTGATGTAAATAAAAGGCAGGTCCAATATATCGGCAACCAGGGCGCCAATTGCAATTGCACCTGTGGCTACACCTGCAATAACTTCGGCCCGGGGATATTTCTCCCGAACAATATCGACAAACCTGTCGCGGATAAAAGTGCGGGTTGCGGGATAAGACAGAATTTTGCGGTTATCGCAATAAATGGGTGATTTCCAGCCCGAAGCCCAGGTAAACGGATTTTTAGGCTGAATTTTTATAGTATTGATTTCCAATAATTTTTTCGTTACTTCGATTTGTACAGAATCCATAGTTTTAAAGCAATTTTTAATTCGAAAACAAATGTATGAAGTTTTTTTTAATGAGAAGAAGATAGTAATTACTCACTCGGGGAATACAACATTTGTTAAGGAAGAAATAATAACTGAAAATTTACGAACAGTTGAGGAAGTGAAAAAATGGTTTCATGATTTTACTTACTCCGAAACAAGGCTTGCCGTTATTCTGCACCCTTCGCCCGAAGTTTTCCGGAACGACTATTTTATGCGGGCTTTTAAACCGATTCAGGCAGCCGGTGGAGTTGTTATTCGTAAAAACAAAATACTTTTTATACTACGAAACGAAAAATGGGACCTCCCAAAAGGGAAAACCGACAGGGGCGAGACCACCGGGCAAGCTGCTTTAAGGGAAGTTGCCGAAGAATGTGGTATTACCGGCCATGAAATTACCCGTCAGTTACCTTCCACTTTTCATATATACAAGTCGCCTTATAAGGAATTGCATGGAGAATGGATACTAAAAGAGACGCACTGGTTTGAAATGAGCTATCAGGGAGAAAGCGACGGGCAGCCCGAAGCCGGTGAAAATATTACCGAAATACGCTGGTTTGCGAAAAATGAACTGGGTGAAGTTTTGGAAAATACCTATGAAAATTTGAAATCCCTTATATCGGTTTTCAAAAAGTAATACTTGAGTCAATATCGATAGTACATACAGACTTCCCTTCCCGACCGGCAGGTGGTCACTTCGCTCAGGCTGTCAAACTTTGACATTGTCAGGAGCTTCGCTCGCTGACAAGTCAGCATTCATTTAACCTGTCAACGTCTTTAGACTTGACTGCGTTAAACAAATCTCAATATCTAAAATAAACCAGTGATATTCATTCAGGTTTTTCTGCCGCAAAACTTTCCATGTAACTCAGCCCTAACCTCAGTTCGCTGTAACTTATTTCGTCGCCAAAAGAAATCTTTGCCTCACCCAGGCTTTTACTTTCAGCCGATTTAAAATAGGCCACAATTTTACCGAGTTTCTCTTCGCTTAGAATTTGCTTCACATCCAGTTCGCCCAATCGTACAAAATGTGCCAAATGGCTTTCGATAGTTGAAACTGCCAATCCCCTCTCCTTTGCAATCTCCTCAATTGTCTTTCCTGATTTAAACAAATCAAAGCTTACTTTTTTTGTTTCGGGTTTGGTTTTTTTCTCTTTCCGAGGTGCCGATTTTAAAGGAATTTCGCCTTTTTCAATACCATTTTCATCGCAGTAATGCTGAATCATTTGAATAATATCGGCGCCAAACTGCTCTATTTTTTTGGCACCCATTCCATTTATTAATTTTAATGAAAATGAATCGGTTGGCAGGTAATTTACCATTTCGACAAGTGCATTTTGCGAAAAAACCATGTAAACCGGAACACCGGTTTCGGCAGCCTTTTCATATCGCCACGAACGAAGCAGCGAATACAGTTGAGGGTGCGGGATATGGTCAGGGTCCAACACCTCTTTCGCTTTCCGTTTTTTTGTGGCAGGCTCCTGAAAATCGACTAGCGCTTTTGCCTGTGCGGCAAGCAGTTTTTTTACATCGAAACCCGATTTACAAACTTCAAAACCTGCAAGTTTTATTTCGGCCTCTTCCAATAACCGCGCTGCCATATTATCCATTTGTTTCCGCAATGCTTTATTGTCGACTTCCAAATCGGCATTTGACAAACCATCAACAATAATCAACCGTATTTTTTCTTCAAAATAAACCGCGGCTTTAGCAATCCTCTCCTGTAGTTTTTTATTAATCTCCACATTGGGTTCGTTTTCCAAAAGTTGTCTGATTTGAGTTTGAAATTTTTCGGCAACCCCTGCCAAATCAGAATGAACACCGCTTTGCATTTTTTTTAAATGTTCGACAATGAATCCGGGTACGACGGAAATGTTTTCAATTAAAAGATTTAACAAAGCATTCACCTGGAATGCAAACAGGTTAAAACCAAAAAGTTCGGTCAATAATTCTTTTTGATATGCGAGTTTAGCAGTGGTCAACTCCCTTTCTCCGGGTTGATTGTTTTCCACTTGTACAATAAAACTGCCCACCGTTGAGTCGTTGATAATACTCCGGTTAGAAACAGGCGAGCTAAGAACCAGTCCTTCAAGCGATTTGCACCTGCTTAGCGCCACATAAACCTGTCCGTGAGCAAACGAAGCTTCGGCATCGATAATTGCACGTTCAAAAGTTAATCCCTGGCTTTTATGAATGGTAATTGCCCAGGCAAGTTTTAGGGGGATCTGGCAAAAAGTGCCTTCCACTTCCTCTTTTATTTCTGAAGTATTTTCGTCGATCGAATATTTTACGTTTTCCCAAACGAGCGGCGTAGCAGCAATTTCATCCTCATCGTCGGGGCAGCGCACATAAACAATATCATCGTCAATTTCGGTTATCATCCCGATTTTACCATTGTAAAAAAGTTTTTCGGGCGAAGGATCGTTTTTTATAAACATTACCTGTGCCCCGGGTTTTAATTTCAGTTCATTTTCGGCGGGGTATGAATAATCCGGAAATTTCCCTTCGATAGTTGCAATAAACAGGTGCATTTTTGAACGGATTGCCCACAGTTTATCCTCATTAATCCTGTCAGCCTGAACATTGTGTGTGCAAAGCGTAATGTACCCTTCCACGTCACCGGGCTTAAACCCCGGGATATACCTCTGGTTCAGTGTTGAAAGCGCTTCGTGGTCGAGTTTGTTATCGCGTACCTTGTTGAGGATAGCAATAAACCGGTCGTCCTGTTGCCTGAAAACCTGTCTGAGTTCGATACTCACATAGGAAGTTTGTTGTAACACCTTGCTGCTAAAAAAATAGACGGTTTCGTATTCGCGTTTCAACAGGTTCCACTCTTCGTTTTTAACCACAGGGGCAAGTTGCTGCAAATCGCCTATCATTAATACCTGTGCCCCACCAAATGGTTTTTTCCTGTTTTTAAACCGGCGCATCACCCTGTCGACAGCATCGAGGATATCGGCCCGCACCATGCTGATTTCGTCGATAACAAGCAAATCGAGGCTGCGGATGATATTTATCTTTTCGCGGTTAAACCGCATTTGCCTAAGCTGTTCATTTTCGATTCCAATCTGCGGGGCAAACGACAATTGGAAAAAGGAATGAATGGTGACCCCGCCGGCATTTATTGCAGCAACACCGGTTGGGGCAACAACTATCATCCTTTTGGGCGATTTATCCTTTAAACTTTTCAGGAAAGTGGTTTTACCCGTCCCGGCCTTTCCGGTAAGAAAAATGTTTTGCCCCGTGTACTGTATGAAATTGTAAGCAAGATCCAGTTGTTCGTTGGTTTGAATCATATGAATATTGAAAAATTAAACCCAAATCTAACGATTTCATGCGATATGAAAAAGAGTCTTTTCTGGTCTTTTAATTATTTCAAAACCAAATCATCGTACCCGCTTCCGTCGATAACTGCCTCGATTAAGGTTGGGCCGCTTGACAAAAAGGCTTCTTTAAGCGCATTCCTGTATTCTGCCCTGTTCGATACGCGAAAAACCGGTACGCCAAAATAATGATTGGTTGGTTCTGCGATAACCATTTCAAGATCGGTTCCATAATTCGAATTGTACTTCTTTTTCCCTTGTTTTATACGGATGAGCGAGAGGCTGTTATCGTAAATTACCACGAACACAATCTTCAAATGCAGGCGCTTTGCTGTCGCGAGTTCGCCTGCAGCCATTAAAAACCCGCCATCGCCCATAATAGCAGCCACCTGTAATCCGGGATGGCAAAGTTTGGCTGCCAAAGCAGCCGGTATTGCAAATCCCATCGACGACCACCCGTTTGTCATCAACAATTTTTCGGGCGCGGGTGTGCGCCACATTTGACCCACAAGATGAAGATGGGCGCCTACATCCACGGTAAGAATTCCATCTTCGTGAAGCGCCTGCCTCAATTCGTGAACTACGGCCAGCGGGCCAAAACTATGGCGCTGCGGAACAAATTTCTGAAACATTTCCTTTTTCCGTGCAACCAGCAATTCATTATCCCAGTTTTTCTTCCCCGAACCTATTTTCAGAAATTCGGACAGAATATCGTGCAAACCCCCAACCAGGTCTATTACACAGTGAAATCTCCCCCTGTCGGTATCAGCCGGAACAGAACCGATATGAATCAGCGGAATTCCGGTAATCCATTCTTCGTACAACAATTCCACCGGGTCGTAGCCGACGCCGATTACCAAATCGGCTTCGCCATAAGTTTGTGCCACATAATTTGCAAGGGCGTGAAACAAAACACCCGAATAAAGCTGATGATTTTCAGGGAACATGCCTTTTGCCATTGGAGTAAGCACAACAGGGAGATTAAATTTTTCGGCAAGCAGAATAACCATCGTCTGAATATTCGCCCTAACCGCTGATAAACCAACTGCTATTACCGGTTTTTTAGCTTTCTGAAATTGCTGTTTTGCTTCCAGGAGGGTTTCCAGCAAACCTGCCCATGAAGTTTGTTTTTCCAGGCGCAGATACTTGATTTGATGTTCAGGTTCTTCGGCCCTGATTAAACCAATTGAGGCGGGAACACCAACATGCACCGGCCCGGGAACTTCGGAAACCGCAATCCCTGCTGCCTTCAGGATTATTTCATTTACATTGTCGCGTGTAAACCGTGTTGTCCATTTGGTGATTGGGGCAAAAAGCGCCTGGTGATCGATATTCATCTGAACCGTTCGATTTAGAAGGTGCCCGGGCATTTCGTCGGTAAAGGCAATTTGCGGAAACCTGTCGAGAAATGCGCTTCCAACACCTGTAGTTAAATTGGTTGCGCCAGGTCCAAACGTACCGAAACAAACACCGGGCACACCTGTAAGACGCCCACAAACACCTGCCATAAAAGCGGCTGTTGTTTCGTGCCCAACCAAAACAAATTCAATTCCGTTTTCCAAGCGGAGCGCTTCAATGTAATCTGTCATGTTCCCGCTGGGGACCCCAAAAACAAAACGCACCCCGATTTCCCTGAGAGTGTGGGCAAAAAGTTGGGCTACTGTAGGCATGGGAATGGTTTTTTATGAAATCATTTCTTCTATTACATGTAAATCGATATCGGGCCGGGTAATTTCGAACTTTGCCTGTTTATAAAAATGGTTTCGTTTTTTCAAAGTTTCGTCGATAAAGGTAACCAGTTCTTCCTTCGATTTTCCTTTAATTAAGGGCCGTTCGGTTTTTGATTTTATAAGCCGTTCGGCTAAAATGGAAGGATGGATGTTGATATAAATTGTTGCGCCCGATTTATTCATTACATCGATATTGTCGAAAAAACAGGGTGCGCCACCCCCGGTCGCTATTACAATATTGGTAAATTCAGAAAGTTCTTCAAGGGCTTTTCGTTCCTTATTCCTGAATTCTGCCTCGCCTTCTTCGGCAAAAATCTGAGGTATGGTTTTGTGGTTGCGCATTTCGATGTAGTTGTCCATATCGACAAACTGCAAATCCAGATGATTTGAAAGCCTTCGCCCAAGCGTGGATTTTCCACTGCCCATGTATCCGATTAAGTAAATTCTCATATTATTCTTCCTTCCCCTGGATTCCACAAATTGTTGAAAGACAGGTACCTTTGGATTTTCAACTCTTAACTTTTTGAACCTTTAACCTAAAATAACGACATTTGAGATGGATCGTCCTTATCCTTTTTTGGCCTTTTTATTTCGAACGGTATATCATCAAACCTCAAACTATCTTTTGATTTTATTTGTTCATCCTGTCCCGGATCTTCCGATTCATTCAGTTCAACTAATTCGTCAGGTTCCGGTTTATCATGTTCGTCCCTAACGACAGGTTCAATTTCGGTGATGTTTTCCACCTCATAATTTGTCAACCGTTTTCCTTTTGCCTTCCACGATTTAACGCCGATAAATTCGGCTACTTCAATAATTTCATTTTCCCTTTCGGCATATTTCCCGCCGAATTCAATTTCGAGCCTTGGGTAACGCACCCAGGTAACGCTTACCAGTTTGTTCTCGGGGTGTTCGCCGATAAAACGGAATGATTTTCCTTCAGAATCCTCAATTTCAAAGCGCTTCACGTAGTAAAACTGCTGTTCGGCATCAAAATAAACCGCCGAAAGGACTTTTGCACTGTCGAACTTTTCGATGGCCAGTATATCGGGTTCAAAATGGTTGCTCAGGTCGAAATTATATAGCTGGTATTCTCCTTTTTTATAAAGCGCCAGAATCTTGTCGTCGCCCGAGAATTCGCCAAGATATTTGCCCCTTTTATCGGCATTTAAGCGTAACACATCCTCGTCGAACCAGATTTTGCGGCCACCCAGTGTTGATTGTCCTTTTTCCTTCAGGCTTATTTTATGCACTTCGTATTTGGTGAGAAGATTACCCATCGATTGACGCCCTTTTATGGCCAGTTCGCCCAAATCGACTTCAAAAACCGGTTTTTTAAGCCTTGCTTTGGGTTTCAGGATAATTTTCAGCACTTCTGCCTCGCCGTTTGGATTGGCCGAAAAATAAACCACCCTGGAGCCTTTGGTTTCCTTTGTCAGGTTATACTCCTTATCGCGTGTGACACCCGTAACAGAAAAACGTTTCATGTAATGAAACCCCGATTCTCCGTCTTTGTAAACTACGTTGTAAATTGTACGGTTATCGTTCTTTTTAAATATTTCGACATGCAGCGGATTTTTATCGATAAATGCCTTTTCGGAAACTTTTGATATAAAATAAGTCCCGTCGCGGCGGAAAACAATTATGTCGTCGATATCGGAACAATCGCAAATATATTCGGCCTTTTTCAATCCTGTCCCAACAAATCCTTCCTTTCGGTCGAGGTATAATTTTTCGTTGCGGACAACCACTTTTGTGGCCACAATATTTTCAAAACTCCGTATTTCGGTCTTGCGTTCCTTGCTTTTCCCGTATTTGTTTTTCAGGTGATTAAACCACTTAATGGTGAATGCTACAATATTGCGGATGTCGTTTTCAACCGCCGCAATTTCGTCTTCAATGGCTTTAAGTATATCGTTGGCTTTATCTTTGTTGAATTTCAGAATACGGGCCATTTTTATTTCCATCAGCTTCAGGATGTCGTCGCGGGTAACTTCGCGTTTCAATTTTGGTTTCCATGGCTCCAAGCGCTTATCGATGTGGGCCACAGCCTGATCCATGTTTTCCGAATCCTCGAAATTTTTGTCTTTGTAAATCCGTTCTTCTATAAATATTTTTTCGAGCGACGAATAATGCCATGCCTCTTCCAGTTCCGATTTGCGGATTTCGAGTTCAAGTTTTAGCAGTTGAAGAGTACTGTCTGCAGAGCGTTTCAGGATTTCCTTCACACCGATAAAGATGGGTTTATCGTCTTCGATGATTACCGAGTTGGGAGAAAGCGAAATTTCGCAATCGGTAAAAGCGTAAAGTGCATCAATGGTTTTGTCGGACGAAACCCCCGGGGCGAGATGTATCTGGATTTCAACATTACCGGCTGTGTTATCATCAATTTTTTTGATTTTGATTTTCCCTTTTTCGTTGGCTTTCAGAATCGATTCGATAAGTGTCGAAGTTGTTTTACCGAAAGGCACTTCTGAAATTACAAGTGTTTTATTGTCGCGTTTTTCGATTTTAGCGCGCACTTTTACTGTTCCGCCGCGCAACCCGTCGTTGTATTTACTGAAATCGGCCAGCCCACCTGTCGGGAAATCGGGCATCAATTCAAAATCCCTGCCTTTCAGGTAATCAATGGAAGCGTCGAGAAGTTCGATGAAATTATGCGGGAACAGTTTTGAGGCCAGACCAACTGCAATGCCGTCGACACCCTGTGCCAGCAGCAGGGGAAATTTTACGGGAAGTGTAACCGGTTCTTTCTTGCGGCCATCGTAGGAAAGTTTCCAATTTGTTGTTTTTGGGTTGAACAACACCTCAAGCGCAAATTTCGATAACCTTGCCTCGATGTACCTTGGAGCTGCAGCGCCATCGCCGGTAAGTATATTTCCCCAGTTTCCCTGGGTGTCGATTAGCAGTTCCTTTTGCCCCAGCTGAACAATTGCATCGGCAATTGAAGCATCGCCGTGCGGGTGATACTGCATTGTTTGACCGATAATATTTGCCACCTTGTTGTAACGGCCATCGTCCATTTCGCGCATGGCATGCATGATGCGGCGCTGAACAGGTTTCAAACCGTCGTTGATATAAGGTACGGCCCGCTCAAGAATTACATAGGAGGCATAATCGAGAAACCAGTTACGG
The DNA here is from genome assembly GCA_037444065.1 of Draconibacterium sp. Lineage (GTDB taxonomy): Bacteria > Bacteroidota > Bacteroidia > Bacteroidales > Prolixibacteraceae > Draconibacterium. The sequence continues at coordinate 60,051 of JBBINB010000004.1, forward strand.
TACATTCCCGATAAATACACTATTTCGTCGCTTATCCCTTCATGCTGTAATTCTTCCGGAAGTTCTATTCCTTCGAGATTGATATTTTCTTCTGACATTCCCTTTTACTGCAACAAATTTTGATTCCAAAATACCCTGTTACCCTTTAAATTTTATTATGCAACCTCATCCTTTTCGACATACAAATTGTCGATAATGAATTCCTGCCTGTCGGGGGTATTTTTCCCCATAAAGAACTCAAGCATTTGTGGAATCGATTCGTGCTTTTTCATCATTACCGGGTCGAGCCGGATATCTTTCCCGATAAAGTGCTTAAATTCGTCGGGAGAGATCTCGCCCAATCCTTTAAACCTGGTAATTTCGGGTTTTCCTTTAAGTTTTGTGATTGCTTTCTGCTTTTCGGATTCTGAATAGCAGTAGTAAGTTTTTTGTTTGTTCCGAACCCTGAACAGGGGGGTTTGTAATATAAAAACATGCCCTTTGCGGATAAGCTCGGGAAAAAACTGGAGAAAGAAAGTAATGAGCAACAACCGGATATGCATCCCGTCGACATCAGCATCGGTGGCAATAACCACCTTATTGTAACGCAAATCGTCGATACTTTCCTCGATATTAAGCGCTGCCTGCAGTAGGTTGAATTCCTCGTTTTCGTAGACTACTTTTTTGGTAAGGCCATACGTATTCAGCGGTTTCCCCTTCAAACTAAAAACAGCCTGGGTATTTACATCGCGCGATTTGGTAATTGATCCGCTTGCCGAATCACCCTCGGTAATAAAAATGCAGGTTTCTTCGTACCTGGGTTGTTTAATATCATCGAAATGAATGCGGCAGTCACGCAATTTTTTGTTGTGCACATTCGATTTTTTTGCCCGTTGTTTTGCCAGTTTTTTAATTCCTGAAATGGCCTTTCTTTCACGCTCTGATTCAACAATCCGGCGCAACATGACTTCGGCTGTGTCGGGATTTTTATGCAGAAAATTATCGAGTTCCTTTTGAAGGAAATTGGCTACATGCGCCCTGACCGATGGGCCATCGGGGCCAATATCCTTCGAGCCGAGTTTTGTTTTTGTCTGCGATTCGAAAACGGGTTCTTCGACCTTGATACTTACTGCGGCAACAACCGATGCCCTGATATCTGACGGATCGAAGTCTTTTTTAAAGAAATCGCGGATGGTTTTTACCAGCGTTTCGCGAAATGCCTGAAGGTGAGTCCCCCCCTGCGATGTGTGCTGCCCGTTTACAAATGAGTAATAGTCTTCGCCGTATTGATTTCCATGGGTAATGGCAACCTCAATATCCTCGCCTTTCAGATGGATAATCGGGTAAATGGGGTCGTGGTCCATGTTTTCTTCCAGCAGATCGCGTAACCCGTTTTTCGAACAATACCTTTGGCCGTTTAATTCGATAACAAGGCCCAAATTCAGGAAAGTGTAATTTTTAACCATATTCACTACAAAATCGCTCATGTAGTGGTACTTTTTAAATACTGCCTGGTCGGGTTCGAACTCTACAATCGTACCGTTTGGTTCATCCAATCCGGTAAAATCCTTCTCACCGGTTTTTATTCCCCTGCTAAAGTAAATTTCCTTTCCTATTCCTTCGCGTACGGCCTTAATTGTGAAATCGGAAGAGAGCGCGTTTACCGCTTTTATACCTACCCCGTTTAACCCGACCGATTTTTTAAAAACTTTTGAGTCGTATTTGGCGCCCGTGTTCATTTTGCTAACAACGTCATCGAGTTTGCCCAACGGAATGCCACGGCCAAAATCGCGTACTTTAACCTTTTCCTGTTCAATTTCGACTGTTATTTTTTTTCCAAATCCCATCATAAATTCATCGACGGAATTATCAAGCACCTCTTTTAGAAGGACGTAAATTCCATCATCTGATGCAGTGCCATCACCCAACTTCCCGATGTACATTCCGGGGCGTTTCCTGATGTGCTCCTGCCAGTCTAATGTTTTTATTGTCCCCTCGTCGTAATTCGGAGTCATAATTCATGCAATTTGGCGCAAATATAACTAAAACAGCGCTTATATGGCAGAACCTGACAAGGCAATAACTAACAAAATTCGGTTGAAAAACAGTTCAGATGATTCCCATTTTTTTCATCAAAAAAGTAGCATTCATGGTTTTTGTCACCCCATCAGTTAATCTATAATCGAAAATAAGATCTTCATTTTCTATCCTGATTTCGAAACACTTATTAAAAACCTGGCCGGGGAACTCGTTTTCCATTTCGTTGAGTTTTAAATCGTGGGTGGCAATAAGCGAAACAGAGTAAAATTGAACCAGTTTCCGGAGAAGTTCCTTCGATCCGTTAAGTTTGTCGACCGAATTGGTCCCTTTTAGCATTTCGTCGAGAATTACAAAAAAGTGGCCCCCGCCTTTCAACAAATCCAATACACCTTTAAGCCGTTTTAATTCGGCAAAAAAATATGATTCTTCTTTTAAGAGCGAGTCGGTGGTCCGCATATTTGTATAAATCTCAATAGGCGTAAAAACCATTGAACCGGCACACACCGGGGCGCCCATCCTGGCAAGTATCAGGTTCACCCCGACGGTTCTCAGGAAGGTGCTTTTACCAGCCATATTTGCACCTGTAATTATAATCGCTTTCGACCACCCATCTATTTCGAAATCGTTACACACCCTTTTTTCTTTCTTCAGGAGCGGGTGGCCCAGGCCGTTTGCACTGAAGGTAAAGCCATTATTGTTAATCCCGGGAAAAACAAAGTCTGGATGATTGTTCGCGTAATTCGAAAGACTGTTCAGGGCATCCATTTCCGAAATCACATTGAGCCAGCCGGCCAGTTTTTCGTAGTGCTTGCTGTGCCAACTCCAGAGTTTGTACACACACCTGATATCCCAGAGAAGAAAGCTGTTTAATACAAAACCTACCAAAATATTTTCGCGGTATTCAAGTTGTTTAACCAGACTCTTCAATTCACAGAATATCTTCCCCGACGACAAAGGTTGCGTTGTTCTATTTTGGAGTTTACAAAGTAAATCGGACCTGAATTTACCATCTTCAATATATTGAAGCAGCATCATGTATTTTGAGAGGAATTCGGACTTTCGCCCGAAAAACCTGAAATATTCGGAAATCCTTTTCCAGAAAATCACGAATAAAACCCACTGGGAAAAAATAAGCGCCGAAACAAAAATTGTTGCAATTCCCATGCCGGCCGGAACAGCGGAGATAAGGGTCAAACCCGGAATGAGTAAAATTAACCATCTTAAAAATCCTGCACTTTTAAGTTTTAAATCCAGTTTTGCCCAGTCTAAAACTTCGTTGTGCATTTCGATGGTTTCTTCAAACATTTTTCCTTTAGCCAGAAAATTCAAACGCCACTCCGGAATTTGCGACAACTCACGTATTGCTTCTTGTCTTTGAATAATTTCATCTTTCTGAAGGGGCGGTTTTATTAACCATTCTGCCAGTTTTGCTTTTCCGCTAATGGTTGAGGTACGGTTAACAAACTGAAACAACGATCCTTCGCCAAATAAATCCAAATCATACGAAAAAAAATGGTCGGTACTTAAAAATTCCACACCGTTGTTAAAATGCGAAAAGGAATGATCGAGCGCCAAAAGTTCGTCGCTGACAATTTTTTGCAGGACAGCAGTTTTCTTAAGGATTTTTTCGAGCTGTATATTTTTTTTCACCAGGTATAAAAAAACTACAAGAGCAGCAACCGAAATAAAAAGAGCAAGCCAGCTTTTAAAGCCAAATATAAAAAAAGGGGCAAAAACAGAGGCGAAAGCGAAAAACCGATACCAGCCAAACCATTTCAAATTAATTGTAACACGCTGAAATTGAAAAGCATACTCTTTGGCTTTTTGATTATAAAAAGATGAAATTACAGCATTCATTTTACAAATAATCGTAGTAATGAAGTATCCGTGAAACAGTAAACACCGTAAGCGCCAGAACAAAAAATACAAGTAATATTATGCGGCAATGGGTTTTGCGAAGCCCGGTTTTATAAAGTCGTGGCAAGCCCGAAAGGAGCAAATGATTTTCGGTAAACATAAGCGCTTTAAATACCAATTCGCCAATTATCCAGCCCAAAACCGCACCTCCCAGAATATCGAGCGGATAGTGCACCCCCGAATAGATTCGTGAATACGAAAACAATAATGCCCAAAACAGGAGTAAAATACCGTAGCCCCTGTTTTTGAACAGTCGCGATGTAAAAACATAAATTGCAAAGCCATTGGCTGCGTGCGACGACACAAAACCATAGAGGCTCCCTTTTCGCAAAACATTGTGAACGAGGTTTCCGATTTCGGGGTCGTGAACCGGCCTGAACCTTTGGAAGTATTCTTTCAGAAATACTGAAAGCTGGTCGCTTAAAAGAATGGTTATCGCCAGAAACAGTAATATTGGCAGCGATTTGACCCTATAAATTTTTATGATGAAAAACAGGATAATGGCATAGAATGGCAACCATGTTTCCTTGCGGGTAACCAATAACATAATGGTATCCCAAAATGGATTATGCAGACTATTCAACCACAGAAAAAGATCCCTGTCGACCTCAAGTATATATTGCAGCCATTCCATCAGCTGTTTAAAATTTCCCAGATTTTATCCTTTAACTGCTGGAGATTAAAACCTGTGATTGAGGAGAAATACAAATGAGGAATCCCTTTAAGTTCCTTACTGATTTCTTTCATAAGTTCCCCGTCGAGCATATCGGCTTTACTAATGGCAAGCAACCGTTGTTTATCGAGCAATTCGGGATTGTATTTTTCAAGTTCGTCGAGCAGGATCCTGTACTCTTTTAAATGATTTTTACTGTCGGCCGGGACTAAAAAAAGCAGGGCCGGATTTCGCTCAATATGACGGAGGAAGCGTAACCCGAGGCCTTTGCCCATGTGGGCCCCTTCAATAATGCCGGGGATATCGGCCATGACAAACGATCGTTTTTCACGATGCCCCACGATGCCCAGGTTTGGCACAAGCGTAGTGAACGGGTAATCGGCTATTTTTGGTTTTGCCGCCGACACAACCGACAGCAGGGTTGATTTACCGGAACTTGGGAAACCCACCAGGCCAACATCGGCAAGTATTTTTAATTCCAGAATCCGCCAGCCCTCTTCGCCCTCTTCGCCGGGTTGGGCAAAGCGGGGTGTCTGGAATGTGGCGCTCTTAAAATGATCGTTGCCCAGCCCACCGCGGCCCCCTTTCATAAGTATCTGGCTTTCGCCGTGTTTTGTGATTTCAAAAAGCGTTTCGCCGGTTTCGGCATCCTTTACAATGGTCCCCAGCGGAACTTCAATATAAACGTCTTCCCCATCGGCGCCAGCGCTTCGCTGTTTACCGCCCGGAGCGCCGGTTCCGGCTGAGATATGTTTTTGGTATTTAAGGTGCAGCAGGGTCCACATCTGGTCGTTACCAATAAGAATAACATGGCCGCCCCTGCCCCCATCTCCACCGTCGGGCCCTCCGTATGCCACAAACTTCTCCCTGCGCAAATGTGCTGAACCCGCGCCCCCACTGCCTGATTTGCAAAAAATCTTTACGTAATCAACAAAATTCGATTCAGCCATTTTTTTAATTTACTAATCAAATTGATATTACAGTAGGAAACCTTTTGTGTTAACCTAAATTGGTAAAATTCCAAAACTCAAATAACAAATAACAAATAAATTCCAAATCTCAAAAAAACAAATAACAAATAAATTCCAAAACTCAAAAAACAATTTATATTACAGGTTAAAAACTTTCATATTTGGCAATTGAAATTTTGAAAATTGGAATTTTTTTGAATTCTGAAAATTGTTATTTGGAATTTTAGTTATAATTTTTCAATCACTTTTTTCAATCTCCCCGCAATATCTTCTATACTTCCAATTCCTTCAATTCCGAAATGCTTTTCCTGCGATTTGTAATATTCAATCAGGGGTAAGGTTTTCTCATTGTAAACGTTAATCCGGTTTTCTATGACCGACTGATCCTGGTCATCGGGGCGGCCCGAAATTTCTCCCCGTTTCATAAGCCTGTCAATGAGTTCCTGTTTTTCAACCTCGAGGCTTAACATTCCCGAAATGGGTGTTCCGTTCTGGTTTAACAGGTTGTCAAGGGCTTTGGCCTGGTCGACGGTGCGCGGGAATCCATCAAAAATAAATCCTTTGGTTTCCTTGCTGCTTTCGAGTTTGCTTTTAATCATCCCAATAACAACCGAGTCGGGAACCAATTCGCCTTTTTCCATAAAACTTTTTGCTTCGAGGCCCAGGTGTGTTCCATTTGCAATTTCGCTGCGCAATAAATCGCCGGTCGATAAATGATCCAATCCGTAAGATTTAATCAAATATTCTGCCTGTGTTCCCTTACCTGCTCCGGGAGGTCCAAATAAAACGAGATTTAACATTTTACACTTTTTTAATCGTTTATAACTGAATAAATATCTATTAAATTCCGGCCACGGCCGTTGTAATCCAATCCGTAACCCACAATAAAATCGTTTGGGATTTCAAGTCCAATATAATCCAGTTGCACTTGCTTCTGAAGCGCATCGGGTTTTAGCAGTAAGGTGGCTATTTTTATTTCTTTCGGATTTAATTGTTTTAGTTGCTCAAGGATGCTATCGATAGTAAGCCCGGTGTCGACAATATCTTCAAGAATTACCACTGTCCTTCCCTCAATGTCTTCGTTTAACCCTATGAGATGTTTTACCGAACCCGATGATTTGTCGCCATGATACGATGCAAGTTTAACAAATGTAATTTCCGAGGCAATCAGGTTAATTCTTTTAAACAGTTCGGCAGCAAACAAAAACGAACCATTCAGGATGCAGACAAACAGCGGATTTTTATCTTCAAAATCGGCATTCATCTTTTCGGCCATTTTTTCAACCACCGACCTTATTTTTTCGTAGGGAATGTACAATTCAAAAGTTTTATCGTGAATTTTTACCTGCTTCATGAAATCAGTTTTGGTTTTTGAATATTTTTTTAATGCTGTTTTCCGACAATCGAAAAATTAAGGCGCAAAGTAACGAAACTATTCGGTTAACTAAAAATTAAAAAAAATAAAAGATAGGAAAAGATTACATCACTCCGTTCGCAATGACTTCTTAGGTAAGGGATTGAGATTTCAAACCATTGTCATTGTTTCACCGCCGGCCGGCGATGAAGCAATCACCGGTTTTTTTACCGGATACCAATAATTATAACTAAAACACAAATTAATTTCGAACAAAAATATTTGTATTTTAGGAGAGGTGTATTTTTTGTTAAGTACACCTTTTTTACATTCTGTATGAAAAGACCCTTATTAACCGGTTTACTAATATTACTTGGATTTTTAAAACTTGCCGCTTCAGAAAACTACCCTGCAGGCGCCCGGGCTTTGGCGCTATCAAACGCCTTTGTTTCGGTTTCGGATACGTGGAGCACGTTTCATAACCAGGCCGGGTTAGCCGGGCTATCAAATATTTCAGCCGGATTTTTTTACGAGTCGCGTTTTATGACCGATGAACTTTCGCTTACAGCTGTAAGTATGGCAATTCCGTTAAAAGCCGGAACTTTTGGCCTGAGTTTTTCGCAGTTTGGGAAAGGCGCTTATAAAGAACAAAGGGCAGGGCTTGCATTTGCAAAAGAACTAACCAAACATTTATCTGCTGCCGTGCAAATCGATTATTTTTCGGAGCATTTTCCTGAAAATTCCAACGCTATGGGTTATGCCACATTCGAAGCAGGCGTAATATACAATACCGGCAACAACTTATTTTTCGGGGCACATATTTTTAACCCGGTTATGAACGGTTTCGATACTCCTTCCGGATTTCAGAAGATGCCAACTATTTTTAAAACCGGGGGCCACTATCGCTTCCCCAAAATGGTGCTCCTTGTCTTCGAAGCCGAAAAGATACCGGGGCAACCTGTACAATTAAAAACCGGGATCGAGTTTTCGCCCGTTAAAAACGTGGCTTTAAGATTTGGCGCATCGGGCAAACCAGTTAATTTAAACGCTGGTATTGGTTTTCAAAAAGGCAAAATAACCACCGATATCGCATTTTATTACCACGGAATACTGGGCCTGACACCTGCAGTTTCGTTACAAATTAATTTACAATGAGGAGGAGGAAAAATATTATCTGGCTTCCATTCCTATTGGCAGTCTCAATGTTAACGACAGCCCAGGAAAACACACCTGAAAGAATAATTGAATCGATAATTGAGTCCCAGCTTGAAAATACAGACGAACAAACCGATGCAGCTTTAATTATTGAGGATCTGGAAAGATTTGCCGAGAATCCGTTAAATATCAACACCGCAACAGCTAACGAACTTTCGGGGTTGTATGTTTTAACCGATGTGCAAATCGGCAAACTTATCGAATACCTTGCCAAATATGGTCCGGCATATTCCATCTACGAGCTTAAAACTATCGATGGTTTTAACCCTGGAATTCTACAGAAAATTGAACCTTTTATCTGGTTTGGCCCAGCTTTAAAGGAAGAAAAGCTGGCAGATGCTTTTAAAAACAGCAGAAACCAGTTGCTGTTCAGAACACTGGGGACTTTGCAGGAAGCGCGTGGATATCAACCCGATAAAAACGGGAATACAGCATACGAGGGTAACCGCCACCGTTATTATTCGGCTTACAGATATAAAGCATCGGAGCGGTTATCGGCCGGCATAACTGCTGAAAAAGATCCCGGCGAACCGTTTTTTAAAGGTGCAAACAAACAGGGATTCGACTTTTATTCGGCCCATATTTCGATGAATATTAATTCAATTTTCGAAAATATTGTAATTGGCGATTACCTTGTGCGGGCAGGCCAGGGACTGGTTATTTGGCAAGGTTACACTTCGGGGAAATCGGAAAATGTTCTGGGAATTTCAAAAACCAGCCAGGGAATCAGACCATCGACATCGGTGGACGAGAACCTTTTTTTCAGGGGCGCTGCAAGTACTTTTAATATTGGAAATTTGAAACTGGATGTATTTTACTCAAGGAAAAACGACGATGGCAATGTAGCCGGGACCGGTTCAACCGGACTGTTTATTACCAGTTTGCAAACATCGGGATATCACCGCACATCAAGTGAAATTGCAGATAAAAACTCGGTTTGCAACAGTAACTACGGGGGTATCTTCTCGTTGTACCATAACAATTTGAAAATCGGGGCTACTGTTGCCGGTCAGCGGTTAGACCTGCCTCTCATCCCTGCTAATCAGTTGTACAACAGGTTCAGGTTTACGGGAACCGAAAATTTAACCGGCGGTATCGATTACAGTTATGTAAAAGGGATTTACCAGTTGTTTGGCGAGGCGGCTATTTCAAAATCAAAAGGCAAAGCATTTATACAGGGCGCCGTTATCAACCTCGGCAACCAGTTAAGCTTTTCGATGTTGTTGCGCCATTTCGATAAAAACTACCATGCGCTGTGGGCAAACACTTTTTCCGAAGGGAGCAATGTGAGTAACGAGTCGGGACTTTATTTCGGCGCTAAAATTTTGCCTTTAAAACATGTTGCACTTTCGGTTTATTCCGATTATTACCGCTCTCCCTGGATTAATTACACCACAGCAGCCCCTTCGACAGGAAGGGATTTGTTTGCCCAGGCCAATGTTGTTATTTCAGGAAAAACCGAAATTTACATCCGTTTTAAAACCGAAGAAAAGGAAGCAAAAGTTATTCGGGATGAACGGTATGTTAACCTGCCTGAAAAAAATCAAAAACTAAGGTTGCATTTCACCTATAATCATAGCGACAACCTGAAGCTAAAAACCCGCTTGGAACATGTATCTTATAAAGGTTTGCAAAATGAAAACGGGATTATGGTTTTCCAGGATCTTCAGTACCAGCCGGCTAAATTTCCTCTTTCATTGGCGGCGCGTGCAGCATGGTTTAGTACAGATGGTTACAATTCGCGAATCTATGCTTACGAAAACGATTTGCTTTATACCTTTTCGATACCGGCCAATTACGGAAGGGGATTTCGTACTTATTTGAACCTCAGGTACAAAATCGCCAAAAACCTTGATTGCTGGTTTAAAATTTCAAATACCCATTGGACCGACCGCGAAACAATCAGTTCGGGGTATAACGAAATACAGGGGAACAATAAAACCGAGTTAAAATTTCAATTGAGGTTGACAATTTGAAATTGAATTTATTACTTTGCTGAGCATTTAAAAATTGAAAAATGTCAGATTTATCGCACCTCGATTTTGATGATATCCGTCCATACACCGACAAGGAAGTAAAATCAAAAATTTCAATATTAATAAAAGACCCGGTTTTCGACGAAGTGCTCCTTCATGTTTTTAAATTCTGGCCGGTAGTGGAAATGGTGAAATTGCAATTGCGAATGATACGTACCATTAAACAACTGCAGGGTACCTTTATTTACGATATACTTCGCAATGTAATTAATAAATCATCGAAAGGATTAACCTGCTCGGGTATTGAAAACCTTGACAAAAAGAAACCTTATCTTTTTATATCCAATCACCGCGACATCGTATTGGATGCCGCCCTTCTGAATTACCTTATATTTCAGAAGGGGATGAACACCACTTTGATTGCAATAGGAAATAACCTGCTGTTGTACAACTGGATAGAACATGCCGTTAAACTCAACAGGGCATTTATTATTAAACGCAATCTGCCCCCTCGCGAAGTTCACCAGGCTTCGATGAAAGTTTCACATTTTATTAGAAAATCGATTGTCGAAGACAAACTTTCGGTTTGGATAGCACAGCGCGAGGGCCGCACAAAAGACGGTTTCGATAAAACCCAGGTTGCTGTGATAAAGATGCTGAACATGAGCAATAAAAAAAGCCTTACCGAGGGATTTAACGAGCTGAATATCGTTCCGGTCGCCATATCTTACGAAATTGAGCCCTGCGGATTGGCCAAAATAAAAGAACTGATTAAGAAGGAGCATTACGGCCAAAGGAAAACCAGCAAGGACGATTTGAAAAGCATGTCGATGGGAATGTTTAACCCGAAAGGAAGGATGCGCTTCACTTTTGGAAAACCCATTGAAGTTGACACCGGGAGCATAAATACAAAATCAAAAGAGGCACAGAATAAAACCATGCAGGATATTGCAGAACAAATTGATATGCAGATTTATGCCAACTATAAGCTATGGCCCAATAATTTTATAGCATACGACATGTTAATGCAGGAACACCGGTTTAAAAGCAAATACACCCACTGGGAGGAAAGAAAGTTTAAAATTATGGTCGAACAGGCCATGGTAAATATCGATTTCCCGATAACCGACATCCAGGAACGGTTTTTAAAATTATACGCCAACCCGGTTATCAATAAACTGAAAACCAAGGATATCTGAAATGGACTCAATTATCTGGGACTGGAACGGTACCCTACTCGATGATATCGGCCTTTGCATCAGGTCAATAAACACCCTTCTGAAAGATAGAAACCTAACTGAAATAAACCAGGAAACCTACAGGGAGGTTTTTTCATTCCCGGTAAAAGAATATTATAAGGCTGTTGGTTTCGATTTCGAAAAGGAGGATTTTTCGATACCCGCCCATCAGTTTATCGATTTATATTCCAATGGATTCGATAGTTGCCCACTTCAAAGTTCTGCCAAAGAGGTTTTGACATTTTTAATGAAGAAAGGCTCCAGGCAATTTGTATTATCGGCAATGGAGCATCAAATGCTTGAATCGACCCTGGCAGCAAAGGATTTGACCCACTTTTTTGAAGGTATCGCCGGAATTCAGGACCATTTCGCGGTTTCAAAAACAGAACAGGGGAAAAAGTTAATTCGCGATTTCAATATTGAAAAAGAAAAAACAATGCTTATTGGCGATACAATTCACGATTACGAAGTAGCATCTGAAATGGGCGTAACATGCATCCTTATTGCCGACGGGCATCAATCGAAGGAAAGGCTGAAACAAACCGGGGCTGTTGTAATTGACAATTTGCGCGATTTACTCACAATGGTGTTTCCACAATACTGATTTCTTTTTGGAAAAATATACCCAATTGAAATATTTAACGCGAGGATTTGAATTTACTTTCTAAAAAATATCCCTCTTTTTAATGTCTTTTATAAACAACTGTAAATTTACCTTTCCACGGTATTCGTTTTCGGCAATAGAATAACAAATGTCGAAAGGGCTGCCAGATGTAATTAAATCGTATGCATTGGACTGATTAAACGCGATACCGGCAAAAATACCCGAATTTACATCGGGTTCGACCAAATCGAGTTTCAGGTGCTCCTGGTTTTTCCCAACAAGGCGGCTGGTACCGGCATCGTAAACATCTTCGGTAACAAAAACGGGCGACATGTTGTGGGGCCCGAAAGGTGCAAACTGTTTTAAAATCCGGTAGAACCGCGGATTTATCTCGCTCAGCGATATTTTTGCATCAATTTCGATGGTTTGGGTTTGCTGAATGTTGGTAATCTGCTTTGTCACAATCTCCTCAAACCTTTGTCTGAATGCCGCTATATTTTCAATCTTAAGTGTCAGGCCCGCGGCAAACATATGTCCACCATACGATTCAAGCAAATCGCTGCATTTCCCGATAGCTTCGTACAAATCGAAATCGCGCACCGAACGCGCCGATCCGGTTGCCAGTCCGTTAGATTCGGTTAAAATTATCGAAGGCCGGTAATATTGTTCGGTTACCCTGGAAGCCACAATCCCGACAACGCCTTTGTGCCAGTCGCGGTTATACAGTACGGCGCTGTTCATCGATTTCAAACCGGGATTGGCTTCAATCATATCAATTGCCTCCTGGGTAATATCGCGGTCGAGGGTTTTTCTGATTTCGTTAAAAGAGTCGATTTCTTCACCAATCAGATCCGATTTTTCCTCGTCCTGCGAAACCAGTATTTGCACCGATTTCTTACCGTGTTCAATTCGTCCGGAGGCATTTAACCGTGGCCCGATTTTAAAGACAATATCGCTTATGGTAATTTCTGTTTCACCAATCCCGGCAAGGTTAATAATGGTTTGCAGCCCGATGCCGGGATTTGAATTGAGCTTTTTTAACCCGTAATACGCTAAAACCCGGTTTTCGCCTATAATGGGCACAATATCGGAAGCAATACTTACAACAAGCAAATCGAGCATATCGTAAACCTCTTCCTGTTCGAGGTTGTTTTTCTGACAATATGCCTGAAGTAATTTAAACCCCACGCCGCACCCCGAAAGTTCTTTGTTAGGGTAATTGCAATCGGGTTGTTTCGGATCCAAAACGGCTATTGCCGGCGGAATTTCAGATCCCGGATTGTGGTGATCGCAAATTATATAATCAAGTCCACGCTCTTTTGCATCGGCAATTTTTTCGACGGCTTTTATACCGCAATCGAGGGCAATTACAAGTGTAAATCCATTTTCAATGGCATAGTTGATGCTTTGCGGCGATATTCCGTAACCTTCGCTATAACGGTTGGGTATGTAGTATTCAATCTGTTCGATTCGCGATTTCAGGAACGAGTACATCATGGCCACCGAAGTTGTCCCGTCTACATCATAATCGCCATAAATCATCACCTTTTCCTTTTTGGCTATTGCCTGCTCAATTCTCATTACCGCCTTGTCCATATCTCTCATCAGGAAGGGGTTGTGCAAATCGCTTAACCTTGGACGGAAAAAAGCTTTTGCCTCATTAAATGTTTTAATCCCCCTCTGCACCAGTAAACGCGCAATGACCATATTTACATTAAGCGCCGCAGAAAGATGTTTAACTTCATTTAAATCGCCCTGCTTTTTATAATTCCAGATTTTATCCATGCCTGTTTATTTGATATGCCTGTTGACAACAGGCAAAGATAACAAATGGCATGTAAAATCTTTATTAAGAATCGTTCTTTACAAGAAATAATTTTACTACGGCTGATTTCTAACTGTTTACAAAAAAAGCAATATCACTTCTTTTATTATCTTTGCGAAAATTTTTTCAGACCCGCATCATTGGCCATGTTCCTTTACAATTTGGGCAAGAGGAAAAAATGTTGAAATTAAGGATTGAAAAATACTGAAATTTAAAAGTTAAGCGACATGAGTGTTGAATTAAGTGAACAGGAAGGAATTAGAAGAAATTCGTTACAGAAAATGCGTGAATTGGGAATTGACCCATACCCTGCTGCCGAATACAGGATAAATGCAACTTCAACCGAAATAAAAGAAAACTACAACGAGGAAAAGAAAAACTTTCAGGATGTGGTACTTGCCGGGAGGATTATGGGATTCAGGATTATGGGCAAGGCATCGTTTGCCGAACTGCAGGACCATAAAGGGCGTATCCAGATTTATGTAAACCGCGACGAAATATGCCCCGTCGACGATAAAACGCTGTACAACGAAGTTTTCAAAAAACTGCTCGACATTGGCGATATTATTGGCGTTAAGGGATTTGCATTTATAACACAAACCGGCGAAACTTCGGTACACGTTAAAGAATTTACAGTGTTGAATAAATCGTTAAAACCTTTGCCGGTTGTTAAAGAGAAAGATGGCAAAACCTACGATGCCTTTACCGATCCCGAACAGCGTTACCGCCAGCGTTACGTCGATTTAATTGTGAATCCGCATGTAAAAGATGTATTTATGAAACGAACAAAAATCATAAATACCATGCGCGATATGTTTAATGAATATGGCTATTTTGAGGTAGAAACCCCAATTCTGCAACCCATACCTGGTGGCGCTGCCGCACGTCCGTTTATTACCCACCACAATTCGCTGAATATTCCACTTTATCTCCGAATTGCCAATGAATTATACCTTAAACGTTTGATAGTTGGGGGCTTTGAAGGCGTTTACGAGTTCGGGAAAGATTTCAGGAACGAAGGGATGGACCGCACCCATAATCCTGAGTTTACGGTTATGGAAATTTATGTAGCTTACAAAGACTACAAATGGATGATGGGCTTTACCGAGGAGATTTGTGAGCGCGTAGCCCTTGCCCTCCATGGACAAACCCGGGTGCAGGTGGGAGAAAATGTAATCGATTTTAAAACTCCCTACCCGCGCGTTACCATGACCGAAGCGATTAAAAAACATACCGGGTACGACATAACAGGAAAAAACGAACATGAACTGCGCGAAATATGCAATAAACTGGGCATTGAAACCGATCCGGCTATGGGAAAAGGCAAGTTGATTGACGAAATTTTTGGCGAGAAATGCGAACTCCATTACATTCAGCCCACATTTATTACCGATTACCCGAAAGAAATGTCGCCGCTGACAAAAATGCACCGCGAAAATCCCGACCTTACCGAACGTTTTGAGCTAATGGTTAACGGAAAGGAGTTAGCCAATGCCTATTCGGAGTTAAACGACCCCATCGACCAGCGCGAACGTTTCGAAGACCAGTTAAAACTCTCGGAAAAAGGCGACGATGAAGCGATGTTTATTGACCATGATTTCCTGCGGGCGCTGGAATACGGGATGCCGCCAACCTCGGGAATGGGAATCGGTATCGACCGCCTGACCATGTTTATGACCAACAGCCCATCCATTCAGGATGTACTTTTCTTCCCGCAAATGAAACCCGAAAAAAAACAGGTTGAACTTACCGAAGAAGAAAAAGCAATATTTTCCTTGTTGAAGGCAAATTCTCCGGTGACTTTACTGGAGTTAAAAGAGCAGTCGGGATTGAGCAATAAAAAATGGGACGTTTCGATTAAGGGACTTACCGGAAAAAAACTGGCAAAAGTTGAAAAAACCGGGGATATTCTGATGGTGGAACTGGTTTAGGAAAGACAGAAGTCTGAAGTCGGGAGACCGAAGAAAAATTATACAGAAGCCTTTCATCGTTTTGGTGAAAGGCTTTTTTATGCTACAAACCTTAACCCGAATGTCGTAATTCCTGATTTAACCAATCTTTCAAAAAAATCTTAATCAATAACTGATAAGGCACGTCCCTTCTTCGTGCCATCATTTTGAGTTCATCCAAAATATGTTCTGGCAATCGCAATGAAATTGTTTTAGTTGAAGGTTTTAGATTAGGAAACTTAACCTTTCTTGCTACTTAATCTTGCTACCCATTTAATATCCCTAACGGGATAAAGTTAAAATTCAAAACAGTCTCACAGTTTTCATACATTTGTTAACATGAATAAACCAATTAAATTTCAAATATGAAAACTCAAAATCTTAAAACCCTGCTTTTTGTTTTGCTGATTCTTTTTTCCCCGACAATAACAAAATCACAAATCCAGAAACCAATCCGGCTGGCAGTTGCCGGAATGACACACGGACACATTGCTTTTATCCTCAACCGCCCCGATAAAGGCGATTTTAAATTGGTCGGGGTTTTTGAAACCAACAACGAACGCGCATTACAACTTGCAGAAAAATATCATTATCAGAAAGATTTGATTTATAACAATCTTGAAGATATGCTTGATAAAACAAAGCCGGAAGCAGTGGTTGCATTCGGTTCAATTTATGATCATCTTGCAGTTGTTGAAGCTTGCGCCCCACGTGGTATTCACGTGATGGTGGAAAAACCGCTGGCAGTAAACATGGAACATGCAAACCGAATGGCAGAACTGGCTGAAAAGTACCAGATTTTCCTGCTCACCGATTACGAAACTTCGTGGTACCCGGCAACAGATAAATCGTTCAGAATGGTTCAGCAGGATAATTTTGTAGGAAATCTCAGAAAAGTAGTTTTTCACCATGGCCATGAAGGGCCAAGGGAAATTGGTTGCGAACAGGTTTTTCTTGACTGGCTGACTGACCCCGTTTTAAATGGCGGAGGGGCAATTGTTGATTTTGGTTGTTATGGCGCCAACCTGATTACCTGTTTAACAAACGGTGAAAAACCTTTGTCGGTAACGGCAATAACAAGCCATTTCAAACCAGGTATTTATCCGAAAGTTGATGATGATGCAACAATTATAATTTCATATCCTGAAATGCAATGTATTATCCAGGCTTCGTGGAACTGGCCGTTTGGAAGAAAAGACATGGAAATTTACGGAGATAGAGGAACTATTTTTGCTTTAAACAGGACCGATTTGAAATACAGGCAAAGAGGGATGGAAAATGAAATGCAGGAAAAGATTTTAACCGGAAAAGATTCTATTTACGAAGATCCGTTTACTTATTTTGCCGACGTGATCCATAAAAAAGTTACTCTGCCTGAATACGGGCTTTATGCTTTGAAAAACAATGTAGAAGTCGTCAGGATACTGGATGCAGCCCGTGAATCGGCCAAAACCGGGAAAACAGTATTTTTAAATTATTGATTCAGCAGGATTTATACTATTTAATCCCGTAATGGCTTTCCAGGATCTTTCTGAAGATTTTATCTGGCAGGATATTTTTTAATACAACAGCTAATTTTTGCTCCATCGATGCAATAACATACCGTTGTTTTGGTTTTTTGCATTCAACAATTTTTGCCATTCTTTTTGCCAGGATTTCGGGGGGCCAACCTTTGGTTTCATCGTTTTCAATAACAGAAAGTGTTTTGGCAAATTGTTCGTTATACGGATCATCGTCAAACCGGGTGAGAAATCTGCGCCGGTTCGCGCTGTTGTTAGTACAAAAATCGCCTGGGTTTACCACAACAACGTTAATATTAAAGGGTTGTACTTCCATTCGGAGGGCTTCGCTAAAACCTTCGAGGGCAAACTTGCTTGCCGAATAATACCCCTGAAACGGAAGCCCCATTAATCCGCCTATCGAGCCAATATTTATTATTTTTCCCCCACCCTGTTTTCGCATTATTGGCAATACCGCCCTGGTTAAATGAACCATCCCTAAAAAATTGGTGTCCATTTGCATTTTAATATATTCGAAGGGTAAGGTTTCTATCGGGCCTCCGGTATGCATCCCTGCGTTATTTATCAGAACATCAATTTTGCCCTCACGAAGAATTACGGTTTGAACAGTATTAAGAATTGAAGCATGATCCAAAAGATCCATTTGCAAAACATGAAAGATTGATTCGGCTTCCGGCTTTTTACGAACAGCGCCATAAACCACATGGCCTCTTTTAGCCAGAAGTGCAGCGGTTGCTTTGCCAAAACCCGAAGAAATACCTGTAATAAATACAACTTTTTTCATTACAAAAGCTTTATTACAAATAAATCAGAAAAACTTACTATGACTAATCTCTGAATGAACTATACCGACTTTTTGCGCTGCTTTAGTAATTTTTTCAATGGAAATATCCACTTGCTCTTTTGTATGTGTTGCCATTAGCGAATACCTGATAAGGGAGTCTTCTCTGGGTACGGCAGGTGCAACAACGGGATTGACAAAAACGCCGTCTTCGAGAAGAATTTTGGTCATCATAAGAGCTTTTAAGTCGTCTCCAATAAACAAAGGAATTATTGGAGATTCTGATTTACCTGTATCAAAACCCATCGATCTGAAACCCTCAAGCGCATAATTTGTAATTTCCCACAAGTATTGTATCCGTTCAGGCTCCTTCTCCATTATATCCATAGCTGCCAGAACTGTCGCCACGGAAGCCGGGGTCATGCTTGCACTGAAAATCAGCGGACGTGAATTATGTTTTATGTAGTTAATAACTTCTTTGTCGGCTGCAATAAAACCTCCGAGCGATGCAAACGATTTTGAAAAAGTACCCATTATTAAATCGACTTTATCAGTCAAACCAAAATGAGAGGCTGTTCCTGCACCGTTTTCACCAAGAACCCCCAAAGCATGGGCATCATCAACCATTATTGTAGCATTATATTTTTCAGCCAGTTCCACCACTTCATCCAGTTTTACTATATCGCCTTCCATCGAAAAAATACCGTCAACTACAATTAGTTTAATCGCCCCATTGTCGCAACATTTCAACTTTTTTTCAAGCGATTCCATGTCGTTATGGGCATATTTCAAAATTTTTGAGAATGAAAGCCTGCTTCCTTCGATTAACGAAGCATGGTCGAGCTCATCGAGTATAACAAAGTCATTACGTCCGGTCAGAACAGAAACCACTCCCAGGTTTACCTGAAACCCGGTACTGTAACACAATGCCTCATCTTTACCAACAAGCCTCGCAAGTTTTTCTTCCAGTTCAATATGAATGTCCAGTGTTCCGTTTAAAAACCTTGAACCCGCGCAACCTGTACCATACTTGTCAATGGCTTTTTTTGCAGCTTCCTTTATTTTGGGATGATTGGTAAGCCCCAGGTAGCTGTTTGAGCCAAACATCATCACCTTTTTTCCATTTATAATAACTTCGGTGTCCTGATCCGATTCAATTGCCCTGAAATAAGGGTAAATTCCTGCATGCATTATTTTTTGGGGGGCATCGTAACTTAATAATTTAGCTTTTAGTTTTCCCAACTTGATAATGGTTTAGTTTATGAATTTCAAAACAGGTAAATATAATTAAATTGCTTGTATTTAAAGTTTCATACTTTGTTATCTCATTTGGTATTTGAATGCCACTAAAATTGACCATTTTTATATTTGTTCCCAACCCTGTCTGTAAGTATGCCTTATCCATTCTTCTGCCATTTCGAGAGCAGGTAGTGTATTATAATCCTTGTTAAATTTAGGATCGCCATTTACGATTTCAAAATTATCTTTTATCAGGACTTTTATCTTATCTTCCGGAGAAATGTTAGTGAACCGCATATTAACCCCATCCCATAACAATTTTCGCTGCAAACTCTGCAGCCGAACAGCCAATACGCCCAAAACAACCATTTCGTTTAACGGGCCGGAATAATTAAAATTTGATGTTGCCTCAAGACGCGAACTTTTATTTTCTTTGCATGCCCTTATCCAATCTCTTTCGTGCCCGCCTTCCAGCGCCCCCGAAATACGGCGACTGGTTTTTTGCGGCTGTACAAAATTTTCCATTTTTAAAGTTGGAAGAAGTGTTGGGTTTTTTGCGTACGTACCACACATAAATTTCCCTTTTGTTCCATAAAAGATACAACCGCCGTTTTCGTCCCCCATTTGTTCCCCAATTAGCAATTCATCGGGGCGGGGCGGCATTAAACCTCCATCGTACCAGTTAACTGTTACAGGAGGCATGGCCACTTTTGGCAAATTATCGCGCCGTGGAAATTCGTATTTCACAAACTCTGTGTTTGGTGCCGACTCGTTGTTAAAAGCCGATGAACTGGCCTCAACCGAAGCGGGATATTCAAGTAAAAGAGCTTTGTAAACAGGGTCGAGAATATGGCAGCCCATATCGCCGAGCGCCCCGGTGCCAAAGTCCCACCATCCACGCCAGTTCCAGGGATGATAAACCGGATTGTATTCGCGCCATTTTGCCGGACCGACAAACAGGTTCCAATCCAATGTTTTTGGCACACGTTTTCCTTTATCGGGGGCCATAAGCCCCTGTGGCCATATTGGGCGGTTGGTCCAGGTGTCGACATGCGTGATTTCGCCAATGGTGCCTGCCCAAATCCACTCACAAATCTGCCTTATCCCCTCATCAGAATTTCCCTGGTTGCCCATTTGTGTGGCCACTCCGTAACGTGCTGCGGTTTCTTTCAATATACGCGATTCGTAAACCGAATGGGTAAGCGGTTTTTGAACAAAAGCATGTTTTCCCATACGCATGGCGAGCACAGCAGGCAAAGCATGTGAGTGATCGGGGGTGGCAATCATAACCGCATCGATATCTTTTTGCCTGTCGAACATATCGCGGTAATCCATGTATTTTTTTGCCTGGGGCCAGCGCCTGAATGCATTTCTTTCGGCATATCCCCAATCGACATCACAAAGCGCAACTATATTTTCCGACTCCATATTTTTAAGGTTGGTAAAACCCATTCCACCAACCCCGATTCCGGCAATATTCAGTTTATCGCTCGGCGGTTTGCGACCAAACCCTGAAATCACTTTCGAAGGAAGAATAGTAAAACCGGCAGTTGCACTTACTGCTGTGCCTAAAAATTTTCTGCGTGATACCATTGTTTTCTGCTTGCTTTTTAAAGGAACATAATTACCTGGCGTAAATTAGAAAAAATATCATGTTTAATCTTTTGTTTAAACATTTTTAATAAAAACACCCGTTCTTATAGGTTAAAAACAATACCTATTTTTTGAACCCAATACAAAACAGGTGTTGCTCCCCGCGCAAATAAATCTTTCCGTTACTAATTGCCGGGGATGCATTCATTTTTTCCCCAATGGCATTTTTAGCAATTGGTTCGTATGCAGGGCCGGGTTTAATTACGGTTATTACCCCTTCGTCGTTGGGCATATATACCAAACCATCAGCCAGTACCGGCGAAGAATATTGTTTGCCAAGGTTTTCGTTATACAAAATTTTTCCGGTTGAAACTTCAAGGCAGTAGACGTCGCCATTGGTCATGGTCGAAAAAAAATAATCATCGGTACATACAGGCGACGGAACATAATAAGCGCCTTTTGTTGTTTGCCAAACTACCTTGCTTGATGTAACATCACCGTTCCCGTCGGGTTTAACAGCAAGCAGATGACGTTGCGGCCAGGCGCTGCTTACAAGCACCAATCCATGCTTTTCGTTATAAACCGGGCTCGAACAAAAATCTTCGGAAGGGCCTTTTACGTACCAGTATTTTGAGCCATCACCGGGATTGTACGAAGCGATTTCCTTGTTCCCACAGAAAATCATTTGCTTTCTGCCGGCCATTTCCCTGAAAATAGGCGTACTGAAACTGTGTGCCTGATTTTCGTGCTTAACTTTCCAGAGAATCTTTCCATCAGTTTTACTTAAAGCAGCTACAAACGAATCTCCCTTGCTGTTGCCGTTGATAATTACCTTGTCTTCGTACAGTGCGGGAGAACAACTGTAACCATGCGGGCTCGAAAATGTACCGGGCCGCTGAAGCCAAACTTGCTTTCCGGCAAAATTATAGGCAGCAATAACCACATCATCACCATCCAAAACAGAAACAAAAACAAGTTTTCCATCGGTGGCAGGTGTTCCGGAAGCAAAACTGTTGTCGTTGTGTTTGTTTTCAAAATCAGATTTGACTATTGTCTGTTGCCAGAGCAAATCACCATTTCCGGCATTGAAGCAAAGAAGCGCCTTTTCCTTTTTTTCGGGGAAGGCAGTAAGGGTAAAAAGTTTGTCCTCCCAAATAATTGGTGATGAATGTCCGGTACCGGGAACTTTGCTTTTCCATAATACATTCTTTACTGAATCCCACTGTGCAGGCAAGTTGGTTTCAATACTTGTGCCATCTCCATGCGGACCCCGCCAACCTGGCCAGTTTTGCGCATAAGCGCCGTTAAAAACACAGATTAGTGTCAGTAAAACATATACTTTCAATAATTTTAAATTTGTCATTTGATTAAACCATTTTTTTAGTGAGAAATTTCAGTTTATGAGGTTATAAAAAAAGGGTGCCCGTTGCTGAACACCCATTTTTTTGAATATTTTAAAATAATTATGCTGGCATATCGGGTAAACTCCATGGTTTACGATAGGTATGCTTAATCAGTTCGGTGGCAAATTCCTTCGCCGGAACCGGATCAGTCCAGGTTTTATTAAAGCTCGGATGACCGTCTTTAATGGTGAAACCGTCTTTGATAACTGTTCTGATTTTTTCATCGTCTTTGAGGTTGGTAAACTGCATGTTAGCGCCATCCCAATCCAGCACTTTATTGAGCGATTGCAGGCGAACAGCAAGAACACCCATAACCACCATTTCGTTGAATGGCCCGGCTTCGCTGAAATCGGAAGCAGTGGCAACACGATTTTCGGGCGATTCTTTACATGCACGTACCCAATCCATTTCGTGACCGCCCTGTGTAGCCTTTTCAATTCTTCTCCTGAACTTAGGGGCATCAGGTTTACGGCCTGAAAGCAGCCATGGATTAACTCCGTAACATCCACAAACCAAAGTGTCTTTAGTTCCATAGAAAAGCACCCCGCCACCGCTGTCGTTAGGATTTTTTCCATCCGGCCATGCATCGGGCAACATTGGTTTAATACCACCGTCATACCAATGAACATCGACCTGAGGAAGAACTGCGCCTTTTTTCATGCCTTTCCATGCGCGTTTTGGGGCACGTGCCGGGAAGGTAAGTTTAACTGCCTGTGAAACAGGTGCACAATCCTGTAACAACAGGCTGGAGTTGCCCTGTGCGTGAATTGGGTAACCCAGTTCCAAGCCAACAAATACCGGATGCAAAATATGACAAGCCATATCGCCAAGAGCGCCTGTGCCATAATCCCACCAGCCCCTCCAGTTCCAGGGATGATAAATATGATTAAACGGGCGCATTTTTGCCGGCCCGACAAACAGATCCCAGTCAAGAGTTTCAGGTACCCAGTCGCCATTTTCAGGTGTGTTTAATCCTTGTGGCCAGATTGGGCGGTCGGTAAAAGCTTCCACTCTTGTTACTTCGCCAATTTCGCCATTGGCTAGCCATTCGGTTGTAAGGTTAACCCCTTCGCCCGAAGAACCCTGGTTGCCCATTTGAGTAGCTACCTTGTATTTGGTCGCCAGTTTTGTAAGTAAACGCGACTCATAAACAGAGTGAGTCAGAGGTTTTTGCACGAAAACGTGTTTCCCCATTGTCATTGCTATAGCCGCAACAATAGCGTGGGTATGGTCGGCAGTAGCAACAACTACTGCATCCATTTCTTTACCCAGTTCATCATACATAACTCTCCAATCCTTGTATTTCTTGGCATTTGGCCAACGATCGAATACTCCGTTCCCACCGGTATATTTCCAGTCGACATCGCACAGACCGATAATATTTTCCGAGGCAAGGTTTTTCAGGTTAGCAAAACCCATTCCCCCCACACCTACACCTACAATGTTGAGTTTGTCACTTGGAGCTTTGTGCCCTAAACCGGCAATTACATGACTTGGAACAATCGTAATTCCCGCTGCTACAGCGGCAGTTGTCCCAAGAAAATTCCGTCTTGAAACAGTGCTAGTTTTTGATTTGTTTTCCATAATATTAATGATTTTAATTTAATTGGATAGGTATCTATCTGTTATTATAGTTTTTCAAAAAAACAGCTAAATATAGTGATATTACAAGAACAGTCAAACAAATGTATGTACAATTACCACCCCGAAAAAAACATTCACAATTCCAGGGCGGTTACTTTTGAACTGAAATGGGGTCGAAGAGAGTTCAAATTCAGTATTTTACTTTGTGAAAAATAGCTTTTTTCTATTCATCTTAAAAAAAATCAATTTGATTGAAAGTTTCGGTAATTGTATCTTTGCGCTATAAATAAATTAAATCAAAATTATAACAATCATAAAAAAATACAATTATGCTAACTGTTGGAAACAAATTCCCGGAATTTAAAAAAACTGCAATAATGCCAAACAAATCATTTGCAGAAATTAGTTCAGAACATCATAAAGATGAAAAAAAATGGATGGTAGTTTTTTGGTACCCGAAAGACTTTACATTCGTTTGCCCGACAGAGATTGTTGAATTTGGCAAAAACCTTGGGAATTTTCAGGCTTTAAACACTGTATTATACGGAGCTTCAACAGACACTGCTGAAGTTCACCTTGCCTGGCGCGAACATGATCCGCGTTTGGCAAACCTTCCGTACCCGTTAATAGAAGACACTTCTAAATCGCTGGGCACAGAGTTGGGCATCCTTCAACCAGGCGGGGTGGCTTATCGCGCAACGTTTATTGTTGATCCTGAAGGGACCATACAGTGGGTTTGCGTAAACAACGATGCAACCGGACGTAATGTACAGGAAGTTTTAAGGGCGCTGGAAGCTACCCAGAATCCGGGTTTAACAGGTTGTGACTGGACCCCGGGAAATCCCACACTATAATTTTTAAACTTAAAAAATATAACATCATGACAGTAAGAAAAGTAAAATCGGTTTGGAACGGAACCCTGAAAGAGGGAAAAGGAAATATGAGTTTTACCGGCTACAGCGGCCCGTTTACTTTTGCCACCCGTTTTGAAAATGAAAAAGGAACAAATCCGGAAGAACTTGTAGGTGCAGCACAGTCGGGCTGTTACTCTATGTTTCTCTCTGCTCTTTTGAGCGGTGAAGGGTTAAACCCCGAAAGTATTGAAACAGAAGCTTCTGTTACGCTTGGCACCCTTGATGGCGGGCCTGCAATTACCAACATCAAGCTTTCGACAATTGTTAAATGTGCTGGCCTTTCGCAGGAAAAATTCAAAGAACTCGCTGAAACTGCAAAAGTAAAATGCCCAATCTCGAGATTGTATGCAGGCGGAACGGCAACTATTGAACTCGATGCAAAACTGGTTTAATTTAATTTAGGTTTACACAGAAAAAGGAGCCTCGCAGCTCCTTTTTTATTTTCAAATATACAATTCTTACTACTCGGTTAAACTCACCAGCTCATTGAATAATTCCTTGTTTTCTTTAATCTTTGTTTCGTTTCCGTAAACACAAATTACATTTTTATTTAAAACATCCTGAATCAATTTTTCCATCGATTTAATATCCGCTGCAGTAGTTGTTAACACAGCTTCGCGCTCTGCCATTTTATACTCTCTTGTTGTTTTTTCAAAGAACCGCTTAAAAGCCAGATCTCCTTTGTCTGAAACATTCATAGGCTGATCGAGCCTCGAGACTGAACCAATAATAAAACGTGTCATTGCTTTCTCATCGGCTTCAAAATTGCTTAAATAACCTGGAGTGTTATTATAATTTTCAATTGTTTCTTTTAAATTCGGATCCCGGTATGAACCAAAAAATATATTTCCATAAGGCGAAATACCGGCAAATCCGCCATAAGCGCCACCAATAACCCGAACCTGATTTTGAAGCCAATCGGTTGTAAGTACCTGGTTCAGTACGCGCATTTTACCATTGTACTGATATCCCAGTTGGGTGAAATCGAAACCTTTTACTACATATTGAACTTTGGATGCACTTAATAATCCTTCATTTTTATTTTCAAAATTAAACTGCCAGTCGTTCAGCGCCGCATCTTCTTCAGGTAGCGTTGAAATAAGACCTTCAAATCCATTGGAAAAGGCTTGATAATCTTTTTCGGTGCAGGTAACTCCGGCAATCAAATTCTTTCCATTGAAAAGTAACTTTGCTGTTTCTATCAGTTTTTGTTTGGTTTGTTCTGCATTTTCATCAAAATTCTTCGAGATTTTTGTGATAAAGCGATAGTAATCCAGGCCATTTGTCAACTCATCAAACATTCCGGCAGCAGAGTAATAAGATTGCATGCGGGTCATAGCAATGCCCATTCCATTGTTTTTCACATTCGATTCTAACCTTGACTGGAGCCTGGTTATCAATTCTTTCAATCTTTCGGTATCGTTATAATTCGAATTATTCAGAATTTCTGAAATCAGTTCAAACAATTTTCCCGTTTTGTCGATAGTCGCCTTTGAAGAAACTACAAATTTTGGTATTAAATTCTGTTCCGACTGGTTTTCCATAAAAGTGGCTGTCGATGTTTGGAATCCACCGGTTTGAATATTTAAGGCATTATCCAATTCACCATACGAATAATTTTCGGTACTTAATTTTCCAAGCGCCGAACCTAACAACGAAGCGTACGGAATTAATTCCTGGGGCAGGGTCCTTAAATCGAAATAAAGGTTTACATAAACAATTTCGTTTGTAAAATCATTATAATACAGAACCGGCACGTTTTTTACTTCCTTTTCGCTTACCGCGTACCATTCAATTTCTTTTTCAATATCGGCAAGTTCGAGCATTGGAATTGTTGCAAGCGCCTCCGGTGTATCTTCTTTTTTCTGGTATTCAACCAGTTCTTTTGTTTCCGAAATAAGATTTTCCAATTCCGTTTCACTTAATCCGGCTTTAAATTCCTTTAGTTCTGAATTAGTGGCTTCATCTAATTTTGCCTGTAATCCGGGTTCGGGTTTTAAAACCATTAACAAGGCATGCGGGTTTGAAATCAGATAATTCTTAACTGTTTCCTGCAAAAGGGTTGAATTCAAAGCTTTTTTTGCTTCTGCCAAAGGTTTGTTGAATTCGAGCCCCGGGAAAGGATTATTGGCAAAAAACCAGGTTTGGTAAGTCATCATTAAACACATTAATCCTTTTTGTGCACTGTCGCCTTCTTTCAACCTGAATTCCATACGGTTTAAAATTCCTTCAATCATCGATTTGTCGAATCCCTCATTACTTGCTTTTTCCAACGTTTTGAATACAATCTCTTTAAACCGATCCTTGTCGGCCGGATTGGCATTTCGCACGGTTATCTGAAACACATTTTGTTGCTGTTCATTAAACGAAGCCCTGACATCTTTGCCTATTCCGGCTTCCTGCAATGCCAACCGTATCGGCGCAGACTCATGGTTCACAAGCGCTTCGGCCAACACATCGAATGTCATACACAAAGCACGATCCGTACTTTTTCCGGCAACAAAACTAAGGTTTAAAAATGTTTGGTCCTCTGTTGGCGCACCTTCAGGGACTGCGAAAGTTTTTTCGGCCTCCTTCATAGCATCGAATGGCGCCTGGAGTGGTATTTCGACTTTAGTTTCCGAAATATCATATTTCGATAAATATTCGGTATCTATAAATTCGAGTTCCTGTTTTAAATCTGCATTTCCGTACAACAAAATATAACTGTTCGACGGATGGTAATATTTTTTATGAAAGTTGATAAAATAGTCGTACGTAAGTTTTGGAATTTCAGTGGGGTAACCACCTGACGAGACACCGTAAGTATTATCGGGGAACAGTATTTTATTAATTTGATAATCCAATTCGCGTTCGGGACTTGAATATGAGCCCTTCATTTCATTATAAACCACCCCCTTATAAATCACGGGTTCATCCTTCGAATTTAGCTCATGGTGCCAGCCTTCCTGCTCAAGGATTCTTGGATCGGAATAAATCAGCGGGTTAAAAACGGCATCGAGATACACATGCATGAGGTTGAAATAGTCTTTGTTATTCATGCTTGCCACCGGGAAAGTGGTAATATCGGCCCCGGTCATTGCATTTAAAAATGTGTTGAGTGAGCCTTGCATCAACACATCGAAAGGGCTTTTTACCGGAAAGTTTTTCGAACCGTTTAATACAGCATGTTCCAAAATGTGCGGTGTCCCGTAATCGGTTTCAGGCGCCGTTTTAAAAGCAATATTAAACAGTTTGTTTGGATCGTTATTCAAAATTTTCAGTAAACGGGCCCCGCTTTTGTCGTGTTCAAACAAAAGACATTCGGCATTTACCTCATCAACAAACTTTTTCTCTTTCAAGGTAAAACCGTTGTATGTTCCACCTACTTTAAAATCTTTTTTTGTTGAACAACTCCAAATTGCAACGAGCATAACCATAGCCAGAAATAAGATAAGTTTTGTTTTCATTGTTGTACGCTAAATAGTTTTAATAATGTATAATTGAAAGAATTAAGGCCGCAAACACATTCTAAAACACGTTACGGAATTAGTATTAAAACCTAAAGTTAATTACATAAAAATCAAAATTAACAATTTTACCATAAACTATCTTTCAGTACTTACTGTACTTCATCTTTTCCACTGCGCGAAACGGCAACTTTATCGCTGTTGGAAAACTGCAAAACCCCGCCATCGGTTTTTAACCATGCGACAATATGTTTCAGGTTCACAAGATGCGTTTTGTGTACCCTTATAAACGAATGTCCCTGTAATAAATCTTCAAATTCGACAAGGGTTTTGGCAACAAGCAGATGCTTGTTTTCCTCGAAAAAGAAATGGGTGTAATTCCCCTCTCCCTGGCAACGGATAATTTTACTTACTTCAATAAATTCGATACGATCGCCGGTTGGAAGCCCGATCCGCGGGTTTTGCGGCTGATCGGGGCTGTATTCATTTATCAGCGCTATGGCAGATTCAACAGATGCGGCTTCACCCAGTAACTCCGCTTCCGGGCAGTATTGTTCAAGAATTCCGGCCAGGTTCTCCCGTCCGTGTTTTTCATGGTCGACTATAATGGATTTGATTTTCATATTTTAAGAGAAATTTCACACAAAGGGTGCAATAATATTTTCGTACTTCGCGCTTCTTTGCGTCTTTGCGGGAACCTTCTTCTAATTTTCCTCCGGAATAAAAATTTCAACCCGTGTTCCTGCTTCCAAATCGATGGTTTCAGGACTGTATTTTTCTCCCTGTTTTTGCTGAAGGATTTCCAACCGCTTTTTCATCAGTTTAGAGCCTTTCCCGTTTTTTCCTTTAAAATTTCTCTGGCTGCAGCCCTGTCGATTCCGTTAAATTCGATGCTGATAATTATCCCGCAGTTTGATGCGCTAAGCGGCCCGGAACCGCTAAGCACTTACTAACAGTTGTTTCTTCGCATCTGCCTTTGCCTCTGACTTTGCCTCTGCCTTCACATTCTCATTTCTTCAAGTCTTCAATCTTTAATTTCCTGTCGTCCAGCTTGTTTTGCAACCCACGGATCACTGCATTTTCAACAAACGGCTGTAGCTGCATTGACGTGACCAGCATGTTTCTCACATCAATTTTTTCATCAACCAAAATGCTGAAATCAAAATCAAACCGCAGTTTTTCGAGGTTCAGGTATTGTTGGGTAATTTCAATCTGCCCGTTGTCATCGATTTATCCTTTTATGTAGAAATAAAACTGCTCATGTAATTCAGCCCGGTTAAGCAGCGTAATTTTGTTGATTTTAAGGTTAACCGAAAACTGAAATTTGACCTGCACGAAAGCGGTTCAATAAAATTAAACGCTGTTATTCCGGGCTCAGACGCATTAAAATTGGGGTAAAATAGTTTGTAAGGTTTAAAATATTTTCAGACCTGGACTAGTCTCCCCGGTTTTTTAAGAACTGTAGTGTGAATTCAATTGATTCTCCCGTAATTATTTTAACCGTGACAATCCGGATTTCTTTTGTTATTACCGATCTGAAATCTTTGCTTTCATCTTTCCTGATTTCATAAATTTTGTCCACTTTCTCGAAGATAAATTCATGGCATTCCTTAAAAATCAAATAAAAAGGGGCATTTATTAAACGGTGGAGTTGGGTTTATTTAACGGCAACGAAATTTATCAGTGATTAATGATTATTGATTATTTCACGCAAAGTGCGCTAAGTTTTTCGCTAAGGTGAAAATTGTCAGAGACTGTTTTGAATTTAAACACCCGGGGTTTTATAATCAATGAATGATGTTCAACTTAAAATGCTACAAAAAAGGATGCCATCCGTTTATTTTGCAACTTTGACGGATGGCATCCTACAGGAAAATGGTAAAATAATTTTTTTAAATTGCTCTCCCCCGGGGAGTCTGCCTGCCGGCAGGCAGGGCCAGGAGGGGCTTTTTCCTCTTTACATTTCACCCCCCATATCCATGCGGGGCTCACCGCCACCACCGTTGTTTCCTCTTTCTTCCTTGAAATTATTGATTTTGTAGCTTAAAGTCAGCATCAACACGCGCGGCTCGCCCGACCATCTGAAATGGCTTTTAAAATCGGGTGTTTTCGATTCGCGTTCAAATTTACCGGTCCCAAAGGGGTCGCGCAGGCTAAGGGTTGCCGACAATTTTTTATCCCAGAAATCCTGCCGGAATGATAAGTTGGAAAAAATCATGGCTTTCGATTCGCCCTGCGGCGAAACCGAAGGCCCGCGGTAAAAGCCCATTATTTGCATTCTTGAATTTTCGGCAAGTTTTAAAGTCGCGTTTAACCTTCCACTCCAGTTGGCGCTTTCGCGCTCAAAGTTTTCGCCGGCCAAATCGCCGGTAATCCGGTAGTTGTACATCGACACGCTGCCGTTTACCAGCAACCATTTTGTAAAATTTACATTTCCCATTATTTCAACACCGGTCGAATAGTCTTTATCGAAGTTATCGGTTTCGAGGTAAAAAATTCCATCTTCGCCCAAACGCTCAATCCTCTCTATTTTATTGTTGGTTACCCTGTGAAATAGCTCTGCCGAAAGAAACGACTTTCCAAACCGTTTTAAGAAATTCAATTCGTACGAATTGGTATACTCGGGTTTCAAATCGGGATTTCCCAACATAATAGTGTAACGGTTGAAATAATTGGGATTCGGGTCAAGATCGCGGCCACTGGGGCGGTTTATCCTTCTGCCGTAACTCGCCATAATTTCGTTTGTTTGTTTCAGTTTATACGAAAGGTGCATGGTTGGAAACACATCAAAGCGGTTGAGCGTATGGGGTTTTGCCGAATTTGTGTTTTTTATTTCGCGAACCGTTAATTCGCCACGCAGTCCGGCCATGTAATCAATACCTCCAAGTTTATTGCTGAATGTGCCGTAAAGGGCATGAATATCGCGTCTGAAATCGGTAGCGCTTGTATATTTCTGATTTTCGACCCAGGTGTTGCTTGCCAGGTTAAAATCAAGAAAAAGCAGGTCTTCTGTTTCTCTTTCAAGACGGCTTTGTAAACCAGCTTCAAGTTTTCCGTTTTTGCTGAAGGGATTTGTATAATCAAGTTTAAATTGCAGTTCATTTTCCTTTTCGGTCTCAAGTGTAGAAACCCTGTCGATAAAAATGTTGGTTTTTACAAACTGCCTGTCGGTTAAAATTTCAGCTTCGTTTTCGCTGTCGCTCCCCTCTTCGCCTGAATAAAAAAGCATAGCGTCGAGTTTGTGACCCTCGGTGTTAAAATTGTGCTGGAAATTCATGTTTAAACTGTAAAAATCATTTTCACGGGTCGATTCCGATTCGTTCAATGAATAAATATCCAGTTTTACAGGGTTGGAAAACTCCCTCATTTCGCCTGAACCCTTTCTGGTATTTTTCGATTTTCCCAATTCTCCGGAGATTCCCAAAGTTGATTTACCGGTAAGGAAAAATTCTGCTCCCGATTTAAAATTATTCCCTCCCCTGATATCGTTCCGTTCGCCATCTATAATCCGGTAAAAAACGGAGTCGTTCCTAAAGGTTTCCCTTTCAGAAAAAATATTTCCATAACCAGTTTCGTCGCGCCAGTCGGCGCCAATAAACCAGTTTGCTTTGTTTGTACGGTAATTTAAGGTAAAATCCCCGCGGTATTTATCCCTGGTCCCTATTGTTCCGTTTACGATCCCGCTAAACCCGTTTAAGCTATTCTTTTTCATTACCAGGTTAATAATTCCGGCCATACCATCGGGTTCGTACTTTGCCGACGGGTTGGTAATAATCTCGATATTTTCGATAGCCGAAGCTGGTATCTGGCGGAGGGCGTCGCTTCCCGAAAGTACACTTGGCCTTCCATCGATTAAAACCGTAAAGTTTGACGAGCCGCGCAACGAAACATTTCCTTCGATATCCACCTGAACCGATGGCGTATTTTCCAGCACATCGACTGCTGTTCCTCCAACGGCGCTAATCACCTGGCTAACGTTTACCACTTTTTTATCGAGCTTAAATTCAAGGGCGGCTTTATCGGCAACTACCTCAACGGCAGCTAATTCAAGCGTATTTGTTTCCAACTCTATTTTTACGGGTTCTGTTACAGGATTGTCCTTGCTCAGCACAATTTCCTGAACTCCGGCTTTGTTAAAACCGATAAACTGTGCTTCGATGTAATATTCGCCAAAAGAAATTCCGTCCAGCCAAAACTCCCCCGATTCGTCGGTGATTGTGCCAGTTATCAAAGATGAATCGTTTAAATTATACAGTGCAACATTTGCAAATTCCATAGGCTGTTTGGTAGTTTGATCGATTACCATCCCCGAAATTTTTCCCTTTTTGGTTGCATCATCATTTTCTCCGGTTACTTCTGCTATTTCTTTCCCGTTTAAATTTGTACCTAATAATATTAATCCT
This sequence comes from Draconibacterium sp., assembly GCA_037444065.1. Lineage (GTDB taxonomy): Bacteria > Bacteroidota > Bacteroidia > Bacteroidales > Prolixibacteraceae > Draconibacterium. The sequence goes on from JBBINB010000004.1 coordinate 92,678, forward strand.
AACAAATAAATAATTCTTTTCATGAAATCAGTTCTTGTTTATTTTACTTTCTAAAATTGTTAAACACTACTAATAAGACAATAATATCTTTTAATAGTTTAATCTAAGAATTGTTAAAAAGTTGTTAATGATGAAAAAACCATTATTAATGCCTCTGTTTTGATAAGATCTTTGACATTAAACACCACTGAATAAGAACATTAAATAAATCAGATAATAATAACAAATACTTTTTTATGAAAGGAGAAAATAAAACCTGTCCTGAAAAATTTTAACCCGTTGAACCTTTTTTCAGGACATTTAGGGCATGAAACTTGCAAAAAACATACGTGGCAAAACCATTATCAGCTTTAAATTTGAAGTATATTTGATTTTCATTTGTTAATTTCAAAAGCTAAATTTGGCTTAATCAGGCTATAACAATTTAACCTTACAATTATGAACGAAAACCAAATCCATCAGCAGCAGGCGCCACCCCCGAATTACCTTGTTTTTGCCATACTTACAACCATTTTCTGCTGCCAGATACTGGGTATAGTATCCATAGTTTTTGCGGCACAGGTTAACTCGAAATGGAATGCCGGAGATTACCGGGGAGCAATGGATGCCAGCAAAAATGCAAAACTTTGGGCATGGATAGCTTTTGGCAGCGGATTAATAATTATGGCTGTTTTTGCCCTGCTTGTCATTATTGGCGGACTTGCTGCTATAACCGGAGGTATCGATGTGTAACGGAAGTTATCCCGAAATCGGCCTAAAAAATGGGGTAACTTCAATACAACTTATAGTGCAGCAATAACAGATTTTATCTGGAACTTCGACCCTTTAGCTGTCGGGTTTCTGCTTCCAAAAAATCATGTCGGACTTGGGAAAGTCCGACTCCCTTTGATGTTATTTCCTCATTATACCTAAAAATAAAAGGTGAAATAATGCAAACTTAGAATTATCATGAAAGAACGATGAATTAATAATGAAGAAATTATTGAACTACAGTCTTTTGGCCGGTTTTATTGGTTTAGCAGCCCTTTTCTTTTTTTTGGATCCATCGGAACATGTCATTTTTCCGCGTTGCCTGTTTAACTCGATTACCGGGTATTATTGCCCTGGCTGCGGTTCGCAACGGGCATTGCACAGTTTGCTGCACCTCGATTTCGGGGGAGTGGTGGGTTACAATTTTCTGTTTATTCCAGGGTTTTTTCTCATTCTGTACCATTATCTCCACCCGCTTTTAAACGGGTTTTTTGGGTTGAAACTGCCTAATGTTTTCTATTTTAAAAGCGCCCCGCGGATAATTCTGTGGGTTATAATTTTGTTCTGGATTGCCCGGAACCTGCCTTTTTCCCCTTTTTCGGCTTTAGCCCCGGCTAAATTTTTAATGACCTGAACACATAACCCTTCGCTCCAAAATATTCAATCATTTCCTCAAGCTTCAGGTACAACTTGTCTTTTCTTGTTTTTTCGGTACCGGGATGAATAAGCAGGATTGCCCCGTTTAATCCCCTGATTTCATTCTTTTCGAAATTTTTCAGATTGTCCAATATTAATTCCGACGACTTATAGTTTTTCATTTCAGGCGTGGTATAATCTGCGTTTGTACCGGTGCCCGGTGTGAAATTCACGACTTTTAGCCCAAGCCCACCGGCCCATTCCACAATTTCGTTGTTATACCATTCAAAGGGCGGCATAAAAAACAAAACATCGTTTGCCTTAATCCCAAATTTTTTTAGTTCTGAAAAGTTATTTTTAATGTCGCTTTTAAATTCTTCAAAAGAAACAAGGGTCGAATCCTGTTTGTGCCAGTCGCAATACAAAAGATGCCGGTCGGAGTGCGGCCCAACGTAATGCCCGTCTTTTACCAATTGCTGAATAACCCTCTTGTACCCCGGGGTTCGAAGAAAATTTCCGGTTAAAAAAAACGAAGCTTTTATGTTTTTTTTCTGGAGAACATTAAGAACATGCGCCCCTCCTTCGAAAAGGGAATCGGCTGTAAAAGCCAGAAAGATATTTTTTTGGCCGGGATTTACACGAATAATTGCGCCCTGTTTATCTTTTTCAATTTTTTTTTCCGATAGTTGCATCCGGCCTTCTTTTTCGAGGCCGGCGAGGTAAAAACTCAGGCTGGCTGTGCCGTCCATGGTAGGTTCGTTTGTAGAATAATCACCAATGTCATCATGATAAACTGCTTTACCCAGGTTGAAAGCAGCATATTCATCGGGCTTTAACAATACAATTCCAATCTGCGCTTTATTTCTTTGGGCATCAATCGGGCCATCCACAAGTCCACCGGGGGTTGTACCACCAAGTACAACAGTGTACGAAGAGTGAGGGTACATAGGGGAGTCATCCACTCCCGGAAGTCCGCAAATCATGGCCGTTCCCCAGGGGTTGCAACCAAAAAGCCAGTCGCGCAGCGCTGCTTCCATTTCAATAAAACTGGAGTCCCGCGTTTGGGTTTCGTATAAACGGGCCTGGGTAGCAGCCGCTGCCACAAGGTTATTCGAACACCACAAAAAAGGCAGCCCGTTAAAAAAGGGATCTTCTTTTCCACGTTCAAATAATAAATTCAGTCCTTCTTTATAATACTTTTTAAAATCTGTTTTCCCGTTTTGAATAAGAAAGTAATGGCCGAGATTGATAAACGGATATGATTCGTAATGACCGGCAGTGTCGTTTTTTATCCATGGACTTACCGGTTCAATATTGCCCCAGTATTGAGCTTCTTTCAGAAATTTTTTTTCGCCCGTTAACCCGTATAATTGTGCAGCCGCCAGTTCAAGGTCGTCGGCATAATTTCGTTCTTCATAATAATAGGGGGAAACATTGCAGGCGGTTTGTGTGAAGCCGGTGTCGGAAAGCGCGAAATTCCAAGCGTCAAGCGCCTTCTTTTTCATCAAATCTGAAAATCCGGGATCAGAATTTTTAAATAGTCCGGCGCCAAGGGCAAATGCCGAAGCAAATTTTCCTGCAATGGACGAAACCCCTGTCGATTCGTTTTTGAATTTTGCCAAACCCTGCGGTTTGCCAGTTACAAAATACACCGGACGAAATTTTCCCAACCCGTAATTGGCTTTGTCCCCAACCGGAAGCCGGAAGCCAACATGGTCGCGGTCGTCGGCAATCTGGTTGTACATTTCGCCGGGCGCGGGGTTCATTTTAAGCATCCACGCGAGCCCCCACTTTATTTCATCCAAAATATCAGGAATGTTGTTGCTGCCTTTCTCACCCTTATCGTCAAAATAATCGCCATAAATTTCCGGAAAGTGCCGGTATGCAAACATCATCTGGAAAATGGTATTTATCGAAGTTGTAGAGTACTGCAGATAATCAGTGGCATCGTGCCAACCCCCGGTAACATCGATAAATTCGCCGCTTTTTGCCGGATGGTCGACAATAATCCCGTCGTGGAGGTGGCACGAGTCTTTTAAAAACGGGTTATACCCACAACGCTGCTGGCGCATGTAATTCAGTATAAAATCGGCTGTCCCATCGTAAACCCCTGTATCAATCCTGAATTCCGGCGATTGGGTTTTTCCGGCTTTAATGTAAAACGTACCCTCTGTTTCAAGTGCCGAAAAATTGAGGCGCAAGGCTGTTTTCATTCCCCATTGTTCGGCAGTTTTGGGCAAAGTTTGACCTTTTAAAACTATTTTCCCCGACAATGCACTATGCACTGTAAATGTCAGGATTTCAACCCTTTCGGATGACAAAAAAACAGCAACTTTAACAGAACCGGGCAGATAGCCCAACTGGTTTACCCGAATAACTTCAACTGGTTTTACAGTTGAAAATATAAAGAGGGCCAGAATTAAACAAAGCAGTTTTTGTGGTTTCATGTGTATATTTTTTTGAATTCAGTACCTTTAAAATAGTGATTTAAAATCTCACTGTACGAAAATCCCTTTTCGCCCATAACAGCAGCGCCAATCTGGCACAGCCCGACACCATGCCCCCAACCGGCACCGGTTAGCAGAAGTTTTTGGGGAATACCATTTTTAATTTCGAGGTGGTCGACAACAAAAGCAGAGCTATACAAATGAGATTCGGAGAGCCATTTCCTGATTTCGAGCTCTTTGCCAACCGTAACTGTTTTTTTTGTCCCGGTTATTTTCAGTTCGATTATCCGGGAAGAATGGCCTCGCTTTAAGGCTTCCAGTCGCACTATTTCACCAAAATCGATCCCCGATCGTTTTTTTATGATTGCTGAAATTGTGTTTTGTGAATATTCCACCTTCCAGCGAAAGAAATCGGCTGTTTTCTGATCGAAATCGGGTAGAACCTGGCCCAGAACCTTTTGGTCGGTTGTATTGCAAAAAGCCTGGGGCCGGTTGCGTATCCACAGGCCGGCCTCCACTTCGGCACGTAAATCAACGCAGGTAGTATCGCCAAACCCCGAATCTGTAACCTTTGTCAGGTAACTATGCCTGACCGGTTCCCATGCGTTTTCAAAATCTTCTGAAATACCGCCGCAACATTTCGAGAAGCGGGTATCGCAGATATTCCCTTCAAAAACAAGAACTTCGCCAAAAGTTTCCTCTACAGCTTTACATGCGTTCTCTGATTGGATTTTTGTGATTCCCTGGTAGCGCTGGCAATGGTCGTCGGCACAAACATCAAAATTAGCATGGTCTTCGCGGTCGTACCACCTCGTTATTTTGTTTTCAGTTTCAAAGGAGGCCTGATACAGCCCGCCACCTGATGTGATTGATTTTGTTTTTTCGACCTGGGCCAGCAGCCAGCTTCTGGAAATAACCGCGTGGGCTTTTAATAATTCCATCGAACTTGTTGAGCTCATTTCCGACGAAATCACGCTTTTCAGGTATTCTTCAAGATTTATGATATTAATTGCCCGAACGTTGCCATTTTCCTGCACCAGTTTTAAGCTACCCTTAAACCGCTGGTTTTCCTGCTGCTCCCAGTGAAAATCGACACCAATGGTAACAGATTTTAACTCAAAAAATGAGTCGGTCGATTCTGGTACAAACAAGAAAGAACCGGCATTAAACTTTGCTCCCGAACCATCTGAAAAAACAATTTTTTCATCGATAATTACCGCCGAATAATCACCCGGACGAATCTCAGAATCGCCATAACTAAAAGCTCCCGAAAATGAAAATTGCAGTTCTTCCTGTGCTAAAATCCCGACATTTATTTTTGGTTGTGATTTCATATTGAAAATTTATTTGTCCCTTTTTGACCCGGCCCCAAAGGTTGACTTCTCTCTCTTTTCCCCGGCCCTAAAGGGTGACTTTATGCAGGGCTTTTCTGCTTTTATAACATTTTTATTCTCTTTTTTTCTCTTTCTGGTGTGTTGTAATCAGCGCTCCCCTTCAATTGACAGATGGGCAAGGCTGCCTGGATAAATACCTTAGTTGAGTTTCTTAAATTCAATTTCCCTTTTTTCCACTTCTTTTTTAATTCGACCTACTACCGAATCAACATTAGCAAAAATTTCATAATTTGTAAAACGAATAATTTTCAATTCAAAGTTTTCCAATTCTGCACTTCTGCCAATATCGTATTCCCTTTGCTCAGAATTCAGATGATAACCTCCATCAATTTCAATCACCAGACGAATTGGATGACAATAAAAATCGACAATAAAAATATCAATTGGATGCTGTCTTCTGAATTTATATTGAAACAATTTTCTGTCCTTCAACTTTTCCCAAAGTATCTTTTCTGCATCTGTCATGTTCTCTCTGAGCATTGATGCTTTTTCAAAAATTTCTGGTTTTGCTCCAAAAAACATTGAAACATTGTCACTTATTGTCATTTGATTATATTTAAAGGAGTGAATTTTTTCAAAATACATTTCTTCTCTTCTATAAATAATATTTTGCTACCCCGGCCCTGAAGGGTGACTTCTCTCTCTTTACCCCGGCCTTAAAGGGTGACTTTCAAAATTTGCATTCTGCATTTAATAAATATCCTACTTTTTTTTATAGCACTACCAGATGCGTTGTAATCAGCGCTCCCTTCAGGGCTGGGGTAACGCTGATTGGCGCTCAGATTAAATTCTCTCTTTACCCCGGCCTAAAGGGTGACTTCTCTCTCTTTTATTTCAGCAC